>NZ_JAHDGE010000010.1 GCF_020627745.1 Pseudooctadecabacter sp.
TGGACAAGCAGAAAGCGGGCAAGAAAAAGATGCGCCAGTTCGGGAAGGTGGATATACCTCAGGAGGCGTTTATTTCGGCGCTGAAGATGGATGGGTGATGGACGATTTCGAAGCGCATACGGAAAGGCGATTTTTGCGGAGTATATGGATAGATATAAATGCATCCGAAGATACGATTAGATTTTTACTAATCGATATGTGGCAGAAAAATAGGACTAGAAATTTCTTTGAACTTCTGTTCCTGCAGCTAACGGTCAGGCACCTTTGAGAATGAGTTCAATAGCTTTAGCTTTTTCTTCTGAAACGGCTGGTTTAGGGACCTGAATGTATTCAATTGCGTTCAGTTGGTCACCTCGTCTCCTATTCTGAGGCGCTTCCAACGCCTCGATTAATATGGCTTCTAGCGCCGAAATGACGGCGGTCATATCGATATTTTTTGGAGCTTCTTCTAAAGATCCATCCTCGGAAATGGGTCTGAGACCAAACCAAGAGAAGCGATCCCATCGAGCATTTAGACGGTCCTTGGTATGCTCAAACAACCTCTGACCCATTCGAGGCTCGTCAACTTTCCCGACGTAGATCACTTTATCTCGATCGTGGAGCAAATAGATACCTGTTTGGCTCGTAAAATCAATCGCGTCGGATTTTGGCGTCTCTTGCCCCCTCAAATGAGGATTGGATTTCCAGTCGACATTATCTGATCTCCAATACATACCAAGGCATTGTATAACGCCGCCGAGCTTTTCATCTATTTCGACGGGGATATCTTGTTTAGCCTTTGGATTGATTTTCTCCAATTGCTTTCTGAGTGCATACATACCTTTCCCAAGGCGAATGTAGCTCGACTTGTCTCCCTTATCGTTAATTGATTTGTTGATAATCATGTTCACGCTGTTGGCGGGTGTAGCTCCTAATTTTGACCTTAAGCTGCGTTCTTCCACTTCATTCGCGATGTCAGAATAATGCATTGCCTCGCCAGCATCGCCGAGAACCTTCTGAATTGCTTTGTCCCAAGTCATATTAGCCACGTAGTTTCCTTCCTGGATGGCAGAATTTAGTATTAACATGTCACTAAGGTTGGATTTTGACCAGCCAAACCCCGTGCATTTGCCAGCGCCCGAACCGCCCCCACGGGGCGGGCGCGGCGTTGAACTGGGGTGCACTAAATTGAAACGCCCCTAGGTCTCCGCCCGTTCTCGTTTGAATTGATCCACTGGATCAATTCCTATACGGCTTGAACTCCCTCAGTTCGGGCGCGGCGTTTAGGCAAATGTTCCTTCGATAAATTCTCGCAGTCCCGACGGAACCTCCCCACCACCACGTATCACCCTCAATACCAAGTGAGGGATACCCGCATCCCGGGGCGCCGCCCGTGGCCACCTCAAAACGTCCACTGGACGTTTTGCCGCCGCGGCCGCGACGGACCGGGGGCCACCCCTCATACCAACCAGAGGGCTGATCCATGCATCATAAGGTCTCCGACCGTTCGTACCCCAAAACGCCCCAAGGACGTTTTGCCCCGTGGGTTCGTGTCCTCACGCCCTACATCTTCATCGTCCTGGCGGGCGGCGCGTCGCTGGTGGTTTTTCTGACCTCCGCGCCCGTCTGATCACGGGGCCTGTCGGCACGCTGTGCATACGCCCTGTGTACGGGATGTGTACGCGTTGTGTATGGGGATTTCAGCCGAAAAACGCCCGCACCGTCGCCTCGAACTCGCGCGGTTTTTGCGCGTGCAGCCAGTGGCCTGCGCCCGGCAATTTGGCGAATTTCGCATCCGGGAAAAGCCGTTTGATCTCAGGCCGGTGCGCGGCGGTGACATAGTCGCTGTCTGCCCCCGACAGGAACAACGTGGGGCCGTCATAGGCACCCCGAACGTCAGGAAAGCCGATAATTTTCGGCATCTCGGCCTCCAGAACGTCCAGATTCAACGTCCAACGTTTTCCTTTCACATCAAGGCTTTGCAGCAGGAAATCCCGCACCTCAGGGTCCAGCGTTTCCCCTGCTTGGCCCCGCCGTTCCACACCCGACAAATCCACCGCGCGCATGGCCGCGATGTGCTGCACTTGGCTGTGGCTGTAGCCCACGGGCGCAATGTCCGCGACGATCAATTTCTCAACCAAATCAGGGTGTTGCAGGGCCAGCACCATGGCGGCCTTGCCGCCCATGGAATGGCCCACCACCAGTGACGGCCCCTCCAGCAGCGCGGCCAGATCATCGGCCATGTCAAAGTAACTTTGCGTGTCAAACCAAGGACTTGCGCCGTGGTTGCGCATGTCGGGGCAGATCACGAAAAACGCATCCGACAGCCGTTTTGCAATCACGTTCCAGTTCCGCCCCGATCCGAAAAGACCGTGTGCAATCAACAAGGTAGGGTTCGACGGGTCGCCATGGGTGAGGATATTGAGCATCCCGTTTGACTAGCCCCCCACGGGCGGAATTGAAACCCCCGCCCAACCGCGCTACCCCGTGACCATGGACACCGAAACCGCCGCCGAAAACATCCGCGCCCTGATCGAAGAGCGCCTGCGTCTCAAGGCCCGCAGCCTGTCCCACGGCGTGCGCAGGGCAGGGCGGCTGTTGCCCCCTTGGGCCCGCCGTGAAGCGCGGTATCTGGTACAAGCCGCTGAGATGGCGCGTCACCCGAAAATGCAGGCCCGGATTGACGACGCGCGGGTGGCCAAGGCGCACCGCGACCTGACCGAATACCTCACCTCCATCGACCCGAAGGAACAGAGAAAGACCCGTATCCTCAAAGTCTTAGGCGCGGTCAGCTTTAACCTGATCGTCGTGGTCGCGGCCTTTATCACCTATCTGGTCTGGCGCGGTTTTGTCTGACCCCAGCGGGTCGCGAATGACGAGAGTGACGGTCACGAAGCTGACGTAAAGAAGCAGATACCAGCTGCCCATTTTGCTGATCGACGCCCAGTCAAAATCTGCCGATCCGGCGTAGACCCACGTGCCTGTCAGGGTGCCGATATTTTCTGCGATCCAAAGGAAGAATGACGCCAGAACCGCCGCGACGGGCAGGGGCATCCAGTAGGTGCCGCCTACGGTGAAATAGATCCGCGTGCGCGCGTAGAGCAGCACAGTTGCCGCAAACAACACCACGCGGCTGTCCCAGACAAAGTGGTGCGCAAAGAAATTCACGTAGATCGCCACGGCCAGAACCACCGTCATCCAGAACGGCGGATAAGGCACGAAACGCATGTCGAAAATCCGGATCACCCGCGCGATGTAGCTGCCCACGGACGCGTACATGAACCCGCTGAAAAGGGGCACGCCCAGAACCATGAACACCGCCTCTTCGGGGTAGGTCCATGATCCGGCGCTGACCTTGAAAAATTCCATGGCGGTGCCGGTGAGGTGAAAGAGCAGTATGACCTTCGCCTCTTTCAAGGTTTCCAGCCGAAACAACAGCATAGCGGCCTGTGTTAAGACGGCGAAGACAAACAGGGCGTCATATCGGGTGATCGCCCAATCATCGCCCCAGATCGCTTTTGTGCAAATCACGGCCAGCAACAGCAGCCCGCCAAATAGGCACGCCCACCCCTGTTTGAGGACAAACATCACGAATTCTGCAAACCCGTGGGGCAGGCGGCGGCGCACCCATGTGCCAAAGCCGCGTTCGAGGGATCGTGTGCTGTTCATATCCCCCAAATGCACGAAAGCCGCCGTGGATGTCCACGACGGCTTTGCGCATCACTTGTGCAGATGTCTTACAGGTTTGGATACATCGGGAAGGTATCGCAAAGCGCCTCAACCTCGGCACGCACCTTGGCCTCGACCTCGCCGTTGCCATCGGCGCCATTGGCGGCCAGACCGTCCACAACTTCAACGATCCAATCGGCGATCTGGCGGAATTCCACCTCGGTAAAGCCGCGCGTCGTGCCCGCAGGGGACCCCAGACGCACGCCGGATGTCACCATGGGCTTTTCAGGGTCAAACGGGATGCCGTTCTTGTTGCAGGTGATGTGCGCGCGTTCGAGGGCTGCTTCCGTGTCGTTGCCTTTCACGCCCTTGGGCCGCAGATCGACCAGCATCACGTGGCTGTCGGTGCCGCCTGTGACGATGTCCAGACCGCCCTTCATCAGCTGATCCGCCAGCGCTTGCGCGTTCTTGACGACCTGTTCCTGATAGGCCTTGAATTCAGGGCGCAGCGCCTCACCAAAGGCTACGGCTTTACCGGCAATCACATGCATCAGGGGGCCGCCCTGAATGCCGGGGAAAATGGCGGAGTTGAACTTTTTCGCCAGCGCCTCGTCATTGGTCAGGATCATGCCACCACGGGGCCCACGCAACGTTTTGTGCGTCGTCGTTGTGGCCACATGGGCGTGCGGGAAGGGGGAGGGGTAGAGGCCTGCGGCCACGAGACCCGCGAAATGCGCCATATCGACCAGCAGATAGGCGCCCACAGAATCCGCGATCTCACGCATGCGGGCAAAATCAATGATCCGCGGAATGGCGGAGCCACCGGCGATGATCAGCTTGGGCTGATGTTCGGTCGCCAATTCCTGCACTTGGTCATAGTCCAGCAGGCTGTCCTGCTTGCGCACACCGTATTGGATGGCATTGTAAATCTTGCCGGACTGGTTCGGCTTGGCCCCGTGGGTCAGATGCCCACCGGCGTCCAAGGACATGCCCAGAATGGTGTCACCGGGTTTGATCAGCGCCTGAAACACGCCCTGATTGGCCTGAGAGCCGGAATTCGGCTGCACATTGGCAAAGCCGCAATCAAACAGCTGCTTGGCGCGGTCGATTGCCAGATTTTCGGCCACGTCCACGTGCTGACAGCCACCATAGTAGCGGCGGCCGGGATAACCTTCGGCATATTTGTTCGTCATGACGGAGCCCTGGGCCTCCATCACGGCGGCAGAGACGATGTTCTCTGACGCGATCAGCTCAATCTCCTTGCGCTGGCGGCCCAGTTCGGCGCCGATGGCGGCGGCTACTTCGGGGTCGCGGGTGGCAAGCGTTTCGGTGAAAAAGCCGTCGTCTTTGGTCGGGGCGTTCATGGCAGCGTCCTTTCGGCATTGGGGTTGCGGCCTTTTAAGCGGTCCGCCAGCGCCATAAAACCCCAATTCCGCGCATGATGTTTATGCCGCAGGCGGCGGTTTGCGCCCGATCCGCGACTTGCGTTTCCGAAAGGGGCAGGCGACAACGGATGGGAAACCCTTCAAGGACAGGGCCTTACCCATGGCAAAACACCTCGCCTTTGTGGCCAGTGACGCGCCCATCGCCCGACAGGCACAGGCGGCGCTGACGCGGCAATACGGCGGCGTCGCGGTTGAGGAGGCGGAAATCATCGTGGCCTTGGGCGGGGATGGGTTCATGCTGGAAACCCTGCACGGCACCCAACATCTGCCCGCGCCGGTTTATGGCATGAACCGCGGCACGGTCGGGTTTTTGATGAACAACTTTTCCGCCCAAGGGCTGCGCGAGAGGCTGGACCGCGCCGAGGAAGAGGTGATCAACCCGCTGCACATGGCTGCGACCTGCGTCGATGGCACCCAGCATAAGGCGCTGGCCATCAACGAGGTGTCCTTGCTGCGTGCGGGCCCGCAAGCGGCCAAGCTGCGCATTCATGTGGATGGAAAGATGCGGATGGATGAACTGGTCTGCGATGGCGCTTTGCTGGCCACGCCTGCCGGGTCAACCGCCTACAACTATTCGGCCCATGGCCCGATTGTGCCTATCGGATCGGATGTTCTGGCGCTGACGGCGGTGGCCGCGTTCCGGCCCCGCAGGTGGCGCGGGGCGCTGTTGCCGAAATCCGCCCGCGTCACGTTTGAGGTCACGAATGCCGCCAAGCGCCCGGTCAACGCGGACGCCGACGGGGTGTCCGTCAAGAACGTCGCGACCGTCGACGTCTGGTCCGCGCCGGAGATCGCACACCGCATTCTTTTTGACCCCGGCCACGGGCTGGAAGAACGGCTGATCCGCGAACAATTCGCCTGACCGGCCAAATTTTCTTTGGAACGATTTGCGCGGGGTTCCGTTGTGTGAGTGAAGCCGCGCGGGGCGGACCCCCGCAAGTGTCACAAACCAAGGAGACACCCATGAACTGGGATATCGCCAAAGGAAAATGGAACGAAATCAAAGGTTCAGCCCGCGAGCGTTGGGGTGAACTCACGGATGACGAACTTGACGAAGCCCAAGGCGAGCGTGAACAGCTCGTTGGCAAGGTCCAGCAGAAATACGGCAAGACCAAAGCCGAAGCAGAGCGTGAAGTCGATGACTTCATTGCCAGCCTCTGAGGAGGCTGAACATGGTAGGGGGGCGGCTCTGTGGTGGGGTCGCCCTTTTACCCAATCCCGATTTTCGACCCGCTGTCCGGGCCTGAATGTCGGGGCGATCGGAAACCGCAGGTGACCCACACCTGCGGTTTTTTTATTTGGCGTAGCCGATGGTTTGCAGTGCTGTCTTTATCTCGTCCAGAATGGCCGGGTCGTCGATGGTCGCAGGCAGTTTGAACGCCTCCCCATCCGCGATCTTGACCATCGTGCCACGCAGGATTTTGCCGGATCGTGTCTTGGGCAACCGGTCCACCACACAGCACAGTTTGAAGGCGGCCACCGGGCCGATCTTGTCGCGCACCAGTTTCACGCAGCCCTGCACCACGTCTTCGGGCGCGGTCTCCACCCCTTTGCTAAGGCAGACAAACCCCACCGGCAGCTGGCCCTTCAAGGCATCCGTCACCCCGATGACCGCACATTCGGCCACATCCGGATGGGCGGCCAGAACCTCCTCCATCGCGCCTGTGGACAACCGGTGTCCGGCCACGTTGATCACGTCGTCGGTGCGCGCCATGATATAAAGGTATCCGTCCTCGTCGATCATGCCCGCATCGCCGGTTTCATAATAGCCGGGAAAGGTGGTGAGGTAGGATTTCAGGAACCTGTCCTGCGCATTCCACAACGTGGGCAGGGTGCCGGGCGGCAGCGGCAATTTCACCGCAATAGCGCCCAGTTCACCGGCGGGCAGGGGGTGGCCCTCGTCGCTGAGGATTTGCACATCAAACCCCGGCATCGCCACCGTGGGCGACCCCAGCTTCACCGGCAGCGGCTCGATCCCCACGGGATTGCCCGCAATGGTAAAGCCCGTTTCGGTCTGCCACCAATGGTCGTAAATCGGCTTGTCCAGCTTGTCCTGCATCCACTCAATCGTGTCCGGATCGGCCCGTTCACCGGCCAGATAAATCTGCCCCAGACAGCTGAGGTCATATTTCTTCACGAACTCACCGTTCGGGTCTTCGCGTTTCACCGCACGGAAGGCCGTGGGGGCGGTGAAGAAGGATTTGACGTTGTGTTCTTCGATCACCCGCCAAAAGGTGCCTGCGTCGGGGGTGCCGATGGGCTTGCCTTCGAAGACAATCGTGGTGTTGCCGTGGATCAGCGGCGCGTAGCAAATATAGCTGTGCCCCACGACCCAGCCCACATCGGAGGCCGCCCAGAACACATCGCCGGGGTCCACATTGTAGATGTTCTTCATTGTCCAGTTCAGCGCCACCAGATGCCCCGCCGTGGGCCGCACAACGCCCTTGGGCGCGCCGGTGGTGCCGGATGTGTAGAGGATATAGGCCGGATGCGTCCCCTCAACCGGAACACAGTCGGCGGGGGCTGTGCCGTCCTGAAAGCCGTGCCAGTCCACATCGCGCGCGCCCAGGTCACAGGGGTGTTGGTCACGTTGCAGGATCACGCAGAAGTCTGGCGTGTGGTCGGCCAGTTCAATCGCGCCGTCCAGCAGCGGTTTGTAGTCCACGATCCGCCCCGGTTCCAACCCGCAGGACGCGGCGATGATCGCCTTGGGTGTCGCATCGTCGATCCGCACTGCCAGTTCATTGGCCGCAAAGCCGCCGAAGACCACCGAATGGATCGCCCCCAGCCGTGCGCAGGCCAACATCGCCTCCAGCGCTTCGGGCACCATGGGCATGTAGATGATGACGCGGTCGCCCTTGCCGACACCTTTCGCGGCCAGACCACCGGCCAAAGCCGCCACACGGGTCTGCAATTCGGCATAGGTGAATGTGGCCTTGGTGCCGGTGATGGGGCTGTCATAAATGACCGCCACCTGATCCCCGCGCCCTTGTTCCACGTGCCGGTCAATCGCGTTGTAGCAGGTGTTCACCTGTGTATCGCGGAACCATTCATAAAGCGGTGCCTTGTCGTCAAACAGCGCCTTGGTCGGGGCCACATCCCAGTCAATCGCCTGCGCGGCGTCCAGCCAGAACGCCTCCGGATCATCCTGCCAGCTTTGATAAACGTCGCGGTATGCCATGGTATTCTCCTCCGTTGGGACAGGCATAGGACGCATGCGGACGCAGGGGCAAGCCCGATGGGGGGCCTATTGCGCGGACTTTGCATTTTGTCGCAGATGTGGGGTGCAAAGTTTTGCAAAGCGCCCTGTCCGCGCGTCTCCGTGCGAAGGCCGCGCACCTCGGGTGCAAAATTGCAAAGCCCTAGCCGTATTGCTGCACCGGCGTTCCTGCAATCGCTGCCATGTTCAGCAATCCGCGTGCGGTGATCGCAGGTGTGACGATATGGGCGCGGTTGCCCATGCCCATCAGGATCGGCCCCACCTCAAGCCCGCCTGCACGCATTTTCAGAATGTTGCGCACCCCCGATGCGGCATCCGCATGGCCAAAGATCAGCACATTCGCGACACCTTCCATCCGGTTGTCGGGCATCAGCCGTGCCCGCAAATCAGGGTCAAGCGCCGCGTCGATGTTCATTTCGCCTTCATAGTCAAAATCGACCTTGTGATCGTCCAGAATGGCCATGGCCGCCCTTATCCGCGTTCCCGTGTCGCAATCCAGATTGCCAAACTGCGATTGCGCGCAGAACGCGATGTTGGGTTTCAGGCCGAACCGTTTCACATGCCGCGCGGCCCCGATGGCCGATTGCGCAATCTGTTCGGGGGAGGGTTCGGACCGCACATGGGTGTCGGCAATAAACAGCGGTCCGTCTTCCAGAATCATCATCGACAGCGCGCCTTGCACGCTGTGGTTCTTACCCAGCACGTTTTCGATGTAATTGAGGTGCCAGCGGAACTGCCCGAAGGTGCCGCAAATCAGGCTATCCGCCTCTCCGCGTTGCACCATGACGGCGCCGATGGCCGTGGTGTTGGTGCGCATGATGGCCCGCGCCAGATCTGGCGTGACCCCCTTGCGCGCCATCAAGGTATGATAGGTTTCCCAATAATCCCGGTATCTTGGGTCGTTTTCGGGATTTACGATGTCCAGCTTGCTGAGGTCCATTTCCAACCCCGCCCGCAGCGCCCGTGCGCGGATCACGTCCGGTCGCCCGATCAGGATGGGGGTCTCTGTTGTTTCCTCCAAAATCGCCTGCGAGGCGCGCAGCACCCGTTCGTCTTCGCCTTCGGCAAAGACGATCCGCCGCGCCGCTGTGGCCGCCGCCTGAAACACGGGCCGCATCAGCATGGCGGATTTGAACACGGACGCATCCAGCGCTGCCTTATAGGTCGGAATATCCACCTCTCGTGTGGCCACGCCTGTTTCCATGGCGGCTTTGGCGACCGCGCTGGCCACCACCCCCATGAGGCGCGGATCAAAGGGTTTGGGGATCAAATACTCCGCCCCGAAAATCAGCTGCTCGCCCTGATAGGCCGATGCGGCCTCGGCCGATGTTGTGGCCCGCGCCAGTGCTGCGATCCCCTCAACGCAGCCGATCTGCATGGCGTCGTTGATCTCTGTGGCGCCTACATCCAGCGCGCCGCGAAAGATGAATGGGAAACACAGCACGTTGTTGACTTGATTGGGAAAATCGCTGCGGCCTGTGGCAATCAACGCGTCCGGTTTGACCGCCCGCGCGTCATCGGGCAGGATTTCCGGCGTGGGGTTGGCCAGCGCAAAGATGATCGGCGTGTCGGCCATTTTGGCGACCATATCGGGCGTCAAAACACCGGGGCCGGACAGGCCCAGAAACAGATCGGCCCCGTCGATCACATCATCCAGCGTCGCAGGCACCGTGCCCTGCGCATATTCCGCCTTTTGCGGGCTCATATCCGTCTTACGGCCCTCGTAAACCAGCCCCTCAATATCGCACAGCCAGACGTTTTCGCGTTTGACACCCAGCTTAAGCAGCATGTTGAGGCAGGCAATGCCCGCCGCACCCCCACCCGTGCTGACGATTTTAATGTCCTCAAACCGTTTTCCCGCCACCCGCAACGCATTGGTCGCCGCCGCCCCCACGACAATCGCCGTGCCGTGCTGGTCGTCGTGAAACACGGGGATGTTCATTCTCTCGCGGCACAGCTTTTCCACGATAAAACAATCGGGCGCTTTGATGTCTTCCAGGTTGATGGCACCGAAAGTCGGCTCCATCGCGCAGACGATATCGGCCAGTTTTTCGGGGTCGGGTTCATTTAGTTCAATGTCAAAGCAATCAATGTCCGCGAACTTTTTGAACAGGACGGCCTTGCCCTCCATCACCGGTTTGGAGGCCAGCGCACCGATGTTGCCCAGCCCCAGAACGGCCGTGCCATTTGTCACCACCGCCACCAGATTGCCGCGCGCGGTGTATTCGCGTGCGTTTGTCGCATCGGCCTTGATTTCAAGGCAGGCCTCGGCCACGCCAGGACTATATGCGCGCGCCAGATCACGCCCGTTGGCCAAGGGTTTCGTGGCGCGAATTTCCAGCTTTCCGGGTTTTGGATTGCGGTGATACTCCAACGCCGCCTGCCGCAGTGTTTCCTTGTGCGTATCGTTGGGCGTATCGGCCATGTCGGGCTCTCTTTTCTGTTCGGTGCATCCAAAGCCTGCAAAAGTAGTTTAACGTTAAATTACTTTTGCGACCTAGGGTCAATCCGACTGTCATACACAGGTGCATTGGCCCCTTGCAATTCCTGTTAGCGCACAACACCCTGCGCAAATGACGGAAACGAACCATATTCGCGCCGAGGTTTGCCTGCCCACCACCGATCTGACGGCAGATATCGGGTTTTTCACGAAGACGTTGAAGATGCGGATGGATACGATCTACCCCGCTGATGACCCCAGCGTCGCGGTCTTTTCCGGCCACGGCCTGCGGGTGCGGCTGGATCAGACCAGCCAGGCGTCCGCCGGTCACATCCGCATCCTCACGGATGCCCCGTGGACCGATGCGCGGCTGACCTCACCGGGGGGAACGCGGGTTGATATCGCCCCCCTTGATCCACCGTTGCACATGCCCCCCACCGACCACAGCTTTGTGGTCCGCCGTCTGGCCGATCAGGCGCCATGGGTCATTGGCCGCGCGGGCATGCATTACCGCGATCTGATTCCCACACGGCTTGGCGGGTCCATCATCGCGTCCCACATCCGCATCCCCGATGGCGGGCCGGTTCCCGACATGGTGCATTTCCACAAGGTCGGGTTTCAGCTGATCTATTGTTATCGCGGCTGGGTCGATGTGGTCTACGAAGACCAAGGCGGCCCCATCCGACTGCACGCGGGCGATTGCTTCATCCAGCCCCCCGAAATCCGCCACCGCGTGTTGGAGGCCTCGGACGGCATCGAAGTCATCGAAATCGGCGTTCCGGCGGAACACGTCACCGAAATCGACCACGACATGACGCTGCCGACCCCGCACCACCGCCCCGACCGCGAATGGCAGGGACAAAGGTTTGTCCATAATGTTGGTAAAGACGCCCTCTGGCATCCGTTCCGTCTGACAGGCTTCATCGCCCGCGATACCACGATAAACGACGCCACAAAATCTGTCGCAGGCGTTCAGGTCATCCGTCGCGGGCAGGGCACGCCAGAATGGACGCGCCATGACGCCGACATCCATTTCACCTTCGTGATGGAGGGCGCGATGACGCTGGAGGGTGAGGGTAAGGACCCCCATCGGTTGGAGCCCGGCGATGCCTTCGTCATTCCGCCGGGCCTGCGAACGCGCTACGCCGACCCGACCGAAGACCTTGAATTGCTTGAGGTTTCCCTACCGGGTGCTTTCAAGACGCTGACCTAGTCTGCGCGGTCTTCCAGAAACCGGATACGTTCGACTGCCTGCTGCTGGGTCAGCGCCCCGTCAAAAGGCTCATCCAGTTTGTCGCACAGCTGTCGCAGCTTTGCGGCCTGCACTTCGGTCATCGGGGCGTCTGCATCATAGTGCGGATCAAGGTTCAGATTGGCTTCTGCTACGCGCAATGTGTTGGGCATGTTGATCTCCTTTGATCCTTAACCCTTGGTCGGCCTGTCCGGTTCCCCCTTGCGCTTGGGGCCACGGGTTGCGACAAATCTGACCAACACAGGAGCTGCCCTCATGTCCCTTCTCGACGCTGCCCGCACCGTGCGCGAAAACGCCTATGCCCCCTATTCCAACTTCAAGGTTGGCGCGGCCCTGCGCACCGCTGACGGCACGGTCTTTACCGGTATCAACGTGGAAAACGTGGCCTACCCTGAAGGCACCTGCGCCGAGGCTGGCGCCATCGCCGCCATGTGCGCCACCGGCGCGCGCGAGATTGCAGAAGTCGCGGTGATCGCGGACGCGCCGGCCCCCGTGCCGCCCTGCGGTGGCTGCCGCCAGAAGATCGCGGAATTTGCGAAGGCGGATGTGGTCGTGACGATGGCCACCACCGATGGCGCGACCTTGCAGATGACCGTGGCAGAGTTGCTGCCCGGCCGGTTCGATGCCTCCCACATGGATCGCACCTGATCCATGGATGCGCGCACGATCATTGCCAAGGTCCGGCGGGGTCAGACACCCACCTCTGACGAACTGGCATGGTTTACGAATGGTCTGGCCACACGCGATGTGTCCGACGCACAGGCGGGGGCCTTTGCCATGGCCGTCTGCCTGAACGGTCTGTCGGACGCAGGTCGCGTGGCGCTGACCACCGGAATGCGCGACAGCGGGGAGGTCTTGTCGTGGGACCTCGACGGTCCCGTCCTCGACAAACATTCGACCGGCGGGGTGGGGGACCCGGTGTCGCTGCTTTTGGCACCCGCCTTGGCGGCCTGCGATGTCTTCGTGCCCATGGTGTCGGGGCGGGGGCTGGGCCACACGGGCGGGACGCTGGATAAACTCGAATCCATCCCCGGCCTCAGCACCACCCAGACCACGGCCAGTTTCCGGAAAATCACCCGTGATATCGGGTGCGCCATCGTCGGGGCCACCAAATCCATCGCCCCTGCAGACAGACGGTTATATGCCATTCGGGACGTCACAGCGACGATTGAGTCCGTTGATCTGATCTGCGCGTCGATCCTGTCCAAGAAACTGGCCGCCGGTCTGGACGGGCTGGTGCTGGATGTGAAAACCGGCAGCGGGGCGTTTATGAAAACGCCCGAAGACGCGGCCACGCTGGCGCGCGCGCTGGTCTCCACCGCCAATGGCGCAGGCACGCCCACCGCCGCCTTCATCACCGACATGTCGCAGCCGCTGGCCCCGTCCCTTGGCAATGCCACCGAAGTCGCGGTCTGTCTTGAACTTCTGTCCGGCAACCGCGCCGCCGCCCCCCGTTTGCATGACGTGACCGTGGCGCTGGCCGGGCGTCTTCTGGCGCTGGCGGGTCACGCCGAAGGCGAAGCCGAAGAACGCGTGGCCGCCGCCATTTCCTCGGGCCACGCTATGGTCTGTTTCGCGGCCATGGTCCGCGCCATGGGCGGACCGCCCGATATTGCCGAAGACTGGCACACCCATCTGCCAAAGGCCCCCGTGGTGGGCGACGTGCCCGCCATGCGCGACGGATATGTCACCGCCATTGACGGGGAGGCCTTGGGCCTTGCCGTGGTGCGCATGGGCGGCGGGCGGCAGGTCGAAACCGACCGCATCAACCCCGCCGTGGGCCTGTCCGACGTGGTCGAACTGGGCCGCAAAGTCTCCCGTGGGGACCTGATCGCGACCATCCATGCCGCCGATGAAGACAGCGCCGAGGCCACGGCGCGCGCGGTCCTCGACGCGATCACCATCACAGACACAGCCCCCGACCTGCCCGACCTTATCCACGAACGGATCGACCCATGACCGACGCACGCGCCTTTCTTCTGGTCATCGACAGCGTCGGCATCGGCGGCGCGCCCGACGCGCACAAGTTCTTCAATGACGCCACGCCCGATACAGGCGCGAACACGCTGGGCCACATCGCGCAAGCCTGTGCCGCAGGACAGGCCGAGGACGGGCGCAGCGGCCCGTTGGCCATTCCCACGCTCAACGCCATGGGGGCAGGGGCGGCGATCAAACTGGCCACCGGTCTGGATTTGGGCTGGCCTGCGCCCACCGGTGCCTATGCCGCCGCGACCGAGGTCAGCATGGGCAAGGACACCCCGTCGGGTCACTGGGAACTGGCCGGCGTGCCCGTCCCGTGGGATTGGACGACCTTCCCCAAAACCACCCCCGCATTCCCGCCGGACGTCACCGCGCGCATCTGCGAATTGGCGGGCACCGATGGGATCCTGTGCAACGGTCACGCTTCGGGCACGGAAGTCATCGACACCTTCGGGGCCGAGCATGTCAAAACCGGCTGGCCCATCTGCTACACCTCCGTGGACAGCGTGTTGCAGATCGCCGCCCATGAGGACCACTTCGGCCTAGACCGTCTATTGACGCTCTGCGAGGCCCTCGCCCCCATGCTGCATGACATGAAAGTCGGCCGCGTCATCGCACGGCCTTTCGTGGGCGCGGAGGGCGCATTCGAACGCACCCTGAACCGCCATGACTACGCCATCGCCCCACCCAGCCCCACCTTGTGCGACTGGGTTCAGGGCGCGGGCCGATCGGTGCAAGCCATTGGCAAGATTGGTGATATTTTCTCCATGTCCGGCATTGATGAGGTCCGCAAAGGCGCGGATGCGACGCTTATGAATCACTTGTCCGACCTGATCGACACCGCCCCCGACGGCGGGTTGGTCTTCGCCAATTTCGTGGAATTCGACAGCCTTTATGGACACCGCCGCGATGTCTCAGGCTATGCGCGGCATCTGGAATGGTTCGACGCAGCACTGGGCCGCCTTCTGCCCAAACTGCGGCCCCATGACCTGCTGATCGTCACGGCGGACCATGGCAACGACCCGACATGGACGGGCGGCGATCACACCCGCGAACGGGTGCCGGTCCTGATCCACGGCGCAGGCGCGCGCGACCTTGGCCATGTGGCGTTTGTCGATGTGGCAGCCTCCGTCGCGGCACATCTGGGCGTCCCCTCACACAACGGAACATCCTTCCTATGACCTATCAGTCCATGCCCAAAGTCGAATTGCACACCCACCTTGAGGGCTGCGCCCCGCCTGCCTTTATCCGCGGGCTGGCACAGGAAAAATCCATCGACATTTCGGGTATTTTCAATGCCGACGGCACCTATGCCTACCGTGATTTCGACCACTTCCTAAAGGTGTATGAGGCCGCCTGCACCACCCTTCAGACACCGCAGGATTTCTACCGTCTGACCCGCGCGGTGCTGGAAGAAAGCGCCAGCCACGGCGTTGTGTACCAAGAAACCTTCGTCAGCCCCGACTTTTGCGGCGGCGGCGATGTGGCCGCGTGGCGCGATTATGTGGCGGCGATGAAGCAGGCCGCCGATGAGATGGACGAGGTGATCACGCTGCGCGCCATCGTCACCTGCATCCGCCACTTCGGCCCCGACGCCGCCAAACCCGCCGCACGCTGCGCCGCCGAAACCTTTGGCGATTTCATCACCGGGTTCGGCATGGCGGGGGGCGAAATGGTGGGCCGTCCGGGCGATTATGCCTACGCCTTCGACATGGCCCGCGAAGCCGGAATGCCGCTGACCTGTCACGCAGGCGAATGGGGCGGGCCGGACATGGTGGCCGACACCCTGCGCGATCTGCGCGTGGCCCGCATCGGCCACGGCATCAACGCCATCAAAGACCCAGCCTTGGTGGATCAACTGGCCGAACACGGCGTGGTGCTTGAGGTTTGCCCGGGCTCCAACGTGTTCCTCAAAGCCTCGGGCGATTGGCCACAGCACCCCATCGCGAAACTGCGCGACGCGGGCGTCAAAGTGACCGTCTCAACCGATGATCCGCCGTTTTTCGGCACCACCATGACCCGCGAATTCGACATGCTGGCCCGGACCTTCGGCTGGGATGAGGGGGATTTCAAAGCCCTCAATCAGACCGCCCTCGACGCCGCGTTCTGCGACGCCGCCACCCGCACCAAAATTGCCAAACGACTGGACACCCAATGACGACCTTGCCGCACCTGACCCATGTCACGCACCCGCTGGTGCAACACAAACTGACGCTGATGCGCGACCAGGAGACGCCCACGGCGGTCTTTCGCCAGCTTCTGCGCGAAATCAGCCAGCTTTTGGCCTATGAGGTCACGCGCGAATTGCCGATGACGACGAAATCCATCGAAACCCCCATGGAAGCGATGGAAGCGCCCACGTTGGAGGGCCGCAAACTGGCCCTGATTTCCATCCTGCGGGCGGGCAATGGGTTGCTGGACGGCATGTTGGAACTGATCCCCTCGGCCCGTGTGGGGTTTGTGGGCCTCTACCGCGACGAAGAAACCCTGCAGCCGGTTCAGTATTATTTCAAAGTCCCCGATCATCTTGAGGACCGCATGGTCATCGCCGTGGACCCGATGTTGGCCACGGGCAATTCGTCGATCGCGGCGATTGATCTGCTCAAGAAAGCGGGCGCAAAAGACATCCGATTCCTGTGTCTTCTGGCCTCCCCCGAAGGGATCGCTGCCATGAAAGAGGCCCACCCGGACGTGCCCATCGTGACCGCCGCAGTGGATAGTCACTTGAATGACAATGGATATATTGTGCCGGGGCTAGGGGATGCGGGTGATCGCATGTTCGGCACCAAATAAGGGCAACAATTCCTTTACTTCCTAGGCATTGTTCTGCATGCTTCCACAATATCTTGTGGGGGCAAATATGCAGTTTTTCAACAAACGATCTGTCGTGTTGTCGACCGTCACGGCCGTGGCGCTTGTTTTGGGTTCTCAGGCGTCGGCGCAGGCGCTGCGCGATGCGGCGGGACCGGCGGAATTCCCGCCGTCGTCTTTCACCGGCAATCAATACGTGGACAGCCGTGGGTGTGTCTTTGTGCGCGCAGGCATCGGCGGGACCGTCAACTGGGTGCCGCGTGTGTCGCGGTCGCGCGAACAGCTGTGCGGGTTCCAGCCCACACAAGTCGCAGGAACGACCCGCACAGCCCCCACTGCAAACGTGCCCAACCCGCTGGACACCCCCGTCGCGGGCCTTGCGCCGCGCGATGAGGTCACGCCAGCCCCGGCCCCCGCTGCCCCCGCACCGGTCGTGACAGCGGCACCGGCCCCCGTCGCCGCCCCGACACCGGCGCCCACCCGTGTCGCCCCGCCCCCAGCGACCGCGCGCGTGGGCCTGCCCACGTCAACCGCCGGTGCGATCAACCCGCTGACCGGCCGCCCCGCCAATGCCGCACCCACAGCGGCACCGGCCCCCGTAGTGACCGCCAGCCCATCGCCCCGCGTCATCACGCCGGAACCCGCAGCCCAACAGCCGCGCACCATCACCCGCGCCGAAGCCTGCGCAGGCCGCACGGGTATCCAGCCCAATCTGGTCAGCCGCAGAACCGGCCAGCCCATTGATTGCGGCGGTGCAGCCCCTGTGCAGACCGCGACCGTTGCGGCCCCTGTCATTGCCCCGACACCGGCCCCCACACCCGTGGCCCCCGCACAGCGCCGCTTTTCGCTGGCCGAGGCCTGCGCCGCCGTGGAAACGCGCGGCCTGCAATTCGTCAGCGCCACCACAGGCCAACCCCTTGATTGCGGCGAACGTCTGAACGGACGCACCATCGCAAGTGCGGCCCCGAGTTCCGGTGGCGGTTTGTCTCTTGGACAGCTGCGCGCCGATCTGAACGCGCCGCAGCGGCCCTATTCCAACCCGCTAGATGCGGCACCCGGCAGCGTCTTTGTGCCCCCTGTGGCGACACGGACGGCGACGACCACGCGGCCCTATTCCAACCCGCTTGACGCGCCTCCCGGTGCCACCTTTGTGCCCGGCGTAAACACGCAAGTGGGCGCCAGCTGTGCCTATGGCTCCGTCGGGACGGTCGAAGGCCTGCCCGTGCGCTGCGGCCCGCAGGCGCTGTCGCCTTCGGGTGGCCGTGCGGTGCAAACCGTGGGCCGCGCACAAGCAGCCTCGACGACCCGATCTTCGGCGCAAGCGCGCGGCCAGAACCAGATTGCCGCCCTCTTCGGGCTGGAGCCTGCGCCCTATTCCAACCCCACGCGCGGCGTCGCGGCCTCCAACATCACGGTGCCCCACGGGTATGCCCGTGTCTGGGATGACGGGCGGTTGAACACCCAGCGCGGATTGCCCACGACCCGTGTCGTCCCTGCGGGCACCGTGCGCTACGCCACCCAGCCGCGTGCGCAGACGCAGGTGCAGGCCGCACCGCAGACGACCACGCGCGCCGTGGCCCCCGCCCCACGACGCGAGGCGATCTCGGGCCACCGTTACGTACAGGTTGCCACCTTCGCCAGCCGCGATCAGGCACAGGCCGCCGCACGCGCCCTGCGGTCCCGTGGCCTGCCCATGCGGATTGGCGTGTTTGAAAACAACGGCCGCCAGTTGCGCATGGTGCTGGCCGGTCCGTTCGGCAGCGAACAGCAGTTGCAATCGGCCTTGGGCACCGCCCGTGGCGCGGGCTATGGCGGGGCGTTCACCCGCCGCTGATCTTGTCGCGACAAAAAACAAAGGGCCTCGCAAACTGCGGGGCCCTTCTTCGTTTCTTCATCCAGAAAAAGTCCTAGCTGCAGATGCCCTGAAGGCTGATCCATTCCGCATCGGTCAGCACGGGTGGCACCTGCGCGCCCTGCATGGGGTCCGCCTCGATCAGGCCCAAGGTGGTTTCACCGGTGATGTCCACGGAATAGGCAAAGGGGGTCGATGGCAGCGACGCCGCCTCGAACAAATCCAGCAATATCGCGTCAGACACCCGTGGCGGAGGATCGGCCAGCAAGGTTTCGGCGTAGCCGCGCAAGGTTTCGGGCGCGATGTCGCCGGTGGTCAGCAGGGTAAACGTGGTGCCCAGCCCGGTGGCCTGCAACAGCCGCGCCAGGGGGTCTTCGGCCCGCAACTGGCCTGCGGCAGCGATAATGTGCCCTGCCACCACCGCGGGGTCCTCTGTGTCTTCGATCAGATCGCGGTTCAACACGATCAGCCCCCCCGGCAGATACAGGCTGATGTCCGATCCCGAGGGGACCACGAACACCTGTCCCCCCGCGTTTGCCCCCAGAGTGCGGCGGTGCAGTTTCGCCAAAGCGTCAGCGCCCAGCGTGCTGCGACAGGTCTGTCCGGTCAGCCGCTGAATGTGACCCAGCAAGGTCGCCCCGATTTCTGCACGTTTGACCTGCGGGACCACCGACATGGTCTGGCGGACCAACGCATCGGGCAACCAGAACAGCCCCAGACCCACAACCGCCGCCAGTGCGGCCAGTGTCCCAAGCGACCGCAACCGTCCCGGCCGCGCCTGACGGCGACGCACCGTGAGGCGCACTTTCTCCATCGCGTCGATCATCAGATCGTCTTCGATCTCGAGCGTTTCGGTCGCCCCCTGATCGGGGGAAAACAGTGCGGGCCGCACACCGGGATTGACCCGCGACACTGCGGGCAGGGACCAATGGGTCAGGGGCCGCCCTGCGGTGTCCGAAATGACCAAGGTCGCCGCCCCGAACGACACCAGAACCTCGCGCAGTTGCGCATCCGCCGCTGCACGCCACAACCCGCCGCTTTCAAGTCGGGAAAATTCAGTCAGTGCCGTCTGTTTTGTTGCCATCTGGGGCCTGCTCTGCCTCCGGTTTTGCCATACTATAAGGGGACCACCCGAAATTGACAGCCGTCGCAAACGCCAATTTGTGTGATCAGGCCAGCGTTTTGCGCAATTCGAACTTCTGGATCTTGCCGGTCGATGTCTTGGGCAATTCCCCGAAGACCACCTTCTTGGGGCATTTGAACCCCGCCAGCCTGTCACGCGTAAAGGCGATCAACGCGGCCTCATCGCCCGTGCGGCCCTCTTTCAATTCGACAAAAGCGCAAGGGACCTCACCCCATTTGTCGTCCGGCATGGCCACCACCGCGCAGAGCATCACATCCGGATGCCCCATCAACGCGCTTTCCACCTCCACGGACGAGATATTCTCGCCGCCTGAAATGATGATGTCCTTGGCCCGGTCCGCGATCTGCATGGACCCGTCGGGGTGTTGCACCGCCAAGTCTTCGGAATGGAAATAGCCACCCGCAAAAGCCTTCGCCGTGGCCTCGGGGTTTTTCAGATAGCCCTTCATGACCGAATTGCCGCGAATGACGATTTCCCCTTGGGTGGCCCCGTCCATCGGCACCTGTTCCATGGCGTCGGACATGACGGTGATGTCCTCCATCTGTGGAAAGGCCACGCCCTGACGCGCCTTGATGGCGGCCTGTTCGTCTTGCGGCAGGGCGTCCCATTCCGCGTTCCACAGACATTCGGTGACATGGCCGTAGGTCTCCGTCAGGCCGTAGACCTGTTGGACATGAAACCCCAGCTTGCCGATGGCAGCCAAAGTGGCGGGGGCAGGGGGCGCGCCTGCGGTAAAGACCTCAACCGTATGGTCAAAATCACGGCGCTCGTCGTCCTTGGCGTTGACCAACAGGTTCAACACAATGGGCGCGCCGCCGAAATGCGTGACCCCTTCGTCGGCGATGGCGTCATAAATGGCCTTGGCCGAAATATCGCGGCAACAGACGACCGTTCCGCCCATCATCGGCATCATCCACGTGTGGTTCCAGCCGTTGCAATGAAACAGCGGCACGATGGTCAGAAACACCGGATAAAGCGTCATCCGCCATGTCACCGGCGTGCCCATGGTCATCAGATACGCGCCACGGTGATGGTACACGACCCCCTTGGGCCTGCCGGTCGTGCCGGAGGTGTAGTTCAGCGCAAGGCTCTCCCATTCATCCTCGGGCATAATCCAGTCAAAGGCGGGATCGCCTGCGGCCAGAAAGGTCTCGTAGTCAATCTGTTCGCCAATTTCGGGCACACCGGCTTGGGCGTCGGGCACTTCGACGACCAGCGGGGCCGCGCCCTCCATCAGATCAATCGCGGCCATGCAGACGGGCAGGAACTGGCTGTCACACAGCACGACCTTCGCCCCGCCGTGGTCGAAAATATAGGCGATGGTGTCCACATCCAGCCGGATGTTGATGGTATTCAGAACCGCCCCACAGGCGGGCACCCCGAAATGCGCCTCCGCCTGTGCGGGCACATTGGGCAACAGCGTCGCCACCACATCACCGGGCGCCACCCCCGCCATCTGCAAGGCCGAGGCCAGCTGGCTGACCCGGGCATGATACTGCGCATAGGTCAGGCGCATATCGCCATAGACCAGCGCCTCACGGTCGGTGAACACTTTGGCCGCCCGCGCCAGATGGCTCAGCGGGGTCAGGGGCACGTAATTGGCGGGCGTTTTGTCCAGCCCGGTTTCGTCTTTCATCCAGCCCATGTGCCGCCCTCCCGAAGCGATGCTGTCAAATGTCAGACAATAGGTTCCCCGCCCGCGCGTAAATGTCAAACCTCAAAAGGGCGTGCTTGTCTTCCAGCTTCTTTGGTTCTTAAATATGCAAATCCAGCATTGCCACGGATGCACCCGTCAAACGCAGCTCGGACAGGTCGCATCTGGACTTGCGCCGCGTGGTGCAAGACGCCACCGTGACGGCATGCAAACGACCCGTCCCGTCCTGTCCACCCTTTGCACCCTGTCCGGCATGTTCATTCTGGCCGCGACCGACAATCTGGTGGTGATCGTCACCGAAATCTCGTCGCTCTGGGTCTTTCAGACGCTGCGTGCCATCGTGGCCATCGGGCTGATCTTTGCGATGGCGTTTTTGGGTCTGGTCAGCCTTAAGGCGCATCGTCCGCGCTACGTCATCTTGCGCAATTTTTTCAACGCCTTTGCGCTGCTTATCTACTTTGGCTGTCTGGCCTTCCTGCCCATCGGTGTGGTCGCCGCAGGCTTTCTGACAGCGCCGATCTTTGTGCAAATCCTGTCGGTGCTGTTTCGCGGCCAGACCATCGGCATCTTCCGCGCTGTGGCGGTGGTTCTTGGCTTTGCGGGCGCGCTGATGGTCGTCTGGCCCGAGGACGGCGGCCTTACATGGCTGTCGTTGACGCCGATCCTTGCGGGGCTGTTCTACGCGATCTCGGCCATCGGGACCCGTGTGTGGTGCGAGGGCGAGGGCACGATGGTGATGACCTTCAGCTACATCGCCATTCTGGGGGCCTTCGGGGCCATTGGCTTGGGCCTGCTCACGGTCTTTCCCGTGGACGCGCCCGCCGGGGCCGCGGGATGGGTGCATCGGGGCTATGTAACGCCGGACGGGGCCACATGGGCTGTGATCGCAGCCCAAGCGGTCGGGTCCATCGCCGGTGTCTTGCTGCTGACGCGGGGTTATCAGTTGGGTGAGGCGTCTTACGTGTCCATCAACGAATATTCCATGATCGTCTTCGCCAGCCTCTTTGCGTGGCTGATGTGGGGGCAGACCTTGGGCGTTATCGCCCTCATCGGGATCGCCCTGATCATCCTGTCGGGCATCATCATCGCGCTGAGGTCGTCATGATCGTCTCACACGGGCGCGGCTATATCTTTGTGCACATCCCCAAAACCGGCGGCACCTCTATGGCGCTGGCGCTTGAGGATCGGGCCAAGGCGGATGACATCATGGTGGGTGACACCCCCAAGGCTGTCAAACGGCGCGGACGGCTGAAGGGTGTGAAAACGGCGGGGCGGCTGTGGAAGCACAGCACACTGGCCGAGGCCGAAGGGCTGATCAGCCGCGCCGATATGGCGGGTCTGTTCACCTTCACCCTCGTGCGCAATCCGTGGGACCGGATGGTCAGCTATTACCACTGGCTGCAAACCCAAAGCTTTGACCACCCCGCTGTGACGCTGGCGCAAACCTCCGACTTCAGCAGCTTCCTGAACGCCGACCTGACCCGCCGCACGTTTCAGGCCGCGCCGTACTCTTACTATATGACCGACGGGGCAGGGCAGGTGCACGCGGACCTCTATATCCGGCTCGAACATTTTGACGAGGACGCGGCCCCCCTTGCGGCCCACCTCGGGTTCACGCCGCAGCTGCCCCATGCCAATACCAGCGACCGCACGCGCGATTGGCGGCCTTACTATTCCGATGTGGATGCCGATGTGCTGGCAAATATCTGCGCGCCAGACATTGCAGCCCACGGCTATGCGTTCGATCCGGCGTAATTCCCCGCCCTGACGTCTCCGATTGTTTCGCGATTTGTGGTTAATCGCCCCTTCACCACGACATTTCGCGTTAACCATGTCCAATGCCCCAAAGATGCCTCTTTGTTGGCCAAGGTCGGTCTTGGGAATCACACCAGATGGTTTTGTTGCTACGGATGATCCCCTGCCAGGGACGCCGGACTGAAAACAAGAAATTTGGGGATGATGATATGTTTGCCTGGAA
The DNA here is from genome assembly GCF_020627745.1 of Pseudooctadecabacter sp. Lineage (GTDB taxonomy): Bacteria > Pseudomonadota > Alphaproteobacteria > Rhodobacterales > Rhodobacteraceae > Octadecabacter. The sequence goes on from NZ_JAHDGE010000010.1 coordinate 23,425, forward strand.
AACCGCCGCCTGGAACTTAGCCACTGGATCCGATGCACCGCTGCCGAAACTGGATGCGCGTACATCGGGCATGGTGGCAGGCACCAAGGTTGCCACAGCGTCGGGATGGGCGCGGATCGAGACGATCAACGCCGGTATGCAGGTCCTGACTTTTGACGGTGGGTTGCAAACAGTGGTGTCGGTCACGCGGCACGTTCTGATGGCCGACACGGTTGATATTGCAAGCTGGCCCATGGCCGTCCCCGCCGGTGCCCTTGGCAACCGCGAGGCCATGACGATCCTGCCCCATCAGCCCGTCATGATCGAAAGCGATCTGGCCGAAGAGATGACAGGCGATCCCTTCGCCCTGATCCCTGCCACCGCACTGGACGGTTTGCGCGGCATCACCCCGACCCGCCCCGATGCCTGGATCGAGGTGATCCAGTTGCATTTCGCCCGCGATGAAATTGTCTTCGCCAATATCGGCGCGCTGTTCCTGTGCCGCGCCGCAGCCGACCTGACACTGACGACACCATTGGACGACTATACTGTTCTGCCACTCGAACTGGCCGATGATCTTGTTGATTATCTTGCCGCCGAGGAACTGCCCGCGCCGCACCATGCCCCTATGCAGCAGACTGTCGCGGCCTGAACGCCACTCAAAACTTCGGTCCGTCCAATGACTTTGTCCCTTCCCCCAGAACGGGACGAAGGACATGGCCTTGCCTTTGGTGACAAAGGCGGGGCCTTGTTCTTTCCGGCTTGGGTTGTGAAGGTGGGGATCATTTCACCCCAAATGCCAATCCAGCGGAGCCCGCAATGTCCAGACATAGTCCCATCCTGACCGTCATGGCCGTTCTGGCCACCCCCGCCATCGCGCAAACACCCGACACCCAGCCCGTGTTTTCAGACCCCTATGAGGTGTCCGACGCCCGCGCGGCGATGGACGAAATCATCGCGCGCGATGCGGTTGCCGATGCAGAGGCGCAGAACCTTATCATGTCGGGGGAGGTTGATCTGGCGTCTTACGTGCCAAATCAGCCGCTTTATCAGGATATCAGTTGGCCCGTTGACGTCTGCACCGGTCCGCTTGATCTGTTTCCCAGCCCGCCCGACGGCTGGGGCATCGCCAGTGACTGGGGCCAGCGGACCAATCCGATTGACGAAAACGGGGGGGAGCTGTTCTACGTCCGCCCGCCTGATCTGGCTGTGGATGACCCCAATTTTGTCCGCGAAACGCTCAGCGTTGTGGTGCGGGTGACAGCCAATTCCCAATGGGCGCCCATGTGGGATATGCGCATTGCCGATGACACCATGCGCGACATCAGCTTTGACGACGGCCCCTTCGGCTACCCCGTCATGCGGATGCAGAACGCGACCATGCTGGGCGATTATTACGTCGAGGTGTCGGGCACGGGAGAGGACGCGGCCCCTGCCTTTCTGGAAACCATCATCGGCTGCGCCATCGACGGTGGCCTGCTGGCCAATGGCGTTGATGCTGGCGATCTGACCCGTTGACGCCAAAGGGCCGCCCGTTCGGGGGCGGCCCTTTTTCTTACTTTCCAGATGCCATCAGGCGGCTTTGCTGTCTGCCCCTGTGCCGAACCGTGCGTAAAAGCTTTGACCGCTTTCGGCCATTTCGCGCAGCAGGGCAGGGCATTCGAACCGGTCGCCGAACTGTTCGGTCAACTCGTCACACCGCGCGGCGGCATAAGGTGCGCCCAGAATGTCGAGCCAGCTGAAAGGCCCGCCGGACCACGGGGCAAAGCCCCAGCCGAGGATCGCGCCGACGTCGCCTTCGCGGATGTCCATAAGGACGTTTTCCTCCAGCGCGCGAACGGCCTCAAGCACCTGCGCGAACAGCAAACGGTGCTGAACCTCGACCAGCTCGGGCTGGTTGTCCTTGGGCTGGTATTTGTCGCGCAAACCGTCCCACAGCAACTGGCGCTTGCCCTTGTCGTCGTAGTCGTAAAAGCCCGCGTTGGCCTTGCGGCCCAAACGGCCCTCATCGGCCAGCCAGAAAATCACCTCGTCGGCGGCATCGTCATAGGCGTCGCCCATGGCGGCCTTCGTGGCCTTGGCGATCTTGACGCCCAGATCAATCGACGTCTCGTCGGTCAGCTGCAAGGGCCCCAAAGGCATCCCCACCAGCTTGGCCGCGTTTTCAATCAGCGCGGGTTCCACACCCTCTTTCAGCATCCGCACGCCTTCGTTGATGTAAGGCAGGATGCAGCGGTTGGCGTAGAAGAAGCGTTCGTCGTTCACCACGATTGGCGTCTTGCGGATCTGGCGCACAAAATCGAGGGATTTGGCAACCGCCACATCACCGGTCTCGCGGCCTCTGATGATCTCGACCAGCAGCATCTTGTCCACGGGGGAGAAGAAGTGGATGCCGATGAACTGTTCGGGCCGCACAGAGGCTTTCGCAAGTTCCGTGATCGGCAGGGTCGATGTGTTGGTGGCGAAAATCGCGTCGTCGCCGATGATCGCCTCGACCTTCTTGGTCATCTCGGCCTTGACGCCCACGTCCTCAAACACGGCTTCCACGATCAAGTCGCAGTCTTTCAGCGCGTCCAGATCGGTGGTGGCGTTGATCAGGCCCAACACCGCCTCTTTCTTGTCTTCGGTGGCCTTTTTGCGGGCGATGCCCTTGTCCATATAGGCGGTGGTGTAGGATTTACCTTTGTCGGCGGCCTCTTGGGTTTGGTCGATCAACACGACCTCAATCCCGGCCAGCGCCGACACGAGGCTGATACCGGCCCCCATCATGCCCGCACCCAGAACACCGACCTTCTTGACCTTCTGGTCGGCCACGTCGGGACGGTTCGCGCCCTTTTCCAGCGCTTCCTTGTTGATGAAAATGCTGCGGATCATCGCCTCGGAGGACGGGTTCATCAACACATTGGTGAACCAGCGCGCCTCAATCTTCAGGGCCGTATCAAAGGGCACCATCGCGCCTTCGTAAACGGCAGACAGCAGCGCCTTGGCAGCAGGGTACACACCCATCGTCTTGCCATTCACCATGGCCGACGCGCCTACGAAGGTCATGAACCCCGCAGGGTGATAGGGTTCACCGCCGGGCATTTTGTAGCCCTTTTCGTCCCATGGCTTGACGATCTTGGGCTCTGACAGAACCCATTCTTTCGCCGCCGCCACCGGATCATCCACAACCTCGTCAATGACACCTGCGGCCTTGGCTTTTTTGGGATCGTTCAACTTGCCTTCGAGCAATAGCGGCGACGCCGCCATGGCGCCCATCTTGCGGACCAGACGCGTGGTCCCGCCCATGCCGGGGAAGATGCCGACCATGATTTCAGGCAGGCCGATCTTGGCCTTTGAATTATCGGCTGCAAAAATGCGATGACACGCCAGCGGGATTTCCAGACCGATACCAAGCGCCGTGCCGGGCAGGGCGGCTGCAATCGGCTTGCCGCCTTTGTTGGTTTTGGGGTCCATGCCAGCGCGTTCAATCTTGCGCAGGATGCCATGGGATTTCATCAACCCGTCCATCAGGCCCTTGGCCGGATCGTCTCCGGCGGAGGCTTTCATTTTTGCGATGATGTTCAGATCCATCCCGCCCGCAAACGTGTCCTTGCCGGAGGTGATCACGATGCCCTTGACCGCGTCGTCGGCCAGCGCCTGATCAACGCAGGCGTCAAGCTCCTCCCAGCCGTCAAGGCTGAGAACGTTCATGGATTTGCCCTGAACGTCCCAGGTGATTGTTGCGACGCCGTCCGCGTCAGTTGCTATCGTGAAGTCCGCCATTGTCGTTCGCCTTCGTCTGTTGTTTCGCGTCATCCGCCTCCAGTATCCGCAAGGCGCGGTCTCGAAGCTGGACAGGATTGAGAAGGGGAACGGTGACGTTGCTGACGCTCGACCGGAACACGGACCCCCGCCATTCCCCCTCAACAAGGCGGAGGCGCAGGGCGTTCCGGTAGGGCTCTACCACGTAGTTGCCCCCCTTGAGGATGAATGTTTCGTGGACCCCATCAATCAGATCGTCACGACCATCAGCAAACTGTGCATGTTTGGCGATGCGTAGAAAATCCTTGGCCCCCATCCGGTCCATGTAACCGGAAAAAGCCTTGGCCGAAGTGATGAAGTCATCGGGGGACGGATTGGTAAGCGACCCATCTGTCGTCTCCACATGCAGCGGATATGACATCATGGTGGACAATTCAGCGTAGGCACCTGACATCATCAGTTTGCCACTTCTATCCAGAAAATTCTGGAAGATCGTCTTCGCCTCATCGCTCATCATCGTGTCCCGTGATCGTCTGGCGCCCCCCTATATCAGGTTTCTGCAAAAATGTGTTAACTTAGATTGACAGCGGAAGTGTCGGCGATTTCTGTCCGACACCCCGCGCCAATATGTCAGACACGTTCGATGATGGTCGCAGCCCCCATGCCGGACGCGATGCACAATGTCGCAAGGCCCACTTCTTTGTCGGACCGTTCCATCTCATCCAGCAGCGTGCCGATGATGATTGCCCCGGTCGCACCCAGCGGATGCCCCATGGCGATGGACCCGCCGTTCACGTTCACTTTGGAATGGTCCACATCAAAGGCCTGCATGAAGCGCAACACGACGCTTGAAAATGCCTCGTTCACCTCAAACAGGTCGATGTCGCCGATGGACATGCCGCTGTCTTCGAGGATTTTGTGGGTCACAGGCACGGGGCCGGTCAGCATGATGGTCGGATCGGTGCCGATCTTGGCCGTCTGACGGATGCGCGCACGTGGCTTGAGGCCCATCTTCTCGCCGTATTCTTTTGAGCCGATCAAAACGCCCGCCGCACCGTCCACAATGCCGGACGAGTTACCGGCGGTGTGGATGTGGTTGATCCGCTCCAGATGGGGGTATTTCATCAGCGCGATCTTGTCGAAGCCGGGCATCATTTCGCCCATGTCCTTGAACGCGGCTTTCAGACCACCCAAGGACTGCATGTCCGTCTCGGGGCGCATGTATTCGTCATGTGCGAGGATTTCCAAACCGTTCTGGTCGCGCACAGGCACGATGGATTTGGCAAAGCGGTTGTCATCCCAAGCGGCCTTGGCGCGCTTTTGGGATTCGGCGGCCAGCAGGTCCGCATCATCGCGCGAAAACCCGTATTCGGTGGCAATGATGTCGGCAGAAATGCCCTGCGGGACGAAATACGTCTCCATCGCGATGGAGGGATCGACGGCAATCGCCGCCCCGTCGGACCCCATGGGCACGCGACCCATCATTTCCACACCACCGGCGATATAGGCATCGCCCGCGCCGCCCTTCACTTGGTTGGCGGCCAGGTTCACAGCCTCCATTCCCGACGCACAAAAGCGGTTGATCGCAAGGCCAGGGATGGATTGGTCCAGATCAGACGCCAGCACCGCCGTGCGCGCAAGGCACCCGCCCTGTTCCTTCACCTGTGTGACGTTGCCCCAGATCACGTCTTCGACGGCGTGACCTTCAAGATTGTTGCGCTCTTTCAACGCGTTCAGAACACCCGCCGACAACCGTGCGGAGGTGACTTCATGCAGCGATCCGTCCTTGCGGCCCTTGCCGCGCGGCGTGCGCACGGTGTCATAGATATAGGCGTCGGTCATCTGGGGTCCTCCCGTCAAAATGCTGTTGGTATTGACGTGAACGTCAATGGCGCAAATTTCAAGATTATCGTGGCGTCACGGCCCCAAATGACCTTGCGCCTTATGCGCGATCCGCCGGGCTGCCGGGCATCAGGTCATAGGGCGCCTTGTAGCCGTCCGTATCCTCGATCCGGCTTAGCCATGCGTCGATCTTGGGGAAGTCCGCGCGATTAAATCCATAAGGTTCAGGGTAATAGAGGTACCCGCAGCACGCCAGATCGGCGATCGTCAGGCCGTCGCCGGTCAGAAAAGGCGTCTCCGCCAGCTGAGTCTCAACGATCTTCAGCGCCGACATCAAACGCATCTCCATAAAGGCGTTCACATCTGCGTTGCGTTTGTCTGCAGGCAGGAAATTGGTGTTGAACCGCAATGGTCCGGCCACGCCACTGACCTTGTGGTTGTCGAAAAACATCCAGCGCAGCACGTCCCGGCGTTCGGCGGCAGACCGCCCGCCCAGTTTGCCTGTTTTGGAGGACACGTAATCCTGAATAACCCCGGACTGGGTCAATATCAGGTCACCGTCTTCCATCACCGGAACTTCGCCCATGACATTCAGCGCACGAAATTCCGCGCTGCGAGAGGCGCCGTTGAAGAAGTCGACAAAAACAGGCTCCCACTCCGCACCGGAAAGTTGCAGGGTCAGGGCCGCCTTATAGGCATTCCCGCTTTCGCCGAAGCAGTGCAGTTTGATCATGGGGTCAGGTCCTTTCGGGACGTTGTGTTCGGGACAGAGTGCGGGATTGAGTTGTATTTGCCAAGATGAAGACGGGGGCGGGGTGCCTGTTAACGGGCCGTTAAGGTTAATCGCGGAGGATGAAGGCGCGCCGATAGCTGGAGAGTGAAGCGGCGTCCAAGGTGAAGCCCCGCCCGGCTTGCTTCGCCGCGCCATAGGTCAAAGCTGCCCATGGCCGCGGTCTTCTTGTCGGTGCGGGGTGACGCTTTGATCGGTGGATGTGCCGTGCTGCATGGTGAGACAACGGCGAACCTCATTGGAGGGCACCGCAGGGCGAAAGACCGTATTGTCTTTAGTCATACGGACGACAGACGCGCATTAAGGTTAATTCGCCGGCATTAAGGTTAAGACTTGATGGGTTGGCGAGCGGCGGATCTGCCGTGGGTGGTGCAGTTAAGTTTGCCGTGCGTAGTGCAATTAAGGTTAGTGGCGGCTCACTGGTGTCGTCACCGACGCTTATTTATTGGCCATTGCTGCTTCAATGGTCGATCAGCCCTCGTCCAAGTTTACCTTCCCGGCTCCGAACCAGAACCCGCTTAACCTTCATCAGCTGTCATTAAGGTTAATTGGCGCCTCTCCGCCGTATAGCCATCCCAACGCCTGAGAGGTTTCTTGCTTCATCTTGGCCAATACAACTCCCCCCGGAGGGCCGGTTTGCCCTGCGCGCCACACTCACTTTTTGCGCGCTTCCAGCTCCGAATTGAAGAGCCGCAGCCGGTGCCCGAAGGTGTCTTCGTCGATGACAGAATCAAAATTCTCAAACAGGAACGACAGGGCTTCGCCCTCATCCAGCCCTGCCTCGGATGCAAACCTGCGCAGCCGGCGATAGCCGTCTTCGGTCATGGCACAGGGAAAACGACGGGTCAGGCGAAAGCGTTTGGGCATCGGGTCCTCGGATATGGAAAGGGCGGACCGAAGTCCGCCCCACCACCTTAGAAGTTTGCCGCGTCCAGCGCCATCACCGTGTCGGCGCCGGTGTTGATCCGCGCCAGATGGGTCGCGGTTATCGGCAGTTGCCGCGCCATGTAATAGCGGCCCGTGGCGATCTTGGTCTCGTGGAAATCGGTGTCGGTGTCACCGGCGGCCAGTGCCTCCATCGACGCCTTGCCCATCTTGGCCCACATCAGACCCAGACACACATGACCCATCATGTGCATGAAATCATAGGACCCGGCCAACGCGTTGTTGGGGTTTTTCATGCCGTTCTGCATGAAATACATCCCCGCCGCCTGCAGGTCCTTGGAGGCGGCTTTCAGCGGCTCAAGGAAGTCCTTCTCAAAGGCTTCATCGCCTTTGTTCTCAGCGATGTAGGTCTTGATCATCTCGAAAAAGCCCATGATCGTCTTGCCGCCGTTCAGGCCCAGTTTGCGGCCCACAAGGTCCAGCGATTGCACGCCATTGGTGCCTTCATAGATCATCGTGATCCGCGCATCGCGCACGAATTGCTCAAGACCCCATTCCTGGGTAAAGCCCGATCCGCCCAAGGTCTGTTGGGCCAGCACGCAGGTCTCAAACCCTTTGTCGGTCAGGAAGCCTTTGACCACGGGCGTCATCAGCGACACCAGCGCATCGGCCTCCGCATCGTTGTTTTTGTGCGCGCGGTCGATCAGGGACGCGCCCCAATAGGTGAACGCACGGGCGCCTTCGACGAAGGCCTTTTGATCCATCAGATTGCGGCGCACGTCAGGGTGCACGATGATCGGATCGGCGGGCTTGTCGGGGGCCTCAACGCCGGTCACGGCACGGCCCTGCAGACGGTCACGGGCAAAGCCCAATGCGTTCTGATAGGCGACCTCACCCTGCGCGTAGCCTTGCAGGCCCACGCCCAGACGGGCCTCGTTCATCATGGTGAACATGGCGCGCATGCCTTTGTGCATCTCACCGATCAGATAACCGGTGGACCCGTCATGGTTGATCACGCAGGTGGAATTGCCGTGGATGCCCATTTTTTCTTCCAGACCGCCACACGACACAGAGTTCCGCGCCCCCAAGGAGCCGTCTTCGTTGATCAGGAACTTGGGCACGATGAACAGTGAAATGCCTTTGACGCCTTCAGGGCCGCCTGGGATTTTCGCCAGAACGAGGTGGATGATGTTGTCGGACATCTCGTGCTCACCGGCGGAAATCCAGATTTTCTGGCCGGTGATTTTGTAGCTGCCGTCGTCCTGCGGTTCGGCCTTTGTGCGCATCAGGCCAAGATCGGTGCCGCAGTGGGGTTCGGTCAGGTTCATGGTGCCGGACCATTCGCCGGTGGCCATTTTGGGCAGGTAGGTCTGTTTTTGCTCTTCCGTGCCATGGGCCAGAATGGCGGCCATGTTGCCGTGGGTCAGACCGGGGTACATATTAAACGCCATGTTGGCGCTGACCATGGGTTCCATTGCAGCGGTGTGCATGATGTAGGGCAGGCCCTGGCCGCCGTATTCTTCGGGCATGTCCATGGCCATCCAGCCGCCTTCGGCCATCTGGTCATAGGCCTCTTTAAACCCGTCGGGCACGCGCACGACGCCGTTCTCAAGGTGACAGCCTTGCTTGTCGCCCACCGTGTTCAGAGGGGCCAGGACTTCGGATGCCAATTTGCCGGCCTCGGTCAGGACGGCGTCTGTGAAATCGCGGTCAAGATCGGCAAAGCCCGGAATGTCCATTTCGGAAATCTTCAGGACATTGTGCAGCACGAACTGCTGGTCTTTGGTCGGTGCGTTGAAAATCGGCATCAGGCCCTCCTTGGGGTGTGGTGGGGCAGGGGTGGCTTAACTGGCCACCGCCTGCTGGGGTTCGATTTGGGACAGGCGCGCGCGGCCCCAGTCCATCTGGGTTTCAAGTTCTGCGATGGCCTCATCCAACTCGGCGCGCTGCGCTTTCATGTCAGAGAGGTGCTTTTCGGCCAGCACATAGGTTTCACGCAGCTGCGTCGCCTGACTGTCATTCATGTAGTACAGGTCCAGAAGCTGGCGGATTTCCTCGAGCGAGAAGCCAAAGCGCTTGCCGCGCAAAATCAGCTTCAGCCGCGCGCGGTCGCGCTTGCCGTAAAGACGTTTCTGCCCGACCCGCTGCGGAAACAGCAGTTCCTTGGCTTCATAGAAACGAAGCGTCCGGGGCGTTACATCAAAATCTTCGCACATCTGGCGAATGGTCATCGTTTGATCCGTCATAACAATATCCTCATTGCGTTTCGGTAGACCGCAGGTGAGGCGCTTTCACCCACCTTACAAGAAAAGATGACGCGGACGTAAACGTGACGCCGCGTCAGAACGAGGTTTACGAAAGGTCAGGAAAGTTTTACGCGCGTAAAGCGCAATATTCTAACCGGGAAGACGGCCCCGGATTTCCCCGTCACCCTTATTTTTATGGCATTTCAGGTATGGAAATCCTTACCTCGGGTTCGAACAGGTCCGCCGGTTCTTCGGTGTTTTCCCACAACCTCAGGGGGCAGCCCCTGCCCGTGGCGCGACCGATGCGGTCGAAAATTCATCGCGTCATGTGAGGGGGAGTGGCGGATCAGCCCCGTTCGCGGCGCCGCACCCTAGGCGAGGTTCGCGGCCGTGTCATCGCGCAGGCGCCGCAACTCATCCATGGTTTCATCCAGCTGGCGGCGCTGTTCTTCCAGCTCCCCCAGTTGGCGGGTGGCATAATCCACCCATGTTTTCATCTGCGCCTCGGTGCCTTCGTTTTCGTAGATCAGCAGCCACTGGCGGATCTCTTCCAGAGGAAAGCCGAATTTGCGCCCGCGCAGAATCAACGTCATCCGCGCCAGTTCCTTGGGGCCATAAAACCGCGACCGGCCTTCGCGTTCGGGCGACAGAAGTTCGATATATTCGTAGTAGCGCAACGTGCGCGGGGTCACATCAAACTTCGCACACATTTCCTTAAAGCTCAGCCGTGGCTCGGACATGATCTGCCTCCCTTTTGGGCAATCCTAAACACGCAGGGCACGCAGGGCAACGGGGGGGCGGTCACGAAACCGCTTGCGGCTGTGGGCGGGGCGGGGTTCAAAAGGGGCATGAGTGAAGATCGCCAAGCCAAAATCGCCAGCCAGTTCATCGCGGCGCTGCCGCATGCCACGGCGCTGGGCATGACCCTGACCGAAATCGGGGGCGGCCACGCCACCATCGCTTTGCCCTATGATGCCAAACTGGTGGGCGACCCTGAGACGGGTGTGATTCACGGCGGGGCGGTGTCGGCCCTGCTGGACACCTGTGGCGGTGCGGCGGTGATGGTGCATGACAGCCTGCCTGTGGGCACGGCGACGCTGGATTTGCGGATTGACTACATGCGGCCCGCCACCCCCGGCCAGACGATCATTGCACGGGCCGAATGTTATCACGTGACCCGGTCGGTGGCCTTTGTGCGTGCCACGGCCATGGATGACGACGTGGACCGCCCCGTCGCCACAGCGACCGGTGCCTTCGCCATCCAGACCCAGAAAGGGCCCGGCGCATGAAACGCCCTGAACCTGTCCAGGTGATCAAACAACGCCGCGACGCCGCCCTGCAATCGCTGATCGAAGGCGTGCCCTACATTCAGTATATGGGCTTTCGGTTTGACCGGCGCGGGGATGAACTGACGGGGGTCATGCCTTATCAGGACAGCCTGATTGGCAACCCCATGTTGCCCGCCCTGCACGGCGGGGCCACGGCGGCCTTTCTGGAAACCACGGCGATTATCGAACTGAGCTGGGGGATGATGTGGGAACGGATGGAGGCCGGTGAGGACGTGACCGGCCTGCGCCTGCCCAAGACGATTGATTTCACCGTGGATTACCTGCGCTCCGGCCTGCCGCGCGACGCCTATGCGCGCGCACGGATCAACCGGTCGGGCCGGCGCTATGCCAGCGTGCATGTGGAGGCGTGGCAGGACAACCGCAGCCGCCTGTTTGCCCAGGCCACGGCACATTTTCTGATGCCGCAGCCGCGCGACGGCGATGTCGATGTCTGACCGGATCACCATCCTCGCCCTGCATGATCTGGCGGAGGCCATGGGCCTGCGTGCCATCGCCGAAGGCATGGGCCACGACGTCCGCCTGCTGCGCCCGCGCGCACCCGCTGAGGTGCCGGGCATGTTGCGGCAGGCGGCAGAGGACGACGTGATGATCCTGTCGGCCCATGGCGGGCCACGCGGATTGTTCATGGGGGAGTATGGCAAGGGCGTCGATGTGTCCTTGATGGACGGGCCGTGGCTGGTGACGGCGCGCGCCTTTGACGGGCTGGCGTTCCGCGACGATGCGGTCCTCATTTCCACCGCTTGTGCGACCCGCGAAAGCGGGCTGGCCGAGGCTGTGTTCAAAACCGGCGGCCATCTGGTGGCCCCCAATGGTGACCCCCAAGGGCGCGTGATCCTGCCGTGGATCGCCGCCTGCCTGCTGTCCGCCCACAAGGGCCTGCCCGCGGCTGTGGCCGCCGCCAATGCCTTGGTCGAACCGCCCGACCGCTTCAGCTATGGCTGACGCGTCCGCGCTGACCCACCGGCGCATCCTCAACATCGCTGTACCGGTGGTGCTGGCCAATATCACGGTGCCGCTGCTGGGCCTCGTGGACACCGGCGTGGTGGGCCAGATGGGGCAGGCGGCCCCCATCGGGGCTGTGGGCATCGGTGCTGTGATCCTCACCGGGCTTTACTGGGTTTTCGGGTTTTTGCGGATGGGCACCACGGGCTTTGCGGCCCAGGCGCTGGGGGCGGGCGACGGTTGGGAAACCTCCGCCATTTTGATCCGCGCTTTGGGCATTGCGGCCATGGGGGGCCTTGCGATCATCGCGCTGCAGGCCCCGCTCTTTGCCTTCGGGTTCTGGCTGTCACCTGCGAGTGACGAGGTCGAAACCCTCGCGCGCAGCTACATGGCCATCCGCGTCTGGTCCGCGCCGTTCCTGATTGCCACCTATGCCGTGACCGGCTGGCTGGTGGCCGCCGAACGCACGCGGGATATTCTGGTGATCCAGCTGGTGATGAACGGCATCAACATCGCGCTTGATCTGGTGTTTGTGCTGGGCTTTGGCTGGGGCGTGCAGGGGGTGGCCGCAGCCACCGTGATGGCCGAAGTCACCGGTTGCGCGCTGGGCCTTTGGTATTGCCGCGCGGGTCTGCGCGCGGACGTCTGGGCCGACCGCGCGCGCCTGCTGGACCGCGCCAAACTTACACGTTTTGCCGCCGTCAACGCCGACATCCTGATCCGGTCGCTTCTGCTGCAATCCATTTTCATGTCGTTTCTGTTCTTTGGGGCGCGGTACGGCGATACACGGCTGGCGGCGAACCACATCCTGCTGCAATTTCTGGGCTTCACCGCCCACGCCATGGACGGCTTTGCCTTCGCAGTCGAAGCGCTCGTGGGGCAGGCGCTGGGCGCGCGCAACCGCGCCGCGTTCCGGCGCGCGGCGGTGATGGTCAGCGGCTGGGGCTTTGGCATCGGCGTGGTGCTGGCGGCGATGTTCGGTCTTTTGGGTGGGCCGATCATCGACCTGATGACCACGGCCCCCGACGTGCGCGCCGCCGCGCGGGACTACCTGATCTTCATGGCGCTGACCCCGTTCTTGTCCGCAGCCCCCTTCATGCTGGACGGCATTTTCATCGGCGCCACCCGCACCCGCGATATGCGTAACATGATGGCCGTATCTGCTGTGATCTACTTCGCAGTGGCTCTGGCGCTCATGCCGCTCGCCGGCAACACCGGCCTGTGGATCGCCCTGCTGATCAGCTTTGCCGCACGCGGCCTCACGCTTGCAGCCAAATACCCCGCACTGGAACGCGATGTGGGAGCTTAAGAGGCCCGCTGGGACCTTTCCAAGACGGCTTGTGGGGCTCCGCCCGTTCTCAGCTGAAAACCTCCCCCGGAGGTTTTCCGGGACGCTTCGAACTCTCTGGTTCTAAAATACCTCGGGGGGAGGCCGCAGGCCGGGGGGCAGCGCCCCCACCCCGCCGCGCAGCGGCGCGGGTCGGATTGGCGCAGCCAATTCGATCCTATAAAATCGCCAACACATCCTCAGGCGGACGCCCGATCGCGGCGCGGCCATTGTGGATCAACACGGGCCTTTCAATCAAAATCGGATGGGCGGCCATGGCGGCCAGCAGCGCGTCTTCGGGTGCCGTGGCCAGCCCCATCTCTTTGAACAGCGTTTCACCGCGCCGCATCATCTCATCAGCGGTGACACCCAGCGCGTTGCGCACGGCGATAATCTCGGCCTCGGTGGGCGGGTCTTGCAGGTAGAGGCGCACCGCAGGTTGCAGGCCGCGCTCTTGCAGCAAGGCCAGCGTCTGGCGGGATTTCGTACAGCGCGGGTTGTGCCACAGGGTCATCTGCGCGGGCATCATAGCCAGTCCTCGCGGCCGGTGCCCACGGCCTCGGCCACGGAGGCGAACCCGTCGCGGGCCAGCAAGGCGTCAAGGCCTGTCGCAATCTCGGCCGCCAATGAAATCCCGCCATAAACCAGCGCGGTATAAAGCTGCACGGCAGAGGCCCCCGCGCGGATTTTGGCATAGGCCTGCTCCGCCGATCCTACGCCACCGACCCCGATAATGGGCAGGTCCGTAAGGCTGGACAGCAAAGCCACCACGCGGGTGGATTTCTCAAACAAAGGCTGGCCCGATAGACCGCCGGTCTGGCCTTTGTGCGTGCTGCGCACCCCGTCGCGGTCCAGCGTGGTGTTTGTGGCGATGATGCCCGCAAGGGCGGGGAAATCGGCCAGCACATCCAGTATATCGCGGATTTCATCCTCGCTCAGATCCGGTGCGATTTTCAGGAAGACGGGTCCTGCAAAACTGGCGTCATGGCTGGCGTGGATGACTTGGGTCAACAGCGCATGGAGCGCGTCGCGGCCTTGCAGATCACGCAGGCTTTCGGTGTTGGGGGATGAGATGTTGATCGTGGCGAAATCCACATGCGCCCCGCAGCGCGCAAGGACCTTGCCGAAATCCGCCGCGCGGTCGGGGCTGGTTTTATTGGCCCCAAGGTTCAGGCCCACGACGTGTCCCGCCGGACGCCGCGCGAGCCGCTTCGCAATCACATCCATCCCCTGGTTGTTGAACCCGAACCGGTTGATCGCGGCGCGGTCTTCGGTCAGCCGGTACAGACGTGGGCGGGGGTTGCCGATCTGCGGCAGGGGGGTCGCGGCACCAACCTCAAGAAAGCCGAAACCGCAGCGCGCCAGAGGGGCCAGCGCCTGTGCGTTCTTGTCGAAGCCTGCGGCAAGGCCCACGGGATTGGGCAGATCAAGGCCCGCCACCTGCGTGCGCAACCGGTCAGAAGTGACCGGCCCGCCCTTGGGCCCCAGCCCAGCGTTGAGCGCTTTCAGCGCCAGACCATGGGCGGTTTCGGGATCAAAGCGGCGCAGGGCCCGCAGGCCGATCTGTTCGATCAGGCTCATGTCAGGTCCAATACGTGCTGGCCACCCACCAAGGGCATGGGGCGCACCCAGACAATTTCGGATCGCAACAGCGGGCGGTTGTAGATGTGGGGGAATTTCGCGCCGCCACGTGACACTTCCCAGACCAGATCGTCACCAAAGGTGTCGGCATCCAGTGCCGCCAGCATCAGCCCTTCGACACCTGCGAAATGTTTATCCGCCGTTTCCTGCGCCTGTTGCGCGGTGGAGGTGTGGATGTAGCCATCGGCCAGATCAATCGGCGCGCCTGCGAAGGTGCCGGTTGCATCAAGGCCGGCCCATTGGTCGGCGGTCAGGATTTTGTAGATCAACATGGGGGACGTTTTCCATCCCGCGTGTGCCGCGTCAAGCGCGGGGGTGCCCAAACCTTGGGCGATCCTGCGCTTGTGCAGGCGACGTTACGAAACCTTCACGGGGTTGTCTTTGACTCTGCGCACAACTTACGCGCAAGCTGGGGGCAGAACACAACCAATGGGGATACCAATGCGCACCAGATTGCTTACAACCACAGCCGCCTTCACGATGATCGGCGGGATGGCTGCGGCGGATTACACGCTGCACATCATTCACATCAATGACCTGCACAGCCGGATCGAACCGATCAGCCGTTTTGACGGCACCTGCGGAGCCGAAGACAACGCGGCGGGTGAATGCTTTGGCGGGGTGGCACGGGTCAAGACCATGATCGACCAGCTGCGTGAAGACCTGGCCGGTGAAAACGTGATCGTGCTGGACGCGGGCGACCAGTATCAGGGCAGCCTGATGTATACGACCTACAAGGGTGACGTGGAAATCGAGATGATGAACGCCATCGGCTTTGATGCCATGGCTGTGGGCAATCACGAATTTGATGACGGCGACGAAGGGCTCGCGAAGCTGGCCGACGGGGTCGATTTCCCTGTCATTTCCGGCAACATCGACGTGAGCCAGTCCAACCTGCTGGCGGGCAAAGTGGCCAACCATGTGGTTCTTGAGGTGGGTGGTGAAAAGATCGCCATCGTCTCCGCGCTGGCGTCCGACACAGCCGAGACGTCGTCCCCGTCCGACGCGGTGATCTTCACCAACGAGATCGAGAGCCTGCAGGCCGACGTGGCCGCATTGGAGGCCGAGGGCGTGACCAAGATCATCGCGCTCAACCACGTGGGTGTGAACCGCGATATGGCGATTGCCGAAGCGGTCGACGGGTTGGACGCGGTTGTGGGCGGGCATTCGCACACGCTGTTTTCCAACACCGAAGAGGGCGCGATGGCGTACCCCACAATGGTTGGCGACACCCCCGTGGTGCAGGCCTATGCCTATTCCAAATACGTGGGCCATCTGACGTTGGAATTCGACGACGCGGGCAATGTGACCTCTGCCACCGGTGATACGATCCTGCTGGATGCTTCTGTGGCGGAAGACGAGGCCATCGTGGCGCGCGTGTCCGAGCTGGCCGGTCCGATCGAGGAGATGAAAACGCAAGTCGTGTCCGAGTCCACCGAGGTCATCGAAGGCGCACGTGAGGTCTGCCGCGCGATGGAATGCGCCATGGGCAACCTTGTGGCCGATGCCATGCTGGACCGTCTGGCCGATCAGGGCGTTGTCGCCGCGATCCAGAACGGGGGCGGTCTGCGGGCGTCCATTGATGCCGGCGAAATCACCATGGGTGAGGTCCTGACGGTGCTGCCGTTCCAGAACACGTTGGCCACGTTTGATGCCACGGGTGCGGATATTCTGGCGGCTCTGGAAAACGGGGTCGGTCAGGTTGAAGACGGCGCAGGCCGTTTCCCGCAGGTGGCGGGCATGACCTTCGCTGTGGATCTGTCCATGGAGCCGGGCAGCCGCGTGTCTGACGTGACCATCGCCGGTGCGCCTTTGGATGAGGGGGCCACGTATCTGCTGGCCACCAACAATTACATGCGCAACGGCGGTGACGGTTATTCCATGTTCGAAGATGCGGCCAACGCCTATGATTTCGGCCCCGGTCTGGAACAGGTTGTCGCTGATTATCTGGCGGAGAACGGCCCCTACACGCCTTACACAGACGGGCGTATCGAAATGAAATAAGCGCGTTTTTCATGCGCGTTTGGCCCCGTCGCGGTTTACCAGCGGCGGGGTTTTTCGTTTTGGGGAGTGGGATTTGAGTTTTTTTGGCCAGATGAAGGGGGGACGGTGTGCTGTCCTTTCGACGGAGCGCGTTAAGGTTAATGGGTCGGTGGGGGTCTCGCTGTGTATTAAGGTTAATGGGCTGCGTTAAGGTTAATGGGTGATGTTAAGGGGCATCGGTTTTGTGGTGGTCCGGCCAAGGCTCGGACGGACGGCGGGGTAGGGCCGCGGTGACGTTTCGGCCACCGGGGTCAGCTTGCAAATGGACCCGCCCCTGCACCCGATCTGCGCGCCCTTTGCAAAGGATGCGCGTGGGTGGTCTGAGGGGCCGGCAGTCCCGAAATATCCATGGCGCGGGGGTGTCAGGCCCACGGGTTAACCACAGATGAAGATGCGGCGTCGGGGTTAGCGCCGGGTAAATGCGGCGCGCGATGGGTGTTGCATGGTGGGTGTTGCGTGGTGGGCGGTGTGGCCCTATTTTGCGCCCCATGGCACATCCTTTGGAAGATCTGATCGACGCGCGCATTCGGGCAGCCCAGCAGGACGGCGCGTTTGATGATTTACCGGGTCAAGGCGCGCCCTTGCCGCCCGAAGACGACCCCGAGAACGCCTTGATCAACCGTTTGATGCGCGAGAACGGCGCCGTGCCCGAATTCGTGTCCCTGTCACGCACGTTGGAACAGCTGCGCGCGGAACTGGCCGAAACAGGCGACCGCACGCGGCGGTCCGAGATCCTTAAAGAGATGTCGATGATGGATGCGCGGATTGATCTGGCCCGAAAGGCCTACCGCCGATAGGCTGGCCCCATGTCTGACGTCCAAGCCCAGTATGAGGCCTTCCCCTATCCCGAACGCGACCCCGCAGATGAGGCCAGGCGGCTGATCACCGGATCGCCGTCGGACCCCCGTGAGATGGATCATTTCCTATGGGGCGGTCAGCGGGATTGGTCGCGGCCCTTGCGCGTTTTGTGTGCGGGCGGGGGTACGGGGGATGGGTTGATCCAGCTGGCGCAGGTGATGACCTCTGCCAAACGACCGTATGAGATTGTGTATCTGGATATGTCGCAGGCGGCGCGCCGTGTGGCCGAGGCGCGGGCGGCGGCGCGGGGGTTAACGGGGATCACCTTTGTGACAGGGTCGCTGTTGGATGCGGCAGAGCATGGGGTGTTTGATTACATCGATTGTTGCGGGGTGCTGCACCATCTGCCGGACCCTGCGGCGGGGTTTGCGGCGTTGCGTGCCGCGCTGGCCCCCGGTGGGGGGCTTGGGTTCATGGTTTATGCGCCTTACGGGCGGGCGGGGGTGTATCCGCTGCAGGAGGCCTTTGGCGCACTGTTTGCGGGGATGGACCCCGCCGCGCGGCTGACGGCGGCGCGGGCGGTTTACGACAAACTGCCCGAGGGGCATGTGTTCAAGCGCAACCCCCATGTGGTCGATCATGAGGTGTCGGATGCGGGGTTTTATGACCTGTTGTTGCATTCGCAAGACCGCGCCTTTGATGTGGCGTCCCTGTTGGATGTCATGGGGCAGACCGGTTGGGATTTGGCAGGGTTTTGCAAACCGGCGGCCTATGATCCCGCGCGGTTTGGGGCGGTGCCTGACGGGATGGACGGGCCTGCGCGCTGGGCGGTGGCAGAAAAGCTGAGCGGGTCCATGAAGGTGCATGTGGGCTATGCCCGTGCGGCAGGCGGGGCGGTGCCAAAGGGCGGTATGGACCGCATCCCGCATTTGCACGGGCTGCCTGCAGCACCACTGGTCAAGGCGGTTCAGGCGGGAAAGGCCCTGCCCATCAAACACGGGGGCGAGACGGTGCGCGTGACGCTGCCCAAGGGGGCGGCACCGGTGTTGGCGGGGGTCAACGGGCGGCGATCCTTGGCGCAACTGGCGAAAGGCGCGGGGCTGGACCCCATTGCCTTCCATACGGTCTGGGGACCGGTGGAGGCGGCGCTGTGCGGCTGGGGGCTGATGCTTTATTCCAACCTGTTGAAGGGGCGCTAGGGATGTGCGGACGTATGGCCATCACCTTGCCCCATGACGCCATGGCGCAGGTCTTTGCAGCCGCGCCCGACAATGATCTGCCCGAGGTGCCCAATTACAACGTCTGCCCCACGGTGCAGGTGGCGGCCATCACGGCGGAGGGCGGCGGGCGGCGCTACAGGTCGGTGCGTTGGGGCTTTGTGCCCCATTGGTACAAAAAGCCGAACGGCGGGCCGCTTTTGATCAACGCGCGGGCCGAGACCATCGCGGAAAAGCCCGCGTTCAAAGCGGCCTGCCGTGAGAGGCGTTGCATCATCCCCGCGGCCGGTTTTTACGAATGGACCCGGTTGGAGGACGGCACCAAACTGCCGTGGTACATCCAGCGCAGCGATGGCGCGCCCATGGCCTTTGCCGCGATCTGGCAGGACTGGGGTGATCTGGGGGCTACGGCGGCCATCGTCACCACGGCTGCCAATGCCGCAATGGCCGAAATTCACCACCGCATTCCGGTCATACTGGAACCGTCAGACTGGGGCCTGTGGCTGGGGGAGGAAGGCAAGGGGGCGGCTACGTTGATGCAGGCCACGGGGGAGGACACGTTGCAGTTCAGACGTGTGGACAGGGCCGTCAATTCCAACCGCGCTTCGGGGCCGGAGCTGATCGAACCGATAGATGACGGGGGCTGACGGCGCGTTTGGTCCCAAAAACCTGTCGGATGTGCGCGTTTTTGGGTCGGAATGATGCAAAATCAGGCCAAAACCGACAGAATCCTTGTCACATGACGACATTCACAGGATGTTAATCCTAGGGAATAACAAAACCAGGGAATACACATGTCTATCAAACCCCCCTTATCGGATCTTCCGATCAAGACAGCGGACAGCGGTTTTTACAGTGGCTTTAGTGTCAATGTGGCCGTGATCAGTAAAATTATCATCTCCGTTCTGGCGGTGTGGTGCATCGTCTGGCCCATTCAGGCAGGCGCTGTTCTGGGCAACTGGAATGCCATTATCCTCGAGATTTTCGCATCCTGGTACATCTGGGTGACGGCGGCGTTTGTCATCACCTGCCTTATTCTGGCGCTGTGGCCTGCGTCGGGCCGCATGAAGCTGGGCGCGGATCACGAAGTGCCCGAGTTTACGAACTTCTCATGGTTTTCGATGATGTTTGGTGCCGGTATCGGTGTGGGCATGTTGACGTGGGCTGTGGCCGAACCGGTGGCGCATTTCAAGAACAACCCTTCGGTTATTCAGGGCATCACGGACGGATCGGCCGAAAACAACATCATGGCGGCCTATGAATGGTCCTATCTGCACTGGGGCTTCAGCGCGTGGTCGACCTATGCGATTGCCGGTCTGGCACTGGCGTTTTTCGCCTATCGTCGCGGGCTGCCGCTGACGATCCGGTCCTCGCTGACGCCGCTCTTTGGCAAGGCGCTGTCGGGTCCGCTGGGCAATATCATCGACATCGTGGCCGTTGTGGCAACGATCCTTGGTGTGGCGCAGACGCTGGGCTTTGGTGTGGAACAGTTCGTCGCGGGTCTGAACCGGATCGGCATCAGCGGGCTGGTGATGGAAGACGGATCGGCCACAACGGTCGGTATCATCGTGGCACTGCTGTTCATCATGGGTGCATCGACCCTGTCGGCCATGTCCGGCGTGGGCAAGGGCATCAAATGGCTGTCCAACATCAACATGGTTCTGTCGATCTTCCTGCTGGGCTTCTTCATCATCTTCGGGGCCACATGGTTCGGCGTGAACGCGTTTTTCGTGGGCATCTGGGAATACCTCAAGGCGCTGCCATGGATGTCGTTCAACGTCTTCGTCTCGGACGGTGTGGAAGGGTCTGAAAGCTTCTTGCTGGCGCAGTGGCAGGGCTGGTGGCCCGTGTTCTACTGGGCGTGGTGGATTGCATTTGCCCCCTTCGTGGGCCTGTTCCTGGCACGGATTTCCCGTGGCCGGACGATCCGCGAATTCGTGTTGGGTGCGATGATCGTGCCTGCGCTGATGTGCTTTGTCTGGTTCGCATGGGCCGGTGGCACCGCGATTGACCTGACGCTGAACGGCGATGCGGGTGACACGATCTTTGGCGCGGCCAATGGCGACAAGATCTTCGCCATGACCGAGTTCATGCTGGCCCCGATTGCCGAGGCGCTGGCCTGGGCGATGGCGGTTCTGATCGTGGTCTTGCTGATGACCTTCCTTGTGACCTCGGCTGACTCTGCGGTGCTGATCGTGAACACGATCAATGCGGCAGGTGACGAAGGCCCGAAGGCGCGTCCGCATATCCTGTTCTGGGGTGCGGCACTGGCGCTGGTGGTTGGCGGTTTGCTGATCTCCGGCGGCACGGGTGCCATTCAGACAGCAATGGTCATCGGCGCGCTGCCGTTCTCGGTGGTGATGGCGCTGATGTGTATTTCGCTGCTGAAAGCGGTCTACAACGATGGTCGCCGCGAGGCGGCAGGCGTTGAATCCGTGACCGTGGACACGCAGGCGACACCGGCTGAATAAGCGCCGTTCGTTTTGAGACTTCAGAAGCCCCGCAGTGAAAGCTGCGGGGCTTTTGCGTGTTTATCCGTGGTCGGCGCGCAGTTGGGTTTTCTGGACCTTGCCCATGGAGTTGCGCGGCAGGGCGGGCAGGACCACGTAGCGGCGCGGGTGTTTGAACCGCGCAAGCGCGGCGGTGACCGCGTGGGTCAGGGTCGCGTCATCGGGCGGGGTGTCCGCATCCGTGGGCACGATCGCGGCCACGGTTGTTTCGCCAAAATCCGGATCAGGGACACCGAAAACGGCTGTTTCCAAAACGCCCGGAACGGCGTTCAGTACGTCCTCGATTTCCTTGGGATAGATGTTGTAGCCGCCTGAGATGATCAGGTCCTTGGCGCGGCCTACGATGGTCACGCGGGCGTCCGCGTCCATGGTGGCAAGGTCGCCGGTGATGAAAAACCCGTCCGTCGTCATGTCTTCGGCGGTTTTGTCGGGCATGTTCCAATAGCCTTGAAAGACGTTGGCGCCGCGGACTTCAAGCGTGCCGATGTCGCCTTCGGGGGTGGGCTGGCCGTCTGTGCGGATGCGGACCTCAACCCCGGGCAGGGCCATGCCCACGGTGCCCGCGATGCGCGGTCCGTCGTAGGGGTTTGAGGTGATCATATTCGTCTCCGTCATCCCGTAGCGTTCAAGGATGCGGTGGCCGGTGCGGTCTTCGAACGCGGTATGGGTTTCGGCCAGCAGCGGGGCGGAGCCGGAAATGAAAAGCCGCATGTTGGCGGCCCTGTCGCGGGTGAGGCGTGGGTCGCCCAGCAGACGGGTGTAAAAGGTCGGCACGCCCATCATCAGGGTGGATCGGGGCAATTCATCAAAGATCGTATCAAGATCAAACGCCCCCATCAGCCGCACTTGCGCGCCAGCCAGAAGGGCGGTGTTCATCGCCACGAACAGCCCGTGGGTGTGAAAGACGGGCAGGGCGTGGATCAGGCGGTCTTGATTGGTGATTTGCCACAGGTCTTTCAGGGAGTGGGCGTTGGACAGCAGGTTGCGATGCGACATCATCGCACCCTTGGACCGCCCCGTGGTGCCGGAGGTATAGAGCAGCCCCGCAAGGTCATCCGCCCCGCGCGGGACGGTTTGAAAGGTGGTGGGGGCCGCATCGGCGGCATGGCTGAGGGTGCCGCCTTGTGCGGTGTCGAGCGTCAGGACCGGGCGGGGCGCGCTGATGGGGGTGATGTCGTCCAGAGCGTTCGGCGCGCAGACCACGAGGGCGGGGTCCGCGTCTTCGATGAAATAGCGCACCTCGGCCTGCGTGTAGGCGGTGTTGAGCGGCAAGAACACCGCACCCGACTGCAGGCAGGCTGCATAAAGGGCAAGGAACTCCGCGCTTTTGGGGGCTTGCACCACCACGCGGTCGCCGGATTTCACGCCGGTTTGCACAAGCACATGGGCGATTTGCGCGGCACGTTTGGTGAAGTCATCAAAGGACAGGGTGGTGCCGTCATCCAGCGCCAGAAACGGGGCAGGGTTGCCCTGATGGGGCGCGATGAGCGCGTCGTAAAGCAGGTTTGTCATGGCGCGGGACTATAGGGATTTTTGCCCCTCTGCCCAGATGATTTGGCGCATGTGGCGTCTTGACCCTGTCAGCGGGGCGGCGTATTCCAGCCCCACACGGCGCGGGCGTTGTGTAGTGGTAAGACCTTAGCCTTCCAAGCTAATGACGCGGGTTCGATTCCCGCCGCCCGCTCCACCAGTTTTTCCTTACAGATTGATCTGCGATCAGCACCTGCGGTGGGCGGGGTGCAAATTTTCTGCGAAAATTTGGCCTCCGGCGGAGGTATTTCTGAACCAGAGAAGCAGGGGGCTGCGCGTCCCTGACCTGTTGTGCCTTTGGGCGCGCCGGATTAAGTCTGCCCTTGACGCAAATGAGGAGTGAGCATGGCGGAGGCCCCCAGAGCGGCGAGCGAGGAGCGCGCGCGATCCAAGGAGATCGGTGCGCTGGGCGCGCTGTGGCCCTTCTTGCGGCCTTATGGCTGGATGATCGCGCTGGCTGTGACGGCGCTGGTGATCACGGCGGCCATGTCGCTGGTGTTGCCTTTGGCCGTGCGGCGGGTCGTCGACAATTTCGAGACCGCCGATGTGGCTTTGCTGGACGGGTATTTTGGTGCGGCCATTGGCATTGCGGCGGTCTTGGCCGTGGGCACGGCGTTGCGGTATTATTTCGTGACACGGCTGGGGGAGCGGGTGGTCGCGGACATTCGCGTCGCTGTTTTCGACCGGATGATCGGGATGAGCCCTGCATTCTACGAGCGGATCATGACCGGCGAGGTGCTGAGCCGGATCACCACCGACACGACCCTGATCCTCAGCGTGATCGGGTCGTCTGTGTCCATCGCCCTGCGCAATCTGTTGATCCTGTTTGGCGGCATCGGGTTGATGCTGTGGACCTCTGTGAAGATGTCGTTGATGGTGCTGTGGCCCATTCCGGTGATTATTTTTCCGATCATCATTCTGGGGCGCAAGGTGAGGCGTCTCAGCAAGGAAAATCAGGACTGGATCGCGCAGAGTTCGGGCGATGCGTCGGAACAGTTGCTGAGTGCGCAGACGGTGCAGGCCTTCACCCATGAGGGGCCGAGCCGGGCGAATTTCCATCAGGTGACCGAACGCAGCTTTGACGCCGCGCGCCGCCGGATCGGGACGCGGGCCGTCCTGACGGCGATTGTCATTTTCATGGCGTTTTCGGCCATCGTCGGCTTTTTGTGGATGGGCGCGTCGGACGTGCGCTCCGGTGTGATCACCGTGGGCGAATTGGTGCAGTTCATGATCTACACGATCATGGTCGCGGGGGCCGTGGCCGCCTTGACCGAGATCTGGTCGGAGTTGCAGCGCGCAGCCGGTGCCACGGAGCGGCTGGTGGAATTGCTGACGGCGGACGATGCGGTGCGTGATCCCGCGCAGCCTGTGGCGGTGCCCGACCGGCGCCATGGTGAGATCGCCTTTGAAGACGTGCAGTTCTCCTATCCGGCGCGCCCCAATGTGGCGGCTTTGGATGGGGTGTCCTTTACTGTGCATCCCGGTGAAACGGTGGCACTGGTGGGCCCGTCGGGGGCGGGCAAGACGACGATCATCCAGCTGTTGTTGCGGTTTTATGATCCGGCGGCGGGGCGGATCACCTTTGACGGGGTGGACCTGCGGGATTTGAGCCGCGCGGATTTCCGGCGGCACATGGCGTTGGTGCCTCAGGATCCTGTGATCTTTGCGGCCTCGGCCCGTGAGAACATCCGCTTTGGCCGGCCAGAGGCCACGGATGCCGAAGTTGAAGCCGCGGCACAGGCGGCGGCGGCGCATGAGTTCCTATCGGCATTGCCTGAGGGCTATGACAGCTACGTAGGCGAACGGGGTGTCATGCTGTCGGGCGGTCAAAAGCAGCGGATTGCCATTGCGCGCGCGATTTTGCGAGATGCGCCGGTGTTGTTGCTGGATGAGGCGACGAGTGCTTTGGACGCGGAATCGGAACGTGCGGTGCAGCAGGCGGTGGATCACCTGTCGGCGGATCGCACGACCTTGATCGTGGCGCACAGGCTGGCGACGGTGAAGAAAGCGGACCGGATTTTGGTGTTTGATCAGGGGCGGATTGTGGCGCAAGGCACCCATGATGCGCTGGTGTCCGAAGACGGGCTTTATGCGCGGCTGGCGCGGCTGCAATTCACGGACGGGATTGCGGCGGAGTAAGTATTGACCGGACGGCCGGAACGATTAACCGGCTGGTAGGTTTCCTTTATGTGAACACATATAAAGGAGCCTCCCCATGGGCCTGTTTAATTTCTGGAAATCATCCGGTAAAAAAGTCGCGGATGAGCCGACGGCAGACGATCTGCGCAAAGAGGTCGAGGACCTTGGCCTGAGCGCCGAAGGACTGGATATCAAGGTTGAGGGGGACAAGGTCAAAGTCTCGGGCGGGTCACATTCCAAAGAAGAGCGTGAGAAGGTCATTCTGGCCGTGGGCAACGTCGAAGGTGTGGCCGAAGTCGAAGATGACGATACCGAAGACGCTGTGTTTCATACGGTGGAAAGCGGCGACAACCTGTCTGCCATCGCCAAAAAGACGCTGGGCGACGCCAACAAATATATGAAAATCTTTGAGGCCAACAAGCCGATGCTGAGCGACCCGGACAAGATCTATCCCGGTCAGGTGCTGCGAATCCCGCAGGACTGATCCAGACGGATTCAACCGCGAGATAACAGGGGCAGTCCACATCGGGCTGCCCTTTTTCGTAGCGTTAGACTTGCACGGGGGGACAATAGGTCACATCCTGCAATAAGGGACACGAAGCCGTCGGAGGAGGCGGCCCATTTAAGGGAGGTGCGACCATGACTTTTGCGTCAATGGCCGATCGGAATGCGATTGAGAATGAAATGCCATGGGGCGAGCGTGAGCTGCCCCATTCTGTCTGGGCCCAGCTGGGCGAGACGGCGGGCAAATACGGGGACCGCAAGGCGGTCACGTTCCAGATGTTTTCGGGTGAGAATGATCCTGATGAGACCCTGACCTGGTCGCAGTTGCAGGGCAAAGTGGCCCAGACGGCGAACCTGTTTCGCGATCTTGGTGTGGGGTCCGATGATGTGGTGGCCTTCCTGCTGCCCAATTCCATGGAAACGGTGCTGACCTATCTGGGTGGCACGGTCGCGGGCATTGTGAACCCGATCAACCCGCTGCTGGATGCCGACCAGATCGGCGCGATCCTGCGGGAAACCAATGCCAAGGTGCTGGTCACCCTGCGCGCCTTCCCCAAGACGGATGTGGCGCAAAAGGCGGCTGAAGCGGTCGATCTGGCGCCCAACGTCAAGACGGTGGTTGAGGTTGATTTGCTCAAATACCTCACCGGCATCAAGAAACTGATCGTGCCGCTGATCCGCCCGAAGGTGAAGGTGAACCACGGGGCCACGGTGATTGATTTTAACAAATCCATCGCCAAACAGCCCAGCACGTTGAAATTCGATGACCCCAAGGAAGACCGCGTTGCGGCCTATTTCCACACGGGCGGGACCACGGGCATGCCCAAGGTGGCACAGCACCGCAATTCGGGCATCATCTACAACGCGTGGCTGGGCAACCGGTTGTTGTTCACCCATGAGGACGTGCAAATGGTGCCGCTGCCGCTGTTCCACGTCTTTGCGACGATTGTGGCCATGGGGGCGTCACTGTCCTCGGGGGCGCAGATCGTGTTTCCGACGCCGCAGGGCTACCGCGGGGACGGTGTGTTCGACAATTTCTGGAAGCTGATCGAACGCCACAAGGCGACGTTCATGATCACCGTGCCGACGGCCATGTCGGCCCTGATGCAACGTCCTGTGAATGCCAATATCGACAGCCTGCGGTTGGCCTTCTGCGGGTCTGCCCCGCTGCCGCTTGAGCTGTACAAGAAGTTCGAGGCCGCCGCCGGTGTGAACATTTGCGAAGGCTACGGTCTGACGGAGGCCACGTGCCTTGTGTCCATCAACCCGCCCGAGGGGGAGAAGAAGGTGGGCTCCATCGGGTGCCCGTTCCCCTATACCAACGTGCGCATCGTCGATCCCGCGACACAGCTTGATCTGGGCACCGACGAGATCGGCGAGATTTGCGTCTATTCCCCCGGTGTCAGCCAAGGCGACACCTATACGGAGGCCGACAAAAACGCGGACCTTTATTACCCCGGTGCCAACGTCAAAGCGCGCCAGTATCTGCGCACAGGCGATCTGGGGCGCATTGATGCGGACGGGTATTTGTGGATCACGGGCCGCGCCAAAGATCTGATCATTCGTGGCGGTCACAACATCGACCCCGCCGAGATTGAGGAGGCTTTGGCCGGTCACGCGCAGGTGGCCTTCGCCGGTGCCATCGGTCAGCCCGATGCCCACGCGGGTGAGGTGCCCGCCGCCTATGTGGAACTGGTGGACGGAGCGACCGTCACGGTGGAAGAACTGATGGAGTTCGCCAAAAACCACATCCACGAACGTGCAGCCTATCCCAAGCATCTGGAAATTCTGGATGAATTGCCCAAAACCGCCGTTGGCAAAATCTTTAAGCCTGACCTGCGCAAATCTGCGATCACGCGGATTTACAACAAGGCGCTGGCGGATGCCGGCGTCGGGGCAGAGGTGACGTCGGTGATCGAGGACAAGAAGCGCGGGCTGGTGGCGCAGGTGACCAAGACCGGTGAAACCACTGATGAGGCCGTGACCGGCGCGCTGGGCAGCTTCACCCGACCGTGGGAATGGGCGGCGTAACGTCCATCGCAATTTGACCCGGACAGACCGGCGCGCAGGGGACCTTGCGCGCCGGTTTTCGTTTGGGGTGCCGTCCTGCACAGAAGCTGTGGGCAGGCGGGGGGTGCAAATTGCGGCTGTGCCGCTATCTTGACGCCCAGACATCAAAGGACCGTTCCCATGATCACCAACACCGCCACCCGCTACGGCAGCCTTGCCCGCGTTTTGCACTGGACGATTGCCGTTTTGATCATCGGGGCGATGATCCTGGGGCAGATTGGTATCCGCACGGAGCCTACGGCAGACAACATCGGGTTTCTGACAACCGTTTTTTCATTGCACAAAACCATCGGGGTGACGGTTCTGGCCCTTGCCGTGATCCGCGTGATCTGGGCGCTGAGCCAACCGCGCCCTGTGCCGCTGCATCCGGACCGCCGGGTTGAGACCTTCGCGGCAGAAACCGCCCATTGGGTTCTTTATGCCGCCCTGTTCATTCTGCCTTTGTCGGGCTGGGTCATGCACGCCGCCGAAGACGGTTTTGCGCCGATCTGGTGGCCATTCGGGCAATCGTTGCCATTTGTGCCCAAATCCGAAAGCTGGGCTGCCACGGCGGGCATGGTGCATTGGGCGGCGGGGGTGACCCTCGGCGTCACACTGGCCGCACATATTGCAGGGGCGGTGAAACATGCGCTGGTGGACCGCGACAGCACGCTGTCGCGCATGTGGCGCGGAACGGAGGCCGGTGATCCGGCGCGCGCGGGCGGCCATGTAGCAGCGTTCGTGGCGTCGGCGGTAATCTGGGTTGGCGTGTTGGGGCTGACGCTGGTGTCCTTCGGGATGCCGGGCGGCGGCACACAGGCCCAGACAGCGGGCGGGGGCGAATGGACGCCGGTGGAGACGGATCTGGCCTTCACCGTTCAGCAGCTTGGCTCCGCCAGCACGGGTCATTTTGAGGCTGTCACATCGGATATTTCCTATGACCCCGACAGCGGAACTGGCGCTGTGACGGTGACCATCGACATGACAAGCGTGACCATGGGGTCGGTGACGGATCAGGCCAAGGGCGGGGATTTCTTTGATGTCGCGACCCATCCGGTGGCGGTATTCGAAGCCGCGATTGCGCGCGTTGACGGGGCGGATCATACGGCTGACGGTACTCTGACCCTGACGGGATCATCGGTGCCGGTGACCATGCCCTTTACCCTGATGATTGAGGACGACACGGCGCAGATGTCGGGGGCTGTCACGCTGGACCGGCGCGATTTCGGGATCGGGGCCAGCTATGATGACGAAAGCTCCGTCGGTTTCACGGTCGAGGTTGCGGTGGAGTTGACCGCCACGCGGTAACGTCACGAAAAAGGGCGCGGATCATTGCTGACCCGCGCCCTGTTCCGACGTCCCGGACGGGTTTAGCTGTCCGCAGCGGCCGCTTCGATGGAGATGTAGATGTCGACTTCGTCGCCCACGAAGGGGGCGAAGTTGCCCATGTCAAAGTCGGACCGCAACAATGTCGTTGTTGCGTCAAAGCCCACCCATGGCTTTTCCTGCATCGGGTGGTTGGAGGCTTGGTTCAGTTTGGCGTCCAGTGCCACGGATTGGGTGATGCCGTTGATGGTCAGATCGCCGGTGATCACGCCGGTGTTGTCGCCGGTCACTTCGATCGCGGTGGAGGTGAAGGACACGACGGGATTGGCTTCTGCGCCGAAGAAATCGTCGGACAGGAAGTGGCCTTCGCGGGCGGGCCAGCCGGTGATCAGGCTTTCGGCGGGAAAGGAAACTTCGACAGATGAGGCGCTTGGGTCGGCTTCGTCAAACATGATCGTGCCTTCAAAGCCCGAGAACATGCCCGTGGTGCGCGAATAGCCCAAGTGATCATAGGAGAACACGATCTGGCTGTGGGAGGCGTCGAGGGTGTAGGGCGTGGCCTCGGCCCAGACAGATGTGGCGGCGGCGGCGGTCAGTGCGGATGACAGCAGGAGGGTTTTCATGGCAGGGATCCTTTGATCGTTTGCGTCGGTGATGCCCCGTAATGTGTGGCAAACCGCCGCAAGATCAATTCGACGTCTGAAAACACCGACTGTGCGCAAATGTGCAGGTGGCCCTTGGGGCCAGCCTGCATCTGTGTTCACCGGATCGCCAGCCCGTCTGCGCCAAAGGCGTGCAGCAGGTTTTGTGGCACGGTCAGCCCCACGCGGTCGCCGGGCGCGTAGTCTGCCGATCCGTTGACCCGCACGGTGATCTGGCCCGCATCGCCGCACGACAGGATCACGAAGGTATCCGCGCCAAGGTATTCCAGCACGTCCACCGTGCCGTCCAACTGCCCTGCACCGGCGTCCACAAGGGAGATGTGTTCGGGCCGCAACCCGACAGAGACCGCCCCGTCCGGCAGGCTGACGCCGCTGATCGTGCCTGCGGGGATCACGTTCATGCGCGGGGAGCCGATGAATTGCGCCACGAACAGATTGGCGGGGTTTTCATAAAGCTCTCGCGGGGTGCCCACCTGTGCGATCTTGCCGAATTCCAGCACGACGATCCGGTCGGCCAGTGTCATGGCCTCCACCTGATCGTGGGTGACGTAGATCATGGTGGATTTCAGCGTCTGGTGCAGCTTTGCGATTTCATAGCGCATCTCAACCCGCAGGGCGGCGTCCAGATTGGACAGCGGTTCGTCGAACAAAAACGCCGTGGGGTCGCGCACGATGGACCGGCCAATGGCCACGCGCTGCCGTTGCCCGCCCGACAGGTCCTTGGGCCTGCGGTCCATGTAGGCGTCAAGTTTCAGAACGCGGGCGGCCTCATCCACCTTTGCGTCAATGTCGGCCTTGGACAGGCCTGCGGATTTCAGCGGAAAGCCCACGTTGTCGCGCACGGACATATGCGGATAAAGCGCGTAAGACTGGAACACCATGGCAAGCCCGCGTTTGCTGGGCGGTTCCGCCGTGGCATCGCGGTCACCAATCATGATCTGGCCGCGCGACGTTTCCTCAAGCCCCGCGATCATGCGCAGCAAGGTGGATTTGCCGCAGCCTGACGGGCCCACGAAAATGACGAATTCGCCTTCGTTGATTTCAAGGTCCACGCCCTTGATGACCTGAACCGAACCGAACCATTTTTCGACCGCTTTGAGCGTGATGGATGACATCAGGCTGCCCCCCGTTTGTCTTCTGTGTCGTGCCCTGCCCAGCCAAGCCAGACGGCCGCTGTCCAGGTAAAGGTGCCCCCGCCCGCCGGTGCGCCGGTGTGGGGATCGTAGTATTCCGCAAAGCCGTTTTCTTCCATCAGGCGCGCGGTGTCGGCGCGAATGCGGGCTGCGGCGGCGTCGATGCCCTGTTCTTCCATGCCGGAGCCGACAAGGTAGTTCATGATCGGCCAGCTTGGCCCGCGCCAGTAGCGCAGGGGTTCAAACCCGTCCGCCGCAGGATCGTAGCTGGGCAGGCCATAGGTGCAGGCCGCCAGCATGCGTTCAATGGCGGGCAGGGCACGCGCGTCATTGATGCCAGCGTACCAGCACAGCGCGGATGCGTTGGACAAGATGCCGTTGAACGCCCCGCTGCGCACATCGCGGCTGTCGTAGCCGCCGATCTGAGGGTTCCAGAGCGTATCTGCACCGGCCTCAAGCGTCTTGATCCAATCCTCGATGTCCGAAACATCCTCCCCGAAACGGCGCCCCATGGCCAGCAGGTCACGGTTGGCCCGCAGCAGGGTGAAGGTCATCGTCGGGTCCGCCACACGGAACGGGTTCACGGCCAACAGTTTCTCCTGATCCCAGTTCACCGAGACGCCGATCTGCACCAGTTTGATGTAGCGGTCATAGTCGTACTTTGTCGGGCGCATGGCCGGATCAACATGGGACGTATCACGGCGGGTGTAGTCGCCCACATCATCTGCATTGATCTCGGCCATGGCGGCGTCCCAATCGGGGGCATTGTCGCGGCCTGCTTCCCACGGGTGGGTGACGCAGACAGCGCCCTGATCCAGCCGCCAGTCCATGAACCAGCGATGCCAGTCCTTCAGTTTGGGCCAAATGGCACGGGCGCGTGCCTCGCCTGCGGGATGCATCGTCAACATCTTGGCCATGAAGGTGGCCGCAACGGGCGGCTGGGAGATGCCGGAGGACGGGATCGGCCCCCGCCCTTGCCAGACATCGGGGCCGGGAAAATAGCCGGGGTCCGGCTGATGGAAGATGATATGGGGGACCATGCCGTCCTCCCACTGGCCGGTCATCAGGGTCTCCAGTTCCGTCCAGCCACGGTCGGGGTCAAAGGTGGTGAAGCCCCAAGCGGCAAAGGCGCTGTCCCAGTTCCACTGGTAAGGATAGAGGCCATGGGTCGGCAGGGTATAGCCGCCCTTGTCGTTGTCACGCAGGATTTGCCGCGCTTGTGCATAAAGGTCCGTCATCGTCCTATCCTTTCACTGACCCGGCGGTCAGCCCTTTCGTCATGAAGCGTTCCAACCCGAGGAAAAGCGCCATGATCGGCACGGTTGCCACCACGGAGCCCGCCATCAGGTGTTGGCGCGGAATTTCTGAAGAATTGAGCGAGGCAATGCCGCGCGTCAGTGTGAATTTCGACGGATCGTCCAGCAGCATGAAGGCCAGCAGGAATTCGTTCCATGCGATCATAAAGACATAAAGCGACACCGACGCCAGCGCGGGCAGGGACAGGGGCAGGGTGATCTTCCAGATCACCGCCAGTCGCGACAGCCCGTCCATCAGCCCCGCCTCTTCGACCTCCGCCGGAAGGCCGCGAAAGTAGCCTTGCAACATATAGAGCGCCACGGGAATGGTCGTGACCGGATAGATCATCACGATCCCCCAAAAGGAATTGCGCAGACCGGTCATGGAAAAGGCAATGTAGATCGGCAGCGCCAGCACGATCATCGGCACCATGTAAATCAGCAGGATAGAGCGTGAAAACGCCGCCTGTCCCGCAAACCGCAACCGCGCCACGGCGTAGGCACCGGGGATGGCAAAGGCCAGCGTGATGAAGACCGTCAGCACCGAGATGAAGAAGGAATTGAACATATAGGTGCCGAAATTGAACTGGGTGAACAGCTCGTCATAGCTGCGGAACAGATCGGCGCCCTTGCTCAGATCAATGGAAAAATCGAGGGGGTTCTGCATCAGCTCACCCTGATTTTTCAGGCTTGTCATCACCATGACGTAGAAGGGGATCAGCACGATCGCGGTGAAAAAGATATAGCCGAACCCGGTGAGGAAGCGGATGATCGCGCCCTCGAATTCATGCCGCGTCAGCGCGCCCATGGGCGTGTCGTGCAGGATTTTGCGCACCGACCACACAAAGATCGCGCCCAATGAAACAGCCGCCACCGTTGCGGCAAACATCCCCGTCTCGCCCCGCTCAATCGGGCCATAAGGCGTCAGCGTCACACCGATCAGCGCCAGCATGACCCCCCAATGGGCGCCCTTTTGGCCCATCAATCCGGCAGCCCCAATGGCCGCAGCAGCACCCCAACACAGGCTCAGCCAGAGAGACGGGCGAAACGGATCACCGGTGGCAAAGGACATGGCCACAGAAATGGTGACGGACAGGACAACCATCCAAAGCGCGCCCAACACCGGGGCCGTGATATATCCGAACCTCAAGAACCCCACGTCGGTCCCTCCTTCATCTGGCCCAAAAAACTCTGGGGGAGCGCGCAGCGCGGGGGCGAAGCCCCGTTGGATCGGATGCCGAAGGCATTCGAAAACCCCATCACAGACCCTCCTCGCGGCTGATGTATTTCAGGAAAAACAGCGAAAACGTCAGCAGGCAGGCAAAAATCACCACCGCTACGGCCGCACCGGCCCCGATGTTGGAGACCGCAAAGGCCTGTTCATAGACGTTCACCGTTAAGGTCCGCGTGCCCGCGTTGCCGCCTGTCAGCAGGAAGATGTCGTCAAACTTGTTGAACGTCCAGATGAACCGCAGCAGGAACAGCACGCTGAGGATGCCCAGAAGCTGCGGCATGCTCAGATACCAGAACTGTTGGAAGGGCGACGCGCCGTCCATGTCGGCGGCTTCATACATGTCGGTGTCGATGCTTTGCATCCGCGCCAGAATGAACAGGAACGACAGCGGGAAATAGCGCCAGATTTCAAAGACCGTGACCATGATCAGGGCCAAGGGACGTTCACCAAAGAAATTGATCGCCTCTGGCGTCACGCCCATCTGCACCAACAGCGCATTGGCCGACCCCGAGAACGGGTCGAACAGGATCAGCCAGGCAAAGGCCACGGCGATGATCGGGGCCACATAAGGAAACAGGTACAGCCCCCGCAAAATGCCCTGACCTTTGAAGGATTTGTTCAGCAGCAGGGCTGCGAACAGACCCACCAGCAGCGCCCCGATGGTGCCAAAGACGGTGTAGAACAGGGTCACCCAGAGGACCTCAAGAAATTCGTCCCCGCTGAACACCCGTTTGAAATTGTCCAAGGTGAAGGTCGCATTCGTCAGGATGTTGGAGGCCGTGCCGGTGGTCACCGCAGGGCTGTCCTGGGGGCGCACCTTCGCATCCAGATAGGCCTGTCCTACGGTCACGGGGATGGTCAGGGTTTCACGGGTGCCGGGGTCCCAATCGCCGAAGTTACAGGCCAGCGCGCGATCACTCAGCGTGCAGCGGGGGTCAAGGTCAGTGACCGTTAGGCCCTCGGGCAGGGTATCGGTGAAGGTCACGCCGGTGATGGGTTGGTCTTGCGAGGAATTGCGCAAACGGTAGCGCAGGGCGGCCTCACCGTTCAGGACATCCGCATCGCCGCGAATGTCCTCGCGCAACACGACTTCGGGGGCGCGCAGATCGCCCAGTTCAACCGGTTTGAACGAAATCCAGAAGATCGCCAGCAAAGGCAACACCACGACCAAAGCCACGGCAGTGATGGTGGGCAACAACAGCCCCCACGCAAGACGCGCTTCGCGTTTGCCTAAAGGGCCGGTGCCAATCGGGGGGCCGAGGTCCGCCATTGGGGTCTCCTGATCTCAAAAAAGAAATGGGGGGATGGCGCGCCCCGCCGGTGTCAGCGGGGCGCGCCTTTGGGCCTGCGTTACTGGACGCCGGCGATGGCCGCGTTCAGTTCAGCCACAGTGGCTGCCGCATCGCGTTCGCCGTCGATGTATTCCCGCACCAACCGGTTGATCACCTGAGAGTTGATGATCGCAGAGGCCGCCGACAGCTGGCCTTCGGCCACGCCCCAGCGCTGGGCCACATCCAGACCGCCGACGATTTCGTCAATCATCGCCGCGTCATAAAGATCACCCAGTGGCGCTTTGCGGTCTACACCCACATCCAGGGTCGCCCAGAGATCGGCGTATTCGGTTGGATTGTCGGCGGTGCCGCGACGCACGGGGAACTTGCCTTCAGGCGCGATGGCCAGCGTGGACCCGTAGCCTTCGGACATGGAATACTGAACGAATTCCATCGCCGCATCGGTGGCCGCATCAGCGGTGATCCCGAAGTAACGCACGTCACCCCAAGCCGCCCCGTCAGGGTTCGATGGGCCGGAGAAGTTGGTCACAACGCCGGTGGCGGCTGCCAGATCAGACGACGTCGGATCATCGTTGATCGTGGGCGGGGCGCTGTCGCGCAGACCGGCCAGTTCGTCCAGAATGAAGGGAGACCAGATGATCATCGCCGCATTGCCCGAGAAATACAGCGTGCGGGACTGAT
Source organism: Pseudooctadecabacter sp. (assembly GCF_020627745.1). Taxonomy (GTDB): domain Bacteria; phylum Pseudomonadota; class Alphaproteobacteria; order Rhodobacterales; family Rhodobacteraceae; genus Octadecabacter. The sequence goes on from NZ_JAHDGE010000010.1 coordinate 58,583, forward strand.
CCCAATAGAGATCACCGGGGGGGGAGGCTTCTGCGATGGCTTTGTAGAATTCCAGCACCTCGATTGTGGCGGCTTCATCCAGTTCGGCCACGCCATCGGCATCCACGGGGGACACACCGTTGGCGAGGAACACATGTTCCAGAACCTGGCTCATGAAGTTTTCGTCGACCTTGGTTGCGGCGACAAAACCGTACATCTCTGGCGGGTTGTGCAGGGCCTCTACGGCGGCCAGCACATTGGCGTAGCTGTTTGGTGGCTCAAGTCCGTTTTCTTCAAACAAATCCGCACGGTAGACCAGCATCTGGGTCCAGCCGTCCACCGGAACGGAAGCATAGCCGCCGTCAACGGCTGCCATGTTCAAAGCACCGGGGGCGAAGGTGTCTTCGCCCAGCATTTCGATGACGTCGGAGGCGGCATCGGTGTCCAGAATGCCCGCTTCGGCCCAGGGGGCGGCATACTGCAAGGTGTGGTAGATCACGTCGGGCAGATCGCCTGCGGCGAAGGCCGCTGTGGCGCGTGTGCCCAGATCGTTTTCAGACACTGGAATGACCTCAACCGTGTGGCCGGTGGCGGCGGCAAAGTCTGCGGCCATGGCTTCTTGGCGGGCCAGACGTTCGGGCTGTTCTTCTGTGGTCCAGAAGCGCAGCTCGTCTGCGGCAAGGGTCGTGGCGGACAGGGCGATGGCCATGGCCACCCCGGTGCGCAACGCTGTTTTCAGTGAAACTCTTATTGTTTTCCTCCCATTGAGATGTTGTTTCGGCATTCGTCGTGTCGTGGCCCGGTTGAGCCACGGTTGATGAACTGCGCTGAGGCCGTCTCGCGCAGTGTTTCGGGATCCTCGCCGCGCAGACGGCGGATCAAAAGCTTGGCCAGCCGCGCGCCCGCGTCGCGGTTGTCGACGGCAAAGGTTGTCAGGGCGGGGTGGACGTGGGTGCCGTCCTCGATCCCGTCATAGCCTGTCACCGACAGGTCGGACCCGATGGACAGCCCGCGCTGGGCGGCGGCGCGGTAGACGCCAAGGGCGGCACGGTCCACGGCGCAGACAATGGCTGTGGGCGGTTCGGGAAGGTCAAGCAGGCGGGCGGCGGCGGCCTGACCCTCTGCCAGAGTCACTTTGTTTTCGACCACCAGACCATGATCAATGTCCAACCCGGCCCCGGCCATGCCGGCGACAAACCCCTGATGGCGCAGGCGGGCGTAGGAATATTTCGTGCCGCCATTGATAAAGGCGATCCGGCTGTGGCCCAGTTCGGCCAAGTGCAGCACGGCTTCATGGATCGCGTCTTCGCCGCGGATGTCGAACCAGCTGCAGCCCGTGGGGTCCTCTTGCCGGCCATACAGAACGAAAGGCACGTCCATGTCGCGCAGCAGCGCCACGCGCGGGTCGCGGACCATGGCACGCGGCAGCACGAACCCGTCGGCTTTGCCGTCACGGCGCAGGCTGCGGAAGGTGTCAAACAAGGTGGCGTCGCTGTCGGCGGAGGCCACGGTCAAGGTGTAGCCTTCGTCGGAGGCCCCCGCCGACAGTCCAGCGAGAAATTCCGCGAGAAAGGGGCGGTGTGCGTCGTGGTCGGACAGTTGCAGCACGAACCCCAAAGCGCGCGTGCGGCCGGTTTTGATCGCCTGTGCGTGGCTCAGCGGTTGGTAGTTCATCTGTTCGGCCATGCGTTTGACCCGCAGTTGGGTGGCCGGTGAAATGTCGGTGTAGCCGTTCATCGCACGCGACACGGTTGACTTGGTCAAACCAAGGGCATCGGCCATGTCACTGATGGTGACACGACGGGCCGGTTTGGACATGGACGTGGCATGCGGCTGCATTGTGAAATGTTCTCCCTGCGACTCAGGCTGTTTTCCGAAACCGGTTTCGGCAAGAGGTTTTTACAGCTTTTCCATTGGCGCGCTGCAGCGAGGGTCTGCGAATTGGGCATTGTGCGGCCCAGTTCGGGGCGGGATTCACCATACAGGATTAGCCGGATGGGCCTGCTGCAGGTGCAGAAAAACGCCGCGCAAAATGGGATGGAATTAGGGCCGTTTCGCGGGGGGGATTTGGGCAGGTCGCCGCTTCGATTTGGCCCAGAGGCACCGCAATACGATTCGCCCAGAGGGTGCGCGCGCGCAAAACGGGACGCCGTTTGGTGGGGGTGTATCTGTCTGGGGCCGGAAGGGGGGGTGGTGCTGCCGGAGAGAATTGAACTCTCGACCTCTCCCTTACCAAGGGAGTGCT
>NZ_JAHDGE010000011.1:0-27828 GCF_020627745.1 Pseudooctadecabacter sp.
CTCCGGCAGTGCCAAAAGCGGAAGGAACGCCAGCATCGGAATGACAGCGATATCCTGGGTCAACAGCACCGAAAAGCTGGACTGCCCGCCATCGCTTTTCATCAGTCCTTTTTCGTTCAACGTCTGCAAAACAATCGCGGTTGAGGACAGGGCCATCACCATGCCGATGGCCAGGGCCACGGACCAACCAATGCCAAACGCCATTGCCACGCCCATCACCGCCAGCGTGGTCAACACCACCTGTCCCCCGCCCAGCCCCAAAAGCCGTCCGCGCATGGCCCAAAGCATCCGGGGCTCCAACTCCAGCCCGACAAGGAACAACATCATCACCACGCCGAATTCCGCGAAATGCTGGATCGAAATCACATCCACATCCAGCACCGCCAGAACCGGTGAAATCACGATCCCCGCAATCAGATATCCAAGAACAGACCCCAGCCCCAAACGCGATGCAATCGGCACCGCGATGACACCTGCGACCAAAAACACAAAGGCCAGCATCAAAAAATCAGTCATGTCGCGTATCCCCCGGCTGCCATCGCCCCACGCTACGTCGCGCGCTTGCGGATGAACAAGGCAAAACGCCCTGTTTCTCAGGTTCAAAAATACCTCGGGGGGGCCCGAAGGGCGGGGGCAGCGCCCCCCGGATCGGCGCGCGCAGCGCGTCGATTTTCAACGTTTCCAGACTGTTACCCGATATCAGGTGGCGTGATATCGCTTAACGTCACAACCGGCCCTATCTATCACACCATCAACAGGTGCAAAATTTGCATCGCCGCACTAGGTACAACGCCATGAACAAAATCACCCGCCGACTATGCGTCCTTGCCGTCCCCCTCGCTCTTGCGGGGCTGGCGGCGTCACCGTCACAGGCCCAGCAGCTGTCGCTGGCGCAGGTGTCCAATTACCTCAATTCCTTCACAACGGCTGAAAGCGAATTTACCCAGATCAATGCGGATGGGACGATTTCGACCGGCACGGTGTTTATCAAACGGCCCAACCGCGTGCGGTTTGAATACAACCCGCCCGAGGAATCGCTGGTCGTCGCCGGTGGCGGTCAGGTCGCGATTTTTGACCCCCGCTCGGACGGCGGCGCGGATCGTTACCCGCTCAGTCAGACCCCGCTCAAGATCATTCTGGAACGCAATGTCGATCTGACCCGCTCCAATATGGTGACCCGTCATGTCAGCGATGGGACCACCACAACCGTCACGGCACAAGACCCCGACCGGCCCGAGCTGGGCAATATCCAGATGGTTTACACAGCCAATCCGGTTGAATTGCGCCAGTGGATCGTCACGGATGACACAGGCCAACAGACCACCGTGATCCTGGGCGATCTGGTCAAGGGCGGGTCCGTGCCGGACATCCTGTTCAACATCCAACGCGAAATGCGCAACTGGGGCCAGTAGGCCGGTTTTCTTTCCGCCAGAACAAAGAAAGCGCGCCTGCATCAGGCGCGCTTTTGTCTTGTTTGCGGGGGTCTAGCGGAACCGGCTGCAGGTGCGCAGTTGCGCGTCATACATCACGGCACGGTCGCGGACCTCTCCTGCGATGCGCACCAGCCATGGCTTGCTGCGGTAGGTGCCGCGCCGCCAGCCTGTGCGCCCGTCGTGATAGGCCAGATACTGGTTGTAGGTATCACTCAAAGGAATACCGTTTTCCTGCACGGTCAAAGACATATACCAGCCCATGAAATCGGTCGCATCGCGAATATCGGTGCGGTCTGACCCGCGCCCGCCGATTTGGTCGATGTATTCTTCCCACGTGCCGTCCAGCGCCTGTGAATACCCCAACGCCGAAGATTGACGCCCTGTGGGGATCACACCCAACGCGTAGACATGCGGCGGACGGTTGTCGGAAATGAATTTACTTTCCTGATAGATCATCGCCATCAGAACATGGGGTTCAACGCCCCATTTGCGCTCTGCTGCCTTCAGCGCGCGCACGTAATGCGGGCGTTCGGTGACGATGGAACAGGCGTTATCCAGATTGCGCGGCGCTGAACCGTCCCGGGAGCCGCAGCTTCCCAGAATCAAAACCAGCAGTCCCGCGAGATAGAGTTTGCTCATCTGCCTCTCGCTCATGTTTGTCTTATTATTGGGGCCAGACTAACCGCTTTGCCCCGATCTGGGAACCGCTTTCGCGGGGCTTTCAGATCACAAATGCAAGGATAAGCGGTAAAGTGATCACCGACATGACCGTCGATACCACGACTAGGCCCGCAACGCTGTCCGCATCCGCCCCGTATTTTTCCGCCAACAGGTAGGATGTCACGGCCACAGGCGTCGCCACCTGCACGATCAACACCGCCAAAGCTGTGCGGTCCAGCCCGAACCATATCCCCGCCACCAACGCGCAGCCCACGCAAATCGCCACTTTCACGGCAGACAAGACTGCCGGCCACAGAAAATTCGACGGCTGCAACCGTGCCACGGCGACGCCCAAGGTGATCAACATCATCGGGATCGCCATTTGCCCCACCAGATCCATGGCGTTGGTCAAGAATGTGGGCGTCTGCCAGCCCTGCCACAAAAACAAGGCCCCCAGCAGGGTGGCCGCGACGACCGGTTCCTTGACGACCTTCACCAGTGACCCGCCGCCCGACACCAGCCAGATGCCGAAGGTGAAACTGAGGATCGCCATGACCGCAAAGACGACCACGGCGTAGTCCAGCCCGACTTCCCCAAAGGCAAACAGCGCCAGCGGCAGGCCCAGATTGCCCGTGTTGCCGAAGATCAGCGGCGCCAGAAACGTGCGCCGGTCCAGCCGTCCCGCCCACACCAAAGCCCACATCGCCGCAGTCACCAGCGCATAGGCCACAAAACTTGCCACGGACAGCGCCGCAAGTGCCGTTGCATCAACTTCTGTGCGCATCAAGGCCACGAAGATCAGACAGGGCACCGACAGCGTCATCGCGAATCTGGTCACGAATTCAACGCGATACTCATATCCCAGCTTGACCCAGACAAAGCCGACAGCCGCCAGCAGAAACACCGGCGCTGTGATTTCAAGCACTGTGAGAAGCAGTTGCACAGTTTGTTTCCTTAATATTTACCGACTTCGCATGGACTCACACGGGATGGTTTGTCTAGTAACGCCCAAGGGGCTAAGAAACCATGCTGAAGACACGCGCGAAATATCATCTGGGCCAAGTGGTCAAACATCGCAAACATCCCTTTCGTGGGGTGGTGTTTGATGTGGACGCCATTTTTGCCAACACCGATGACTGGTATGAGGCCATCCCTGAAGAAGCGCGTCCCGCCAAGGACCAGCCGTTCTATCACCTTCTGGCGGAAAACGATCAGTCCTATTACGTGGCTTACGTGTCCGAACAGAACCTCGTGGCTGATTATTCCGGCCAACCTGTCGATCACCCCGATCTGGATGATCTGTTTGGCCCGTTCGAAGACGGCCAGTACCCGCTGCACTTCCAGCTGAACTAGGTCGGTTCGGTCAGGGCTGTTTCGACCAGAAAAAGATCATCCCGCCAAAGCTGAAAATCGCGGCGTTGATCGCGGCTTGCAGCGTCGCATCCGGCACACCGTTCAGCGCATCATTGACTGCGACACCTGTCAAAAGCCCGCCCGCCAACATGCAAGCAAGGCCCCCGGTGCGCGCCAGCCGTTTTGCCAAGGCGTGCCAGTGCATCCGTCAATACCCCAGCGCGATGCCATCCTTGCGCGGATCGGACGCGCCTTCCAACATTCCGTCCTCACGCAGCTTGATCGCTTGCGCGCCGCCGATTGGGGTTTCTGCGCGGGTGACCGTGTGGCCTTTGTCCGCCAAGGCCTGTGCCACGGCTTCAGGATAGCCGGTCTCCACATTCAACGTGTCCCCTTCGGCAAAGCACCGGGGCCGGTCGATGGCCGTTTGGGCATCCATGCCAAAGTCTTCCATATTGGTCAGGAACCGCGCGTGGCCGCACGGCTGATAGGCCCCGCCCATGACGCCAAAAGGCATCTCGATCTTGCCGCCGCGTTTGACCATGCCGGGAATGATGGTGTGCATGGGCCGCTTGCCGCCGCCGGCCTCGTTCGGGTGACCTTCTTCCAATGTAAAACCTGCCGCGCGGTTTTGGAACAAGATCCCGAATTTGTCAGATGCAAGGCCGGACCCGAAGCTGTGAAAAATGGAATAGATCATGGACACGCACATACGGTCCTTATCGACGACAGTGATATACACCGTGTCGCGATGCACAGCCTCCGCGCCGGGCAGGGACGGCGGAATGGCTGACGCGGGGTCGATCATGTTGGCCAGCTTCGCGGCTGTCTCGGCGCTCAACATATGGTCCAGCCGTGCGGTGTGATCAGGGTCGGCGATGACGCGGTTGCGGGTGTCATAGGCCAGTTTGGCGGCCTCCGCCTCAAGATGCGCACGCTCGGCCCCCATGGGGTCCAGCCCCGCAATGTCGAAATGTTTAAGGATGTTGAGCATCAGGATCGCGGTCGCACCCTGACCATTGGGCGGATGTTCGACCAGTTCGATGTCTTTGTAGGTGCCCGAAACCGGGTCCGTGTAGTCCGCCCGCACCGACGCGAAATCGTCCAGCGTGTGCACCCCGCCTGCGGCATTCAGGGACGCAACCATATCCTCGGCCACTTCGCCTTCGTAAAACCCGGCACGTCCGTCCATGGCGACACGGCGCAAAACCTCCGCCTGACCGGGGGCGCGGAACATCTGACCCACGGTCATCGGTTTGTCCTGCAAGGTATAGTGGATGCGCCCCGCGCCATGCAGCGTTGCCCCGGACTGGGCGTAGTCAAACGCGACCTTGGGGGCCACCGGCACACCGGCCTCTGCATAATGGATCGACGGGGCCAGCAAGGCCTTCAACCCCAGTTTGCCGTGGTCCTTGGCCAGCTGGATAAACCCGTCCATCGCCCCTGGCAGGCTGATCGCATGGGGGGAGGTGAGGGGCAGCACGTCCATCCCCTCCGCCCGTAGTTTCGCGGCCTCCAACGCAGCAGGCGCGCGGCCTGACGCATTCATGGCCAACACGTCGTCGGATCCTGGCAGATTGAACAGGCAAAACGCATCGCCCCCGATCCCGGTGGATTGCGGCTCACACAGCCCCAGCAAGACCGCACCTGCGATGGCCGCATCCATGGCATTGCCACCGGCCTCCAACATCTGCACGGCCACTTTCGCGGCCAACGGGTGTGACGTGGCACAGATGCCGTTTTCAGCGATGACAGCCGAACGGCCGGGGCTTTGAAAGTCGCGCATGGGGGTCTCCGTTGTCTTTGAACGGAACCTAGCATGGGAAAACCTGGGGGAAAGCAGCATAGTCCCCGACGTCGCGCACTGGGTGGGGGCTGTTAACGCGACGCCGGGATGAGCCTATGCAGCTACACTGACGTCAATGCCCCCTGAATCAGGTGACGTTTGGGTAACTTCGGGGCAAGAATGTGGTTTTTCATGCCTAAGAAAACGTGAACCGGTTAGGGTCTGTACACTTTGCGTTTCTCTGGTTCAAAAATACCTAAGTTCCACCCGTCTTACATGAGGCCCCGATGCCGGATTACGCCACCCTCGCCAAAACCATCGCCAGCCTGACCGAGGGCGAAACCGACACCGTGGCCCTGATGGCGACTGTGGTGTGTGAGGTTCATCATTCCGATGACCGCTTTGACTGGACCGGTTTCTACCGCGTCACAGACCCCGGATTGCTGAAGATCGGGCCGTATCAGGGCGGGCATGGCTGTCTGCAGATTCCGTTCTCACGCGGGGTCTGCGGGGCTGCGGCGCGCACGGGGCAGGTGCAGTTGGTGGCAGACGTGGATGCGTTTGAGGGTCATATCGCCTGTGCCTCGTCGACGCGCTCTGAACTTGTCCTGCCGGTGTTCAACCGCGCAGGCGACGTCATCGCCGTCTTTGATCTGGACAGCGACCAGCCTGATGCCTTCACCCAACAAGACGCAGACGCCCTGACAGCAATTCTGGGGGACGTTTTCCGACACTAATCTGTCGCCAAAACTGCATTTCTCGCATTTCTTGGCGGCAAATGAAAAAATCCTTTGAAATTTCACGGCAGGGTGGCAATGCTCCTCCAAGTAAGGGAGCAAGCCTGACGTGATTCACGATCTGCCGCCGGAAAGCCGCACCTTGGGTGCCGATATTCGTGCCTTGAGAAAGGCGCGGGGGCTGACGTTGACGGACCTTGGCGACACCTTGGGGCGGTCAGTGGGCTGGCTCAGTCAGGTGGAACGGGACTTGTCCGAACCCTCCATCACCGATTTGCGCCAGATCGCGCGGGCGCTGGATGTGTCGGTCTCCAGCCTGTTTCGGTCTGCCGCCCCGGATCATGAACAAGGCGTCATCGTGCGGTCGGACGCCCGCAGACCCATCGGGTCGCGCACGCAAGGTCTGGTCGAACAGCTGTTGTCCCCCGATCTGACGGACGATTTCGAAGTGGTGCATTCCACCTTCGAACCCAATGCGGCCATGACCGAAGATGTGACCCGCCCCACCCAGGAGGTGGGATATATCGTGTCAGGCCGGATGCGCATTTCGATCGCCGGCACCGTTTACGATCTGAACCAAGGCGACAGTTTCCGCATTCGCGGTCAGGCGTACCGTTGGGAAAATCCCCATGACGTGCCCTGCGTGGCCATATGGGTCATCGCGCCGCCGGTGTATTGATGACCTATCAGGGCTGGATCATATTCGTTATGTTCTGGGCGGTCTTTGTCACCACCCCCGGCCCAAACGCTGTCAACTGCATCTCGAACGGGATGCGTCTGGGCTTTTGGCGCAGCCTGCCAGCGGTCGGCGCGATCCTGACACAAGCCTCTTTGTTTCTGGCGCTGTCGGCGCTTGGCGTCACCGCACTTTTGACCGCATCAGAGACTGCGTTTCAGGTGGTCAAGCTGACCGGTGCGGCCTTTTTGATCGTGTTGGGCGTGCGTGGCTGGATGACGGCCAAGACACCGCCCAAAACGCACGACAGTGGCGGGTCAATCTACTGGCGCGCATTTGCTATCGCCACGATCAATCCCAAATCCGTCGCAGGGTATCTCGCCGCCTTCAGCCAGTTTGTGCAACCCGATGTGCCGATCGGCCCGCAGATGTGGGTGATTGTACCAACGGCCCTGATACTGACGTCACTGTCATACTGTAGCTACACGGCGCTCGGCGCCGGACTGGGCCGTGCTGCGCTGGGCGCGGTCTTCAACGTCTGGTTTCGTCGCGTGATGGCGGTGTGTTTCGTGATTTACGGCGTCCTGTTGGGGGCCAGCCAAGCGCCGGGACAAGGAGTGGGGAGGGCGACATGAAAACGGGTCAATGTCTATGTGGTGGGGTGAAATACTCCTACGCCAAAGCCGAGAGGGGCAGCGTCGCATGCCATTGCGAACAATGTCGCAAGACCAGCGGTCACTACGTGTCCGCAATTCGGGTTTTGGTCGAAGACTGGACGCTTGAAAGCGATGACACGCTGACATGGTACCAATCCTCACCCACCGCGCGGCGCGGGTTCTGCACGACGTGCGGATCGTCGCTGTTCTGGGCCGACGATAACACGCCCGATCGAGTGTCAATCATGTCCGGCACCATTGATGGCGCCACCGGGATCACCACCGAGAAACACATCTTCGTCGCCAACAAGGGCGACTATTACGACATCGCGGGCGATGCCCCGCAATACGAGACAAAATAGGGAGCAAACACATGGCAGATTTTCCAACAACGGCCCGCGTGGTCATTATCGGCGGTGGTGTCGTAGGGACGTCCGCGCTGTTCCATTTGGCGCGGGCGGGCTGGACCGATTGTGTCCTGCTGGAAAAGAACGAACTGACCGCTGGATCCACATGGCATGCCGCAGGCAATGTGCCGAACTTTGCCCCCAACTGGGCCGTGATGAACATGCAGCGCTACGGCGCGGAGATGTACCGCGGTCTGGCGGATGACGTCGATTACCCGATGAACTACCACGTCACCGGCGCGATCCGTCTGGCCCACACCAAAGAACGGATGCAGGAATTTGAAAAGATCGCAGGTCAGGCACGCGCCCAAGGTCTGACCATGGATGTCTGCACGCCCGAAGAGTTGAAGCAGCACAACCCCTTCATGGAAATCCATGACCTTGCGGGTGGTCTTTGGGACCCTCTTGATGGCGATATTGACCCCGCACAGCTGACGCAGGCCATGGCCAAAGGTGCGCGGGATGCAGGTGGACATATCGAACGATTCTGTCCGGTCACCGGCATCGACCGCGATGGGGACGAATGGATCGTGAAAACCGAAAAGGGCGAAATCCGCTGCGAATTTGTCGTCAACGCCGCCGGTTACTATGCCCAGCGTGTGGGGGAGATGTTCAAGCCCTTCGGCGGGCGCACCGTGCCCATGGTCGTCATGTCCCACCAGTATTTTCTGACCGGCCAACTGCCCGAGCTTGAAGCCTACACCAAGGAAAAGGGCCAGAAGATGCCCATGATCCGTGACCCCGACATCAGCTATTACCTGCGTCAGGACAAACACGGGCTGAACCTTGGCCCCTATGAACGCAACTGTAAGGCCCACTGGGTGACGCCCGAAGACCCAATGCCCGAAGACTTCTCGTTCCAGCTCTATCCCGATGATCTGGAGCGGCTGGAATTCTACATCGAAGACGCGATGGAACGTCTGCCCCTGCTGGGTGAGGGCGGTGTTGAACGCAACATCAACGGCCCAATTCCTTACGCCCCCGATGGCCTGCCGATGATCGGCCCCATGCCCGGCGTGAAAAACGCGTTTGAGGCGCATTCCTTCACCTTTGGCATCGCCCAAGGGGGCGGGGCGGGCAAAGTGCTGGCCGAATGGATCATGCATGGTGAGACGGAAATCGACATGTGGTCCGTCGATCCGCGCCGCTACACCGATTACGCCGATCACGATTATTGCCTGTCCAAGGCGTTGGAAACCTACGGCCACGAATACGCCATGCATTTCCCGCACCACGAATGGCCTGCCGGACGCGATAAGAAACATTCGACCCTGCACAGCCGTCTGGCCGATGCAGGCGCGCAGTTCGGGGCCTACAACGGGTGGGAACGCGCCAACTGGTTCGCCAGGGACGGCGAAGACACGTCCGAGGACAGCACCCAGACATGGGACCGCCATGGCCCGTGGGAACCTGCCATCAAACGCGAGGTAGAGGCGGTGATGAACGGCTGCGGCATGCTGCCGATCACAGGCTTTTCGCGCTACAAGATCGAAGGACCGGGCGCTAAGGATTTTGTGGACAGCCTGTCTGCATCGCGCCTTCCCAATCCGGGCCGCGTATCGCTCGCGTATTTCCCCGACAGCCGTGGCCGTATCCTGACGGAGACATCTATCATGGTGCATTCCGATGATGAGGTCGGCTTGATCACGGCCGCCTTGGCTCAATGGCACGACTATGAAGTGTTCTCGCGTCAACTGCCCGAAGGTCTGACAATCACCGATCACACGACAGAGGTGGAATGCCTGTTGGTCACCGGACCCAAAGCCCGCGACATGCTGGCCCCCTTGGTGGACGGTCACGATCTGTCCAAAGGCTGGCTGACCGCATCCATGGAGGGCACCGTCGCAGGTCAGCCTTGCGCCATGATCCGCGTGTCTTTCGCAGGCGAACTCGGCTGGGAAATTCATGCAAGCCCCGACGCAATGCCTGCCATCTGGGATGCCTTGTCTGACGCCGGTGTCACCCCGTTCGGCATGTATGCGCTCAATTCCATGCGGATTGAGAAAGGCTACCGCGCGTGGAAGGGCGATTTGTCCACCGATTATTCCCTTCTCGAAGGCGGGCTGGACCGGTTTGTCAAACTGGACAAGCCCGTCGACTTCCCGGGCAAAGCGGCATTGCAGGCCGAGGCCGAGGCAGGCCGCAAGAAAGGGTTCGTTACCCTTGAAATGGAGCCCGGTGATCAGGATGCGCCCTACATGGCGCCCGTCTGGCACGGGGATGAAATTGTCGGTGAGGTCACGTCTTGCGCAATGGGCTATCGCACGGGTAAGTGCATCGCCTTGGGCATGCTGCGGGCGGATTGTCTGACGGAAGGCACACAGGTTGAGGTGGATGTTTTTGGCACCCGTCACAAGGCCGTCGTGCAGGCAGACCAGCCTATGTGGGATCCCAAGAATGAACGCATCCGGGCATAGGGCCCAGATCAGACACACCAGTCGAAGACGCGTGGCCGCGTCTTCGATGAAAGGGTTACGACATGGCTGACATTACTCTTCTCGACGGTGGCATGGGGCAGGAACTGATCCACCGTGCAGGCGACCGCCCGACACCTTTGTGGTCCACTCAGGTGATGGTCGATCATCCTGGCATGGTGGCCGATGTGCACCGTGATTTCGCCGCTGCCGGGGCCACTGTGTCCACAACCAACACCTACGCCATTCATCACGACCGTCTTGAAGGCACCGAGATGGAGGACCGTTTCGCGGACCTTCATGCCATGGCCCTGCAGGAAATCGCTGACGTTCCCACCCGCAAGGCGGGGGCCATCGGCCCTTTGGTGCAAAGCTACCGCGCCGACATCGCCCCACCCCATGACGTGGCCGTTCCCAAATACGCCGAAATCGCACAAATTCTGGCCCCGTCCCTTGATCTGATCATTTGTGAAACCGTGGCCTCCGTCGCCCATGCGCGCGCCGTGTTTGAAGGTGCCAAGACCGCTGGAAAGCCCGTTTGGGTCGCCTTCACCGTGTCTGATCGCGACGGAACGGTCCTGCGGTCGGGTGAGCCGCTGTCGGATGGCGTGGCAGCTGTCGCTGGGGCGGATGCCGTGCTGGTGAACTGTTCCGCGCCTGAGGTTATCCTGCAATCGCTGGAGGTCCTGAAGGATGCAGGCGTGCCTTACGGCGCTTATGCCAACGGGTTTGAACAGATCACCGAGGACTTTCTGGGCCACAAGCCCACGGTCAATGCCCTCAACGCGCGGCGCGATTTCACGCCTGAGGTCTACGCCGACCACGCCATGTCGTGGGCCGATCAGGGGGCCACCATCATCGGCGGCTGCTGCGAAGTCAGCCCCGCACATATTGCTGAAATTGCCAACCGCCTGCGGGCGGCGGGTCACAGATTGATCTAACGGAGGCCCAAGATGGCTGATCTTCCTTCACGCGCTCGTGTCGTCATTATCGGCGGCGGTGTCATTGGCTGTTCGGTGGCATACCACCTGACCAAACAGGGCTGGCAGGACGTCGTTCTGCTGGAACGCAAGCAACTGACATCGGGCACCACGTGGCATGCGGCGGGTCTGATCGCACAGCTTCGTGCGACGCAGAATATGACGAAGCTCGCCAAATACAGCCAGGAACTTTACGGCACGCTTGAGGAGGAAACAGGCGTCGCCACCGGGTTCAAACGCTGCGGGTCGATCACGGTTGCCCTGACCGAAGAACGTCGTGAGGAAATCTATCGTCAGGCCGCCATGGCCCGTGCCTTCGGTGTGGATGTGGAAGAAATTTCACCGGATGAGGTGAAAGCGAAATACGAACACCTCAACATCAATGGTGTCGTGGGGGGTGTCTATCTGCCCAAAGACGGGCAGGGCGATCCGGCCAATATTGCACTGGCCTTGGCCAAAGGGGCCCGTCAACGGGGTGCTGTGATCAAGGAACGCGTGAAGGCCACGGGTGTGGTGCGCGATGGCCGCCGGATCACAGCCGTGAACTGGGAAGACGAAACCGGTCAGGGCACGATCGAATGTGATCACGTGGTCAACTGCGCGGGCATGTGGGGCCGTGAGGTTGGCCAGATGCTGGGCGTGAACGTGCCGCTGCAGGCCTGCGAACACTTCTACATCGTGACCGAAGCGATTGAGGGCCTGCAACAGCTGCCTGTGCTGCGCGTGCCCGATGAATGCGCCTATTACAAAGAAGACGCGGGCAAAATGCTGCTGGGTGCCTTTGAACCCAACGCCAAACCTTGGGGCCCGATCCCGCAGGATTTCGAATTTGACCAACTGCCCGAGGATTTCGACCATTTCGAGCCGATCCTGGAACAGGCCGTCGAACGTCTGCCCATGCTGGCCGAGGCGGGTATTCATACGTTCTTCAATGGCCCCGAAAGCTTCACCCCCGATGACGCCTACCACCTTGGGCTGGCCCCCGAGATGGACAACGTCTGGGTCGCGGCGGGCTTTAACTCCATCGGGATTCAATCTGCAGGGGGTGCTGGCATGGCGCTGGCACAATGGATGGATGCGGGCGAAAAACCCTTCGATCTGGGCGATGTAGACATCAGCCGGATGCAGCCCTTCATGGGCAACAAGACCTTCCTGATGGAACGGTCGAAAGAGACGTTGGGCCTGCTTTATGCGGACCATTTTCCCTTCCGTCAAAAGGACACCGCACGCGGTGTGCGGCGCACCCCGTTTCATCACCACCTGAAAGAACAGGGCGCGGTCTTTGGCGAATTGTCCGGCTGGGAACGGGCCAACTGGTTCGCCCGCGACGGGCAAACGGCGGAATATGCCTACAGCTGGAAACGGCAGAATTTCTTCGACAACGTTGCCGAAGAACACATGGCGGTGCGTGAAAACGTCGGCATGTATGACATGTCGTCCTTCGGCAAAATCCGCGTCGAGGGGCCGGACGCCGAAGCCTTCATGAACTACGTGGGCGGCGGCGATTATTCGGTGCCCAATGGCAAGATCGTCTATACCCAGTTTCTGAATTCACGCGGCGGGATTGAGGCGGACGTCACCGTCACCCGCCTGACCGAAACCGCCTATCTGGTCGTGACACCAGCGGCCACGCGACTGGCGGATCAGACATGGATGGAACGCAACCGGGGTGATTTCAACGTCGTCATCACCGATGTGACAGCCGGTGAAGGCGTGCTTGCGATCATGGGTCCGAACAGCCGCAAACTGCTGCAGGCCGTCAGCCCCAATGACTTTACCAACGCCACCAATCCCTTCGGCACCGCCCAAGAGATCGAGATCGGCATGGGCGTCGCCCGTGCCCACCGCGTGACCTACGTGGGGGAATTGGGTTGGGAAATCTATGTCTCCGCCGATCAGGCAGGCCATGTGTTCGAGACCCTGTTTGACGCAGGCCAAAGCATGGATCTGAAACTTTGCGGGATGCATATGATGGACACCTGCCGCATCGAAAAAGGGTTCCGCCATTTCGGCCACGACATCACCTGCGAAGACCACGTGATGGAAGCAGGCCTCGGATTCGCCGTCAAAAAGGACAAGCCCGATTTCATCGGACGTGAGGCCGTTTTGGACAAGCAGGAACAGGGGCTGAACATGCGTATGGTGCAGTTCAAACTGACCGATCCTGAACCCTTGCTTTACCACAATGAACCGATCCTGCGGGACGGTGAATTGGTGGGATACCTGTCGTCGGGCGCCTACGGTCACGCGCTGGGCGGGGCCATGGGTCTGGGGTATGTGCCATGCAAGGGTGAAAAACCCGCTGACCTTCTGGCCTCCACGTTCGAGATTGACGTGATGGGCACGCGGGTCAAGGCGGAGGCCTCTCTCAAGCCGATGTATGACCCCAAGTCCGAGCGCGTCAAAGTCTGACCACCGATCAAAAACAGTGACCCCGCCGCGCACCAAATTCGATGCAGGGCGGGGTTTTCATTTGTCTCACACCATGCGCAACTGCCGGCATGAGATCACCCACACCCAGCCATCCGCCAACGCAAGACGGCGACACCCTGCGCGGCTTCAGCTTTGCGCTGGGGGCTTATGTATTCTGGGGTTTTTTGCCGCTCTACCTCAAACTGGTGGATCACATTCCGGCGGTCGAGGTCGTCGCCCACCGGATCATCTGGTCCGTGCCGATTGCGGGGCTGGTGTTGGTGTTGCTGGGGCGCACCGGCGATCTGCGGCGGGTTTTGACAGACCCGCGCGCGCTTGCCATGGGCTGTGTGACCGCCGCGCTGGTGTCTGTGAACTGGGGCATTTACGTCTGGGCCATCGCGGAAAACCGCACGCTGGACGCCGCCTTGGGGTATTATATCAACCCGTTGTTTTCGGTCTTTTTGGGCTTTGCCCTGCTGGGTGAACGGCTGACCCGTTTGCAGTGGGTCGCCGTGGCCCTGGCGGCGGGGGCTGTCGGGGTGTTGACGGTCTACAACGGGTCCCTGCCGTGGCCTGCGCTGGCGCTGACGGTCAGTTGGGGGGTCTACGCCTATTTCAAACGCTCCCTGCCCATCGGCCCAAATCAGGGCTTCCTGCTTGAGGTGCTGATCCTGACCCCCTTCGCGTTGATCTACCTTGGTTGGCTGTGGTCCGTGGGCGGCGGGGTCTTTGTGCCGCTATCGGTGGATATGTGGTTGCTTTTTGGCTGTGGCGTCGCGACGGCAGTGCCTTTGATGCTTTATGCAAACGGGGCAAAAGGGCTGCGTTTGACCACCATCGGAATTATGCAATACATCGCGCCCACGATGATCATGCTGATCGCCGTATTTGTCTTTGACGAACCCTTCGGCACGGCCCGTGCCATCGCCTTTCCGATGATCTGGGCGGCACTGGCACTTTATACCTACTCCATGTTCCGGAACCGCCGGACATGAGCGATGATTACGCACCGCCCACAGATCCATTGGACGTGATCCACCACGACCATGAAATCCTGATTGTGAACAAACCCTCCGGCCTGCTGTCGGTGCCGGGCAAGGGGCCACATCTGGCCGATTGCCTGATCGCCCGTGTGCAGGATGTCTTTCCAACGGCGCTGTTGATCCACCGGCTGGACCGCGACACCAGCGGCGTGATGGTCTTTGCCCTGACCCCCCACGCCCAACGTCACATCGGGTTGCAGTTTGAAAAACGTCAGACCAAGAAAACCTATGTGGCGCGGGTGGCGGGGCGTCTGGACCCCAAGACCGGAACCGTTGATTTGCCGCTGATCGTAGACTGGCCCAACAGGCCGAAACAGATGGTCTGCCATGACACCGGCAAACAGGCCGTGACCGACTGGCGTGTGGTCAAATCCAGCGATGACGAAAGCCGCGTGCGGCTGATGCCCAAGACCGGGCGCAGCCATCAACTGCGGGTGCATATGCTGGCCTTGGGCCATCCGATCCTTGGTGATCCGTTCTACGCGACGGGGCCCGCACGGGACCATCCGCGCCTGATGCTCCATTCCGAGGAATTGCGCCTGCGTCATCCCGACGGCGGCGAAGGCGTCCGGTTTCGCGCCAAGGCGCCGTTCTAGACGCCAGCCAACCGCCGGTCCGTCAGGTTCAAACGGCCTGCCACGATCGGGGCGACGGTGGACCGTAACTCTGGCCGTTGGGCCAACAGTTGGTCCAATTCGTCCAAGCGGTTCATTGCGATCAGTTCGGCCACATCTTGCGGGGGCAAGGTGTCCACGGGCTGGATCAGGTCGACTTTCGTGTCAGGGACAAGCGCGCGGGCCTCTTCCGGTGTCAGTGACGTTTCAACGAAGGCGTAGATGCCACTGCCCTTGGCGGGCAGGGCAAACGGGCTGAGGCGGACGCCCGTAACCTCTGGCCTTTCCACAAGGTCCGCGGTGATCTGCGCGCCCTCTGCCGCGATGCGGTTGCCGGTGCCTTCGCCGTCCGACCAGTTGAACAGGCCACGGGTGACGGCGTTGTAGGCCTTCTTTCCTGTCGCCATCCAAATGCGTGTCGGCAGGCTTTTGCGCGCCAGCATCCGGCGTTCGGATGCGGTTAACAGGTTCGGTGCATACCGGCGCTTTTGTTTCACCAGATGACGCAGGTCTTCGTAGCCCATAATGCGGAAAATCTTGCCCCGTCGCCGGTGGACGGAGGCCAGTTGGAAATCAATCACTTCCGCCTGCCCATCCGGCCCCATCAGCCAATTCTGCGGTTTTGCCAGATCGTTGTGGGTCACGCCCCGGCGGCGCATATCCCGCAGGATGCGTTTGGCGTCGGTGTAAAACGCCGCATTGTCCGGTTTAGCCAGATTCAGGGGCATGCCCTCGGACCAGCTGCGCAGGATGCCGGTGTCATCGACACGGATCAGATCGGGGGTGCCGGGAATGCCCGTGACAACCTTGAGGGATTTGATTTCCTTGCGCGCCAGAAAGCCTGCGATGGGCTTGGCCCACCACGGCACGCCATCCAGTTTGCGCAGCACCAGTTTGGTATCCGGCGCGCCGTCCAAGTGCCCCGAAATGGTCTCGGAAAACTCGTCACGTTTGTGGACGGTCGTGGGGATGAAACGAGGGGGCGCGGACATGAGAGGTCTCTATCCGCGCCCGAGTTTCGAGTCTAGCTCCAGCCGCTGACGGCCTTCACCTCAAGGAATTCTTCCAACCCGTAAAGACCACCTTCACGGCCGTTGCCGGACTGCTTGTAGCCACCGAACGGCGATCCTTGTGCAAAGCCCTGACCGTTGGTTTCGACCATGCCGGACCGCAGGCGACGGGCGGCATAGTGGCGCTTTTCGTCGTCGGGGGTCTGGATGTAATTGGTCAACCCGTAGTCCGTGTCGTTGGCAATCGCGATCGCTTCATCAATGGTGTCGAACTTCATGATCGCAAGGACGGGGCCGAAGACCTCCTCACGCGCGATGGTCATGTCGTTGGTGACATCAGCGATCACGGTCGGTTTGACATAATAACCACGGTTCAATCCGTCCGGGCGGCCCAGACCACCCGCAGTCAGGCGGCCTTCGCCCATGCCGACTTCGATCAGGCCTTGGATTTTGTCGAACTGCGCTTTGGACACGACAGGGCCAATGTGTTTGCCTTCCTCGGACGCGGGGCCGACCTTGGTTTCTTCAGCCACACGCGACGCGATCTCAACCGCTTCGTCATAAAACGACGCCTCGACCAGCATC
This sequence comes from Pseudooctadecabacter sp., assembly GCF_020627745.1. Taxonomy (GTDB): domain Bacteria; phylum Pseudomonadota; class Alphaproteobacteria; order Rhodobacterales; family Rhodobacteraceae; genus Octadecabacter. Next base: position 16,770 of record NZ_JAHDGE010000011.1, read on the forward strand.
CGCGTAGGGGCGTTGCACGACTGACCCGAATTGCGGAAACAGCGGGATGCGCCGTATTCCACGCCCTTGGCGCCGGCATCTGCAAAGACCAGATTGGCCCCTTTGCCGCCCAGTTCCAGCGACACCCGCTTGAGCGTATCAGCCGCGGATTTTGAGATCAGCTTACCCGCACGGCTGGACCCCGTGAACGAGATCATGTCCACATCGGGATGCGCCGACAGTTGGGACCCGACGCCCGCGCCATCGCCGTTCAGCATGTTGAACACGCCTTTGGGGAAACCGGCCTCATCCATAAATTCCGCAAACAACAGGCCCGACAGGGGTGCGATCTCGGATGGTTTGAGGATTGTGGTGCAGCCGACGGCAATCGCGGGCACGGCCTTCAACACGATCTGGTTCATCGGCCAGTTCCACGGCGTGATCAGTGCACAAACGCCGATGGGTTCCAGCAGGGTCTTTTCGGTGCCGGTATAGTCGCGTTCAAACGACATCTTGTCGAAGGCTTTGATGAACCCTTCCAAATGCCAAGACCCGGCGCCGACCTGATTGACGCGCGACATGGAAATCGGTGCGCCCATTTCCATGGACATCGCCTGGGCCATTTCTTCCTGACGGTCGTTGTAAACCTCAAGCAGGCGGTTCAGCAGGGCCATCTTTTCGGATTTGTCGACAAAGGCCCAATCGGGGAACGCGGCTTTGGCGGCGGCGACGGCGGCGTCCGTGTCGGCCTGATCCCCCAGCGAAATGACGGCACAGGCCTCTTCGGTGGACGGGTCGATAACCTGATAATCGTTTGCCTTCGCAGGGCTGACCCATGCGCCGTTGATGTAGAAATCGCGTTTCTCAAGCATGGTTTTGGGTCCTTTGGTTGGATTGCTTCGCTGCGACTCATATATGAATAGCAACCGCAAACAAGAAGGAGAGCCGACATGGGTCTGCGCATCAACGACACGATCCCCGATTTGACCGTCGAAACCGATCAGGGGACACTGTCCCTGCATGACTGGATCGGCGACAGCTGGGCAATCATTTTCAGCCACCCCAAGGATTTCACCCCCGTGTGCACCACGGAATTCGGTGCCGTGGCCCAACTGGCCGCCGAATGGGAAAAGCGCGACACCAAGGTGATGGGTGTGTCCGTGGACGGTGTCGAAGAACATACCAAGTGGAAAAAAGACATTGAGGCCGTGGGCGGCGCGCCTGCGAACTTCCCGATTGTGGCCGACGACGGTCTGGAAATTTCCAAAGCTTTCGACATGCTGCCAGCCGAGGCCTACATGCCCGACGGTCGCACACCTGCGGACAGCGCCACGGTGCGGTCCGTGTTCATCATCGGCCCCGACAAGCAGCTGAAGCTGTCGATGACCTATCCCATGACGGTCGGTCGCAACTTTGCCGAGGTTCTGCGCGCTCTGGACGGGTTGCAAACCTCCGCCCGTGAGGGTGTGGCGACGCCCGCGAACTGGCAGGTCGGTCAGGATGTCGTTGTGCCGGTCGCCGTCTCCGATGAGGATGCGATTGCGAAATATGGGTCCATCGACACCAAGCTGCCCTATCTGCGGATGGCCAAACTGCCCGAGTAATTCAGCGGATCAACAAAAGGCCCCGCTGTTTCTGCGGGGCCTTTTCCGGCTCAGGCGTGCAGGACGACGATCGTATCGGTCGGGACGCGGGCGTAAAGGTCACGCACATCATCGTTGGTCATGCGCACACAGCCGTTGGACACACGTCGTCCGATGCCGCTGTTGTCAGGCGATCCGTGAATGCGCAAATAGGTGTCGCGGCCATTTTCATACAGATACAATGCGCGTGCGCCCAAGGGGTTCATCCCGCCACCGGGCATTCCACCGGCATATGGGCCGTATTTGTCGGGGTCGCGACGGATCATTGCGGGCGTCGGCGTCCAGCGCGGCCATTCGGCTTTGCGGCGGATCAGGTAGGTGCCGGGCATCCAGCGGTCACGCGGTGCCACGCCAACATCGTATTTCACGGCCTCGCGTCCGGGCAGCGTCCAGTACAGGGCGAATTCGGAGGGCACCACGTGAATTTGCCCAGCGGGCACCTGTCCGGCCAGTGGTACAATGCGCGGCGCGGCGGCTGAGGCTGCGGCAACGGACGGAACGGCGAGGGCGGCGGCAGCACCGGTCAGCACCAGGCGTCGGTTCAAACGGGTCATAATGTGTCCTTTCGATAAATCTATCGTTTGGGGACACAACTCGGTTTTTGGGGGGCTGGTTCCGGTTTGGGCCGGTCACAGCATCGTCAACGCAGACGCACACGGGTGCCGACAGGCACGCGGTTGTACAAATCCAGCGCTTCGGCGTTCAGCATCTGGACACAGCCATTGGACAGATACCGGCCCGTCACACGCCGGTTTGGCGGGCTGCCGTGAATTCGCAATAAGGTGTCACGGCTTCCGTCATAAAGGTACAACGCACAGGCCCCCATGGGATTGCGCGGATGACCACCGGGAATGCCGTTGGCCCAAGGCCGGTAGAGGGCGGGTTCACGCCGCAACATCCCCGCCGTGGGCGTCCAGCGGGGCCATTCCACTTTCCGTGCGATCGTAAAGGTTCCGGTGCGCCAGCGACCGGGGGCTGCAACGCCCACATGATACAAGATCGCCTGATTGTCCGGCAGCGCCAGATAAAGCGCAAAATCGTCAGGTACTACATGGATCGTGCCGGGTGTCAGGGACGTACCAAGCTGCACAAGTCGCGGGGGCCGGTGGGCCTCGACACGTGTTTGTGCACCTGCGGGCAGGGCAAGACTTGCCGCACCTGCGGCGATCAACGTGCGTCGGTTCAAGGTCGTCATGCCAGCCTCCGCCGATGATGGAGACGGGCCGCCTTGGCGACCCGTCAGTGGTTTAGTGCAAAACCGCGCGCGTGCCCAAAGGCACACGGTTATACAGATCGGAAATGTGGCTGTTTACCAGACGGACGCAGCCGTTCGACACTGCAGATCCGATGGTCCGTGGCGCATTGGTGCCGTGGATGCGCAGAAAGGTGTCACGCGGTCCTTGGAACAGATACAGCGCACGGGCACCCAGCGGATTGTTAATTCCGCCTTCCATGCCGTCCTCGTACTGTTTGTACTGCTCGGGCTCACGCTCGATCATATCGGGGGTGGGTGTCCAGCTTGGCCATTCCTTCTTGGCATTGATCCGGAAATCGCCGCTTTCGTACAGACCGGCCCGACCAATTCCGACCGAATAGGCCAGTGCCAGACCGGGGCCAAGCATCCAGTAAAGCTTGAAATTCTGCGGCTCGACATGGACTTCGCCAGGTGCGTAATCGCGGTTGATCTGTTCGACGCGGGGCAGTTGGCTTTCGGGGACCAGATATTGCGCAGCGGCAGGTGATGCAGCGGCAAGACCGGTCGCGGCAGCGGCGGTGTTCAAAAAGTGACGGCGGCTCAGCATTCGTATTCCCCACGGTTGGCTTAATTATGGCGGAATATGCAGCAAGAGCGGCAATAAGGGCAAGGATTCGGGCCGTGCTGCCGGACCGTGTCAGGCAGCCGTGGCATTTGTGCCGGTTTCGTCCGCCTTGCCCAAAGCCTGCCTGCGCTTCAGTTTCCGCACGCTGTGTTGCGCCCCCGCATGGTAACACGGCCCCGGTGTCAAAGCCGCGACATAGCGGCCAATGTCCCGAAAATGCTGGGAAATTACACCCTCACCCCGAAACTGGGAAAATCCGCCCAGGTCCAGCCAGGTTTCGCGCCGCGACAGATGCGGATTGAATGTATAGCCGAACCATTTGTCACAAGTGCCATCCAGCCGCGCCCAATCAATTCCGCGTGTGGTCTTGTGCAAAACCTTATCCGGATTCTGCTTGGCCAACGGAATGTTGCCCAGGTCGCGCAGCAGAACCATGGAAATTTTGTCATCAGACGTCAGCACATTCAACGCATCTTCGAAAAAATCGGTGCGCGTGAAGGTCCAGTCGTCTTCCATGTGGAAGATGTACGGCGTCTGTACATGACCATAAAGCGCGTCAATCGCGCGCATATGACCCACGCTGCCGCGGGTGTCGATGACCCTGCCATGAGGGCACATTTCACGAAAGACGGCGGTGCTTTCGGCATCGCCAAAATCATTGATCGCCAAGACGGGGATGTCCGACAGAACATTCCCCAGACTGCTTAGCGTTTCACGCAATTCTTCCGGTCGATTGCCCATGGTCAGACACATCGTCAAAAGGGACGAGTAAAACATTGCCTTGCCTCAAATTCTTTTTTTTACATTAGAATCATGGATATGGCGTTTGCGGCAAATCATTTATTCATCCCGTCGCGGACTGATGCTTGTCCGACACAGGCCCACGGTTTAACCGGCGCTGTCTGCATATGGACAAAAAAAGGGCCCCGGCATATCCGCCGGGACCCTGATATTTTAAGAAAGACAGAAGACCTTAGTCTTCTTTTTCTTCCTTTTTGACTTCCTCACCGGTCTCCTGATCGACCATCTTCATGGCCAAACGCACCTTGCCACGGTCATCAAAGCCCAGAAGTTTCACGTAAACTTCCTGACCTTCTTTCAGAACGTCGGAGGGGTGGTTCAGGCGGCGGTTTTCGATCTGAGAGACGTGCACAAGGCCGTCTTTCTTGCCGAAGAAGTTCACAAACGCACCGAAGTCGACGATCTTGACCACTGTGCCTTTGTAGATCTGGCCTTCTTCAGGCTCGGCCACGATGGAGTGGATCATGTCGTAGGCCTTCTTGATGGCGTCGCCGTTGGGCGATGCGATCTTGATGATGCCTTCGTCGTTGATGTCGACCTTGGCGCCGGACACTTCCACGATTTCGCGGATGACCTTACCACCCGAACCGATGACTTCGCGGATTTTATCCGTTGGCACCTGCATGGTTTCAATGCGTGGCGCGTGGACGGAGAACTCGGATGCCGCAGACAGCGCTTTGTTCATCTCACCCAGAATGTGCAGACGACCTTCCTTGGCTTGGGCCAAGGCTTTCTTCATGATCTCGGGCGTGATGCCTGCGATCTTGATGTCCATCTGCAAGGACGTGATGCCGTTTTCCGTACCGGCCACTTTGAAGTCCATGTCGCCAAGGTGGTCTTCGTCACCCAGGATGTCGGACAGAACCGCATAATCGCCGTCCTCTTCCAAGATCAGACCCATGGCCACACCGGCAACCGGTGCTTTCAGCGGCACACCTGCGTCCATCATGGACAAGGAGCCACCACAGACAGACGCCATGGAGGACGAGCCGTTGGATTCCGTAATCTCGGACACCACGCGGACCGTGTAAGGGAAGTCGGTGGCAGCGGGCAGAACGGCCTGAAGGGCGCGCCATGCCAGTTTACCGTGACCAATCTCACGCCGTCCGGGAGGGCCAAAACGACCCACTTCACCCACCGAATAGGGGGGGAAGTTATAATGCAGCAGGAAGTTCGACTTATACATGCCCTGCAGGCTGTCGATCATCTGCTCATCATCGCCGGTGCCCAATGTGGTCACGACGAGGCCTTGGGTTTCACCACGTGTGAACAGGGCAGAGCCGTGCGTCCGGGGCAGAAGACCCACTTCGGACACGATGTCACGGATTTCATCAGTCTTACGACCGTCGATCCGCTTGCCTGTTTTCACAACGTCACCGCGCAGGATGGACGCCTCAAGCTTTTTCATAGCGGAGCCGAGGTTGGCATCCTCAAGCTGTTCCTCGCTCAGTGCGGCCTTGACGGTCTCGCGGGCGGCGGCAACAGCCGTGGTGCGTTCCTGCTTGTCGGAGATTGCGAAAGCGGCGCGCATTTCTGTCTCACCGGCTTTCTTCACTGCAGCGTACAGATCGGAATAGTCGGGGGCTTGGAAATCAAACGGCTCTTTCGCGCAGTCTTCGGCCAGATCAATGATCAGGTCGATGACAGGCTGGATCTGCTCATGGGCGAATTCCACAGCGCCGAGCATTTCTTCCTCGGTCAGCTCATAGGCTTCGGATTCAACCATCATCACGGCGTCTTTGGTGCCGGCGACAACCAGATCAAGGCGCTGCTCAGGGTTGTTGCGCAGGTTGTGCATATCGTCGAGTTCTGGGTTCAGGATGTAATCGCCATCCTCATAACCCACGCGACACGCGGCAATCGGGCCCATGAACGGCGCGCCGGAAATCGTCAGCGCGGCGGAGGCTGCGACCATGGCAACCATGTCAGGGTCGTTGACCAGATCGTGGGACAGAACGGTACAGATCACGAGGACCTCGTTCTTGAAGCCATCGACGAACAGCGGGCGGATCGGACGGTCAATCAGACGGCTTGTCAGCGTCTCTTTTTCCGTGGGGCGCGCTTCGCGCTTGAAAAAGCCACCGGGGACTTTACCGGCCGCGTAATATTTTTCGTTGTAGTGCACGGTCAGCGGGAAGAAATCTTGACCCGGCTTTTGCTGCTTGGCGAATGTCACGTTGGCCATGACAGAGGTTTCGCCATAGGTCGCGATGACAGAACCATCGGCCTGACGGGCAACCTTGCCCGTTTCCAGTGTCAGCGTTTCTTCGCCCCACTGAATGGATTTTTTCACTTCTTTGAACATCTGTAGTTTCCTATCTGGAAGCACTCCCAGGCGAACCCCGGGTCTTCCGTATCATTGGTGGCCCCATTGCCACCGACCCCAATCCTTTTGTGTGCGCCGGGGTCTTTGCGTCACGTCTCAGATAGTGTGCATCTACAGGGGTTTGGGCCGTTTGGGAAGGGGGGCTAAAATTCGCGAATTTTAGCGGGCCGCCTCCAGCGCGATCAGCTCCGACACGGTGACAAAGTCGAACCCCCGCGCACGCAATCCGGCGATGATCAACGGCAAAGCCGCGCGGCTGCTGTCGTTGCCGGAATACATCCCGTGCAGCAGAATGATATCCCCGGCTTGGGTCGTCTCAATCACATGCGCGGCGAGGTCTTGGGGCGGTGCGTCAAAGGCCAGATCGGTCTCAGGCTCCACGGACCACATGATCGTGGTGCGGTCTTGTCGGGCCAAAACCCAAGGCAGGACGACCAGTTTGCGCCCATAGGGCGGGCGGAAGTGCAAGGGGCCTTCGTAGCCAAGCGCCCGGATCGCCGCATCGGTTTCGCGCAGTTGGCGGCGGACCTCCCACGGGGTCATCGCCACCATACGACGGTGGTTCCATGAGTGATTGCCGACCTCATGCCCTGCATCCACCACGGCCTGTGCGCCCTCCGGAAAGGCCGTGACCTCCCGTCCGGTCAGAAAGAAGGTCGCGGTGACACCGGCCTTGTCCAAAATGTCCAGCAAGGGTGCTGTGAACCGCCGCGTCGGCCCGTCATCAAGGGTCAGCGCGACAACCGGCCGATCCGTGTCTATCCGGTGGACCAAATGGCCAAACAGCTGCCTGTCGCGCAGGCGGCTGTAGTCAAACAGGGCCTGCAGCACCGTCGCAACAACGATCAGGCAGGCGGCGGCAAGGACAATCCGTTTCATGCCCCCACCTTGGGTCAGATCACATCCGTTTGCCAGAGCCGCACCTTCGTGCCGCCATGGTTGACCACCGGCCCCGCCGGTTTGAACGGCAGACCGGTCGCCTTGGCCAGTGCGTCGTCACTGGTGACGATGGCCGCGCGCCAACCTTTGAAGTGGCTTTTCATCCGGTCGCCAAAGCTGGAATAGAGCCCGTACAGCGGGGTCTTGTTGCCAATCCGCGCGCCGTAAGGCGGGTTGCAGATGACCAGACCGGGGGTGTCCGTCGGCGGGGTGATATCGCCGATCGACTTGGCGTCAAACGTGGCCACATCTGCGACACCGGCGCGGGTGGCATTGGCGGTGGACATGGCCACCGCCCCTTGGTCACGGTCGCTGCCGTAAACGCCATGTGCCGCAGGACGGTCGGGGCTGCCCATAGTGGCAAAGGCCTGCGCGTCGTAATTCGGGAAGGACTGGAAGGCGAACTCCCGGCTGCGGCCAGGGTCCAGCCGACGGGCGATTTCGGCGGCTTCAATGACGAATGTGCCGGACCCGCACATGGGGTCATAAAGCGGGGCTTTCCCGTTGAATTTGGCTTCGCGCAGGAACATCGCGGCCATGGTTTCGCGCATCGGGGCCTTGTTCACGGCCTCCTTGTGGCCACGTTTGTGCAGGCTGTCGCCGGAGGTATCGAGCGACAGCGTCACGTGATCACGGTCAATCCGCACGCGGATGGCCACGTCGGCGGGATATTCCGGTTCGGGGGTGACAAAGCCATGACCCGCCAGCGCGGTTTCCACCCGTTCTTTGGCCGCACCTGCATGGTAAATCTTGGATTTGTGGCATGTGGCCTCAACCGTGACGGTCGCGTATTTGGGCAGGATCTTGGGCCAGTCGAATTCGCGCGTGTTGAGTTCCAGCTGCGACAGATAGAGCGCGCGGAAGGTGACCAGCCGCGCCAGCACGCGGGTTGCGCCCCGCAATTGCAGGTTCGCGCGCCAGATGTCGGGCCATTCGCCCCGGATCGTCACACCGCCTGAAATCGTTTCGGTGACCTTGAACCCCTTTTCGCGGGCTTCGGCGGCCAGGAAATCTTCTTGGCCGGGTGCAGTGATGAGGAACATATCCATGGTGCGTGGCTATACCGTAAAGGGGAAAAGAAAAACCGCCCACGGGGTGTCCCGTAGGCGGTTGAATTCTTGCAAGACGTGCCGCTGGTTCAGCGACGGATGCCCAAGCGTTTGATCAGGTCCTGATAGCGGGCCTCATCTTTGGCTTTGGTGTAATCCAGAAGCTTACGACGCAGAGCGACCATTTTCAAAAGGCCACGACGACCGTGGTTGTCTTTCTTGTGGGTCTTGAAGTGCTCGGTCAGGGTGGTGATGCGGGATGTGAGGATCGCAACCTGAACTTCCGGCGAACCTGTGTCGCCGTCCTTGATTGCAAATTCCTTCATCAGGCGTGCTTTTTCTTCAGCAGTAATCGACATCGGGGTCTCCTTGGTTAAAGGGTGAATGGCGCAAGCCGGGATGTCGTCCAGCAGGGCCCGTGGAGGGTGAACTGTGCCAGTTGCCCGACGCAGATGCGGGCGTATAGGAAGATTCTATGCCCTTGGCAAAGGGTTTCTGGTGTCAGGCGGCTGCGTCTTCGCTGACCAGCCGCACCAAGCTGACGTCAAAGTCCGTCACGCCGACCAAATCCGCCACAGGTTCGCCGTCCGCCAACAGGACAAGCCCACCGGCGCTGTCTTGCGTGGTCAACACAGGTTCCGCGCCCGAGAAGTTGAGAACAAGGACATCGTCATCGGTGTAATCCATGATTTGCACCGTGCCGCCCGCAATTTCGAAGACGTCCGCGTCGTCACCGCCTGTCATGACGTCACCGTTGTTCCCGATCAGGTGGTCATTGCCTTCGGATCCGTTCAGATAGTCCTGTTCCGCGACGTCTTCGCCGGTGACACCATCGACGACGTCGTTGCCTTCGCTGCCCTGCAAATTGTCGTTTCCGGCGCCGCCGATCAGGGTGTCATCGCCCCAGCCGCCCAGAAGATCGTCGTCATCATCGTATCCGTTCAACTCGTCGTCACCGCCGCCGCCCTGCAAACGGTCAGCGCCATGGCCCCCCGCCATAAAGTCGTTCCCGACGTGCCCGTCCAGTTGATCGTCGCCCGCGCCTCCGGTCAGTGTGTCGTCGCCAGTGCCGCCCAAAAGCTGGTCATGTCCGTCCTCCCCGACCAGGGTATCGTCACCGTCACGCCCGTGGATATAATCATCACCGGACGCACCACTGATCGTGTCCGCGTCCTGCGTGCCGAAGGCTTCGACCCTGTCAGGGCCGGTCTGCGGGGCAGGGGCGAGGTCATCTTCCTCAAGCAGGTCCAGAAGATCGCCTTCGAGGGTTTCCTCATCCAGCGCCAGACGTTCGGCACGATCGGAACCATCCTCATCTTCCGTACCCTCCAGCCCGACAAATGCGGTTCCAGCAAGGGCGACGCCGATCAAACCCAGAAGTGCAAGCATGACGATGACCTATCCGTTTACCAATGATTACAAATTTCAGGCGAAAGCCGCCGGTGTTGCAGTCTCAGATAGCGAACAAACCGCGAAAAAGCCCTGAAATTCGTGTCCTCTGGTTAACGTGCGGCTAATGGCGTCGCGGTTTCGATCCAACGTTGCGGGGTCTGGCGATAGGCAATGTAAAGCGGGTGTTTCGGGTGCCCCCCCTTGCTGAGCCCCAGATGATACAGGGGCGCGCCGGTGGCCCGCAAAAGGGCCAGCACCTCAGCCCCGCGTTGAAGATGGGCACCGTGGGTGCCCCACGCGCAGATCGTGATATCGGCCTCCGTCGCGGCCTCCCGCAGGATATCGTCATTGCGCGGCCCGATCGGATCACCCGCGCGGCGCATCCGGCGCGGATCGGTGTCACGCCATGCAAAAATGTTGGTCACGCAAAAGCCGCCGTGCCCCAACGCGCGGGCGCGCCGTTCGCACCGTTCCACGGTGGGGTCGTTCTGGCGTTCGGTCGCGGTGGACGGGTTCAGCATCACAAACTGCACCAGACTGCCCGCCTCATTCCATGTCCGGACAAGTTTGTACCGGTAGCGTTCGCACCCTGAATATTGCGCGACAGAGCGTGCATCGCCTTTGCTATGCGTGCGGATGATCATGGGGCGGTTATGACCAAAGCCTGTCCAATGTGCTAGGGTCGGGGCAACCACGAAAGGACACGCTATGCAGTTGGGCGCATTTTCAATCAGTCTATCGGTCAAGGATTTGGCCGCCTCCATCGCTTTTTACACCGATCTGGGGTTTGAAAGGTTCGGCGGCCATGATGAACACGGTTATGCGATTATGAAGAACGGCGACACATTGGTGGGGCTGTTTCAGGGGATGTTTGAAGGCAACATGCTGACCTTCAATCCCGGCTGGGATCAATCCGCAGGCGAGGTGACCCCCTTTGACGACGTGCGCGCCATCAAGGACAAAGTGACGGCCGCTGGACACGAGGTCATTCAGGAACAGGGGGGTGAGACGGGGCCTGCGTCCTTTGTTGTCATCGACCCGGACGGCAACCCGATCCTGTTTGACCAGCACCGGTAGGGCAAAAGGGCAGACCGGCCCTCCGGGGGGAGT
>NZ_JAHDGE010000011.1:27928-60377 GCF_020627745.1 Pseudooctadecabacter sp.
GGCCAGGTGAACGAGGGGTGATTCAGGCTAGCCGCGCACGAACACCCGCGACGGGTGCAGTTCGCCGGATTTGAAGGTGCCCACCGCAATGGCCTCACCGTTATGGTCCGCCCAGCAGTCTTCGCCGTAGTCCACATCGCCCATGACAAGGGCAGGGTTGCCGTTGCGCAGCTTCGCGATGCTGGCTTCGGGGCAATGGACACGTGGCAGATCATCAAGGCCGTCTTCGAGGGGACGGATCATGTGATCCAACCCATCGGTTTTGGCATGTTCGTCAAGTTGGTCGAGCGATACGCCGTCTTCGGCTGTAAACGGTCCCGACCAGATGCGCCGCAAGTTGCGCACATGGCCGTGACAGCCCAGCGCCTCGCCCAGATCGCGGGCGATGGACCGGACGTAGCCGCCCTTGCCACAGGTCATTTCAAGGGTGACGTGATCGGCGTCGGGCCGGTCGATCAGCAGCAGTTCCTCAACCCACAAGGGGCGGGCCGCAATCTCGAAATCCTCGCCGTCGCGGGCGCGTTTGTAGGCGCGTTCACCGTCAATTTTCACAGCGGAAAAGGCCGGCGGAATTTGCATGATGTCGCCCACAAACTGGCCCAGCGCCGCTTTGATGGCGTCGTCCGTGGGGCGGTCGTCGCTGGTTGCAATCACCTCTCCCTCGGCGTCGTCGGTGTTGGTTTTCTGACCCAGCCGCACGGTAAAGGTGTAAGCCTTCAGCGCATCGGTGATGTAGGGGACGGTTTTGGTCGCCTCGCCCAGTGCCACAGCCAGAACGCCTGTCGCTTCGGGGTCCAATGTGCCGGCGTGACCCGCCTTTCTGGCGTCCAGCGCCCAGCGCACCTTATTGACCACGGAGGTCGACGTGATGCCAGCGGGTTTGTCCACCACCAGCCATCCATGCAGATCGCGTCCTTTGCGTTTGCGTGCCATATCGCCCTCATCCTTGGTCAGGCGGGCCGGTTAGTTGGTGTCGGCCCCGCCGTCAAGCACACCCACCATCGGACCCAAAATCCCGAACCCGAAATCGGACCGCCCCGAGGCCGCGTCATACATGCGGCTGACCTTGCCATCAAAGAACAGCGCATTGGGCGTTTGCAGCCGGTCGCGGAACAGTGTGGCGAAGTCGTGAAAATTCACCGCGTCATTGCTGATGGCGAACCAGGCGGTCTGGCCGTCGGCTGAGGTGCCCACCCCGTTACGGATAAACCGGCTGTCGCTGTTTTCGATGAACCGCGGATGCAGCGCGCCGTCAATCACCAGCATGGGGCCGGATTGCGTGGCATAGGTGCACTCGGGCGCCTCGGCCTGATAGGCGAGGGTTTCAATGACGCGCAGGGTGTCCGCGATGCAAAAGACACCGTTGGGCAGCAGGCCGAAATTGCCCGGCCCGTCTGATGCGATGACGCGCATCTCCTGCACCCCGTCCTCGACATAGTGGCCGACAGGGTCGCGGTCGTCGTGGTACATGCCCGCGTTCATCGCGAACAGAAGATCGCGGTTTTCGTGGTCTTCAACGGCGCGGAATGACCCCAGAATATCGCCGTCATCATTGCGCAAAAACAGTTGCAGGTTTTCGGAGGCCGCAACCTCGCATACCGTATAGGACACGCCCAGATGACCGATGTCGTTGCAGGTGACAGCGGCGGCTGGCGTGGCCAGCACCAAAAGACCCAACAGCCCGCGCATCAGTCCTCTGACGAGATGTCGCGCGCGACTTTTTCGTCTGCAAACATCGCGCGGGTGGCGTCCATGCGGTCGTACATGTCGTCGATCCGGAACCTCAGGTCGGGGGCATGTTTCAGCTTCATCCCTTTGGTGATCAGATGGCGCAACTCGCCTTTGTTGCGCGCCAGAGCCTCGATCGCCAGATCGGCATCCTTGCCACCCAAGGGCAGCACAAAGGCCGTGGCGATGCTGAGATCGGGGGTCATGCGAACCTCGCCCACGGTGATGGACATGCGTTGCAGGTCGGGGTCATGGACCTCTCCGCGTTGCAACAATTCGGAAAGGGTGCGGCGGATCAATTCACCCACACGCAACTGGCGTTGCGACGGGCCGTCCTTGCCTTGAAAACTGTTCTTTGCCATGGGGTGCATGTAGGCTGGTTGGGCGCGCTTGCCAAGGCGCAGTGACGGAAAGGAACACGAGATGACACAGATGCCGGGAATTGTGATCACGGGCGGGTCCGGCCGGATGGGGCAGATGTTGATCGGCGCTGTGCTGGCGTCTGACGCGTGCACCCTTGTGGGCGTGCTGGAACGGGAGGGCCACGACTGGATCGGGCAGGACGTTGGCACGGCCATGGGGCGCGCGCCTGTGGGCGTCACGGTCAGCGACGACGCGGTCGCGACCTTTGCGAAAGCCCAGGCGGTGATTGATTTTACCGCCCCTGCCGCCACGGTGGGGTTCGCGGAACTGGCGGCTCAGGCGCGCGCGGTGCATGTGATCGGCACCACGGGCCTGACCGAAGCGGACATCGCCAAACTGGACGCCGCCGCCCACCATGCGGTGATCGTGCGGGCGGGCAATATGTCTTTGGGCGTCAACCTGCTGGTGCAGCTGACCAAAAAGGTCGCAGCGGCCTTGGATGAAGACTTCGACATCGAAGTGATCGAGGCCCACCACCACCACAAGGTCGATGCGCCCTCAGGCACGGCCCTGATGCTGGGGGAGGCTGCAGCAGAGGGTCGTGGCGTGTCCCTGAAGGACGTGTCCGACAGCGGGCGCGATGGCATCACCGGGGCACGGCAACGGGGCGATATCGGGTTTTCCGCGATTCGCGGTGGCGACATTGTGGGCGAACACGATGTGCTGTTTGCCGCCGCAGGCGAACGGATCAAGCTGAGCCATATTGCAACCGACCGCGCGATTTTTGCCCGCGGGGCGCTGAAGGCGGCTTTGTGGGGGCAGGACCAAAAACCGGGCGCCTATGACATGGTTGATGTTCTTGGATTGGGCGAAAAGTGAACTTTTTCTGCCTCTGATGCGTATCTACCCCGACATCTGAAAATCTGGAGGCCCCGATATGTTTCGCGCCCTGACCCTTGCTGCTGCTTTAATTTCAACCCCGGCCCTTGCCCTTGCATTCGAACGCATCGCGGACCGTGCCACGTTCATGAACACGGTCGGGGGGAAGGACCTGCGCATTGCGCTTTATGGTCTGACGATCAACGTCAACGACAATGGCACCATCGCAGGCAGGGCCGTCGGGTCCCCCATCACGGGATCATGGTCGTGGGACAACGGGTATTTCTGCCGCGATATGGACTGGTCCGGCTATCCGATTGAATACAACTGTCAACTGGTTGAGGTTGATGGCGACCGTATCCGCTTTACCGTTGACCAAGGTGCGGGCGACGACGCCGTCTTGCGCATCCGCTAACCGCACCCCGCCCTTGCCATCAAAAGTCGATGGCGAGGCCCTTTTTCTCCCAATCGCCGTACCGCACGGGTTCCGGCCCGTCGCGTCCGCCCAATTCCTCCGGCAGGTCGAGGGCTTTGGCCGCGCGGCGGCGTTCTTCTGCTTCGGCGAGGGCGCGCTGGGCGGCAGGGGGCAGGTCTTTGCGGTCCGTGGTCATGTCGCTCTCCTTGCGGCGGGATACGTCCTGATATACGCGGCCTTTATCATTCGCCAAGGGGTTTAAGATGTCGCAGCAACAAGGTCTGGGTCCGCGCAAGGCGGCTGTTTATCTGCTGGATCAGGTGACAGGGCAGGGCAAATTGCTGCCGGAACTGATCGGTGAAGGCGCGTTGCAGCACCTTGGCCCCGAAGATCGCGCTCGTGCCCAACGTCTGGCCACCGAAACACTGCGCGGGCTGGCCCGTGCGGACAGGATGCTTGCGCGGTTTGTGCAAAAAACGCCCCCCTTGGCTGTGCGCAATGTGTTGCGTCTGTGTACGGTTGAGCTGTCGCAGGGGGAGGCCGCCCATGGGGTCGTCAACGCCGGTGTCGAACTGGTGGCACGCAATAAACGCACATCTTCGATGAAGGGTCTGGTGAACGCGGTGCTGCGCAAGGTGGCCGCCGAAGGCCCCGAAGGCTGGGCGAAATTGGCCATTCCACGGATCCCCGGCTGGCTGCGCGGCCCCCTTAAAGACGCTTATGGTCCTGAGGTCGTGGCCGCCATTGAGGCCGCGCAATTTGCCGGTGCCCCGGTTGATCTGACGGTCAAAGGCGATGCCGCGCAGCTTGCCACGACACTCAACGGCACGGTTTTGCCCAACGGGTCTGTCCGGCTCGCGGATGCAGGGCAGGTGTCGGCGCTTGCCGGTTTTGACGACGGTGACTGGTGGGTGCAGGACGCCGCAGCCGCGTGGCCGGTGCAGATCATGGACCCCCAGAAGGGTGAGAAGATCCTTGATCTTTGCGCAGCACCCGGCGGCAAAACCATGCAGCTTGCCGCCGCCGGTGCGCAAGTCACCGCCGTTGATGCCTCTGCCGGGCGGATGCGGCGCGTGGGCGAAAACCTCGAACGCACAAAATTGCAGGCAACGACCGTCGTGTCCGACGCCTTTGCCTTTGATGAAGGCGGCTTTGATGCGGTGCTGCTTGATGCGCCCTGTTCGGCCACAGGCACGATCCGCCGCCATCCGGATCTGCCCTACGCGAAGGACGGGTCCGAATTCGGCATGTTGATCGACCAGCAGGCGCGCATGATCGACCACGCGCTGACCCTTCTTAAACCCGGCGGGCGGCTGTTGTTTTGCACCTGTTCGCTGCTGCCCGACGAAGGTGAGGTTCAGGTGGAAGAAGCCTTGGCCCGTCACCCCGGCCTGACCGTTGATACCGATGCGCTGGACCGGCCTGGCATTGATCCTGCATGGCACACGGCTGAGGGCGGTTTGCGGCTGCGACCCGATTTCTGGCCCGATCTGGGCGGGATGGACGGCTTTTACATCGCCCAGCTGCGAAAGCCTGCGTGACTTGATGGCGTCTTTCGCGTAAAGATCACCCTCGCAAAGATGCTGAATGGCACGGGCGAGAGGCAAAACATTGGTGGACCCATCCCACACCCTATCACGGCGCGCACGCGTCATGAACCGGCTGCACGCGCGGCTGGCAGGCAGGACGCGACCCGCAACCGCTTTTCAATCCAATCCCGAACCACGCATGATCGGGCACTATGCCCGTGGCCGGCAGCTTCTGGCCGGTAATTTTCTGTTTGCGGGCCAGTTGGTCGAAGCCCCCGAGACAAGTATGTGGGATGCCGTGGCCGACGTGCCCGGTGCCGCCATGGACGTGCATGGTTTTGCATGGCTCGATGATCTGGCGGCGGTGGGCGACAACAAGGCGCGCATTACAGCGCAGGCTTGGCTTCATGACTGGATCGACCGTTTTGGCAACGGATCCGGAGACGGATGGACACCCGATGTCACGGGCCGTCGCCTAATTCGCTGGATCGCGCACGGGTTCTTTTTGCTGCGCGGGGCGGACAAAACCGCGTCCGAGACCTATTTCCGATCCGCCGCACAACAGGCCATCTTTCTGTCCAAACGCTGGAAATCCGCCCGCCCCGGCCTCCCCCGGTTTGAGGCGGTCGCAGGGATGATCTACGCTGGTCTCAGCCTGCAAGGGCTGGAGGACCGCGTGGCCCCTGCTGTTGCCATGCTGACGCGCGATTGTGCGTCGCTGATCGGCCCTGATGGGGGCGTCGCCTCGCGCAATCCGGAAGAACTGCTGGAAATCCTCACGCTTTTATCCTGGGTCGAGACCGCGCTGACAGACACGGGCCATCCTGTTCCGGACGCCCTGCGCGCCGCCATGACCCGTGTGGCCCCCACCTTGCGGGCGTTGCGCCATGCCGACGGGGCCTTGGCGCGGTTTCACGGGGGTGGGCGCGGTCTGGACGGGTGGCTGGATCAGGCGCTGGCCGCAGTCGGGACGATCGAACAGCCGGACCGGACGCTGCACATGGGCTACGGTCGTCTGGCGTCGGGCCGCACAACCGTGATCATGGATGTGGCCCCCCCGCCGGGCGGGGCCTATGCGGCACAGGCCCATGCCTCGACCCTCGCGATGGAGGTCACGTCGGGGCGCAGACCGCTGATCGTCAATTGCGGCTCCGGTGTCAGTTTCGGCCCCGACTGGCGGCGCGCAGGCCGTGCCACGCCCAGCCATTCCACACTGTCCATCGAAGGCCGGTCTTCCTCCCTGCTTGAGGTCGGACGCCACGGGGCGGAAATCATGACCAACGGCCCCAAAGAGGTGCAGTCGGAAATTACCGCGTTGCGGGACGGTCACCGTCTGGCGACGGCCCATGACGGGTACCGCGTCTCTCACGGGTTGACCCACGTGCGGACGGTCGAACTGACATCGGACGGCCGCGCCATAGCGGGCGAAGACCTGCTGACCATCCTTGATGAAAAGGACGAACCTGTTTTTGACCGCGCCCTTGATGCCGAAACCTTGCAAGGCATCCCGTGGTCGATCCGGTTCCACCTCCATCCCGAGGTCGAAGCCGCGGTGGACCTTGGCGGGGCGGCTGTCTCTCTGACCCAGAAATCCGGTGAGATTTGGGTCTTTCGGCAGGATGGCGCGCAGGAAATGGGCCTTCAACCGTCGGTTTACCTCGAAAACGGGCGATTAAGGCCCCGCGCTGCGCAACAGGTGGTTTTATCTGGGCGGTCTTTGTCTTATGCGACGCGCATCCGTTGGTCGTTGTCCAAGGCACAAGACACGCCCATTGCCCTGCGCGATGTGGACGACCCGACGGCATTGGAGTTTTGATACCGCCTGAGGGGACCACCACATGACTGATCTGCAACCCATCCGCCGCGCCTTGCTGTCTGTGTCCGACAAGACCGGATTGATTGATCTGGGCAAAGCACTGGCCGCCCGTGGCGTCGAATTGCTGTCGACCGGCGGATCGGCGAAGGCGCTGCGCGATGCGGGTCTGACGGTCCGCGATGTGGCCGATGTGACAGGTTTCCCCGAAATGATGGATGGCCGGGTCAAGACCCTGCATCCCGGCGTGCACGGCGGCCTGTTGGCGCTGCGCGACAACGACGCCCACGTGGCCGCGATGAAAGACCACGGGATTGGCGCCATCGACCTGTTGGTTGTGAACCTCTATCCTTTTGAGGCCGCCTTGGCCCGAGGTGCCGCCTATGACGAGATGATCGAAAACATCGACATCGGTGGCCCCGCCATGATCCGCGCCGCCGCCAAGAACCACGCCTTCGTCAACGTCGTGGTGGATGTTGAGGATTACGAGGCGTTGTTGGCCGAGTTGGACGCCAACGACGGCCAGACGACATTTGCTTTCCGCCAAACTCTGGCGCAGGCCGCCTATGCGCGCACGGCCGCCTATGATGCCGCCGTGTCGTCGTGGATGGCGGGTGCCATCGGCAATGCCGCCCCCCGCCGTCGCGCTGTGGCGGGGACCCTCGCCCAGACGCTGCGCTATGGCGAGAACCCCCACCAGCAGGCCGCGTTCTACACCGACGGCAGCGACCGCCCCGGCGTCGCCACCGCCCAGCAGCATCAGGGCAAGGAATTGTCCTACAACAACATCAACGACACTGACGCGGCCTTTGAACTGGTCAGCGAATTCGCCCCTGACACAGGCCCCGCCGTCGCCATCATCAAACATGCCAACCCCTGCGGCGTGGCCCGTGGTGCCACCATGGCCGAGGCTTATACCAAAGCCTTCCGGTGCGATCAGACGTCGGCCTTTGGCGGGATCGTGGCGTTGAACGGCGAATTGGACGCCGAAACCGCAGAGGTCATGACCGGTATCTTCACGGAAGTCGTCATCGCGCCCTCTGCCACAGAAGACGCCAAGGCGATTTTTGCGGCCAAAAAGAACCTGCGGCTGCTGACAACCGGCGGGCTGGCCGATCCGATGACCACTGCACAGACGATTCGTCAGGTGTCCGGCGGCTATTTGATGCAGGACAAGGACAACGGGCTGATCACCCGCGATGACCTGAAGGTCGTGACCAAACTGGCGCCCACCGACGCGCAGATGGAGGACCTGCTGTTCGCCTGGAAGGTCGCCAAACACGTCAAATCCAACGCCATCGTCTACGTCAAAGACCTCGCCACTGTTGGGGTGGGCGCGGGGCAAATGAGCCGCGTGGACAGCGCGCTGATCGCGGCCAAGAAAGCCGAACGTATGGCCGAGGCGCTGGACCTTCCCGCGCCACTGACCCAAGGGTCCGCCGTGGCCTCTGATGCATTCTTCCCCTTTGCTGATGGCCTGCTTGAGGCCGCAGCCGCCGGTGCCTCCTGCGTCATCCAGCCCGGCGGGTCCATGCGCGATGATGAGGTCATTGCCGCCGCGGATGAGGCAGGTCTGGCCATGGTCTTCACCGGCATGCGCCACTTCCGCCATTAACCGAAAGGGTCGCACATGCGCCTGACACTGTGGACTGCGTTCTGGATTTTTCTGGCGGATCAGCTGTCGAAATATATCGTGCTGTATCAGGTCGACCTGCCCAACCAGCCGAACCAGACCTACGATGTCTTTCCGCCCTTTCTGGTGCTGCGCATGGCGTGGAACAAGGGCGTGAATTTCGGCCTCGGTGCGGATTATGACCTTCGTTGGGTGCTGATCGGTGTGGCGCTGGCAATTACAGTTTTTGTGATCTGGTGGGTGCGAAAGGCCGACATGGGGCGCTGGGCGCTTGTGTCAGCCGGGTTGCTGGTGGGCGGTGCGCTGGGCAATGTGATTGACCGTGTGATCTACGGCGCGGTGGCGGACTTTTTGAACATGTCGTGTTGCGGGTTCACCAACCCCTATGCCTTCAACGTCGCGGATATTTCCATCTTTGTCGGCGCGATAGGCCTTGTCCTTTTCACCGACGGTGACGACAAAAAGAAGACCGCGTGACGACGCCGCAGCTTTGCGGTAAGACAGGGCAAGGAATGGGAGTGTTGGGTATGCACAAAGCGGTGCTTTTGACTGTCATGGCGGTGGCCCTGTCGGCCTGTGCGGGTGGTGATCGTGGCTTGCGTGATTTGCGCAGCAATGGCGGTGGCCCTGACGAATTTCAGGTCAATCCGGTGAACCCCCTCGTGATTCCCGAAAACCTGTCTGCGCTGCCCACCCCCACTCCGGGTGGGGCCAACCGCGTTGATCCCAACCCGCAGGCCGATGCGGTGGCGATCCTGGGCGGCAACCCGAATGCCCTGATCCCCAATGGGATCCCCGCCTCTGACAGCGCAATCGTTGCGGCGGCCCGTCGGAACGGTGTTGACCCTGCCATCCGCCAGACCCTCGCGGCTGAAGACGCGGCCTTCCGCAATCGCGCATCGCGCTTTGGCTTCTTTCGGGGCCGCGACCGCTATTTCAGGGCCTATTCGCGGCAAGCGCTTGACGCTTACGCGGAACTGCAACGGTTCCGCAACGCAGGTGTGGCCACCCCGTCGGCCCCCCCGCAGTAGCGTCACGCCCCCCTCACATCCGCGTATGATACCTTGAAGATGCGTCCGCGCGGCGTACCTTTAGATCACGTTCATCAGCGGAGTATCCCGAATGCGCCTTCTTGCCGCCGCCCTGTGTTTTGTGGGCACCCTGACCGCCGCCGAAGAGGTCACGACCTACAGCCTTGATAACGGCATGGATATCGTGGTGATCGAAGACCACCGTGCCCCCGTGGTGGTGCATATGCTGTGGTATCGCGCGGGGTCTGCGGATGAACCCATCGGGTCCTCCGGCGTGGCGCATTACCTCGAACACCTTTTGTTCAAAGCCACCGACACAGTCGAAAGCGGTGAATTCCAGCGCGTCGTGGCCGCCAATGGCGGGTCCGACAATGCCTTCACCAGCTATGATTACACCGGCTATTTTCAACGGGTCGCCGCCGACCGTCTGCCCCTGATGATGCAGTACGAAGCCGACCGGATGAACAATCTGGTGCTGACCGAGGAAGACATCATCACCGAACGCGGTGTCATCATCGAAGAACGCAACCAGCGCGTCGAAAACTCCCCCGGTGCCTTGGCGCGTGAACAGATGCGCGCGGCGCAATACCTCAACCATCGCTACGGCGTGCCGATCATCGGCTGGATGCATGAGATGGAAGAACTGGATATGGCGGACGCGCTGTCGTTCTACGATCTCTATTATTCGCCCAACAACACCATCCTGATCGTCGCCGGTGACGTGGAGCCGGATGAGGTTTACGACCTCGCCCAGCAATACTACGGCCCCATCCCCGCAGAACCCAACCTGCCCGAACGTGTCCGGTCCCAAGAACCCCCGCAGACCGCCGAACGCCGTCTGGTCTATGAAGACCCGCGCGTCGCACAACCCTATCTGACCCGCACCTATATCGCCCCCGAACGCGATGCCGGTGATCAGACAGACGCCGCAGCCCTGACCTATCTGGCGGAGCTGTTGGGCGGGTCGTCCTTCACCTCGATCCTGCCCATCGCGCTGCAGTTTGACACCAACACCGCGATCTACGCCGGTGCGTTTTATTCCGGTGTCAGCCTTGATGACACGCTTTTTGGCGTCTCCGTCGCCCCCGCTGACGGCGTGACCTTGGCTGAGGCTGAGGCCGCGATGGACGCGGCCATCGCCCAATTCATGGAGGACGGCGTGGACCAAGACCGGCTTGAGGCTGTGCGCAACCAGCTCAAAGCCGGTGAAATCTACGCCCGTGATAATGTCGATGGCTTGGCGCGGCGCTACGGTGCGGCCCTGACCTCGGGCCTGACGGTCGAAGACGTGCAGGCCTGGCCCGATGTCCTGCAGGCCGTCACCGCCGAAGATATCATGGATGTGGCCCAGCGGGTGCTGGTCCGCGACCGGTCCGTCACCGGCTACATTGTTCCAACACGGGAGATCCTGCAATGATCCGTTTTATTGCCGCCCTTGCGGCCTCCCTCACGGCCTTCGCAGCCGCCGCACAGACCGAAATCGACATTCAGGAAATCACCTCCCCCGGCGGGATTGATGCGTGGCTGGTCGAAGAAAACTCGATCCCCTTTACGGCCATCGAACTGGTCTTTGACGGCGGGGCCACCTTGGATTTGCCCGGCAAACGCGGGGCCACGAACCTGATGATGGGCCTGATCGAAGAAGGCGCCGGTGATCTGGACGCCCGCGCCTTTCAAGCCCGGCGTGAGGCATTGGCCGCGTCCTATGAATTCGACACCTTTGATGATTCCGTTACCGTCTCTGCCGTGTTCCTCACCGAAAATCGGGATGAAGCGATCGCCCTTCTGCGGGAGGCGCTGATCAACCCCCGGTTTGACCAGGATGCCGTGGACCGCGTGCGCGGTCAGGTTCTGGCCGGTCTGCGGTCCGACGCCAACAACCCCGACCGGATCGCAAGTGCGGCCTTCGATGCCGCCGCCTTTGGCAATCACCCCTATGCCACTGCGATCAACGGAACCGAGGCCACCGTCGCCGCCCTGACCCGCGACGATATCATCACCGCCCACCGCAATGCACTGACCACAGGCCGTGTGCATGTGGGCGCTGCGGGGGATATTTCTGCCGATGAATTGGGCGTTCTGATCGACACCCTGATCGGTGATCTGCCTGCCGACGGCCCACCCCTGCCGGACCGTGTTGAATTTGGTCTGGACGGCGGCATCACCGTCGTGCCTTACGCCACGCCGCAATCCGTGGCCCTCTTTGGGCACGAAGGGATCGAACGGGACGATGATGATTTCTTCGCGGCCTTCATTCTAAATGAAATCCTCGGCGGGCGCGGTGTCGAAAGCCGCCTCTACCGCGAAGTGCGCGAAAAGCGCGGGCTGACCTACGGCGTGTCCACATTCCTTGTGCCGAAGGATTTCACCGAAATCTACCTCGGCTCCGTCGCGTCGGCCAATGACCGGATCGCCGAGGCGATTGACGTGATCCGCGACGAATGGGCGTTGATGGCCAGCGAAGGCATTACGCAGGAAGAGTTGGACGCCGCCAAGACCTACCTGACCGGCGCTTACCCTCTGCGATTTGACGGAAACGCCGCAATTGCGGGCATTCTGGTCGGCATGCAAAGCGTCGATTTGACCCCGGCCTATGTCGCCAACCGCAACGATTTCATCGAAGCGGTGACGCTTGACGATGTGAACCGCGTCGCCGCCGAATTGCTGGACCCCGACGGTTTGCATTTTGTGGTCGTGGGGGAGCCTGAGGGCCTGCAGGCCGCCGAATAACCCTGTCAGAATCGGCTGCAGCCATGCTACCACTGGTGTCATGGCTGCCACCGACCCCAAAATAAGCGACGCTCACCCCGTCATTCGTCAACTGGACGATGCTGCGATCAACCGGATTGCGGCGGGTGAGGTCGTGGAACGCCCCGCCTCAGCCGTCAAGGAACTGGTGGAAAACGCGCTGGACGCCAAAGCGTCCCGCATCGAAATCTCCATCGCGGACGGCGGCAAAACCCTGATCCGTGTGACGGACAACGGCGTGGGCATGACGGCAGATGATCTGCCGCTGGCACTGTCGCGCCACGCTACGTCCAAAATCGACGGCACCGATCTGCTCAACATCCACAGCTTTGGCTTCCGGGGGGAGGCCTTGCCGTCCCTTGGGGCCGTCGGCCGCCTCACGATCCGCAGCCGCACCGCCCAAGGGGATGGCGCAGAAGTCACCGTCGCCGGTGGCGCGCATGAGGCTGTGCGCCCCTCAGCGTTGACGGCTGGCACGGTCGTCGAATTGCGTGATCTGTTCTATGCGACACCCGCGCGGCTGAAATTCCTGCGCACCGACCGCGCAGAGATGCAGGCGATCAGCGATGTGATCAAACGGCTGGCCATGGCCGAACCCTTCGTGACCTTCATCCTGACAGATGTGTCGGGCGGCAATTCCCGCGTGACCTTCCGCGCCGATGCGGAAACCGGCGATATGTTTGACGCGCTGCACGCGCGGTTGCGCTGCGTTCTGGGCCGCGATTTTGCCGAAAACGCGCTGGCGATTGATGCGGAACGCGAAGGCGTGCATCTGACGGGGTACGCCGCGCTGCCCACCTATTCGCGCGGGTCCGCCGTGCAGCAGTTCCTCTATGTCAACGGGCGGCCTGTGCGCGACAAGGTGCTGATCGGCGCGTTGCGCGGGGCCTATATGGACACCCTCAGCCGTGACCGCCACCCGGCGGCGTGCCTGTTCATCGACCTTGATCCGACCCGCGTGGACGTCAACGTCCACCCTGCCAAATCCGAGGTCCGCTTTCGCGACCCGGGCACCGTGCGCGGTCTGATCGTCAGCGGCTTGCGCCATGCGCTGGCGGAGGCGGGGCACCGTGCGTCGACCACCGTCGCTTCCGCCACCTTGGGCGCGATGCAGCCCGAACCGCAGGGCGCGCGGATCTATCAGATGGACCGGCCCACGCCGTCCAGCGGGCCGGCCTATCAAGCCCCGTCCACAGGCTTTGCCGAAATGGCACCGGAGTATTCGGGGCGTGTGGACACCCCCGTTCAGACGCCCGAACAGGCCGACCATCAGGACCGTCCGCTTGGGGCCGCCCGTGCGCAGGTCCATGAAAACTACATCATCGCCCAGACCGAAACCGGCATCGTCATTGTCGATGGTCACGCGGCCCACGAACGGCTGGTCTACGAGAAACTCAAAACCCAGATGGCGGAAAACGGCGTTGCGGCGCAGGCCCTGCTGATCCCTGAAATTATCGAAATGTCTGACGGGGACGCCGCCCAGTTGCTGGCCGTGGCCGATGACCTGTCGCGTTTCGGGCTGACCATCGAACCCTTTGGCGGGGGTGCCATCGCCGTGCGTGAAACCCCTGCGATCTTGGGCGAGGTCAACGCCGAAGCCATGCTGCGCGATATCCTTGATGAGCTCAGCGATCAGGGGGCCAGCACTTTGGTTCAGGAAAAGCTTGAGGCGATCCTCAGTCGCGTTGCCTGTCACGGGTCCATCCGCACCGGTCGTCACATGCGCGGGGAAGAAATGAATGCCCTGCTGCGCGACATGGAAAAGACGCCCAGGTCCGGCCAGTGCAATCACGGGCGGCCCACCTATGTTGAACTGAAACTCAGCGATATTGAGCGTCTTTTCGGACGCACCTGAGCGTCTTTGCCCATTTGCACTATTGAGACGCCGCCGCGCCCCCGTTAGCGTGGCGCAAACTGCTGGGGGACTAACATGCGGATTCTTGCGGCTTTGGCCGGGTTCATCTTGTTCGGGGCATGTTCTGTCGCGGATATCACCCGCGAGGCAGAGGCTCTCCGCGTTCAGAACCTGACCGATGAAACCCGCCGTGCCTGGGATGTTGCGTATCGTGATCTGCCCTTTGATCGCGGTACGGTCTATGTCATCGCCAATGAGCACGGCGACATGCACACCTATTCCCTGCAGCCCTGCGGGACCGGCCACATCTGTGGCGGGAACGGGCATCGTGGCCATGTGGAACGGACTGCAGATTTCTTTGTGGTGACGGGGGCCTACCCCCATCGCACATTCCTTTTGTCGCCAGGCGGCGACGGATATCTGAATTGGCGAGGAGTATATCGTGATCTTGCGTGGAATTAAACGCACGGCCCTGTTGGCCGGGCTTGGCCTGACAGTTGCGGCCTGTACCGCCCCCCTTCCGGGTGGTGAAACCGGTCCCTTTGCGCCGGGCAACACATTGACGTTCTTTTATCAGGGCGTGCTGACGGACCCGCCAGATCAGGCAGTTCTGACCGCTTGCGGCAACGAATTGGTGGCCCGCACCTGTGTTCGACAGTCCAACGGGGCTGTGTTCCCCCTTGAGGTGACCGAAAGCGGGGCGGTGCGGTACGGAAGCGATGCGATGCAGATGATCCTGCAGCCCGATCCGGGTGGCCTGCCGTCCGGTGTGGGTCAGCTGACCAATACCGCAACAGGCGAAACCAACGGTATGCGCTGGGTGTCCCTGCCGTCCTGACCTTCACCCGCCGCATGCAGAAAAAAGGCGTCCCCGTTTCGCACGGGGACGCCTTTTCGTTTCGGGGGGTGGCGTATTGATCAGATGCGCAGGAACGGCTGGGCGATGCGGGGAATCCAGCTGTTAAACCGCAACGGCGCATCGGTGGCGGCCAGACAGATACAATCCAGACCATCCTCGGCCACAGGCTGGTGGTCCAGTTCTTCGGTGGCGACCTCAATATCGCCCGCGCCGAACCGGTCTTCTTCATCCTTGAACGCGCCTTGCAGAACCAAAGTCAGTTCCGTGCCGCGATGGCCGTGATCCGGCACAGCAGTGCCTGCGGGGATATGCAGCAAACGCACGCTGGCCGATGCGTCGGTTTTCAACAACGCCTGACGTACACCGCCACCGACCTTGCGCCATTTCACCGCATCCAGATCACCGCCGACATAGTCTTGCAACGGGCTGGGGAACAGCCCCGTCCGCGCGGGACGCGGGGCGATGTCTTCATGTCCGGCATCCTGATCGGCTGCGATCATCTCAAGCGTGGCGGCCAGACTTTCGTCGGACACATTGGCGGGCGCTTCGGCGTCCATGACCGCCCCGCCCACGGTGTCGAATTCATACATCCGCGCGCGGCATTCATCGCACATGGAAATATGTGTCGCCACAACAAGGTTGAACCCCTCGGGCAGGGTGCCCGCGGAATAGCCCATCAACAGGGCGTCGGTCAGGTGGTGTTTGATCTCGTTCATCTTACTGTTCACTTCATTTGATGGCGCAAACGTTCCAGCGCCAGTCGAATCCTCGACTTGATTGTTCCCAAAGGAAGTCCCGTCTGCTCCGCGATCTCACTATGGGTGAGGTCGCCGTAATAGGCGCGCACGATCAAATCCTTTTGCTTGTCAGGCAGCGCGGCTAACGCCTCTGCAAGCTGTTTACTTTCCTGCTGGAGGGCCAGCACATCTTCCTGGTCGGGCTCCGCCTCAGGACCCCATGGCAAATCTTCCGGTTCCGGCCTGCGCTGTTTGCGCAAAATGTCGATCCGGCGGTTTCGGGCGATTGTGAAAATCCACGTCGACACGGAGGCCTTCGCAGGATCAAACAAATGCGCCTTGCGCCACAGGGTCGCCATGACCTCTTGTGCAACTTCTTCGGCCAGATCCGGGCTGGCCCCCGACTTCATCAAAAACGCCTTCACCCGTGGGGCAAAATGCCCAAAGATCGCAGCAAAGGCCTGCTGATCCTTGGCGTCCCGCACGGCGAAAAGTTCCTCAACCCACGCCATCCGATCTGGTTTTTGCGTTGCCGCCACGTCCACCTTTCCGACGATACCCGCAGGCGGGGCCCCGTCCTTCAATAGTTCTGTTGCCAGTTGACCCGCGCGCGAAGTGTGCGGGTCGGTTTCGGCCAAGGTCGATGTGTCGGTCAACATATAAAGCTTACGGCCAAAACCTACGGTTGGATCACCTGTTCCGGTAATATTTCAACGTGGTCCGTACGGATATTTTATTGCCCTGAAAGGAAACCAAACCTTGGCCTCAACCGTAAAGACTATAAGACAGCTTTCAAGATTATGTGTAAGCTTTAGATGACAGTTTAAGGGTTGGGGTGTAATGCCAGACAAACAAAAGGCCGACGCGCCAAAGCGCATCGCGGTGATCGGTGCGGGAATTTCGGGCATGGCCGCCGCCCACGAATTGGCCAAAGACCACCGCGTCGTCCTGTTCGAGGCTGAACAGCGGCTGGGCGGCCACGCCCGCACCCGTATGGGCGGGCGCAACGGTGATC
Organism: Pseudooctadecabacter sp.; assembly: GCF_020627745.1. Classification (GTDB taxonomy): domain Bacteria; phylum Pseudomonadota; class Alphaproteobacteria; order Rhodobacterales; family Rhodobacteraceae; genus Octadecabacter. The sequence continues at coordinate 44,534 of NZ_JAHDGE010000011.1, forward strand.
AGGCGGTGGACACCGGGTTCATCGTGTTCAACTACGCCAACTACCCCCATCTTGTGGCGTTGTTCGAAGAACTGGATGTGCCAGTCACGCCGTCCAACATGTCCTTTGGCGCGTCCATCAACGGCGGTCAGTTCGAATATGCGCTGACATCTTTGCGCGCGCTTTTTGCCCAGCCCAAGAACGCGCTGAACCCCAAGTTCCTGCGCATGTGGCGGGACGTCCTGAACTTCAACAAAAACGGTCTGCGGCTGTCCAAGGAAGACGGGCTGACCGTGGGCGGGTTGATCGAAAAGCTCGGCGCGGGGTCGTATTTTCGGGATTATTACCTGTTGCCGCTCAGCGGTGCGATCTGGTCCACGCCGACCGAAAAAATCATGGATTTCCCCGCCCATGCGATGATGACCTTCTTTGAAAACCACGCGCTGTTGGGCGTGACGGGCCAGCATCAGTGGTACACCGTGCAAGGCGGGTCGCAGGAATATGTGTCGCGTCTGGGGCTGTCCATGGCTGAACGCGGCGTCGTCATGCGCCTTGGCACCCCGGTTGAGGGCGTGCGCCGCACCGCCGAAGGTGTCACCATCAAAGCCCCCGGTTCCGAGTGGGAGGCCTTTGATGAGGTCATCTTTGCCACCCATTCCGACGACAGCCTGTCATTGCTGTCTGATCCGTCAGACCGCGAAACACAGGTCCTTGGCGCGGTCAAATATCAGCCCAACCGGATCGTTCTGCATTCCGATGCCAGCATCATGCCCAAACGTCGGTCGGTCTGGGCGTCGTGGATTTATTCCGAGGATGCGGACAAACGGTCTGACCGGATCGACCTGACCTATTGGATGAACAGCCTGCAGCCGTGGTTGACGCAGGATGAGCTTTTCGTGACCCTCAACACCACCCGCCACATCGACCCCGATCTGATCTGGGATGAGGTGACATTGCGTCATCCCGTCTATGATCTAGAGGCGCTGGCCGCCCAAGGTCAGGCCGCCGCCATGAACGGGACCAACAACACATGGTTTTGTGGCGCATGGATGAAAAACGGGTTTCACGAAGACGGAATCGGATCGGCGATGGATGTTGTCGCCGCGATCCGCAGCCGCCGCGCCATGGCCTTGGCCGCCGAGTAAATGGCCACCGTCGATCATATCGCCGGTGAAACCTATCACGGACGGCGGGGGGGCACGAAAAACGCCTTCCGCTATTCGATCGACTACGTGCTGCTGGACGCCGAAGGCACGCCCGACCACCCCGCGCTTTTCGCGCGGAACGGGCGGGCACCGATGTCCCTGCATGACGTGGACCACGGCGGCGCACCTAAAGACGGCCAAGGGGCCGTTTGGGTGCGCGATGTGCTGGCGGCCCACGGCCTTGATGTGACCGGCCGGATTGATCTTTTGGCGCAGCCCCGCGTGTTGGGCCATGTCTTCAATCCGGTGTCCTTCTGGCTGTGCCATGACACGGGTGGCGTTTTGCGAGTGGTCATTGCAGAGGTGTCGAACACCTTTGGCGACCGGCATTCCTACCTGTGTCACCACGATGATCTGGCCCCGATCACGAAGGCGCAGACCATCACCGCGCAAAAGATTTTCCACGTCTCGCCGTTTCAGGACATCGCGGGGGGCTATACCTTTCGGTTCGATATCCAGCCTGACAGCATCGGCATCTGGATTGATTTCTCCGAAGATGGCGCGGGCCTGATCGCCACGTTGACCGGCCCGCGCAAACCGCTGACCAACGCAGGCATCCTCAAGGCGATGCTGCGCCGCCCGTTCGGGTCGCGCCGCGTGCTGGCGCTTATCCATTGGCAGGCGGTGAAACTCTGGTGGAAAGGCGTGGCCTATCGCCCCCGACCCGAGCCGCCCACGGATGAGGTGTCGCGATGACCGCGCTGGCCCACCGGTTCCCCGCCTACACCGGGTTCGCCGCCGTGCTGTCCGGTGCGGGGCTGCCCATCTATATCTATGCGCCCAAATACTACGCCGACACCTATGGCGTCAGCCTGACGGCCTTGGGCGCGGTGCTGTTCGGGTTGCGTCTGTTTGATGTGGTGCAAGACCCCGTGCTGGGCTGGATCGCAGAACGTCTGCGTGGGGGCAAAGCATGGGCCGTGGCCGCAGGGGCGGCGTTGCTGGCCTTGTCCATGATCGGCCTTTTTGCCGTGGCCCCGCCGATTGATCCTGTCTGGTGGTTCGGCCTGACGATCACGGGGCTGTTTTCGGCGTTCAGTTTCCTCACCATCAACTTTTACGCCCAAGGCATCGCCAAGGTGCAGGGGATGGACAACGGCCACACGCGGCTGGCTGCATGGCGCGAATCCGGGGCGTTGTTGGGCGTTTGTCTGGCTGCCGTGGCCCCGACGGTGTTGATGGATGTCGCGGCTGATCCCTTTGCCACGTTTGCTTGGGGCTTTGCTGCGGCCACGGGGCTGGCAGCTCTGTTCATGTGGCGCGAATGGACGCCGGCCTCCACCACACAGGCGCCCACGCCGGTGCGCGAAATTCTGGCCGATCCACTGGCGCGCAAACTGCTGGTGTTGGCGCTGGTCAATGCGACGCCCTTGGCCGTGTCCTCAACCCTGTTCTTGTTCTACGTCGAAAGCCGTCTGGACGCGCCTGGATGGGAAGGGCCGTTGCTGGTCCTGTTCTTTCTGGCCGCCGCCTTGTCCGCGCCGCTGTGGTCCGCGCTGGCCCGCCGGTTCGGGGAAAAACCTGTGTTGCTGGCGGCCATGGTGCTGGCGATTGCGGCCTTTGGCTGGACGCTGACACTGGGGGCAGGGGACACGACGGCCTTCGCGGTCATCTGCGTTTTGTCGGGTGCGACAATTGGTGCCGATCTAACTTTGCTCCCGGCTCTCTTCGCCAAACGTATGTCTCATATAGCCCCCAACGGTGGCCAAGGGTTCGGTCTGTGGTCGTTGGTGTCGAAATTCACACTCGCCTTTGCGGCGGTACTTCTTTTGCCCTTGCTGGAAGGGGCCGGTTTTGAGGCCGGAACACAAAATCCGGCGGAGGCGTTGACCATGTTGACGGTGCTTTACGCGCTTGTGCCGTCCGTTTTGAAATGTGTGGCCATAGCATTGTTGCTGGCCACGAAACTGGAGGACTGAAAAATGACGTCCACGATCCTGTTCCTGCTGGGTGCCCTTGCGGTGGTGGCGCTGATGCTGCTGAAGGGTCGCCTTGCGTCCTTCATGGCGCAAACGCCGGATGACTACACCGACGGCCCGCTGTTCAATATGCGTGAGGTCTTTAACGGCCCCATCGAATGCGAAGGCGTGATTTACGGGCCCACAGGCCGCGTCACATCGCGGTTCGAGGCGGATTTCGTGGCCTCATGGGATGGCAACGTCGGCACGGTGAAGGAAGAATTCCGCTACGACAGCGGCAATGTCCAGCACCGGCAATGGACGTTCACGCTGGGCAATGACGGGTCGATCAAGGCAGAGGCACCGGATTTGGTGGGCGCGGGCACGGGCACTCAGCGCGGGTCGGCTGTGCAACTGAACTACAACATCAAGCTGACCGATGAGGCTGGCGGCCATGTTCTGAACACCACCGACTGGATGTATATGACGCCAAATGGAAACGTAATGAACCGATCGCAGTTTCGGAAGTTTGGGATAAAGGTCGCGGAATTGGTCGCGACCATGCGGCCCAAACACGCCGCCAACCTGCAACCGGGAGAATAGGAATGCGAGACTTCGCGGGGAAACGCTATTGGCTGGTCGGCGCCAGCGAGGGACTGGGCAAGGCACTGGCCAAAAAGCTCAGCGCGCAAGGCGCCCATGTGATCCTGTCCGCCCGGTCCGAGGATACGTTGAAAGAGGCCGTGGGCGACATGCCCGGCAAGGCGTCCTACCAGACCATCGACATCAGCAATGACGACAGCGTCAAAGCGGCGGCTGAGGCGGTGGGTGAGGTTGACGGGCTGGTCCTGCTGGCGGGTGTCTACTGGCCCTTCGGTGCCGATGAATGGGACGCCGAAAAGGCCACGGCCATGGTGGACATCAACTTCACCGGTTTCGTGCGGGTCTTGGGGCAGGTGGTGCCCATGATGGTGGACCGTGATGAGGGGCACATCGTCATCACATCCTCCCTCACCGGGTTCCGCGGGCTGCCGGGGTCTATCGGCTACACCGCGTCCAAGGCTGCGACGATGTCACTGGCGGAATGTATGTATGCCGACCTGCGCAAGACCGGCGTTCAGGTGCAGGTGGCCAATCCGGGCTTCATCAAGACGCGACTGACCGACAAGAACGATTTCAAAATGCCGTTCCTGATGGAACCTGAAGAAGCCGCGCAAGAGATGCTGGAACACATGGGTGGCGATCACTTCAAGAAAAGCTTCCCGATGATGTTCTCGTGGGTGTTCCGGCTGTCCCAGTTCCTGCCCGATTGGGCCTATTTCCGCATCTTCGGCAAATAACGCGCCACGACCCACGGCCCTGCCGCGACCCGAACCGCCCGGGCCGGAGCCCGCAGGCTCCGGTTTGGGTGGCATCATCAGACGTTGTCTTTGAATGTTGTGCGTGCGCGCCCCCAGACACCTTTCTTGTCAGCCTTTAGATCCAACAGATACGGCAACAGCTGCTCTGCAAAATCTTCGGTGCTTTCCACGGGCATCAGCGACGGCAGATTGTCGATGGCCATGACATCCAGAGGCGGGCGGCTGTGCGCGCGTACCGTGGGTTCGGCCCATGTGGTGGTCTGGTCGTAAACCTTCACCGGGTTGAAATCACTTGTGGGATCGCAGGCAATATCCCCGATGACGGACAGGGTCCGGTCGGCCGCGCCTGCGTCTGCCTCGACAAACACCGGCACATCGGGCTGGGCCAGTATGCAGTTGAGGAAGATATCGTGGTCCAACACCTCTGGAAACGGGCCGCCATGGGCTGTTTCCTTCATGTCCCATAGCGTCGTCTGGATGCCAACCGCCTTGCACAGGTCCGCAGCCCCGCTGCCCACACGGCCCTTGGCCCCGATGATCAGCGCCGTGGGCTTGCCGTTGAACGCGGCCTTGACCGTCTTCTCCATGTCCTTGGCTGAGGCAAAGGCCTCCACCCGGCCCAAGGTCCTGCCGTCCTGCTGCGCCCCCCACGCCATCACGGACAGCGCAGCACCCGCGTAACCCGCCCAATAGCCGAATGCCGCAACCCGTTTGCCGTGGCCATTGACCAGATATTCCAGATCAAGCAACGTCCCGCCGCCCCGTTTGAACCGGTCCAGCAGCGCACGCCCGTCGGCCTGACCTTTGTAGGCATGGCCGAACATGATGTGATCGTGGGTCAGGGGCGTGCTGTCGTCGGGCAGTTCCTTCAGCCCCAGAATGATCGCCTCGTCCGGGGCATTGATCCACGCGCCGGGGGTCGCAATTTCGCAGCCCACATCGCGATAGTCTTCGGTCGGGATGCAGCGTGCGGGGCTGTCTTCAACCACCAAACGCCAGCCCGCGTCGATCAGCTTTTGCGCACCCTTCGGCATCAAAGGCGCGCGGGCTTCGTTGTCGCGGGGTTCGGCGCGCATCCAGATCAACATGTCGGTCTCCTACAAGTTGACCGACATTTGCACGGTCTTTCGCTGTTGTCACCGGTTCGACAAAGGACGTCACAGTCATAAACGGGGCGGACGGTCATCGCGACTTCGCCTCGTCTGCCTCACGCATTGCCGTATACTCCGCCTGAAGCTCGGCCAGCCTGTCCAGCGCCTCCTCTCGGGTGTTGCGGATGTTGGGGCGCGTGGTCTTGGCCTCATACCGCAGGCGTTTGTCGGTTTCGGTTTCGGACCCCATGGCGTACCGCACCGACCCCATGGAATAGCTGCGGTTGAACTCCTCAGACCGCAGCGAAAATTGCACCCAGGCGGGCGACTGGATGCGGGTGCCTTCGTAATTGAATACCAGCCACCACTTGTGGCCGGTGGCGCGAATGGCCTCCTCGACCCAATTGTGCAGATCGTTCACATCCCGTGAATGGGCGATCTTCATTCCGCTTAAATCCACTTCAAGAACCTTGGTGTCGTGATCAAACCGCAGCCGTCGCAGAAAGGCGTCTTTGGTGAAACTGGGCACGTGGGTCAGCCGTTCGCGCCGTTTGGACGGCAAAGCGCGCAGATGCGCCCAGGCGTCATCGCGGCTGCCAAACAGGTTCGGATTTTCGCGATCGGTGCCCTTTACCTTGGCGATCTGGGCCAGTGTATCGGGATCGGCGTCGTAGCGGACGGTTTTCATCGAATGCCCTTCGTTCAGGTCCCGGCCCCGACGGGTAAAGGCAAACCACGCGCTTTCATCCACCCTGTAATCGCGGGTGTTCACCATGAAGAACCACTGGGGTTCGCCTGTATCCTGCATCCGGTGTTCGACGTAATCATAAAAGGCATTCACGTCCGCAGAGGACCGGAACCGCAGCCCCTGAAAGTCGATTTCAACGATCTGCGCGCCCTCGTGGACGGTGATCCGGTCTTCAAGGGCTGTCGGCGAAAAGTCGGAAACGTAGGGCATCAGGGTATCCGGCGGGTTGTGGTGGCGGAACAGATCATGGTCATATCCGTTGAAGTGTAGCACGCGCTGACGCGGCTGCTATTGGATAGCGGTATTCTGGCCGGTATCTTTGACGAGACCACGGAAAGGATACCCCATGCGCCACCTGCTTTTGACAACCGCCCTGATGTTGCCGTTGCCCCTTTGGGCGCAGGATGCGGCCCTTGTTCTGGGACAGGAACGGTATGAACAACAGGACCGCGTGCGCGGTGCGGATGATATTCTGGCCGGTCAGGACCGGTTGGAGGCGCTGGGCTTTGACGTTTTCGCCCGCGCCAACGGGCGCGCTGATGCGCTGCGCGATCTGGCCACGTCCTTTCAGGCACAGGCCGTCGGGGCGGACCGGTTGCTGGTGGCGCTGTCGGGACATTTCGTCACCGACGGCACCCGCAGCTGGCTGCTGAGCGCCGACGCCGATGCCCCTGATCTGTTCACCGTTGACCAGATGGGCGTGTCAGTCGAAAGCCTGCTGTCGATCCTGTCTGACACCCAAGGCAAGGCGGTGCTGATGCTGGGGCAGGGCGATCCCGACGATCTTGATCTTGACGACAGCCGCTTGCAGGCGGGTCTTGGCCCGCTGGATATTCCGCAGGGCGTCACCGTAATCAAGACGCGGCCCTCTGTGGCCGGTCGGCAAATGGTCAATGTCCTGACCCAGCCCGAAGCCACCATCGGCGCGCGCCTTTTGTCGAACGACAACCTGACAATCGAAGGGTTCATCACGCCCGACTGGGTGCTGATGCCCGGTGAGGTGGTGATCGACGCACCCGACCGCCCTGCCACCCCTTCGGAGGATGACCTCAACGCGGAGGCTGCCCTGTGGGACCGCACGACCTCAACCGACACGGTCGAAGCATACCGCACCTACATTTCGCGCTATCCCGAAGGCCGGTTTGTCAATGACGCAGAGGCCCAGATCAGGGCCATACTGGCCGAACCGAACCGTGCTGCGCGCCTGACCGAAGAGGCGCTTAACCTGACGCGGGCCCAACGGCGCGATATCCAGCAGAACCTGACCTTGCTGGAATACAATACCCGCGGTGTGGACGGCATTTTCGGGCGTGGATCGCGGGGGGCGATCACGAACTGGCAACAATCCAACGGTTTCCCGCAGACGTCCTATCTGGACCGCGACCAGATCAATCTGCTGGACGCGCAGGCGGCCCGCCGCGAGGCCGAGATCGAGGCCGCAGAAGTTCGCGAACGCGCCGCAGAAGAGGCCCGCGACCGTGCCTACTGGACAGAAACCGGTGCGCGCGGCGATGAGCCGGGCTACCGCGCCTACCTCAACCGATACCCCGACGGCCTGTTTGCCAACATCGCCACCGCCCGTCTGGGCGAGATCGAGGACCGCCGTCGTGCCGATGCGGAAGCCGCCGACCGCGCCGCATGGGCTGTGGCAGAACGCGAGGACACGGTGGCCGCCTACCGCAATTATCTCAGCACCTATCCGCAGGGGGTCTTTGCCGAGCGTGCACAAACACGGATTGAAAACCGTCGCGGGCCACAGGTGACCAATGCCCAGCGGCGTCAGGCCCGTTCCGAGGAACAGGGCCTGCGTCTGTCTGGCGTGCGCGCCCAGCTTCTGGAACTGCGACTGCGCGATCTGGGGCTGGACCCCGGACGCCTTGACGGTGTGATTGACGACCAGACGCGCACCGCCATCGCCAGCTATCAGGACGCCGAAGGCATCACGCCCACCGGGTTTGTGGACCGGCGCACGGCCATCGGGCTGATTTCAGGGTCCATCAACATCACCATTGATAATTGACGCAAAAGGCCCCGCCGGTGCAGCGGGGCCTAAACGCATTATCCGGTTCCGCCTTAAGGGCGTGCCGGAACGTAGCGTTCAAAAACCATGCGGATCAGGCCCGTGGTGTCGGCGTTCAGCTGTTTGACCGCCACCAGATAGGTGCCAGGCTGGACGCGCACCGTCAGCAGGGAATCAAGCCCGTTGCCGTTGTCGTCATTGTATCCGACCTGACGGCCCAGATCGTCATACATGATCAGCACCGGGTCGCCGTCTCCCTGGGCGATTGCCTCAACCAGCATCAACCCGCCTTCATAGACGTCAAAGGCATACCATGCCGCGTCACTGGACACGGTCACGTCTTCGCGCACGCGGGTGGCAATTTCGCCCAGCGATGTCACGGGATAGGACCCGTCAAGGGGCGGGGCGGCGTCCCCGCGGGCATAAAGGATGGCTTGGGCCTCTTGCGCGTCATAGGTCCGTGCAGTGACCGTGATTGGCGCGGCTTCATCCCCGTACAGGTCCAGTGCGATGCAGTATTCCCCGGCGGGCAGCGGATCAATCATGTCGATCCGGCTGTTCAGCCCGTCAAAGTCGTCGTTCTCGGCCAGCCAGTTTCCGTCGGCGTCAAACAGGGTCAGGATCGGGTCCGCGTCCTCGTTTTCGGCGGTCAGGCTGATGGCCTGCGCGGTGTCCAGTTGCAGCCTGTAGAACTGCGCGTCGTTATAGCTTTGGGTGACGGGGGTCCCGTAGACAAGCGTCTGGGCCTGCGACAGATCACAGCCTTCGGTGTCCTGGGTGGGGCCGCCGAACCCCGGCGTCAAAGGTGTTTCGTCAAAACGGGCCGCGCGCACGAACCCTGTCAACGGCGTGCCGTCAAAGCTGCGCATGGCAATGCAATAGGTGCCCGGATCAAGAAAAACCTCAGCCCGGCTTGAACCTTCCCCGCCGCTGTCGTCATCCGAAATAACCAGCGCCCCGTCCGCGTTGCGCAGGTCGATCACGGTATCACCGCCGCCGCGGCCCATGGCCTCGATCCGGTAGTCGCCCGCCTGAGACACGGTGAACAACCCCACGTATTCATTGCGCAGCAACACCAGTGCCATCTGTTCCAGATAGGTCGGCGCGGTGGAGATATCAGAAGATGCTTCATCCCCGCCCAACCACTGGCCCGTACCGCCAATACCGCCGCACAGATTGGCGTCCTGGGCCGCCGCAGGGAGGGCGGCGAAGGCGAACAGGCTGGTGATAAGGGCGGTGGTGGCTGGTCTGATCATGGCGATGTCCTTTGTGGTCTGTCATTTGATCAAAGCGTAGGCGGCCAGCGGCGCAGTGGCTAGGGCGGATATGTGCAAATCCTGCGCAGGTCAGGGAAACCGGACCCGGAACGGGCAGGCAGACAAAGAAAAACCGCGCTCCGATCTCTCGGGCGCGGTTTTTGCATAACGTCTGTGGTCGGCTTAGCCCTGACGGGCTTTGAACCGTCGCTGGGTCTTGTTGATAACGTAGACCCGGCCCTTACGGCGCACGACGCGGCAATCGCGGTGGCGCTGCTTGAGCGAGCGGAGGGAGTTGCGAACTTTCATGGTTCTATCCTTGTCTCGCGGCGCGGCGATTGCGCCTTGGTTGGTGTCGTGCGCTGGACCCCAGCGCGGTGAAATTCATGGTGGACGATACTGGGATTGAACCAGTGACCCCTTCGATGTCAACGAAGTGCTCTACCGCTGAGCTAATCGTCCGTACCTGCTGCGATCGCATGTCCCATAAACAAACAGGACGCGCAAGCGCGCGTCAGGTGTCGCGGTCTATATAAAGAGTCGCATGGGGGATCAAGAGCTTTTGGAATTTAGATTTTTCGTACTAGATTGAACGCCGAAGGGGCGATGATGACTGACCACAGCGAAAACCTGTCCTACGTGCTGCGCCGCCCCGAACAGCGGTCCACATCGGTTGTGTTTGCCTCACCCCATTCGGGGCGGAACTACGCGGAGGGGTTTTTGCGACAGGCCATTCTGAACGAGCGCGAAATCCGGTCGTCCGAGGATGCTTTTGTGGATGATCTGTTCGAGGCTGCCCCGCAGCACGGCGCGCCCTTGTTGATGGCGCAGGCGCCCCGTGCCTTTCTTGATCTGAACCGCGGACCCGACGAAATGGATTCCGCCGTGGTGGCGGGCATAAGGCGGGTGGCCCACAACCCGCGCATTGCCAGCGGTCTTGGCGTGATCCCCCGCGTGGTGTCCAACGGGCGCGCGATCTACAGCGGTAAACTGACCCTGCAGGAGGCACATTCCCGTATCATGCAGGTCTGGCGACCCTATCACGATACGCTCCAATCTCTTATGGACGAAGCGCATGAGGATTTCGGCGAAGCCATTTTGATTGACTGTCATTCGATGCCCCATGAGGCGTTGGAAAACGTGGGCCCGCCCGGGGCCGCCCGCCCCGACGTGGTGCTGGGCGACAGGTTTGGCGCGTCGGCTGCGTCATCTGTCGTGGAAAAGGTCGAGGCGGCCTTTGCCTCGGCCGGATTCAAGGTGGCCCGCAACATGCCTTTTGCCGGGGCCTACATCTGTCAGCACTACGGGCGGCCCTCGCGGCGACACCACGCCGTACAGGTGGAAATTGACCGGTCGATCTACATGAACGAAAAGACGATCAGGCCCAACGCCAATTATGCAGCGTTCAAGGACGTCCTTGGCGGGATTATCTCCGAGCTGAGCGATATCGGCCGCGGCGAAGACATGCGCGTCGCCGCCGAATAACAAAATTAGCTAATTTTTTTAGCTGTCGCGAAAAACGCGTGTTTGAATGGGTTTAACGCAACGCACGCCCCTTGAGGATCGCGTCCTGCCCGAACTTTTCGCGGATCGCGTCTGCGGCCCGTTCGGCCTCGGCGCGTTTTCCGGCATCGGGGTCCAGAAGGTCGCCTTCGCGGTCGGCATCGCCGGCTGGAACCAGATCGGAAATGCCGACCCCAAGCAGCCGATATGGCCCCTGATCGCCGACCTGATCAAACAACGCCCGTGCCGTCCGATAGATTGTATCGGCCAGTTGCGTCGGCTGGTGCAGGCTTTGACGTTTTGACAGCAGCTTGTGATTGGCCCGTTTCAGTTTCAAAGTCACAACGCGGCCTGCCTTGTCCTTTGCCTTGGCGCGTCCGGATACTTTTTCGGCCATGCGCCAGATGTGGCCGTCCAGAATATCGGTGTCGTTGGTGTCGTCGTGAAACGTGGTTTCGTTTGACAACCCTTTGACGGGAGTATGCGCGCTGATCTTGCGCCCGTCCTCGCCCCGCGCCAAGGCATAGAGCCGGTCCCCCATGCCGCCGAACCGATCATGCAGATCGCGCCGGTCCCAGCGCAGCAGATCGTCAAAGGTGCGGATGCCCGCAGCCTCAAGACTGGATTGCGCGGCGGGGCCGATGCCCCAGATCAGGCGCACGGGTTTCGGGCGCAGAAAGTCCGTTGTCTCGGCCGCGCCGATGACGGAAAAGCCGCGGGGTTTGTCCAGATCAGACGCGACCTTGGCCAGAAATTTGTTGTGGCTCAGACCGATGGACCCGGTGATCCCGATGTCGTCCTGCATCCGTTTGGTCAACCGCGCCAGCATCACCGCTGGCGGTGCGCCATGCAATTTGGCGGTGCCCGAAAGGTCCATGAACGCTTCGTCGAGGGACAGGGGTTCGACCGTGGGCGTCAGTTCATCCATCAAGGCGCGGACCTGGCGCGAAACCTCGACATAGCGGTCCATGCGTCCGCGCACGATTACCGCTTCGGGGCAGAGTTTCAGCGCCTGAAACATCGGCATCGCAGATCGCACACCCTTGATCCGCGCGATGTAGCAACAGGTCGACACCACACCGCGCCGCCCGCCGCCGATGATCACCGGTTTGCCCTCAAGCTCCGGATTGTCGCGTTTTTCGACCGAAGCATAAAAGGCGTCGCAGTCCATATGGGCGATCGACAAATCAAAAAGTTCATCATGCGCGGTCACACGCGGGCTGCGGCACACGGGGCAGCGTGTGCCGTCCTCGAACGTGTGCAGGCAGGCGCGGCAAAGGGCAGGCATGGGGCTGTGCATACGCGGGCCACGGGGGGGGAGGCAAGCGGTGGCGCTTTAGGTATTTGTGAACCAGAGAAAGGGGTCGCGCGGCGCGCTGCACGGGCTGTTGCGCAAAAACCAAATCTGGTGGGAGGGGCAAGCCTCCCCCTCAAGCTATGGTTGCAAGAGCACAGACAGCGCCCTATGTAGACGATCAGTGACACCCTGAGCGAGCACCCGAAAACGGGGCCGATAAGCAGGGCTAAGCGAGGAGTCCGAGGGACAACATGGACATTGAACAAATCATTGGCGATCTGATCGGGGGCAATATTGTCCTGATCCTGCTGGCCGCTTTCATCATCGTTTGCATTCTGATGGGCGTGCGGATCGTGCCGCAATCCGAAAAGTTTGTGATCGAACGATTTGGCCGGCTGCGTGCGGTTTTGGGGCCGGGGATCAACTTTATCATCCCCTTTCTGGACCGCGTCGCGCATAAGATATCAATTCTGGAACGCCAGCTTCCGACGATGGGGCAGGATGCAATCACCAGCGACAACGTTCTGGTGCAGGTGGAAACATCCGTCTTTTACCGCATCATCGAGCCGGAAAAGACAGTGTACCGGATCCGCGACGTGGACGGTGCGATTTCGACGACGGTGGCCGGTATTGTCCGCTCCGAGATTGGTAAGATGGAACTGGATCAGGTGCAGGCCAACCGCACCGGTCTGATCCTTGCCATTCAGGATCAACTGGCAGCACAGGTCGATGACTGGGGGATCGAGGTCACCCGCGCCGAAATCCTTGACGTGAATCTTGATGCCGCGACCCGCGCGGCGATGCTGCAACAGCTGAACGCCGAACGCGCCCGCCGTGCGCAGGTGACCGAGGCCGAGGGCAAAAAACGCGCCGTTGAATTGCAGGCCGATGCGGAACTGTATTCCGCCGAACAGGCCGCCAAGGCACGCCGCGTCTCTGCCGATGCGGAGGCGTATGCAACGCAGGTCGTGGCCGTGGCCATTGCCGAAAACGGGTTGGAGGCTGCGCAGTATCAAGTGGCCCTGAAGCAGGTCGAGGCGATCAACGGCATCGCATCCGGTCAGGGCAGCAACACCATCGTGGTGCCCGCCGACGCGCTGGACAGTTTCACCAATGCGTTCAAGATGCTGAAAGGGCGCGGGTAACATGGGCTGGTTCAACGAGTGGTGGGTCTGGATGACCGCAGCACTGGTTCTGGCCATCGCCGAAGTACTTATTCCGGGCTGGATATTCTTTGGTTTCGCGGTTGGCGCGTTCTTTATGGGGGCGATGATCTGGCTTGGGATCGGCGCGGGTTTGTCACTGGCGTGGTCGCTGGTCATTTTCGCGGTGCTGTCGCTGATCGCCTATATCATCATGCGGCAGATGTTCGGTATCCGTCGCGGTCAGGTCAAACTTTGGGATCGTGACATCAACGACTAGGCGAAAAAAAGGCCCCGTGACGTGCACGGGGCCAGTTTGGTCAGTCACGAGGATTCAGGTCCGAGGGACAGATCGGACAGAGGCAGTGACGGACATCTCTTGAAAGTCTAGCGCACGGACAGAAGACCGTTTTCGCGTCCAGCCATGGTTTGTGCCTGTTGTGTCAGGCTCCGGCGGACGGTGGCGTCATCCATGGACAACGATCCAGGCACCGAACACGGGTAGCGATAGGTGCGGCCCTTGCGGTTGATATCTACACGGGCCTCATAGGCGCCGGTTACGGGATTGTAGCGAATGTCGCCAAGTGCGATGCGAGACATGATGATCTCCTTTTTTGAGGTTAACGAGTGCGCTGCCGCACTGCGTGACCAAGCAGGGCGCGCTTGACCATGGATGGGTCCAGCGTCGCCGGTCCGTCGACCCGACAGTTGTAATGCAACGGGCCATCGTGGCTTGGCAGAACCACTGCGGCTTCGAAGCCGCGACCTGTGTAACGAATGTCATTCAAACGGATCATGATAATCCCCCAAGTTGATCTGGTAGCAGCGTTTGCTGTCTACACAACATCTGGGGACAAAATTGGTTCCATGAAAGGGGAGGGCCCCTCACAATTTCCCCCAACCCTGTGATAACGCGCCATAAATCTGTTACAATCGCCCCTCTAGGCGCTTGTTTTCAAGCGTTTGGGCGTCGTGCCGCATCTGAGCGGATTTCCGCCTGAACCGCCTGCGCGGCGGCGCGTGGATCAGAATTTTGCCAGATCGGACGGCCCACCACCACGTGATCGGCCCCGTTTGCGATGGCCTTGGCCGGGGTCGTGACCCGCTTTTGGTCGCCCAGATCGGCGCCTGCGGGGCGCACGCCGGGGGTGACAATCAGCTTTCCATCCGCCTCAGGCAGGGCGCGGATCAAAGTAGCCTCTTGGGGGGAGGCGATGACACCATCGGCCCCGTTGGACAATGCTATGCCTGCGCGCTCCTGCACCAGATCGGTGATGTCGCCGCTTTTGATGCAGGATGCGTCCAGATCGGCGCGGTCAAGGGACGTCAGGATTGTGACGGCAAGAATTTTCATATCGCTGCCGCCTTTCCCCTCGGCAGCCGCGCGGACAACATGGGGGTCGCCGTGCACGGTCAGGAAATCATGGTTGAACCGCGCAAGACCGCGCACCGCGGCCTCAACCGTGGCACCGATGTCAAACAGCTTCATATCCAGAAAGATGCGTTTGCCGTGTTCGTCGGACAATTCATTGGCAAGGGCAAGGCCGCCACCGGTCAGCATCCCCAGCCCGATTTTGTAGAACGTGGCCGCATCCCCGATCTTCTGGGCCAGCGCCAGACCCTGCATGGCATCCGGCACATCTAGGGCAACGATCAGCGCGTCGGACGGGGCGGCATCGGTCATGGGGGCATCCTTTTTCGGTGGGGTCCGCGCCTGATAAAAGGCCAGCGGCGCAAGGGCAAGGGGGGCGGCCTGATTGGCGCGCCCGCGTGCGCACAGGCGCGCGCGCGTATGCGGGAACCATCTATGCAGGTCGCACGTTATCCGGTCATCCAGTCACCCCCAGAGGAATCCGCCATGGCCGATGAGACCCCCCCAAAGCAGACACAGACACCCGATGCATCCAAATCAAAGGCGGGCGATCCCGGCCCCAACTTTTTGTATATTTTCGGGGGCACGGCCATTGGTATCGCGCTGATCACAGCTATCGCTGTCGGGGTGTCCGACAATGAGGGTGGCACTGCCGCCAACGCGGTGGGTGTCGCCATGGAAAGCGACGCGGATCTTGAGGATTTGGACAACCCCACCCTGCGTGAAGCCGCCGGGGACGAAGATGTAACAACCGAGGAAGCGGCACCCGAGATTGACGAGGCCGAAACCGATGCGCCAACCGATGGCACGGTAGAGGCCGAGGACAGCGACGGATCGACCGAACCTGTCGGGTCCGGAGCGACGTCCGAACAGGAGCCGACGCGCGAAGATACCACCGAGGTCACCCCCACACCCGAGGCCATCCCCGACGTTGACGGTGGCGAAACACCGGCGGCGAATGCTGCGGAGGAG
>NZ_JAHDGE010000004.1:0-40927 GCF_020627745.1 Pseudooctadecabacter sp.
TCGCCTCGACCTGATCGTGGGTCACGTAGATCATGGTGCTGTCGGGCATGGATTCCTTAAGTTGGGCAATCTCGATCCGGGTGGCGACGCGCAGGGCGGCATCCAGGTTGGACAGCGGTTCGTCAAACAAATAAACCTTTGGGTCCCGCACGATGGACCGGCCGATGGCGACCCGCTGGCGTTGACCGCCTGACAGCGCCTTGGGCAGACGATCCAGATATTCCTCAAGCTGCAGGATCTTGGCCGCTTTCTCGATCGCGGCGTCAATCTCGGCCTTTGGTTTCTTGGCGAGCTTCATGGCAAACGACATGTTATCGCGCACGGTCATATGCGGATAAAGCGCGTAGGACTGGAACACCATGGCAATGCCGCGTTGTGCGGGTGGGACGTTGTTGACCACCTGCCCGTCGATCTGCAGCTCACCGCCGGTGATGCTTTCCAGACCGGCAATCATCCGCAGCAACGTGGATTTGCCACAGCCCGAGGGGCCAACAAAAACGATCAATTCGCCCTGTTTGATGTCCAGATTGATGTCTTTGAGCACTTCAACCGTGCCACCATATGTCTTTGCGACATCTGTAAGTTTTAGATCAGCCATCGTTCGCTCCCTGTATTCTTTGTCCTAGACCGCCGCCGCAAAAAACGGCTGCCATGGTCCAAGGTGCAGTTTTCCGTCGCCCGAAACGTCGGCCGATCCCAGTTCTTGCCCGATCACGCGCCAGTCGCCTTTGGGCGCGTCAAAGGTTGAGGGTGTCTCACTCATGTTGAAGGCGCAAAAGATCGTCTCGCCGTCGTGCATGCGCGTGAAATAGACAACATCGCCGTCGTGCTTCACCCCGTCATGATCACCCTTGGCCAAGGCTTTGTGGGCCTGACGGAAGGCAATCGCGCGGCGGTAGTGGTGGATCAGCGCGCCGGGGTCGTCTTCCTGTTCGGCCACGGCCATGTGCACATGTTCGTGGCTGACCGGCAGCCAGGTGCGCGGGGCCTCAGAAAAGCCGCCGTTCAGGTTGTCACGTTCCCAGACCATCGGCGTGCGGCACCCATCGCGGCCTTTGAACTTGGGCCAGAACTGAATGCCATACGGGTCCTGCAGGTCCTCAAAGGCGACGTCAGCTTCGGGCAGGCCCAGTTCTTCGCCCTGATAAATACAGGCCGATCCGCGCAGGCACATCATCAAGGATACAAAGGCGCGCAGGGCCGCTGGCGTCAGATCCCAACGGGTCGCATGGCGCACCACGTCGTGATTGGAATAGGCCCAGCAGGCCCAGCCATCGGCGGCGTTGTCGTCCACCCGTTTCATGACATCTGCGATAGATTTCGCCGTCGGCTGCGCGCCGGACAGAAATTCAAACGCATAACACATCTGCATCAGATCATCGCCGGCGGTGTATTCGCCCATGATCTCAAGCCCGCGTTGCGCGTCCCCCACCTCCCCCACGGCGGCGGCGTTGAAGGGCTCCATCACCGCGCGCAGCTTGCGCAGGAACTCCAGGTTTTCCGGCTGGTTCTTGGAATAAAGGTGTTCTTGGTGGTTATAGGGGTTCACCGACGGCGCGATGGTGCTGTTGCGCTTTTCCGGCGGCAGGGCCGGATTGTCGCGCAATTCGCGGTCGTGCATGTAGAAATTGATCGTATCCAGACGGAAACCGTCAACGCCCCGGTGCAACCAGAACCGCGCCACGTCCAGCAACGCTTCTTGCACCGCAGGTTCCCAGAAGTTCAGATCGGGCTGGGAGATCAGGAAGTTGTGCAGGTAGTATTGTTCGCGTTCGCCGTGCCACTGCCATGCCGATCCACCAAAGATCGACAGCCAGTTGTTGGGCGGCGTGCCGTCGGGCTTTGCGTCCGCCCAGACATACCAATCGGCCTTGTCGTTGGTTTTGTCGGCCTTGCTGGCCTGAAACCACGGGTGCTGATCAGATGTGTGCGACAACACCAGATCAATCATCACCTTCACACCCAAGGCATGTGCGGTTGAGATCACGGCGTCGAAATCCGACAGGGTGCCGAACATCGGGTCCACGTCGCAGTAGTCGCTGACGTCGTATCCGAAATCCTTCATCGGTGACGTGAAGAATGGCGAAATCCAGATCGCATCCACGCCAAGCGATGCGATATAGGGCAGCCGCTGGACGATGCCGCCCAGATCGCCGATCCCGTCGCCGTTGCTGTCTTGGTAGCTGCGCGGATAGATCTGATAGATCACCGCCCCGCGCCACCAATCCTTGTCCTTTTCGAAGGCCTCGGATGTGGCCATTGTCTCCATCTTGGTCATATCCAAGAGACCTTTCTACTTCACAGAGCCGGCCAACAGGCCGCGCACCAGATATCGTTGCATCATAAAGAAAACGGCCAGCGGCACCGCGATCGACACAAAGGCCGAAGTCGCGAGGATTTCCCAGTCGCCGCCCCGTGTGCCCAGCAGTTCAACAATCTGCTTGGTCATCACGGTGGTGTTGCCCGAACTGTCAATCAGGAACACCAGCGCCACCAGAAGGTCATTCCATGTCCACAAGAACTGGAAAATCGCAAAGGACGCCAGCGCCGGAAAGGACAGCGGCAGGATGATCTTGGTGAAAATCTGGAATTCCGTCGCGCCATCGACGCGGGCGTTTTCAATGATGTCGCGCGGCAATCCGACCATGTAATTTCGCAAAAGGTATATGGCCAACGGCAATCCAAAGCCGGTATGCGCCAGCCACACCCCCAGGTAGCCCTTGCCGATACCCACAGCATTGTGCAGTGACAACAGCGGGATCAGCGCAAGTTGCAAAGGCACAACCAAAAGGCCCACGACCGTCGCAATCAGCAAGGCGCGCCCCGGAAAATCCATCCATGCCAAGGCGTAGGCCGCAAAGGCCGCGATCAGAATCGGGATGACAGTCGCGGGGATGACCACCGTCAGCGTGTTGAAGAACGCCTTGGCCATGCCTTCGGAATTGTCTTCGTCAAACAGCACGAAACCGTAGTTATTCGTGGTAAACTCCGGCGGCACGGTGGCTGTCAGGAATATCCGTTGCCCGCGACCGGACATCTGGTCTTCGTCACCCTGCCAGACATAGGCGCCGCCTTCGGACAAAGTCAGCGTTTCACCGTCACCCAGATCGGCCGTTTCGCCCACCTGATAGGCATCCAGCGCGCGGGACGATGTGCCCCAGCTGTCAATGCCAAGGACATCACCGCCCTCAAACACGTTGCCTTCGACCACGAACACCCCGGCGGAGGTTTCAATCCGGTTGTCATCAGGGTCGGCGGCGCGGAATTGCAACGTTTGCTCTGCGGGGAACATGGACGACCACCAGCCCGATGCGGTGATCTGATCACCCGTGCGGAAGGACGACACAAACAGCCCCAACGTGGGGAAAATCCACAGCAGAACCAGCAGAACGACTGAGATGTTCAGCGCCCAAACGACGAGAGGCTTTTGACCGGGCGTTTCCATTATTTCATCTCCTGACGGGCGTTGTAGACGTTCCAGACAAGGATCGGCGTCACGAGCAACATGATGATCATGGCCGCAGCCGACCCCATGCCCCAGTCATTGGCGCGGAACAATTTGTCGTACATGTAATTGGCCAGCACCTGCGTTTCCCATTGGCCGTTGGTCATGGCAAAGACGATGTCGAAGACCTTCAGCGTGGCGATGGTGATTGTCGTCCAGACCACCACGATCGTGCCCATGATCTGCGGGATTTTGATCTTGAAGAAAATCTGGAACGGGTTGGCCCCGTCCACGATCGCGGCCTCAATGGTTTCTTCGGGAATGCCACGCAGGGCCGCCGACAGGATCACCATGGCGAAACCGGTTTGAATCCAGATCAGCACGATCATCAGGAAAAAGTTGTTCCAGAACGGAATGGTCAGCCATTGCTGAGGCTCATCCCCGCCAAACAGCAAGAACAGATGGTTCAGAATGCCGATCTGCGCCACGTCTTCGGGACGGGCTTCATAGACCAGTTTGAAGATCACGGCGGCCCCGACGAATGAAATTGCCATGGGCATGAAGATGATCGACTTGGCAATGCTGCCCCATTTCAAACGGTCCGTCAGCTGGGCCACCAGCAGGCCAAGCGCTGTTGATGCCGCAGGCACCACGACCAGCCACAACACGTTGTTGCGCATGGCCTCACCGAATTTGGGTTCTGCGAACATTTTGGTGTAGTTTTCAAACCCGACAAACGTGCGCACTCCGCCCGCGCCGCGTTCCTGAAACGACAGGATAAGGGTCGCGACCACCGGATAGGCCAGATAGAGACCAAGCGCCAACAGCGCGGGCATCAGGAACAGCCATGGACGGATGATATTGGCGCGGTTGATGTTGCGGCCTGCGTTCGGGCCTTTGGCCGGGAACAGAACCTTGTCGAGAAACAGGTTCGATCCGTAAAAGTAGCCGACGCAGCCGCCGACACCCACGATAATGGTAATGACCCCTAACAGTGCAGGATGCATTGGTCCCCTCCCCCTATGCGGCCCCTCCTCCCAGAGACGCCATGGCTGATGCGGTCAATTCCGCCGGTCGTCTGTCGTAAAATCTGACTAAAAGTCTGTCCGGGCGTCCCGTCCCGGTGAAGATGTGGATGGCGCAACCTGCGCTGCGCCATCCGTTAGGTCTTGGGCGAAAATTGCCTTACTTGATCGCGTCCCAGCTGTCCTGGATTGCGTTGGCAGTGTCTTCGGCAGACGCGCCGCCGACGTAATCGACCATGCCGGTCCAGAACGTGCCTGCACCGATGGCGCCTGGCATCAGGTCGGACCCGTCAAAGCGGAAGGTCGTTGCATTCTGCAGGATTTCGCCCTGACCGCGCAGCGTTGCGTCCTTGTAGGCGTCCAGGTTCACGCCGGTGTGCGGTGTGAGGAAGCCGGACTGCGCCATCATCATCTCATGGGAAATCGGCTGCTGCAGATATTCCATGAATGCGAATGTCGCGTCCGAGGCATCGGTGACGGCCATCAATGTACCACCGCCCAGAACAGGATTGCCGAGGTCTTTTTCAGCGAAGGACGGGAAGTAGAAGAAGTCTGCATCTTCACCGATCACCACATCCTCGGGCATGAAGGCCGGGATGAAGGATGCCTGCTTGTGCATGAAGCACTGTGCGGGCGACGTGAACAGACCTGCTGGGCTGTCACGGAAGTCGGTCGAGCCAACGGCACCTGCACCGCCTGCAACCATGTCATCGTTCTTGGCGAACATGCCGAAGGTTTCGATGGCTTCGATCACTTTGGGATCGTTGAAGGGCAGTTCGTTGGACACCCAAGCATCGTAGTCGGCTGCGGTCTGTGTGCGCAGCATGATGTCCTCGACCCAGTCGGTCGCAGGCCAGCCTGTCGCAGGACCGGACCCCAGACCAATACACCAAGGTGTGTCACCGTTCGCGATCATCTCTTCGGACAATGCGATCAGGTCTTCCATGGTTTCCGGCACTTCGTAACCGGCATCCTCGAAGTTTTCCGGCACATACCAGACGAGGGATTTGACGTTCACGTTATAAAAGAAGCCGTAGAACTGGTCTGCGCCATCGGCATCCGCATATGTGCCCAGATCAACCCAGGACGAACCGGCGGCATAGTTGGCGTCGACCCAGGATGCGGCCTCGTCACCCAGCGGTGTCAGCAGGCCTTGCGATGCCAACGTCGCGGCCAGACCGGGCTGTGGGAACACGGCGATGTTCGGGGGCGAGCCTGCTTCGGCGTCAATCACGATCTGCTGCTCGAAGCCGTCAGACCCGGTGTAGGTCACATCCGCGCCGGTGGCGTCTTCGAAATAGGCGATCATGTTGCCAAGGTATTCGTCCTCGGGGCTCAGCCATGGGCCGAAGATTGTGACGGTCTCACCGCTCAGATCAGGCGCGCTTTCGGCCCAGGCGTTGTATTCGTCCCAGCTGAACGGGCCTTCGCCAGCCGGAAACATCAGATGTCCGTCGGCCTGCGCCATGCCAGCCGTCAGGGCAATCGCCGCCACGCCTGCATACAAAGATTTAGTCATAAGTTCCTCCCAGTCGGGGCATAGCACCCCATCAATCTGTCGTTTATTTTCCCCGCGCCACTTTTCCAAAGCGCTTTGGGTAACGCAACAGTGATGCAAAGTCCGACCCGTGTCAATCGCATACTCTCGACAGGGAAAATGCTGCAGCTGCACAATAAAATAACGTTATTTGGTTGCAATTTGTCGCACCCGAGGACAGTAATCATACGACCATTGGATTTTCAAAGCGGTTTGAAGACGGGAAATGAACCTTAAGGAACTCTCCAAGATTCTGGGCTTGTCCCAGACCACCGTCAGCCGCGCGCTGAACGGCTATCCGGAGGTTAAGGAAGCCACCCGCAAGACCGTTCTGGCCGCCGCCGCGGCCCACAACTACAGCCCCAACACACGTGCCAAAAGCCTGGCCACAGGTCGTTCAAACGCCATCGGACACGTGATTCCCATGGCCAACAGCCATGAAATGGTGAACCCGATCTTTGGCGATTTCATCGCCGGCGCGGGGGAAGTGTATTCGCGTAACAACTACGAAATGGTGCTGTCTATTGTTGAGGACGGGCGCGAGGAAGACATCTACCGTGCGCTCAAGACGCGCGGCACCGTGGACGGTGTCATCCTGCACGGACCCAAGATGAACGATGCGCGAATCGCTCTGCTGCATGAAATTGGCCTGCCGTTTGTTGTTCATGGTCGCGCCTCCGGTATCGACATGCCCTACAGCTGGCTTGATGTGAACAACCGCAGCGCCTTTCGCCGCGCCACCGATTTCCTGATGGACCTCGGTCATCGCCGCATTGCGCTTTTGAACGGGCTCGAGACGATGGATTTCGCACACCGGCGCAGGCGCGGTTACGAAGATGCGCTTGGCGCGCGCGGTCTGTCCGCCGATCCCGAAATCATGCGGTCCGAAGAAATGACCGAGACCTTCGGCTATAGCGCCACCTGCGACATGCTCGCCCTGCCCTGTCCGCCCACGGCCTTTCTGGTGTCGTCCATCATTTCCGCATTGGGCGTGCGACGTGCGATTGAGGATCAGGGGCTGCGCATGGGCCGCGACGTGTCGATTGTGACCCATGACGACAGCCTGTCCTACCTCACCAATGGTGCGGACGTCCCTATTTTCACAGCCACCCGGTCGTCCGTGCGCGATGCCGGTCGCGCCCTGTCCAGAATGCTGATCGACCAGATCAGCGATCCTGCCCTCGCGCCGCAACACCAGCTGCTTGAGGTGGAACTGACCGTGGGGCGGTCCACCGGACCGGCCCCGACCACAAACCCAGTCGCGGCACAGACCGCCTGACCAAAGGACCATCATGGATTTCAATCGCTCCGATTTTCCCGAAGGATTTACCTTCGGCGCTGCAACCTCCGCCTATCAGATCGAAGGCCACGGGACGGGCGGCGCAGGCTCGACCCACTGGGATACCTTCGCGGCCACGCCCGGCAATGTCGTCCGGCAGGAACATGGCCAACTGGCTTGCGACCACTACAACCGCTACGAAGAAGACTTCGATTTGATGCAGGCGGCAGGCTTTGACGCCTACCGGTTTTCCACGTCGTGGGCGCGGGTGATGCCGGACGGGCGCACGCCCAATCCCGAGGGTCTGGATTTCTATGACCGTCTGGTGGACGCCATGCTGGAACGGGGGCTGGCGCCCTATGCCACACTGTACCACTGGGAATTGCCGTCCCCCTTGGCCGATGAGGGCGGCTGGCGCAGCCCGGACATGCACAACTGGTTCGGCGATTACACCGCCTGCATCATGGGCCGCATCGGGGACAGGATGGCCGCTGTCGCCCCGATAAACGAGCCTTGGTGCGTGGGCTGGCTGTCGCATTTTCTGGGCCACCACGCGCCCGGCCTGCGCGACATTCGTGCCACCGCGCGCGCCATGCACCATGTCCTCAAGGCCCATGGCACCGCGATCCAGACCATGCGCGGTCTGGGGCTGAAAAACCTCGGTGGTGTGTTCAATTTTGAATGGGCCGAACCGGTTGACGACAGCGACGCCGCGCGTCGTGCCGCGGATCTTTATGACGGCTATTACAATCGTTTCTTTTTGGATGGCATCTACAAGGGACGTTACCCCGATGCGGTGATGGAAGGCTTCGCGCCACATCTGCCGGACGGCTGGCAGGACGACTTTGCCATCATCCAGCAACCCCTCGACTGGGTCGGCCTGAATTACTACACCCGCAAGATCATCGCGCCGAACGCGGACGCCTGGCCCGGCCACGAAGAGGCCCCCGGCCCCCTGCCCAAAACCCAGATGGGCTGGGAAATCTATCCAGACGGTCTGTATAAATTTCTCACCCGCACGGCACAGGAATATACCGGCGACACGCCGCTGTTCATCACCGAAAACGGCATGGCCAATGCGGATGTCATCCGCAATGGCATCGTCGATGATCCCGAACGCGCGGCCTACGTGGGCGCGCATCTGGCAGCGGTTCAACGGGCAATTGGCGATGGCGCGCCGGTGGCGGGTTATTTCTTGTGGTCGCTTCTGGACAATTACGAATGGGCCTTGGGCTATGAAAAACGGTTCGGCCTGATCCATGTGGATTTCGACACCTTGAAACGCACACCCAAAGCCTCTTATCACGCGTTGACCGCTGCCCTCGCACGCTAAAACCGGAGCCTTCATGACCCATCCCGCAAATACCCTCACCCTTGTGGCAGATATCGGCGGCACCAACACGCGCTGCGCTTTGGCAAACGGGCGGGAGGTTCTGCCGGAAACCGTGCGACGCTATTCCAATGCCGACTACTCCGGCCTGGAAATTGTCTTGCGCCAGTATCTGTCGGACGAAGGCGACGTCGATCCGATCGCCGCCTGTGTGGCCGTGGCAGGCCCCGTGCGTGACGGGGCCGCGACGATGACCAATCTGGACTGGCAGATCGACCGCGAAACGCTGGCGCGCGCAACCAGGGCCGAAACGGTGGCGATCCTGAATGACCTGCAAGCGCAGGGGCACGCCATCGGCGATCTGAAGGACGGGTCGATCCGTCAGATTATCGCGGGCCCTGAAACGCCACCCAGCCCGCAGGCCGTGCGTCTGGTGGTTGGCGTGGGGACTGGCTTTAACGCAGCCCCCGTCTTCGAAACCGATGGCGGGCGATTTGTGCCGCCGTCGGAAAGCGGACATGCCAACCTGCCCATTCGCAACGATCAGGAATTGCGGCTGTGTCAGTTTGTGTCCACCGCCCACGGGTTTCCTGCGGTCGAGGATGTCTTGTCCGGGCGCGGTCTGGAACGGGTTTATGCGTTTCTGGGGCAGGAAGCGGGCGATCCGAAATCCATGCCCAGCAAGTCCATTATGGACGCCTGTACCCAAGGCAGTGACGCCCGCGCGGTCGAGGCCGCATCGTTGTTTGCCCGCATTCTGGGCACGGTCTGCGGCAACCTGTCTTTGATCCAGCTGCCCTTTGGCGGTGTCTATCTGGTGGGCGGGGTCAGTCAGGCGTTTGGCCCCCACCTGTTAAGTTTCGGCTTCGCCGAAGCCTTCCGCGACAAGGGCCGTTTTGCAGGGTTCATGTCCAACTTCGCGGTGTCGGTCATCGAGGATGATTATGCGGCCCTGATCGGATCGGCCGCCCATATCGACACATTGATGAAACGGTAACCCGCCCGCGTCCCTAATGCAGCTGGCTGTGGACGGTTGACGTCAGTTCGTTGAGGGAGAACGGTTTGGGCAAAAAGACCGAATTCGGGATGCTCTTTTGCTCCTCTCCGAAGGCTTCTTCGGCGTAGCCCGACACAAAGACAACTTTGGTTTCGGGACGTTGAACCAATGCTTCGCGCACCCAAGTGGGGCCGTCCTTGCCCGGCATGATGACGTCCGTCAAAAAAAGATCAACGTCGAGATCAGGGTCGTTGAGCATATCCAACGCAGCCTCGGCGCAATCCGCCTCCAGCACGGTGAACCCGCGCAGGCGTAATGCCCGCGATGCAAAGGCGCGCACCGGCGCTTCGTCCTCGACCAGAAGGACAACGCCGTCCCCCTTGGTCGGGACAACCGGATCGGCCACGACAGCAGGTTCTTCGATGGTGAGCGGTGCATCATGCGCCGGGATCAGAATGGTAAAGGACGTCCCCACACCGATGGTCGAGTCCACAAAAATATACCCGCCGGTCTGCTTGATGATGCCATATGCCGTGGACAGGCCCAGACCGGTTCCGTCACCTGTCTTCTTGGTGGTCCAGAACGGTTCGAACACCTTGGACCGTTTGTCTTCGGGAATACCGGTGCCGGTGTCATGGACCCGCAGCGCAACATAGGCGCCGGGTGGCACGGTGACACGGTCGCGGGACAATCCGTCGGACAATGTCACATTTTCGGTTTCGATACGGATATTGCCGCCCTCGGTCATCGCGTCGCGCGCGTTGACCACCAGATTCATCAGCACCTGTTCCAATTGCCGTTTGTCAGCTCGGATCGGGCTCAGGCCGGGATCATGGTCCAGTGTCAGCGTGATCCTTTCGCCCACCAGACGGTTCAGCAAATGGGTGCTGTCGGACAAGGTGTTGCGCAGATCCAGAACTTCGGGCTGCAGGTTCTGTTTGCGTGAATAGGCCAGCAACTGCCCGACCAGAGCAGCGGCACGGTTCGCGTTCTGGTGGATCTGCACCAGATCGGCGTAGTCCCCGTCACCCTGATCGTGGCGCAACAGCAAAAGATCGCAGTGGCCCGAAATCGCCGTTAGAAGATTGTTGAAATCATGGGCCACACCGCCCGCAAGCTGGCCAATCGCCTGCATTTTCTGGCTTTGTACAAACTGCATTTGCAGGTTCTTGAATTCGGTCACATCGTTCAGCACGGCGATGATATGCGGGTTTTCCGCCTCGCCGGCCGGGTTCAGGGACACCTGCACGTGGATTTCACGGGTGTCATGGACCGCTTCCAGAAACTGCGACGTCGTGGCCCCCTTGCCTTCCACCGCTTCCCCCAGCCAGTCCACCAGCGGACGACCCAGCCCTGTCAGCACATCAGACAGCCGGCTGCCCGGTTTCAACCGGTTGTCGAGAAGCGCGCGCGCCTCGTGGTTGGAGGCAATAACCTCCCCCTCGGGGGCGATTTTCAACAGCGGCACCGGCAGTTCTTCAATGGTGTCCCAATCGGTGCTGCTGATCGTCCCCTCGGTCATGCTGTCGCCGGGAAGCAAATAAATCTCGCGACGTCCGCCATGGCTGGGCACCTCGGCCACCAGACTGTCTATCGGCCCGGTCTCAGTCAGGACCTGATGAACCTGACCGGATACGATCGGCAGTTGTGAAAACACGCCCGACAGATTTTTAGCACGTCCGCCCAACAGCCGCCGGAACGCCTCGTTCATATAAAGGACAGTGCCGGTCGGCCCCGCAGTCAGCATCGGCAGGCTGAGCGCATCAGCCGCCCGTGCGCCGCCGCCGCGGTCCGACAGATCCTCAAGTCGCCACAAGAACGTCTCTTCATCCACCGCGTTCACCGACAGACGCACGTGGCCCTTGCGGGTGACGATATCCTCACGGGCGCTGCCGAGCGCCTGCGCCTTGCTTTGCAGCCGGTACAGAACGGCCCCCGGATTGGCGAACAGATCGGTAAAGGCCTGTCCTAGCGTGGCCGTTGTCTTTTCGCGAAACTTGTCGGAGGCTGCATCATTCTTGAATGTAATGTCCCCGTCAAAATTTGTGAGAAAACAAGGGGATGCATCGTTATCGACCATTGAAATTAACGCGTCGGTCGCCACCCCGCGCCGCCGCAGCTTTGCCAACCGCACAAGGGTCGCCACGGTCGCGAAGATCACCGCGACCGAGCCAAATCCCAACAGCGCCAAAGACACTTCGGCCATGGGCACCACGAACGATCCTGCCAACGCTGCCGCCCCGATCACCCCGACCCCAAAGGGCAGCACATGGGCACCTGCGCGCGATGATGCAGGCCGGGGTGTCACCCGATCCGGCCGTAATTGCGATTGGTCCATCTGTTCCGTCACGCGCTTAATCCCCAATGATTCCTAAGCGTCAAAGAACCCCAAAAAGGTTTATCACCGCTTAAGCATGGTCAGATACTAGGACTTATCCGAAAAAATTCAACCATTGGTTGTTGTTAGCGCTTGCGCAGATGTGCCCAGAAGAACCCGTCGCCGTCAGAATGCGGCGCAATCTGACACATATCGGTCTGATCGAAACCGCCCTGTTCGGTCAAAAAAGCCGCGACCCGGTCCTCGTTCTCGGCGCGAAAAACAGAACAGGTGGCATAGATCATCATGCCCCCCGGTTTCACCTGCGCCGCACCGGCGCGCAAAACCTCGTCCTGCGTCCGGGTCAGGGTTTCCAGACGATCCGGCGTCAAGGCCCACTTGGCCTCGGGCGTGCGGCGCCAGGTGCCGCTTCCCGAACAGGGCGCATCACAAAAAACACCGTCGAAGGGTGCCGCGCCCCTCAATGCCACCCCATCTGTCTGGGCAATCGTGACCCCTGCGCGGGCAGCCCTGCTGGGCAAATCGCGCATCCTGAGCGGGTCAATATCGTGTGCCGTGACATCTGCCCCATGATCCGCCAGCGCCAGCGCCTTGCCACCGCCGCCAGCACAATAATCCAGCCAGCGCGAACCCGCGCCGATGTCTGCCGCAGCAATCGCTGCTTGTGACGAGGCGTCCTGAACCTCGACCCATCCTTGAGCAAGGGCCCCGCTTTGCGCCACACGCCTTTCATTGTTCAAAACCCGAAGGGCCGTCGCAACCCCGTCCACCGCCGTCGCATCAATATCATCATGGGCCAGAGAGGCGAGGGCCTCCGGCACGGAGCAGCGGCGGGTGTTCACCCGCAAGAACACCCCCGCACGCGATTGTAATGTGGTCAGGACGTCATCAGCCTGTGTTCCGAAACGATCCTCAAACAACGGCAGCATCCAGTCGGGGCAATCGAGCCGTGTGGCCCTGTCTGCCTGCGCCAGCGGGCGCATGGCCTCGTCGTCGGTCACGGGTGGCGGGGCGTGTCCCTCACCGGTGAAAACCGCATTTGCCAGACCGGCTGAACGCATGGCCCCCAGCATGATGCCGCGCCCTGTGTCCGCCCCGCCCAACCACGCATAGGACGCCCGACATCGCAGCGCCTGAAACACATGATCGCGGATCGCCGCGCGGTCCTTGGACCCCGCAAAACGGTGTGCACGCCCCCAACCGGTCAGCGCCTTTTCGGCGGTCTGGCCAGAAAGGATATCGTCCAACACCTCGATCGCGGCGGCGACGCGCGCGGCGGGGGTCATCACATAATCCGGTAGTTGGGGCTTTCGCGCGTGATCTGCACGTCATGGACGTGGCTTTCCTTCAGCCCCGCGCCGGTGATCTTGACGAATTTGCAGTTGGACCGCATTTCGGCCACCGTGGCGTTGCCGGTGTATCCCATGGCCGCGCGCAGACCGCCCACCAACTGGTGCACAACCGCGCCGGCAGACCCTTTGTAGGGCACCTGCCCCTCAATCCCTTCGGGCACCAGTTTGTCCGACGCCGCATCTTTCTGGAAATACCGGTCCGCAGACCCGCGTGCCATGGCGCCAAGGCTGCCCATCCCACGGTAGGATTTGAACGACCGGCCCTGATAGAGGATCACCTCACCGGGGCTTTCGTCCGTCCCCGCGATCATTGAACCCACCATGGCACAGGACGCCCCTGCCGCGATCGCCTTGGCGAAATCGCCGGAAAACTTGATGCCGCCGTCCGCGATCACTGGCACGTCGCCTGCGGCCGCCGCGCAATCGGAAATCGCGGTCAGCTGGGGCACGCCCACGCCTGCCACCATACGTGTGGTGCAGATGGACCCCGGCCCGATGCCGACCTTTACGGCATCAGCGCCTGCATCAATCAAGGCGCGTGTGGCCTCACCGGTGGCCACGTTGCCTGCGATGATCTGCACCTCGTTGGACAGGTTTTTGGCGCGGCGCACGGCCTCCATCACGCCCTCGGAATGACCGTGAGCGGTGTCGATCACGACGATATCCACGCCCGCGTCCACCAGTGCCTCGGTTCTTTCAAACCCTGCATCGCCCACGGATGTGGCCGCAGCAACCCGCAACCGGCCAAGTCCGTCTTTGCAGGCCGTAGGGTTCAACACGGCCTGTTCGGTGTCCTTCAACGTCAGCAAACCGGTCAGTTTGCCGTCCGCGTCCGTCACCAGCAGCTTTTCGATCCGGCGCGATTTCATCAGCGAAATCGCCTCCTGACGGTCGGCAGGTTCGCGCAGGATGGCCAGATCGTTGCTGGTCATCATGGTGCTGACCGGCTGGTCATCCGATGTCGCAAACCGCATGTCGCGGTTGGTGACAATGCCCACCACGCGGCCCGACCCGTCGACCACGGGGAAACCGGTAAAGTTGTAGCGCTCAATCAGCGCCTTGGCATCGGCCAGCGTCTGGTCGGCGGTCAGGGTGACAGGGTTATAGACGATCCCGCTTTCGAACCGTTTGACGCGGCGCACTTCGCGGGCCTGCTCATCGACGCTCAGGTTCTTGTGAATGACCCCCATGCCACCGGCCTGCGCCATGGCAATGGCCATCCGCCCTTCGGTGACAGTGTCCATGGCCGACGACAACAACGGGATATTCAGATCAATGGCGCGCGTGACTTTCGTGCGCGTGTCCGCCGTGCTTGGCAGGACGCTCGATGCTCCCGGAACCAGCAATACGTCATCAAATGTGAGGGCCTCGCGAATCTCCATCGGTCTCTCCTGAGCATGGCGTCGTTAGGCATGGTCCTTTCGCACGGATGCCGCTTTGGGGAAAGGGCTTTCTGGCCCTGCGGCCTGCCTGTCCGCCTCCCAAACGCGCCTCATGACGTTCCTGAACAAAAAGACGGCGCAAGGTGGCTGCCTTCGGCGGGCACAAGGGCTAACCTGATGGCACGCGCAGAAGGAAATTCCATGTCCAACGATCCCCTTGTCGTCTTTACGCCCTCCGGCAAACGGGGGCATTTTCCGGTGGGCACGCCGGTGCTGACCGCCGCGCGGCAGTTGGGGGTGGATCTGGATTCCGTTTGTGGCGGGCGCGGCATTTGTTCCAAATGCCAGATCACGCCCAGCTATGGTGAATTCCCGAAACACGGGGTCACGGCCCGCGACGGCGCGCTGTCCGACTGGAACAGTGTCGAACAACGCTACGACGACAAACGCGGTCTTGCCAAAGGCCGGCGTCTGGGCTGTCAGGCAACGGTGCAGGGCGACATCGTCATCGACGTGCCCCCCGAAAGCCAGGTGCACCGTCAGGTGGTGCGCAAGGCCGCCAGCACCCGGCCCATGGTCATGGACCCCGCTGTGCGCCCTTATTATGTCGAGGTGGCGGAACCGGACATGCACACGCCGACCGGCGATCTGGAACGTCTGGCCGAGGCGCTTCGCGATCAATGGGGGATTGAAAAGATAACGGCCGGCATATCGGTTTTGCGCCGGTTGCAGCACATGCTGCGCAAGGGCAAATGGACCTGCACCGTGGTGCTGCACCGCAACCACGACGAAGACACGCACCGCATTCTTGGTATCGCACCGGGCTATTACGAGCGTCCGATCTACGGCGTGGCGATCGACCTTGGGTCCACCACCATCGCCGCCCACCTGACCGATCTGCGCACCGGCGAAGTGGCGGCGTCGTCCGGCATCATGAACCCCCAGATCCGGTTCGGTGAGGATCTGATGTCGCGCGTCAGCTATTCCATGATGAACCCCGGCGGCGCGGTCGAGATGACAGACGCCGTCCGCACAGCCATCAACGCGCTGATCGGCACCCTGACCGCCGAAGCCGGCATTGTCCCGCAGCAGATCATGGAAGCCGTGTTTGTCTGCAATCCGGTGATGCACCATTTGTTGCTGGGAATTGATCCGGTGGAATTGGGTCAGGCGCCCTTTGCACTGGCCACCTCGAAATCAATCTCGTTGCACGTGGCCGACCTCGACATCAATTCCATGAATGACGCAGGCCGCGTGTTCATCCTGCCATGCATTGCAGGTCATGTGGGCGCGGATGCCGCCGCCGTCGCCCTGTCCGAGGCTCCGGGCGAACAGGAGGAGCTGACATTGGTCGTCGACGTGGGCACCAATGCGGAAATCCTTCTGGGCAACCGCGAAAAGGTGCTGGCCTGTTCCTCACCCACCGGTCCTGCGTTTGAGGGCGCGCAAATCTCAAGCGGGCAGCGCGCCGCACCCGGTGCGATCGAACGCATCACCATTGACCCTGTCACCAAAGAGCCGCGTTTTCAGGTCATCGGCTGCGGGCTGTGGTCCGATGAAGACGGGTTCGAGGCCGCGATTGCCACCACCGGCGTCACCGGCATCTGCGGGTCGGGCATCATCGAAGCTGTGGCCGAAATGCGCATGGCGGGCCTGCTGGACCCCAAGGGCCTGATCGGGTCGCCCGCACAGACCGGCACGGCGCGCTGCATCCTTGAGGGGCGCACGCATTCCTATGTCATTTATGATGGCACCGCCGACGGCGGCCCGTTGGTCACTGTCACCCAAGGCGACATCCGCGCGATCCAGCTTGCGAAATCGGCCCTTTATGCAGGTGCAAGGTTGCTGATGGACGAAATGGGCACGGACACCGTGGACCGCGTGGTGCTGGCCGGGGCTTTCGGCGCGCATATCTCGCCTAAACACGCGATGGTGCTGGGGATGATCCCCGATGTGCCTCTGGACAAGGTGACCTCGGCGGGGAATGCCGCGGGCACCGGTGCGCGCATGGCATTGTGTTCCAATGCGGCACGCACCTCGATTGAAAAAACCGTTCGCGAAATCACGAAGGTCGAAACCGCGATCGAGCCAAAGTTTCAGGACCACTTCGTCAACGCCAATGCGATCCCGCACGCGACGGACCCGTTTACCACCCTGCGCAGCAACACCCCCCTGCCCGACGTCAGCTTTAACACACAAGGCAGCGGCGAAGATGGCGGACGTCGCAGACGGCGGCGCGCGGGGTAAGCGCCGAAACCTCAGGCTGCGATGT
Organism: Pseudooctadecabacter sp.; assembly: GCF_020627745.1. Lineage (GTDB taxonomy): Bacteria > Pseudomonadota > Alphaproteobacteria > Rhodobacterales > Rhodobacteraceae > Octadecabacter. Next base: position 16,958 of record NZ_JAHDGE010000004.1, read on the forward strand.
GACCTGCCTGCGGGGACCGTGCCCGCGATCTGCGGGCCAACACCGGTGCCGCAGTTGCAGACAGCGGTGGCACACGGGCACGGCGAGCGGCATGTGCGGCCTCCAGCGCGGCTTCATCTGCCGCGTGCAGACCCGTGATGCGCGCGGTCAACACTGCACTGTACAGCGCCATCAGATACACCGGATAGGCCAGCAGCAGCACATCTGCCGCCCCCACCGAATAGACCCCGCACACCGCCGAGGCCAGCAGCAGACCCCAGGCGCTGCCCGTCTCGGTTCGGGGGGCCACATAGGCCTTATATACTGTGCGCGCGCCACCCAAGGCCGACACACCGATGGACAGCGCCAGCGAAAAGGCCGCCGTGTCCGTGACCAGCCAACTGCCGATGCCCAGACCTGCGGCAATCAGCACCCATATATTGGACCGGCTTACCATCCGGCCTGATCCGTACCGCACCGCCAGCGCGCAGACCAACACCGTTCCCGCAACTTGCGCGCCCACAAACATCATCGACGTCCCTGCCCCCTCCATGACGTTGCTGACCCCTGAAAGACTGGCCAGGACGGCCCAGATCAACCAGCACGCACGATCGGGCTTGGTGTGCCCTGCCAGAATGTCACGGACATAGGGCGCGAACGCCGCGATGCTCAGACTGGCGGCCAGTCCTCCGGCCATAAGGTAGCGGTCGGCCCAAAGGCCGTTCAAAAATAAATCGGTCATCAAATCACTGCCTGAAATTGCGTGACGGGGTATGTATGACGGGGAAAATATGACCCCCGTTCCCCCTATCTATCGCGGCCAGCCACACCGGCACAGTCAGGGTTCCCTGACCCTAGGTCACCCTGAAATCCCTTCGCATCTGCAGAAAAAATCTCGGAATTCTTGGAACATCCGCAGGGGGGGCGTGTTGTTACTGCAAGCGGCACACGAGCCGCACTGAAAGGACTACACTATGAAAACGACTATCAAAGCAGCACTTCTGAGCGCATCCGTACTGGGCTTTGCCGCAACGGCCTCCGCCGAAACGGACGGCATCATCAACGGTGACCAGCTTGACGTGAACGAGACCATTGTCGAGAACGCGTTGAAAGTATCCAACTTCTCCACACTGGTTGCCGCTGTCGAAGCCGCCGGTCTGTCGGACGCGCTGATGGGCGAAGGCCCGTTCACGATTTTCGCCCCAACGGATGCGGCCTTTGCGGCCCTGCCCGCAGGCACAGTCGAAAATCTGCTGCTGCCCGAAAACCGTGACCAGCTGTCCGTGCTGCTGCAAAGCCACGTGATCCCCGGTGAATACACCCGTGGCGATTTCGAACTGGCGCTGCTGCAGGACGAAGTCTTCTCCGAAGACTATGTGCTGATGAAAGACGAAGGCCTGCTGGACTTCGACACACTGGTCCAGACGGACCTGTTGATTGGTAAGGAAGGTTCGAACTTCTACATCAACTCCGCACGTGGCACCGACAACAACATCGAGATCATCAATGGCGACATTATGACCTCAAACGGTGTGATCCACGTGATCGACAAAGTGATCCTGCCCGCAAGCTAAACGCTTTCGCGATAAGATCTACAGGCCGCCCGACTATGTGTCGGGCGGCCGTTTTTTTTGGCGTGCCCCCCGCCCCGCCTTTTTGTCTGCCCCCTTCGCAATCCCGATTGACTGTACCGCCGCCCCCCCTTAGGTCTGATGTCGTTGCGGGTATGGTGAAAAGGTATCACGAAAGCTTCCCAAGCTTCAGTTACGGGTTCGATTCCCGTTACCCGCTCCATCCCTCGTTTCTGCAACGGAGCATCCCATGTCCGACATCACCCGCATCGACACCAACGCCCGCATGTCACAGGCTGTGGTTCACAATGGCATCGCCTATCTGGCCGGTCAGGTCGGGGCTGAGGGCGCCAGTGTCACCGAACAGACACAGGCCGTTTTGGCAAAGGTGGATGAGATGCTGGAAAAGGCGGGCACCGACAAGACCAAGCTGCTGACCGCGCAAATCTGGGTCGCGGACATTGCGACGCAATTTGCCGACATGAATGCTGTCTGGGACGCTTGGGTGCCCGAAGGCTGCGCCCCTGCCCGCTGGACCGGTGAGGCCAAACTCGCCACCCCCGGCTTCAAAGTTGAAATCATCGTGACCGCTGCGGTCTAGATCCCCTGACTTGAAAATTCACACGGTTTGCGCATCCTGAGGTCATTTAAGCCAGCCTCAGGAGGGTCCCATGGCGAAATTTCGGCGCCTTATCGTCTGCATGGACGGCACCAGCAACGAAGTGGGCGACAGGCAGACCCATGTCGTTCGCATCTATCGCGGTCTGAAAACATCCAAAACGCAAATTCCCTATTACGTGCAGGGCGTCGGCACCCTCGACACCCAAACCTTGCGCCGTGACACCCGCGCGAAGCGCGATTCCATCTGGGGGCTGGCCTTTGGCAAGGGTCTTGAGGATGATGTGCTTGAGGCATACCGGTTTTTGTCCACCACCTACGATTGGGACACCCACGATCAATATCTGATCGACAACGGGCGGGACCCTAAAACGCCCGACACGCGCGATGAAATCCATTTTGTGGGCTTTTCACGCGGGGCCTATGCCGCGCGCGTTCTGGCAGGGTTTCTTTATGATTTCGGCCTGTTGCGCCCGAACGCGCTGCATATGGCGGCGCAGGCGTTCCGGCATTATCGCAGCCTGTCGGACGCGGACGAGAACATGTCCGACGGGGCAAAATACGCCATGTTGCGCCGCTATGACGCCGTGTTCATGCCGCAGGCCCCGCGTATGGGGGGCATGGTGATCTTCGACACCGTCGCCTCTATGATCCGGTTCCGGCGGGTCTGGCACAACCTCAAGACCACCTTCAGCCCGATTGAGCTGTCGACCCATAGGTCCACCACCATCAACCCCGCGCTGCGCTATGTCATACACGCCATGGCGATCGACGACAAACGCACGTTCTTTCGGCCATTGTTATGGCAGGGCACCAAACACAAGACCCACCGCAGGCAACGCAAGGCCAAGGACCAGATTGTCCGTCAGGTCTGGTTTGCCGGCTATCATGGCGACATTGGAGGCTCTGCGCGCGAAGACAGATCAGGGGTCGGTAAGATCACCCTTGCCTGGGCCATGGACCAGATGGATATGATCGGTGAAAAATGGGAATGGCGACGCGCCTTCAAACCGCGTGAGGTTCTGGGCAAGGGCACGGGCAAACACCGCTATTCCGTGGACGGGCGCATCAAACCAGGGCCCGACTATGGCGCGCATCTGCACAATTCCATGACGGCCTTTTGGCGGATCTTCGAACTCATCCCCAAAACGATCAAACGGCGCAGCGCCCGCGCCCGTGGCTTTCCGTGGTATCTGCCCTTGTCGGAACCCCGTCAGGTGCCAGATGACATGCCCATCCACCGGTCCGTTTTTGACAGACGCGAGGATGGCCGCCGCTGCTATCGTCCGGTAAACATCGCCCACCGGACACGGAAGGACCATGACCCGAATGACCCTGCCCTTTTTAACCCCTCTTACAGCCCCCGATCTGCGCGCGGCGGGGATACCTGACCCCTGGACCTATGGCATAAAGGACCGCGTGCGGTTCGGGGAATTGGACGCGCTGAACCACGTCAACAACGTGGTCTACCTGCGCTGGTACGAAACGCTGCGTGTGCAGTACATGGAAGACTACGGCGTTTATGAACTGGCCGGACCGGATCCGAAATTCGTGGTCAAATCCGTCAGCGTGGATTACCGGGCCGAAGTCCACCGTGGGGCGGAATATGTCAACGTGGGCCGCACCGTGTCCATGCGCAACACCAGCTTCGCCATGGACTACGCCACCTTCGTGGATGGCCAGATCACAACGACAGGCACCTGCATCGCGGTGATCCTGAACGCGGACAATTCAAAACGTCCCCTGACAGAGGCGTTGCGCCAGCGCTTTATCCAGCGTGACGGCACCCAGCAGATGTAGTGTTACAGCCCGTGGCTGTGCAGGAAGCTGACCAAACCGGCGGTTGACCCGTCCTTGCCCGCCGCATCCGCGCCCTCGACAATAGGTTGCAGCGCCGTGGCCAGTTCCTTGCCCAGCTCAACCCCCCATTGGTCGTAGGAGTTAATACCGAGCACCACGCCTTCGACAAACACGCGGTGTTCATAAAGGGCGATGATCTGGCCCAAGGTGAACGGGTCCAGTGTTGGATAGGCCAGTGTCGTGGACGGGCGGTTGCCTTTGAAGACACGGTGATGTGCTTGGCGTTCCAACTCATCCCCTTCGAACTTATCGGCGACTTTCGACCGCGCCTCATCCAGATCGCGGCCTTTCATCAAAGCCTCCGACTGGGCCAGACAGTTGGCCACCAGCAGTTGGTGCTGGTGATGCAGGTCGTCTTCGTGCCCGCGTGCGGCCACCAGAAATTCGCAGGGGATCACCCGCGTGCCTTGGTGGATCAGCTGATAAAAGGCGTGCTGGCCGTTGGTGCCAGGCTCCCCCCAAACGACGGGGCCGGAGTTCACCGACAGTTCAGCGCCGTCCATGCTGACGCCCTTGCCGTTGCTCTCCATCTCAAGCTGTTGAAGATAGGCAGGCAACCGGCTGAGGTTGTTGTCATAGGGCAGCACAGCGCGGGTGGCATAGCCGCAAATCTGGTTGTGCCAGATGCCCACCAGCGCCAGCATGGCAGGCATGTTGTCGGCCCAGTCTGCCGCCTGAAAATGCCGGTCCATGTCCTGCCCGCCGCGCAAAAACGCGCGGAAGCCGTCAGCCCCGATGGCGATCATCATCGACAGGCCAATCGGCCCCCACATGGAATAACGGCCACCGACCCAGTCCTCGAACCCGAACACACGGGTCGCAGGAATGCCAAAATCCGAGGTTTTGTCTTCCGCCGTGCTGAGCGCTGCAAACTGCGCCGCAGGATCGGCCACGGCCTCCCCCATCCATGCCTTTGCGGTGCGCGCGTTGGTCATGGTTTCGATGGTGGTGAAGGTCTTGGAGGCCACGATCACCAGCGTCGTCGCCGGATCACAGGCCCGCAGGGTGTCCGCGATATCTGCAGGGTCGACGTTGCTGACAAAATGACAGCGCGGCCCGTCGTGATAGGGCCGCAGCGCCAGCACGCCCATGGCTGGCCCCAGATCGGACCCGCCGATCCCGATGTTGATGACATCGGTGATCTTGCCGCCCTGCCCCGTAAACACGCCTGCGCGGACATCCTCGGCAAAGGCCTCCATCCGGTTGAGCGTATCCAGAACCCCCGGCATCACGTCCTGCCCGTCAACCATGACCGGCCCACCATCCAGATTGCGCAACGCCGTGTGCAGCACGGCCCGGCCTTCGGTCTCGTTGATCGCCGCGCCGCCGAACATGGCGTCGCGTTTGGCGGCCACACCGGACTGGTCCAGCAGGTCGATCAACAGCGCGCGGCCGTCCGCGTCGATGTTGGTTTTGGAATAATCCAGCCGCATGTCACCCGTCTGGGCGGCAAAGCCCTGCGCGCGGTCTGCATCGACCAAGGTTTCGAACCGGCGGCTTTTGACGGCCTCATGATGCGTCTTCAGCTTATCCCACATGACTTATCCTTCCGCCCAATGCACTGTTGATCCGGCCAGAACGGCCGCGATGGGGGCCTCTTCGGGGGACAGCCCGCTTGCGCGTTCCAGCGCCTCACGTTTGGCGGCACCGGTGATCACGATATGACGTGCCATCGCCCCTTTAAGGACCCCGCCTGACAATGTCACACGCGGTTCCAACCCGTCGGGCGGCTGTACAAAGGCCAGCGCCTGATCGGTGCCAAGGGCGTGGGTCACGTCGGCGGAATTGGGGAAAATGCTGGCCGTGTGCATATCCGCGCCCATTCCCAGCAACATGACCGAAATCGGCAAATGCGCAGCAAGGCTTTCGGATTTGGCGGCCAGTGCGGCGTCATCCTCGGGAATGATGTTGACGAAATTGGCCGCCGCCGCCGCATCCTGCAACAGCCGCTGCCGGATCAGCCGTGTGTTGGACCTCTCATGATCCTCAGGCACGCGGCGTTCGTCGGTCAGCATCACGTCCACACGCGCCCAGTCGATGTGTTTGGCTGCACACAGTGCGTCAAAAATCGGCCCCGGCGTGGTCCCACCGGGCACCGCAAAGGACGCGCGGTCCTGTGTCAGAAGGACGTTTTCCAAATCACCGGCCAGAACACTGGCCAGATCCATCATCATCATCTCGGCGTCGGGGTATTCTACAAAGTCCATGACGGCTCCTTAGTTCGTGCGCCCTGCTCAGGCCTTGATCTGGCTCCAACGGCGGCCTTCGCGGTGCATCAATAGCAACGCATCATCAGGCCCCGCAGATCCCTGATCGTAGAGTTTCGGCACATCGCCGCGCTTTTCCCACCCTTCGATGATCGGGTCGGTCCATGCCCATGCGGCTTCAACCTCATCGCCGCGCATGAACAGCGTCTGGTTGCCCCGGATCACATCCATGATCAGGCGTTCATAGGCATCGGGGCTGTCTTCGGCATCAGGGCCAAGCGCATCGGCAAAGGTCATGTCCAGCGGCACGTCTACCAGACGCATCCCCCCCGGTCCGGGCTCCTTGATCGTCACGCGCAACTGCATGCCTTCGTTGGGCTGCAACTGGATGGACAGAATGTTGCGGTGGCGTTCCTGATCGCCGGGAAAGATCGAATGGCCAAGGTCCTTGAACACCACCACGATCTCGGAGGCGCGCGCTTTCAGCTTTTTGCCAGTGCGCAAATAAAACGGCACACCCGCCCACCGCCAGTTGGCGATTTCGGTGCGCATGGCGATGAAGCTTTCGGTGAAGGACCTCTCGTTCTCCGCATCCTCGCGGTAGCTGGGGTCGTCCCCGTCGCGGTCATACTGCCCGCGCACAATATGGTGTGGTTCAACGGGCTGCAACGCACGGATCACTTTCAACTTTTCGTCGCGCACCGCATCGGCATCAAAGACCGACGGGGCCTCCATCGCGATGAGGCACAAAAGCTGCATCAGGTGGTTTTGCACCATGTCCCGCATGGCACCGGATTTGTCGTAATAGGCCCCGCGCCCGCCGACGCCCACGGTTTCGGCCACGGTGATTTCGATATGATCGACGTAATGGTTGTTCCATAGTGGTTCGAACAGGATATTGCCAAACCGCACGGCCATCAGGTTTTGCACCGTTTCTTTGCCCAGATAATGGTCGATCCGGTAAATCTGCTTTTCGTCGAAATGTTCGGCCAGCGTTGCGTTGAGCGCCTGCGCGGTTTCAAGGTCACGACCAAAGGGCTTTTCAACAACCACGCGGCTGTTGTCATCGGCGATCTTGTAGGTGTGCAACCGTTCGGCCAGATCGCCAAACAGGCTGGGCGCGACGGAGAAGTAAAAGGCGTTCACGACCTCAAAGCGGATCATCTCATGCAGGTCATCCCAGCCGCCATCGCCTTTGGCGTCGACGGCGATGTAATCCAGCTGCGCCAGAAACGCCTCAAGACCTTTGGTGTTTTTGGCCTCCTGCCCGCCAAATTCGGCAATCGCGTCGCGGATCATTTCACGGTAGCCGGCGGTGTCCAGATCGGACCGTGCGGCCCCGATGATACGGGAGGTTTTGGGCATTTGACCGGACAGGAACCGCCGGAACAGGCCAGGCAGGATCTTGCGGCGGGCCAGATCGCCGGTACCTCCGAAAATCACAAGGTCAAAGTCTTCTACGGGAATGACGCGGGATACCATTCGGGGCCTCCTATTCGGGTCGCGGTTAGCGCTAACGCCGCCTCTTTAGCCCTATGCCTCTGTAAGGTCTAGCGCTCATCGCGATTGGGCCCACCATTTCGATGGCTTCAGGCGCGCGGGCCTGCGCCGCGCCGCCCACCACCGCGCAATCAGTCGCCAACGGGAGGTGGCCAATCGGTACCACAGCGTGCCGCGAGCATGATGGTTGAACGGACACACCCGCATACAGATGGCGCAATCGGTCTTTATTTTCGCCCAATAGCCAAAACACGCTTCACAGTTCGCCGACCATTTCCTGACACCGGTCTGGGTTGACGGGCTGCCGCCTGCGACCTCCGCCCCAAAGTCAGGCGCCCCTTTAGGCAGGGCCTTTGGCGGGCAGGCATCCGCACAAATTGTACAATCCCGACAATACCTTGCGATCCCAAGCTCACGCACTGCATCAACCGCCAGAGGCATATCGGTGAAGATTTTCGAGAACCGCACCCGCGGCCCGAAGTCCGGCGTGATGACCATCTGATTGCGCCCGTATTCGCCCAAACCCGCCTTGATCGCATAAGGTATGACCAAGGCTGTGTCATTCATTGATGCCACAGCCTCAAACCCCAGATTGCGAATATAGGCGGCCAGTTGCATGACAATCGCGGCCTCATGGCTGTATTCGCGCCCCGTGGCCGCCCCTGCCAGTGCGCTGGGATAGGTGTCGACAAGCGCTTTATCCATCTCGTGGCCCATCACAATCACATGGGTCAGCCCGTCAGGCAGTGTGTTGGGCACAGGCTCCATCGTCTTGGTGTCGGGGCGGTGGGTGTAGTGCCAGCGCGGATCAATATGGGTGATCCCGCACAGGTCCGCCCCGAAAAACCGCGCCAGACGCTTGATCTCGGCGGCCTCGGCCTCGGGCGGGGCAAGATCGACCCTTTGCGCGGCCACCGGCGTGTCATTGCGGATCGCGCCCTGAAACCCCTCCCGCAGGCCGTCCTCCGCCGCCCGGTTCGAGATGATGTCGCTCACAAGCCAGGCCGCATTCCGAAGGGCAAAATCACGCGGGCCGAACCCTTCGCCCCGCCTTGGGGCGGCCTCCATCCGGTAGCTGGCAAAGAACGCATCGGTGTCGGCACTGCGCACGCGGTCGTCCCACATGGCGCGGGTGAAGATGTCGTTCATCTGGTTGAAGGGCGCGAAATCATCCGCCACCTCGAACCCGGCGGCGGCATCACTGGCGCGCAGGTGATCGGGCGTGCGGACAGGTCCGGTCACGCCTCCAGCTCGGCGTCCCAATAGAGGAAATCAAGCCAGCTGTCGTGCAGCCAGTTTGGCGGAAATTTCCGGCCCATATTGCGCAGCTGTTCGGCTGCGGGCTGGCGCGGCGGCTTGCGCAGGGACAACCCCGACCGTTTGAGGGATTTGGACCCTTTCGACAGGTTGCACTTTGAACAGGCCGCAACCACGTTTTCCCACGACGTCACCCCGCCCGCCGCACGTGGCACCACGTGATCAAACGTCAGATCCCCCGTGGCGCCGCAATACTGACAGGCAAATTCATCGCGCAAAAACAGATTGAACCGGGTAAAGGCGACCTTGCGTTGGGGTTTGACAAAATCCTTCAGCACCACAACGGACGGGATGCGAATTTCCATCGACGGAGACCGCGCAACCTCGTCATATTCGGCAATGATATCAACACGGTCCAGCCATGCGGCCTTGACCGCATCCTGCCATGGCCACAACGATAAGGGATAGTAGGACAAGGGGCGGTAATCGGCGTTCAGGACCAGCGCTGGATGGTGTTTCAACCCGGCCGGCTGGCGCACAAAATCAGCCCTGAAATCACTGTTCATCTGGTCGTGAATTTGCAAAATCTGTCCCACCCTGTCTGCCGCTGCTGGCACCAGAGCGGGAGCCCCGCTCCTGCCTTGAAGACGACTATATATGGCATCAAACAACTGGCAAGCCCAATATCTGGGCTTGGACCCCTTGCCGCAGGGCACACCCGCCCGCAACGGTATCTTAAGGATTTTCCCGTAGCAGGACGGAGATTGTCCGGTGGGAAGGAAAGAAGATGCGAAAGATGATGCGACGGAAGGCTTTCAGGCCCTGCAGGCGATCAGACACGTTGGGGAGGCGCGGGGGCGCAATGATCTGGTTTGCGCTTTGTGTGCTGGCTGCGGGATGTGCGCCGGTCGTGCCCGTTGCTTCCCCGCCGACCCTGCCAGCAGATACGATTTTTGTGCGCTCGACCTCCCCCACGCCGGACCGGATCGTTCAGGCCGAGGCGGAACGGATTTGCGCCACGCGCGCGCAGTTTGCAGACTTCGTCACGACAGTTCCGCCCTTAGGGACACGGTTCCTCTATCGCCACCACTACCTGTGCAAAAACGCGACACCCGTCGTTGCCACGCCGGGGGTGGCGGTTGTTCCGGCGACCACAATTGTTGCCACCCCCGTCACAACAGGACCCGTCGTGGCCGTGCCGGTCGCGACCGCGGTGACAAGCCCGACGTTGATTGTGCAGTAAAGCGGGGCTGCGGCGCTTTACTGATAGCCGAGCCGTTCGCGCATAAACGCCAAGGCGACGGACAATCCGTCGGGCGCGATCCCGTGACCGGTGCCTTTCTGGATATGGGCATATACCTCTTTCCAGCCTGCCTGCTGCAGAGCCTCGGCGGCCGCGGGCAGCGACTGGACGGGCACGACCTCATCCTCGTCACCATGGATCAAAAGGACCGGCGGACGGCTCACCACCTCGTCTTTCAGGAGCTCAGGCTCCAGCAAACGGCCCGAAAATGCGCACAGCCCGGCAACGGCATCCTCACGGCGCGGCAAAACATGCAGCGACATCATCGTCCCCTGCGAAAAGCCCAATACCATCACCTGTTCTGGCAAAAGGTCTTCATCGACCATGATCCCGTCAAGATAGGCATCAAGATCGGACGCGGCCCGTTCCAGCCCGCTGCGCGATTCCTCTTCGGATGATCCGTCGATCCACGGGATTGGAAACCACTGGAACCCCATCGGGCTGCCCGCGCAGTCTTCCGGCGCATCGGGGGCGAAGAACGCGGTGTCGGGCAAATGCTCTGCCAAAGGATCCGCCAGCCCCATAAGATCGGCGGCATTGGCCCCGTACCCATGCAGAAAAATCACCGCCGACCGCATTTCCCCCGAAGCGGCCTCACGCCTTTGCGAATTCAAAACCCGTGTCATCTGATCCCATCCCTTTGCTGTGCCACGCGGTAGTACGCCCACAACAGCCGCGCCGCAACCGACCGCCACGGGGCCCATTCTTCGGCCATCTTGCGAAATGCCGCGTCCTTGGGACGATCCGGCAAATCGTAAAGGACCCGCGCGGCCTCCTGCAGGGCCAGATCACCGGGCGCGAAAACATCCGCGCGCCCCAGTGAAAACATCGCGTAGATTTCTGCGGTCCACGGGCCGATCCCCGGCACCGCGACCAGCGTTTTGACCACATCGCCGGTTGGCATCCGGCGCAGGGCATCAAAATCAATCTCAGCGCGGGCCAGTTCATGAGTGTATCGGATCTTCTGACGGCTGAGGCCAACTTTGCGCAAATCGTCCTCGCGCGCGGCGGCACAGGCCTCAGGCGTGGTAAAGCCCGCATCCCGCATCCGGCCCCAAATTGCTGCGGCGCTGGCGATACTGACCTGCTGGCCCACGATGGCCGACAGCAATTCCGCAAAACCGTCGGGCTTGCGACGCAGGGGCAATTCACCCGTCTGCGCGTAGGCGGCTTTCATGCGCGGACACCGGTCCGCCAGCCATGCCATGCCTTCGGCCACGTCCTCGTCCGTTTCAATGATCCGGCCAACGGTCATTGCTGTTTCACCCATGCCAAGGCCTCCTCCACCGATGGGACGATCACGCCCGTTGTCGGCGCAGGCCGTGCGATCATCAGCACCGGCAGCCCCAACCTACGCGCGGCATCAAGTTTGGCACGGCCCCCGTTGCCACCGGCGTTCTTGGTGACCAGATGGGTGACGCCCAGCCCCTCAAACAGCGCCACTTCTGAGGCGACAGAAAACGGCGGTCGCCCGATCACGAATTCACCCCCCTCAAAGGGCAAGGGGGCCGAAGGCGGATCAATGACGCGGACCAGAATGCGCCGCCCCTCCAGCGCGCGAAACCGCGCCACAGTCTGGCGGCCCGTTGCCAGAAACACCGTCGCGCCCATGGGCACATGGGGGGCTGCGTCCTCAGGCGTGGTGATTTGGGTCCAATCGTCCCCGTCCTGTGGCGTCCACGCTGGACGGACCAGCTGGGCGTATGGCAGTCCCAGCTGCGCGCAAATCCGCGCCGTCCGGTCCGAAATCCTGTCGGCAAAAGGATGGGTCGCGTCCAGCACCGCGCGAATGTTTTCGGCGGCCAGAACCTCACGAAAGCCGTCTTCGCCCCCGAACCCGCCAATGCGCGTGGGCACAGGCAAAGGCTCTGGCGACCGCGTGGCCCCGGCCAAAGACGCCAGGACCCGCAGCCCGCTGTCCGCCAGCCCCCAAGCGATCCGTTTGGCCTCCCCCGTGCCTGCCAACAACAAAAGGGTCATGCGCGGCCAATCACCGTGCCTGCACGGTCGATCACGACCGTAGAACAGGCCACGCCCGACCCGTCGAGCAATCGTTCCGCCGCAGCCTTGGCGTCCCGTGCGACATCTTCGGCAAAGCCCGCGCCCAGCATGTCATAAACCTGCAAGGCCGTGTTGGCCCCCGCCACGTCCGGCCGGTCGTATTGCGCGGCCAGCCTGTCAAAATCCACCTGAGAGCGCCCCGAATGCAGATCAATGGCCCCCTGCGCCAGCTTGGTCATTTTGCCGATCCCGCCGCCGATGGTCAGATGGGCAATGCTCTGCCCGTCCGGCGCTTTCGCGAGGTATTTCAACAGCCCACCGGCAAAATCCCCCATGTCCAGCATCGCATGATCTGGCAGGGCGAACATCTCCTGCACCACCTTTTCGGATGTGTTGCCCGTGCAGCCTGCCACATGGGTCAGCCCATCTGCGCGGGCCACGTCTATCCCGCGATGGATCGACGCGATCCATGCAGCACAGGAAAACGGGCGCACGATGCCGGTGGTCCCAAGGATCGACAGTCCGCCCGCAATCCCCAGCCGCGGGTTCCACGTCTTCAGAGCAATCTGCGCCCCGCCGGGCACCGATACGGTGATCTGCACATCGGGTGCAGCACCATAGGCCACGGCTGCCGCCGCCACCTCCTGATCCATCATCGAACGGGGCACGGGATTGATCGCAGGCTCCCCAATCCCAATCGGCAGGCCGGGCTTGGTGACGGTGCCGACTCCCTCACCGGCTGCAAACACAACGCCCCCGGATGACGCCTCAACGCGCACCCGCACGGTGACGCCGTGGGTGACATCCGGGTCATCGCCTGCGTCTTTGACTATGCCCGCCTCGGCCCACCCTGCACCCACGCGCGCATCCACGACCTCGAATTCGGGCACCTCGCCTTTGGGCAGCACAATGGACACGCGCGCGGGGATCCCGTCCCCCCACAGCCCTGCCAGCGCCGCCTTGGTGGCGGCGGTGGCACAAGCGCCCGTGGTCCAGCCCCGGCGCAGCTCTCCCTCGGGCTTTCGCGTCATGGGGCGACCTTACCCAGCCTGCGACGTGACGCCAATGCACAAACAGACGTCGCCTTGCACCTTTCCAGCCCGTTCAAAGTGGCCCATAAACGGGTCATGACAACGATGCCCCTTCCCGCCTCAGAGTGGCCAACGCTGGAACCCGGCTGGGTCTGGCTGTGTGGCGCAGGCCCCGGCGATCCGGGCCTGCTGACATTGCATGCGCTCAACGCGCTGCGTCAGGCGGATGTGGTGATCTACGACGCGCTGGTGCAAGAGGCGATCTTGGACTGGGCCCCGCAGGCAGAGCATATCTATGCGGGCAAACGTGGCGGCAAACCCAGTGCCAAGCAGCGCGATATCTCCTTGCGGCTGGTCGATCTGGCGCGGAGCGGCAAACGGGTGCTGCGCCTTAAGGGCGGTGATCCCTTCGTCTTTGGCCGTGGCGGAGAAGAGGCCCAGACGCTGGTGCAACACGGCGTCCCCATCCGCATCATCCCCGGCATTTCCGCAGGCATCGGCGGGCTGGCCTATGCCGGCATCCCCGTGACCCACCGCGATGTGAACCAATCGGTAACCTTCGTGACCGGCCACGACCAGTCCGGCAACACGCCGTCCTCACTGGACTGGCACGGCATCGCACGCGGCTCTCAGGTCATCGTCATCTATATGGGCATGAAACACGCGGCCCAAATCTCCGCCCAGCTGATCGCGGCCGGGCGCAGCGCAGGCGAACCTGTCGCCGTCGTGACCACCGCAACCACCGCCGACCAGCAGGTGATGGAAACAACCCTCGGACAGCTGGACGCGGACATAAAAGCCTCGAACCTTGAACCGCCCGCGATCATCTGCATCGGTCAGGCCGTGCGCATGCGCGACGTGCTGGACTGGCAGGCGCAGGCGGCAGGCATCCCGCCCGTGAACCTTGATCCGCTGGACCGTGGCCGCCCCGCCGAATCCGCCTGAGGGCACGCACAGCGGTCCCCCTTCATCTGGCCCGAAAAACTCAACTCCAAGGTCGCAACCTGATGTCCAAAGGCCTGATCATCGCAGCCCCTGCCTCAGGCGCTGGCAAAACCACGGTGACACTGGGCCTGCTGCGTGCGTTGAACCGCATGGGCCATGTGACGCGGTCGTTCAAATCCGGCCCCGACTATATCGATCCCGCCTTTCACGCCGCAGCCACCGGCCAGCCCTGCTTGAATTTGGACGCTTGGGCAATGTCGCCCGACCGCCTTTCCAATCTGATCACAGGAGAGGCCGACTTTATCATCGAAGGGGTCATGGGCCTTTTCGACGGCGCGCCGCCCATAGGCAAAGGCGCCACCGCTGATCTGGCCCGTCAGTTTGGCCTTCCCGTGGTGCTGGTCGTCAACGCAGCGTCCATGTCGCATTCGGTCGCCGCAGTGGTCCGGGGCTTTGCGACCCATGACCGTGACGTGCATATCGCGGGCGTGATCCTGAACAACGTAGGCTCTGACCGTCACGCAGCGATGCTGCGAACAGCCCTCGCCCCATTGAACATTCCCGTTCTGGGCACGCTGCCCCGCAGCGCCGATCTGGCGCGCCCGTCGCGCCATCTTGGCCTTGTTCAGGCGGGGGAAACGCAAGACCTTGGCCGCTTTCTCGCCACAGCCGCCGACCACATCGCGACCCACATTGACCTCTTAGCCCTGCGCGCTCTCATGGCGCCCCCGCGCGCGCCGGGTCCGCGGGGACCGCAGGATCGGGGCGCGGCTCCGAAAACCATTGCACTCGCACAAGACGCAGCGTTTTCCTTCGCCTATCCCCACCAGATCGCGGACTGGCAGGCCGCTGGCACCAAAATCCTGCCGTTTTCGCCCCTCGCCGATGACGCAGTGCCTGAGGCCGAGGCGGTCTTTCTGCCCGGCGGCTATCCGGAACTTCACGCCGCCCGTCTGGCGGCCAACCGAACCTTCATGCAAAGCCTCAAGGACGCCACACAAACGTCTGGTATTTATGGAGAATGCGGCGGATACATGGTCCTTGGGGAAACCCTGATCGACGCGGATGGAACGCCCCATAAAATGGCCGGCCTGCTGGGCCTTACCACCAGCTTTGCCGCCCGCAAACTGCACCTCGGCTACCGCCACCTCACCGGACGCAGCCCGCATAAATCCGGACGCTACACGGCCCACGAATTCCACTACGCCACCACGCTCGATGCCCAAGGCACCCCGCTGTTTGACGCCACGGACGCCGAAGGCACGCCACTGCCGCCCATGGGCCTGACCGAAGGTCGCGTCGCAGGCTCCTTCGCACATATCATTGATCGCGCCTAAACGGGCCTTGCCAGCCCGCGCCCTCAGGCGTAGCGATGTGCCATGACCGATATAGCCCCCCCGATCGACGACACCCGCGCCAAACGCAACGTGGCCGTTCTTGTCGCCGCCCAAGCCATTCTGGGCGCACAAATGCCGATGATATTTGTGGTGGGCGGTCTGGCTGGCAAGCAACTTGCCACCAACATCTGCTGGGCCACGCTGCCCATTTCGCTGATCATCTTCGGGTCCATGACCACCGCGCCGTGGCTGTCGCCCTTTATGCAGGCTTTTGGGCGGCGCGCGGGGTTCTACATTGGCGCTCTGGCCGGTGCGTTGGGGGCGGCCATCGCGGCCTATGGTCTTTATGTGGCCTCCTTCCCGATCCTGCTGATCGGGTCCTATTTCACGGGCATCTATATGTCCGCCCAAGGGTTCTACCGCTTTGCCGCCACAGATACGGCGTCCGACACCTTCAAACCCAAAGCGATTTCCTATGTCATGGCCGGTGGGCTTTTGTCCGCCATCCTTGGCCCCCAGTTGAACAAACTGGTCGAGGGCCAGTTCGCCGTGCCCTTCCTTGGCGTTTATCTGGCAGTCGTGGCCTTGAACCTGATCGGGATGCTGCTGTTTCTGGCGCTTGATCTGCCCAAGGGCAGCCGCAACACGCCCAAAGTGGCCAGCGCCACACCGCCACGCACACGGGGGGAGCTGTTGCGCGACCCCAATATCATCGTCGCCATGATCGTGGCCCTTGTGGCCTATTCGCTGATGAATCTGGTGATGACGTCAACGCCGCTCGCCGTGGTCGGCTGTGGCTATAGCCTTGATAATGCGAACGATATCGTCTCAGCCCACGTCTTGGCCATGTTCGCACCAAGCTTTTTCACAGGCCACCTGATTGTGCGCTTCGGCGTCAAGACCATCATGGCCACGGGACTTGTGATCCTTGCCGCCGCAGGCCTTGCCGCCCTTGGGGGTGTCAGCCTTGCAGATGCGAACCAACCGTCGCTTGTCAGCTTTTATGCAGCGCTGATCCTGCTGGGCCTTGGCTGGAACTTCGGGTTCATCGGGGCCACGACACTGCTGACATCGTCTCACGGCGCGCATGAGCGCGGCGTCGTTCAGGGCCTCAACGACATGGTCGTGTTCGGGTCCGTGACCATGGCGTCGCTGGCCTCGGGCGGGTTGATGAACTGTTCGGGCGGGGTGCCCATCGAAGGCTGGTCCGCCGTCAATATCGCCATGGCCCCGTTTCTGGCCCTGGCCGGTGGCGCGCTGATCTGGCTGACGGTGAAAGCGCGCACCTTAGGCGATGGAGCCCGTGGATAGCGACCCTTCGGGGAGAGTTGTACCGGCCAAGATGAAACAAGGACGCCCGAGTTCCTGCGATATCACGACCAGAGCAGCAAACGCACCTTCGACCGAAACGGGCTAAGCCCGACGGCCCCCTCCGCCACGCGGCGCGGGTCCTTCGCGATTTGACGTAGCACAGGCGCGGCCTGCCAGCCCTCGAGGGTTGCAGGCTCCGCCTGTTTGCCAAGCTGCGGTCGTCGCGCATCCGCCAAGGCCTGCCGCGCCAGCGTCGCGACACCCTCCGTGCGGCCATCCAAAAGGGGCACTCGCCCCGCCGCCTCCAACGCAGGCACCGCCGCCAGAAACCGCGCCGTCGCTGTGGCGCGCCCAAAGCGCAACACGTCCGCGCGCATCGCATCCTTTGCCCCCATGGCACGGGCGGCCTGCCACATCAACTCTCCGCCCGTGGCGTCAAGATATTCGGACATATGCGCCGCATCCTCAAAGGCGTCTTTGTAGACATCCCATCGTCTGGCGGCGACCAATCGGTCCAGCGCCTGTGCGCCCTGCGGATCAAGCACCTCTGCCAAGGCATCAACCACCTCATGACGGCGCACAGACCCGCCGGTGGCGATCTCCTCCAAGGCATCGCGCCACCATTGCAGGCGCATCTCCGCGATCATCGGCTCCTCCGTCACCCATGGGGCGCGGCTGACTTCGACGTTGAAGGCATAGAGCGGAAACAACACGCGCCGCGCCGCCACAGGGGCCGCCATGGTCGCCAGGAACCGGTCAGGATCGGCGCGTTCGACGATGGCCGCGCAGGCCTCGAAGCTCATACTGTTGCCCCGTCCCGCACCAGTTTCCAACGGATCGCATCACTCAACGCCTCAAATGACGCATCCACGATGTTGGCCGACACACCCACGGTCGACCACGTGCGCCCCTGCGCGTCCTCACTGTCGATAATGACCCGCGTCACGGCCTCTGTGCCGCCATTGGTGATCCGCACTTTAAAATCCGTCAGCCGGATGTCATCCACATGATCCGCATAGCGCCCCAGATCCTTCATCAATGCGCGGCTGAGCGCGTTGACAGGACCCCGGTCGGACCCATCGGGGCCAAGGCTTTCGGACACGCTGAGCTTCTTTTCCCCGTCGACCTTCACGACCACAACGGCCTCGGACAGCGACACCACTTCGTTGCGCTTGTTGCGGCGCCTCTCGATCGTGACGCGGTAGCGTTTGACCTCAAAAAACGTGGGCATCAGGCCCAGTTCCTCCCGCGCCAGAACCTCGAACGAGGCCTGCGCCGTGTCGTAGGAATAGCCCGCAGCCTCACGGTCTTTCACGCGGTCCAGAATGCGTTGCAAGGCAGGATCGCCCTTGGCGACCTGCAGGCCCATCCCCTCCAGCCTCTCGCGCAGGTTGCTTTGCCCCGCTTGGTTGGACATGGGGATGATCCGCGCATTGCCGACCAGTGCGGGATCAATGTGTTCATAGGTCGTGGGGTCCTTGGCGATGGCCGATGCGTGCAGTCCTGCCTTATGGGCAAAGGCCGATGCCCCCACGAAGGCCGCTTGTTTGTGTGGCACACGGTTGAGGATTTCATCCAGCCGCCGCGACGCCGCCCGCAGCCCTTTCAAGGCATCGCGCGTCACGCCCGTTTCAAACTGGCTGGCGTAGGGCTCTTTCAATAGCAAGGTGGGGATCAGCGTGGTCAGGTTCGCATTCCCGCACCGTTCTCCCAATCCGTTGAGTGTGCCTTGGATGTGCCGCGCCCCCGCCGCGACCGCCACCAGTGAATTGGCCACCGCATTTTCGGTGTCATTGTGGGTGTGGATGCCGATGTGATCCCCGGGCACCCCGGCGTCAATCAGAGCCTTGACGCCGGCGCGCACATCATGGGGCAGCGCGCCCCCGTTTGTGTCACACAGAACAACCCAGCGCGCGCCGGCGTCATAGGCGGCCTTCGCGGCCTCAAGCGTATAGGCGCGGTTCGACTTCAGCCCGTCAAAGTAATGTTCCGCATCAAAAAGTGCCTCACGCCCCTGCGCCACGATATGCGCCACCGACGCGCGGATGTTCTCCACATTTTCGTCCAGCGAAATGCCCAGCGCCGTTTTCACATGAAAATCGTGGGTTTTGCCCACCAGACAGACCGCAGGCGTGCCCGCATTCATGACAGCGGCCAAAACGTCGTCATTCTCCGCCGACCGTCCGGCCCGCTTGGTCATGCCAAAGGCGGTCATCGTGGCACGGGTTTTGGGGGCGGCCTCAAAAAACTCACTGTCCGTGGGGTTGGCCCCGGGCCAGCCGCCTTCGATGTAGTCGACGCCCAGCTCATCCAGCAATGCAGCCACCGCCTGCTTTTCACCGGTCGAAAATTGCACACCCTGCGTTTGCTGCCCGTCGCGCAAGGTCGTGTCGTATATATAAAGCCGCTCTTTACCCACGCGCCTCGCCCCGTTTCTCTGGTTCCGAAATACCTCCGCCGGAGGCCCGCAAAATTCGCAGAATTTTGCCCCCCGCCCGCCGCAGGCGCTGATCGCAGATCATACAATGCCCTCCAATTTGGAAGGGTCGAAATCTGCTGTAAGGTCATATTCGTAGCTATCTTTTGCCTCTCGAACAGCGACTCCAGCCGCCTTGAGGCTCTCTCGAATTTCATCAGCTTGTTCGAACTGTTTCGCAGCCCTTAACGCCCACCGTGCAGCCATCGCTGCCTCTATTAAGATATCGACGCGGTCGTGCCTCTGATTGGACTGACCTTCAAGGTTTGTGTCGTCAGACAGAAGACCAAGAAAGACTAAGCTGGCCTTCAAAGCAGCCATATCTCGCTGTTCCCAATCGAGACCTTGGGCAAGGTAATGAAGTTCGGTTATCGCCTTTGAAGTATTTAAATCATCGCTCAAAGCGGCAACCACCCGCCGATCTACTTCTCCAGCTGTTACGCCTTTCGTCATCTCGCGCCACTTGCGCAACGTCTTCTCCGCCTCCACCCGCTTCTTCTCCGTCCAGTCCATCGGCTTGCGGTAATGCGTCGACAACATCACGAACCGGATCACCTCGCCCGGCACGCCCTGATCCAGCAGGTCGCGGACGGTAAAGAAGTTGCCCAAGGATTTGGACATCTTCTTGCCCTCCACCTGCAGCATCTCGTTGTGCATCCAGACATTGGCCATCCGGTCGGTGTCATTGGCACAGCAGCTTTGCGCGATCTCGTTCTCGTGATGCGGGAACATCAGATCGTTGCCGCCCCCGTGAATGTCGAAAGTCTCGCCCAACAGCGCCTTGGACATGGCGGAACACTCGATATGCCAGCCGGGCCGCCCCCGTCCCCAAGGACTGTCCCACCCCGGCGTCCCTTCATCAGACGGCTTCCACAACACAAAATCCATCGGGTTACGCTTATAGGGGGCGACTTCAACCCGTGCCCCCGCGATCATGTCATCCACCGTGCGCCCCGACAGCGCGCCATATCCCTCTTTCCAACTGTCCACCGCAAACAGCACATGCCCTTCGGCGACATAGGCATGCCCCTTGGCGATCAACCCTTCGATCATCTCGACCATCTGCGGAATATAGGCCGTGGCGCGCGGCATGTGGTCGGGCTCTAGCGCACCCACAGCCGCCATATCCTCCAGATACCACTGGGTCGTCTCTGCCGTGATCTCGCCAATCGACCGCCCGCTCTCGGCTGCGCGCGCATTAATCTTGTCATCCACGTCAGTGAAATTGCGCACATAGGTCACCGCATCCGCGCCATAGACATGCCGCAGCAGACGGTTCAACACATCAAACACAATCACAGGCCGCGCATTGCCCAGATGCGCGCGGTCATAGACCGTCGGCCCGCAGACATACATCCGCACGTCATCGGCCTTAATCGGCTGAAATTCCACCTTCTCGCGGACACGGGTGTTGTACAATTTGATCGTCATATCAGCCTCTCGACGCAGGTGTCCCGCGCGGGCTTAGCAAGTCAACAGATCAGATGAAACGTCAAAGAGCGGCCCGCGAGTTCTCTCAGCAGGAAATAATAATGCAGCACGGAATGCAGATGCTCTTCATGCGCCCCTGATACCCTGCCCTGTTGCACAAATCAACGCCCGGCGCGGCTGCCGATCTCACGGCACGTTCGCTCTCAGCGCCCGCAGCGTTGCGCGAACGATCGAGGCCCGCCTGGACACGGCGCCGCAACCGGCCCGCGCGGCGGCATCCTTGCCATGGGCCGCCCTCTCTGCAACGCTGACGGTATGACCCGTCAAACCATCTCATCCCTGTGCGCCGCCCTGCCGGGGGCCACGCTGGAACACAGCTTCGGCCCGGATCACGACGTCTGGAAAGTCGGCGGCAAGGTCTTTGCCACCATCGGCGCCAAAGGCGACGGCCTCGCCGTCAAATGCGCCAGCATCGACGAGGCGTTGCACCTGCAAGACCTCTTCGGCTGGCCCAAAGCGCCCTATTTTCACCGATCCTGGGTCCATATCCCGCTGGACGCCGATCCCGACGAACTGGCCCACCGCATCTCGCGGTCCTACAACATCATTCGCCAAAGTCTGACGAAGAAAGCGCAAGCCGCCCTTCCGCCCGCACCTTAGGTTTCGTTTTGCCCGAAATACTCTCGGGGTGAATGGCCGCAGGCCAGAGGGGCCGACAGCCCCTCTCCACACTCGCCTCACTTAACGCGTCTCATGACAGGTCAGGCGCGCGGGGTCGCCAGACCTCGCGCGCGCCCCGCCGTCCGCAGGACCGATAGCCTCGGCAAGGCGGGACAGCATCAAGCGTAGTCCACCACCTCGATCTCCACCCCCTCACGGGACATAAAATAAAACCGCCGCCCCGGTTCATAATCCGCGTGATGATGTGACGTCAGGCCATAGCCCTCAACCCGCGCCAACACAGCGTCCAGATCCTTCACGACCACACCCAGATGATTGAACACCCCGCCTGAGGTCACGGGCTCCCCCGTCTCATACACCGCGACGTAACTGCCAGCCTCGCCCACATGGCGCGAATAGCCTTGCCCGTCGGTCGATGGCCCCTCCCAGCGGATGTGCCAGCCGAAAACCGCCTCCAGCATGGCCGCAAAACCGGCCCCGTCGGCCACGCTGATGTTCACATGTTCCAATCGCGCCATCACGCGTCCTCCGTTTTCATGACGAAGCATCCTGCATCCAGGTCATGACCCCAGCCAAGCCCTTGTTGCTCTAGGTGCCGGATCACCTCGGCTGGCAGGCAGTCTTTTCGAAATTTGATAAAGCGCGTCATGGTCTGTCTCCTTTTCTGACTTGACGCCCACGGGTGTAATTTCTCAAGTTCACTTTAGATCAAGACCTTTTTTCGAAAGCTCAGACATATGTCCGGCCTCACCATCGGCGATCTCGCTGCCCGCACCGGCCTCGCGGTCTCCGCCATCCGGTTCTACGAAACCCACGGCATCGTCCATCCGCTGCGCAACGCGGGCGGACACCGCCGCTACGGCGCGCATGATCTGCGGCGGCTGTCCTTTGCGATGATCGCCCAGCGACTGGGCCTGCCGCTGGCCGATATCGCCGCACATATGGCCGATCTGCCCGTTCACAAAGCCCCCTCCAAATCCGACTGGGCCCGCATTTCCACCGCTATGCGGGCAGACCTCAACACCCGCATTGCCCAATTGGAACGCCTGCGCGACAGTCTTGACGGCTGCATCGGCTGCGGCTGTCTGTCCCTTGAGGCCTGCGCCCTCTATAATCCGGGCGATGCCCGCGCCGCCGAAGGCCCCGGCCCGCGCACTCTGATCACCCGTTGACACCGCCGCGTGCGCAAGGTCACGTGGCGCCATGAAACTTTCGCATCGCATCACACATCTGACCCCCTCCGGCTCCGACGGGTGGGAGGTCTTCTACAAGGCCCGCCGCATGAAAGCCGCAGGTCACGACATCACCGAACTCACAATCGGCGAACACGACATCCGGACGGCCAAGCCGATACTGGACGCCATGCATGGAGCCGCCCTCAAAGGCCACACAGGCTATGCCATGGTGCCCGGCACCGATGATCTGCGCGCCGCCGTGGCCCACCGCATCGCCACCCGCACCGGCGTTCCGACCACGCCCGCCAACATCCTGATCACACCGGGCGGGCAATCGGCCCTTTTCGCCGCACACCATGCGGTTTTGGATGACGGCGACACCGCGCTCTTCATCGACCCCTATTACGCGACCTACCCCGGCACGATCCGCGGCGTCGGCGGTGTGCCCCGCGCCGTTCCCGCCCGCCCGGAGGCAGGCTTTCAACCCCAGGCCGCCGACATCGCGGCCCAGGCAGACGGCGCCAAAAGCCTGCTGATCAACACGCCAAACAACCCCACCGGGGCAGTTTATTCCCGCGCCACGCTGGATGGCATCGCCGCCACTTGTCAGACCCATGATCTTACCCTCATCTCGGATGAGGTCTACGACACACAGGTCTGGGATGGCACACACATCAGCCCCCGCGCCCTGCCGGATATGGCCGACCGCACGCTGGTCGTGGGTTCCATGTCCAAAAGCCATGCCATGACCGGCTCCCGTGTGGGCTGGGTCTGCGGCCCTGAGGATGCGATCACCCACATGATCAATCTGGCGACCCACACCACCTACGGCGTGCCGGGCTACATACAGGACGCCGCCCTCTTCGCGCTCTCCCAAGGCACCGAGCTTGAAGATCAGGTCGCAGCCCCCTTCCAACGCCGCCGCCAGATCACCGAAACCCTGCTGGCCGCCCAAAACACCGTCAGGGCCAGCCCCACTCAAGGCGCGATGTACGCCATGCTCGATATCCGCGGCACGGGCCTGTCAGGGCAGGACTTTGCCAATGCACTGCTGGACCAACACCATATCGCCACCATGCCCGGCGAAAGCTTCGGCACCGCAGGCGCAGGCCACATCCGTGTGGCCATGACCATCGACGACGACCGTTATCGGACCGCCCTCCAAACTCTTCTAACCTTCGCCGCGACCCAAACCGCCTAGGCTCGCACGCCCGCCCGTATTCTTCTGATCCGAAAACTCCGGGGGAGGCCGAAGGCCGGGGGCAGCGCCCCCCCCCGTCGGATTTG
>NZ_JAHDGE010000004.1:41027-48505 GCF_020627745.1 Pseudooctadecabacter sp.
GAAAACTCCGGGGGAGGCCGAAGGCCGGGGGCAGCGCCCCCCCCCGTCGGATTTGGCACAGCCTAATTCGAAACCAATGAAAGGACTGCCCATGACGACCTTCCGTGACCTCCACCGCCCCGGCGATCCCTTCATCCTCGCCAATGCCTGGGACGCAGGCTCTGCCAAGATGCTGGCCGCCATGGGCGCGCAGGCCATCGCCACCAGTTCCGCAGCCCATGCCTTTACGCTGGGCCGGCCGGACGGTCTGGGTGTGACGCGGGACGAAGCACTGGCGCACGCCGAAAGCCTTGTCGCAGCCACGCCCTTGCCGGTGCAGGGTGATTTCGAAAACGGCTGGGGCGATGACCCGGACACGGTGGCAGAAACGGTCCGCCTTGCCGCCGAGGCGGGCCTTGCGGGCATCTGCATCGAAGACATCCGCCTGCCCGGGTCCGACGCATATGACGCGGATCTGGCCACCCAGCGCATCAAAGCCGCAGCCTCCGCCGCCCGCGCCCTGCCGCGTGACTTCGTCCTGACCGCGCGTGCCGACGGCATCATGACCGGCGCCTATGACTTGGAGGAGGCCATCCGCCGCCTTCAGGCGTTCGAGGCCGCAGGGGCCGATTGCCTTTATGCGCCGCTGCCCCGAACGATGGACGATGTGGCGCGCATCTGTGCCAGTGTGACGGCACCGGTCAACGTGCTGGTGGCAGGGCCCCTTTACACCGCGCAGACCCGCGCGGCCTTTGGCCGATTGGGTGCGGCACGCCTGTCGCTCGGGTCGGCGCTGGCGCGGGCCACGCACCGCGTCATCCACGATGCCGCCACCGCCATGTTTGGCGACGGCGATTTTTCCCGCCTTGGCCGGTCCATTTCGGGCGATACGGTCGATGCCCTTTTGACCGGACCGTCCGACTAAAACGACAAAGGCGCGGCAGGTTTCCCCGCCGCGCCTGTCATTAATACTGTCGTAGCCGGCTTAGAACTGGAACGACATCCGCAAAGAGGCCGTCGTGGCGTCCAGATCAAGACCGCTGTCGTCGAAGTCGTCGAACTCGTGCTTGAGGACCTCACCACCAAGACGGATGCTGTCCGTCAGCAGATAGTCCATGCCGAGACCATAGAAGGCGCCTGTGTCGTCACCGTCCAGCGCGCCGCCGGTGTTCAGTTGCGCCGCACCTGCGGTGATGTAGGGCAGGAAGTTGCCCGCGTCGTAGCCTGCACGCAACTTGGCGCGTGCCACCGAATCTACATCGACCCCACCGGCAGAGACGTCAAAACCGGAGATTTCCAGCTCGCCACCCATCACAAAGCTGCCGAAGTCGTAATCGTAGCCCGCGTGCAGACCGTAGGTCGCACCGTCCGCTTCGAAGGTGCTGGGGTCGGCTTCTTCCGCATCGGCGTAGCCCAACGAACCACCGGCGTAAAAGCCCGTCCAGTCGTTGCCGGTTACCACCGGAACAACCGCCACCGGTGCCGGGGCTGGAACGATTACCGGCTCTTCAAGGTTGCCTGCAAAGGCAGGGGTGGCCGCAAAGCCCAGTGCGGCGACGGCGCTGACTGCAAGATGTGCACGTGTCATGATTTCTATCCTTTTTCTTTGTCGCAGGCTGCGTGGTCTGTGGTGATGCAAAGCCCGCTTGTGACCTTCAAACGATACAGACCCCATGTCGTTCCATCCCATTTTCAAAGATTTCGAAAATCAGCAGCAGATCGCGCAGTGCCCCTGAAAAAGCAGGCGAAAGTGCGCCAACCCCTTGATCTCACAAGTTTGTGACTGATCCGCTGAATGCCTTTCCTCGTGCGGCAATGTCCGTTTGCGACATAAGGTCGGAATTGGATAAGACGACCGCCACTATCGCGGTTCACGCTGGCCGCATGAGCATGGCATTTCGTACCCTGACCATCCGATTGCGCGTCCTGCGCACCATCGGTGCGCGCCGCGGTCGCGCCGCCCGGGGCCGCCCCTTCGTCTGAGACCTCCGTCCTGTCCTCTCTTAGACCGAAAGCATATCCTATGTCTCTTGATACCCCCCAGTCGCCATCCCCCTCAACCGATCCCTCAACACACCCGCGTCGCGGCAACCGGTCGGGCGGACGCGCCGCGCGCCACGCCGCACGGGCCGCCAAACTGTCCGACGATATGCGTCCGATCCGGCCCGGAATGTCGGGCGGGACCTACAAACCCCTGACAGAGGCTGATGTGGCCCGCATTCACGATGCCGCCCTGACCGCTCTGGAAACCATCGGACTGGCCGATGCGCCCCCCTCCGGCGTCACGATCATGACCGAAGCAGGTGCCGTTCTGGGCGAAGACGGACGCCTGCGCTACCCCCGCGCGCTGGTCGAGGATATGTTGGCCAAGGCCTGCAAGGACGTCACGCTTGTGGGGCGCGAGGCGCGCCACGATCTGGACCTCAGCGGTACGCGCGTCCACTATGGCACCGCCGGTGCCGCCGTCAGCATGGTCGATGTGGCCGGTAACGCCTTCCGCGACAGCACACTTCAGGATTTGCACGATGCGGCACGGATCACCGATGTGCTCGATAATGTCCACTTCCTGCAGCGCCCCATGGTGGCCCGCGATATTCTCGACAACCTAGAGATGGATCTGAACACGATCTATGCCTGCACCGCAGGCACGACCAAGCACATCGGAACATCCTTCAGCGATCCGTCCCACGTAGGCGACTGCCTTGAAATGCTCTATATGATCGCAGGCGGAGAGGACGCCTTTCGCGCACGGCCCTTCATGAGCAATTCCAACTGTTTTGTCGTCCCGCCCATGAAGTTCGCCACCGAAAGCTGTGAAACCATGGAGGCCTGTATCCGTGGCGGCATGCCTGTGTTGTTGCTGTCCGCCGGCATGTCCGGCGCCACTGCGCCCTCGACCACAGCGGGGGCCATCGTGCAGGCCGTGGCGGAATGTCTGGCGGGGGTGGTCTATGTGAATGCTATGGCGCCGGGCCATCCCGCGATCTTTGGCACCTGGCCCTTCGGGTTGGATTTGCGCACGGGGGCGATGACTGTCGGTTCGGGCGAACAGGCACTGCTGACGGCGGGCTGCGCCCAGATGCATGGGTTTTACGGCCTGCCCGGCGGGGCCGCAGGCGGCGCGTCCGACAGCAAGATGCCGGACATGCAGGCGGGCTGGGAACAGATGTGTTCGAATGTGATGGCGGGCCTTTCGGGTTGCAACATGGTCTATGAGGCCGCAGGCATGCACGCATCGCTGTTGGGCTTTTGCCACGAAAGCCTGATTTTGGGCGATGATCTGATCGGTCAAGCCCAACGCTGCGTGCGCGGGATCGAGGTCGATGACGAAACATTGGCGTTGGACCAGATGGCCGAGGTCTGTCTGGGCACCCCGGACAAACCCGCGCCGGGCCATTATCTGGGCACCGATCGCACGTTGAGCCACATGGAACGCGATTGTGTTTACCCCGCTTTGGGCAACCGGATGAGCCCGAAAGAATGGGCCGAAAACGACCGCCCTGTTCTGGTCGAGGGGGCGACGGCGCGTAAAGAGGCGATCTTGGCCACCCGGTCCGGCGCGCGGTTTGATGCGGCACTTGATGGCGCACTGCGCGCACGGTTCAACATACATCTGCCGGCCTGAGGACCGATCTTCGATCGGCGCATGCTGCGGGCGGGGGGCGGTTTTTCTTCGAAAAACCGCTGGCCTGCGTCTTCGCCAATGTGCGCATCCTCACCGGCTCGCCTGAGTGATCTGTTGCAGTTAGGTATTTGAGAACCAGAGAAACAGGGGACTGCGCCCGACGTGAGACCGTGTGGCGAATTTCAAAGCTGAGTTTGCGCGCGCGGTGTCCGATATTGTGCCGTCTTGTGTTTCTCTGGTTCAAAAATACCTAAATCAACAGCGGATCAAAAACGCATCGTCATGAGGGGCGCGACAGGGTTCCCCCGCCGATGGCGGCGGCCACACCCGTGGTGCCGGGTGCGGAGGTCGCAAGGCCTTTTGCGGTGCGCACAGCCAGAAAGGCGAAGGCCTGCGCTTCAAGGAAATCACCATCGAACCCTGCGTCTTCAATCGGGCCGACAGGCACCTCACAGCTTTTGGCGATCATGGACATCATGGTGGGGTTGCGGCGCCCGCCCCCTGCCACCAAAAGCTGCCGGGGCGTGCTTGGGCAAAGCGCAAGGGCCTGTGCCACAGACCGCGCACAGGCCGCTGTCAGTGTGGCGGCGGCATCGGCATCGGACAGGTCCGCCACGGCCCCTGTCAGATCTGCAAAGGCATCCCGGTCCAGTGATTTGGGCGGCATTCGGAAGAAATAGGGATGGCGCAAGAAGGCCGCAACGATCCCGTCATCAACCTGACCGGTGGCAGCAAGCGCGCCGTCCTGATCTGACGCTAAGCCCAGACGGCTTTGCATCAGATCATTGATCGGGGCGTTGGCGGGTCCTGTGTCAAAGGCCAGCAAAGCGCCGTCGCTGTCCGGGTGGGGCAACGCGGGATCAATCCATGTGAGGTTGCCCACGCCACCAAGGTTCAATATCGCCAGCGGCCCATCGGCCTGCATTTTCTTGGCCAAGGCAAAGTGGTAGAACGGGGCCAGCGGCGCGCCCTGCCCGCCCATCATCACATCTGCGGACCGGAAATCCCAGACCACCGGTTTGCCCAAGGCCTGCGCCAGCGCCGCGCCGTCACCCGCTTGGTGGGTGCCGCGTCCGCCAGGATCATGGGCCAGGGTTTGGCCGTGAAACCCCACCAGATCAGCATCCGGAAACTGGGCTGCGAGGTCGGCGTGCAACGTGTCGATCAGGGCGGACACCTGCGCCACATCATCGTCCTGCCACTTGCCCAATGCCGCGCGCAGAACCGCACGTTCGCTGTCGGTGTAAGGGCGGTAGGCGGTGCCCAGAACCTCAAACACCTCGTGCCCGTCGGTCACGATCTCGGCGGCGTCGATCCCGTCCAGCGATGTGCCCGACATCAGCCCGAGGGCGCGGACCCGATCCTGTTTCAACATGCTCTTTCCCTCACGCCTGCCAGCCCCTATAGACAGGGCCAAACTAGCAGGACGATGCCATGACCTACCATCCCAAATCCGATTTCATCCGCATCATGATGGAGCGCGGCTTTCTGGCCGATTGCACGGACTATCAGGGCCTGGATGAAGCGTTTTCCAAGGGCGTCGTCCCAGCCTACATCGGCTTTGATGCGACGGCAAAATCTCTGCATGTGGGATCGCTCATTCAGATCATGATGCTGCGCTGGCTGCAAAAGACCGGCCACCAGCCGATCACGCTGATGGGCGGTGGCACCACCAAGGTGGGCGATCCGTCGTTTCGCGCCGATGAACGCCCCCTGCTGACGCCTGCGATGATTGACGACAATATCGCAGGCATCAAACAGGTGTTTGCCAATTACATTGACTACAGCGGCGATGTTCCTGCTTTGATGCTGAACAATGCCGAATGGCTGGACGGGTTGAACTACCTCGATTTTCTGCGCGACATCGGCAAGCATTTCAGCGTCAACCGGATGCTGAGCTTTGAATCCGTCAAATCCCGACTGGACCGCGAACAAAGCCTCAGCTTTCTGGAATTCAATTACATGATCCTGCAGGCCTATGATTTTCTTGAGCTGAACCGTCGTTACGGCTGTTTGTTGCAGATGGGCGGGTCGGATCAATGGGGCAATATTGTCAACGGTATCGACCTGACGCGGCGTGTGCTGGATCATGAGATTTACGGCCTGACGTCGCCACTGCTGACCACGTCTGACGGCAAGAAGATGGGCAAGTCCCAGCAAGGGGCGATCTGGCTGAACCCTGACATGCTGTCCCCTTACGAATTCTGGCAGTTCTGGCGCAACACCACCGATGCGGATGTGGGGCGGTTCCTGAAGCTCTACACCGAACTGCCGGTGGAGGAATGCGACCGGTTGGGTGCGCTTGAGGGGGCGGAGGTCAATGACGCCAAGATCGTGTTGGCCAATGAGGTGACGGCCCTGCTGCATGGCCGTGCGGCGGCCGAGGCGGCAGCGCAGACCGCGCGTGAGGTGTTCGAAAAAGGCGGCGTGGGCGATGATCTGCCCACCTTGACCTTGGCGGCAGGTGATGTGGGCGACGGAATTTCCATCGTCCAGCTGATCGTGAAATCCGGGCTGGCGGGCAGCGGCAAAGAGGCGAAACGTCTGATCGCCGAAGGCGGTGCCAAGATGAACGATGCGGCTGTGACGGACACGGGCCTATTGATTGCGCCTACTGATCTGAACACGCCCATCAAGCTGAGCGCGGGCAAAAAGCGTCACGCGCTGGTGCAGCTAGGTTAAAAGCGTCAACAGACCGCCAGCGATCAGGGCCGCGAAGGCGGCCATCAGGGCGGCGGCGGGTAAGGTCAGACGGGGGGCCGGAATGCGCGGCAGATGTTTCATGCGCCCATTAACCCTGTTTTAGGTAAAGGTGGCGTTAATGGGGTCATGACCGCCCTGCCCGCATTACCTTTGCAACAATCGCCCCAATTTGCCCGCGCTTTGACAGCCTTCGGGTCGGACGTGGTTTCAACCGCGCCCGTGGTTTTGCAACGCCGGATCGGGACATGGGGCGGGATACGCTTTGCCAGCCGGATCAGATCGGACGCGCTGACACAGGCCCCCCGGTTGATCAACGGCGAGGATGATGCGCCTGCCGCCTACCGCGCGGCAGGCTACCGCCAGATCATGACACCCGCCCATGTGGCGGAATGGGATTTGACCCAAACGGACCGGCGCGCGGCGATGCAGGGCAAATGGCGCAACCGGTTGGTCAAGGGGGAGGCCGCAGGTCTGCGGGTGCGCCAGACCTATTGGGACGGACGGCCCCATTGGCTGTTTCATCAGGCGGCCGCCCAAGCGCGTGCGCGGCGGTATCGGGACTATCCGTTTGCGTTGCTGGCGGCATATGCGGCGATCAACCCCAAAGATGCGCTGATGTTCGAAGCCACGGCCAAGGGGCACCCTGTTGCGGCCTGTCTGGTGATGTCACACGGCTTGACCGCCACCTATATGACCGCGCATTGCACGCCATTGGGGCGCGATCTGCAAGCGCCGCGCGTGCTGTTGGATCATGCGGCGGGCCATCTGACGAACAGTGGCCACCAGCTTTTTGATCTGGGGTTGGTGGAGACGGATCATGCGCCGGGACTTGCGCGGTTCAAACTGGGCACAGGTGCACGGCTGCGCGCCTTGGGCGGGACATGGATACGTCTGGGGCGGCGGCGTGATACCGGCTGATAGGAACGCGGAGTGGCAGATGTGCGCCTCCGGCGGAGGTATTTGGGAACCAGAGAGCTTGAGCTGTCTTGGAATTTATCCGGGGGATGAATTCAGGCGCAGAATGGTCGGAGACCCGAGCCGTCTTGGAAAACCTCAGTCTGAGGGGTTCGACCGCAGGGCACCCGCTCAAGTGGCCCCTCTTGGACGACCGGCGGCGTTAACCTTAATCTGGGGTAAAGAGCGCGCCCATGGCATTTTCAAAATTCAAGGC
>NZ_JAHDGE010000004.1:48605-95181 GCF_020627745.1 Pseudooctadecabacter sp.
GTTAACCTTAATCTGGGGTAAAGAGCGCGCCCATGGCATTTTCAAAATTCAAGGCTGGCCCCGTTTGGGGCTTTGGCCTACACCGCAGCCCATGACCGATACGATCCTGTCCCGATGTGAGGCCCGTGGCCTGCGCCTGACCGACCAACGCCGCACCATTGCGGGGGTGTTGGAGGATGCCGATGATCACCCGGATGTGGAGGAGCTTTATGCCCGTGCCTCTGCCAAGGACCCGCGTATTTCATTGGCCACGGTCTACCGGACCGTAAAACTGTTCGAGGAATCGGGCATTCTGGAAAAGCATGATTTCGGCGACGGGCGCGCGCGGTATGAGACAGCCGGCGGGGAACATCACGACCACCTGATTGATTTGCAATCGGGTGAGGTGATCGAATTTATCGACGCCGAAATCGAAGCCTTGCAGGACCGCATCGCAGACAAGCTGGGGTATGACCTCAAAGGCCACCGGCTTGAACTTTACGGGGTCAAGAAAGGAGCCAAGAATGGCTGACGATCGTCCCCTTCTGGCCGTGTTGATCGACGCGGACAATGTACCTGCCAAACACGCCGAGGCGATCCTCAAAGAGGTCGCGCGCATCGGGGAACCTGCCCTGCGCCGCGTCTATGGCGACTGGTCGTCGGACATGCTGAAAGGCTGGTCCAAGATCATCCCGTCGCTGGGGTTCGTGGCGCGTCAGGAAACGGCCAACACGCGGCAAAAGAACGCCTCGGACATCGGGCTGGTGATCGACGCCATGGACATTTTGCACACGGCCAAGTTTGACGGTTTTGTGCTGGTGTCCTCGGACAGTGATTTCACCGCGCTGGCCAACCGGCTGCGGGAAGACGGGTTGAGCGTGATTGGCATTGGCGAGGCGAAGACGCCCGACAGCCTGCGCAATGTCTGCAACCGGTTTATCCTGATCGAAAACCTTGTTCAGGCCGATGTGAAAGAGGCGGTGCCCGAAAAGCAGAACAACAAACTGTCAGAGGCTTATGATCTGTTTGTTGAGGCCATGAACCGCATCGACACCGAGGACGACTGGTACAATCTGGGTGGCGTGGGGTCGATGATTTTGGCGGCCCATCCCGATTTCGACCCGCGCAGTTATGGCCATGGCAAACTGAGCGGGCTGGCCAAGGCCCTGCGCGATATCGAAACAAAATCGAGCGGGAACAACCTGTTGGTGCGGTTGAAAGACTGATGGAAAACCTGCGCGGCGCAGCCCTGATGACCGCCTCCATGTTGGGGTTCGCCATTGAGGACGCCTTGATCAAGGGGCTGTCGGGCACCGTGCCTGCAGGCCAGATCATCGCCTTCATCGGCTTGGGTGGCATCGTGGCCTTTGCCGGTTGGCTGTTGGCCACGGGTCAACCTGTGTTCGTGACCGAACAACGCCGCCCCAAGGTGGTGTTGCGATCAGGGTTGGAGGCGCTGGGATCGATTTTCTTTGTCTCATCGCTCGCCTTGATTGATCTGACACTGGCGTCTGCCATCATTCAGGCGACACCGCTGGTGGTCGCCATGGGGGCCGCGCTGTTCTTGGGCCAACAGGTGGGCTGGCGGCGCTGGGTCGCTATTTTGATCGGCTTTGCCGGTGTCTTGCTGATCGTGAAACCGGGTGCGTCCGGGTTTGATCCGCTGGTCTTGCTGGCCATCATCGGGATGCTGGGGTTGGCCGCGCGCGATCTGGTGACACGCAATCTGAAATCCGACATTTCCGGCCCTCACCTGAGCATCGCGGCCTTCATCGGCTTGGTGCCAGCGGGCCTGTTGCTGTGCGTGGTCTGGGGCCAATCGCTCGTCTGGCCCACGCCCTACGAATGGTCCGTGCTGGTGCTGTGCGTCTTCGTGGGCATGGTCGCCTATCTGGCGATTATTGCGGCCACTCGGGCGGGCGATGCGGCATTTATCTCCTCGTTCCGCTACAGCCGCATGCTCTTCGCGCTTGTCATCGGCGCGCTGTTTTTCGCGGAATTCCCCGATGCGCTGACCTTGGTGGGCGTTGCCATTGTCATTGCAGCCGGTCTTTTCACCCTCCTGCGGGAGGCACGCCTGCGCCGCCCTTCCCAAGCGTCAAAGGGCACGATATAGGGGCGGTAACAGATGCGCTGTTTGCGCTAACAGATTACAGGAGTCCCAGACCATGGCCACCATCATCGACATCCACGCCCGCGAAATCCTCGACAGTCGCGGCAACCCCACGGTTGAGGTCGACGTGACCCTTGAGGACGGAACGCTGGGCCGTGCGGCGGTGCCATCGGGGGCCTCAACAGGTGTCCACGAAGCGGTGGAAAAGCGCGACGGTGACAAATCCCGTTACAAAGGCAAAGGCGTGTTGCAGGCCGTGGCCGCCGTGAACGGCGAAATCGCCGAAGCAATCCTCGGCTTTGACGCCACCGAACAGGTCGCCATCGACATGGCCATGATCGAATTGGACGGGACCGACAACAAGGGCCGTCTGGGCGCCAATGCGATCCTCGGCGTGTCCATGGCTGTGGCCAAGGCCGCCGCAGAATTCACCGCGCAGCCGCTGTTCCGCTACATCGGCGGCACCGCAGCACGCACCCTGCCTGTCCCGATGATGAACATCATCAACGGCGGCGAACATGCTGATAATCCGATTGATATTCAGGAATTCATGATCATGCCGGTGTCCGCCACCTCCATCGCGGAAGCGGTGCGCATGGGGTCCGAAGTGTTCCACACATTGAAGGGCGAGTTGTCGGCCGCAGGCCTCAGCACAGGCATCGGCGATGAGGGCGGCTTTGCCCCTGACATCAGCTCAACCCGTGCGGCATTGGATTTCATCCTCAAATCCATCGAAAAGGCGGGCTACACGCCGGGCGAAGACATCTATCTGGCCTTGGATTGCGCGGCGACGGAATACTACAAAGACGGCAAGTATGAGATGAAGGGCGAAGGCAAATCCCTCACGTCCGAGGAAAACGCAGCCTATTTGGCGGCTCTGTGTGACGACTACCCGATCATCTCCATCGAAGACGGCATGTCCGAGGACGATTGGGACGGCTGGAAGGCCCTGACCGACCGTTTGGGCGACAAAATCCAGCTGGTCGGTGACGACTTGTTCGTGACCAACCCTGCCCGCCTGTCCATGGGCATCGAACGCGGATCCGCCAATTCCATGTTGGTCAAGGTCAACCAGATCGGCACCCTGACCGAGACACTGACCGCCGTCGACATGGCCCACCGCGCGCGCTTTACCAATGTGATGTCGCACCGGTCCGGTGAGACTGAGGATGCAACGATTGCAGACCTCGCCGTGGCCACAAACTGCGGCCAGATCAAGACCGGATCGCTGGCGCGGTCGGACCGGCTGGCGAAGTATAACCAGTTGATCCGCATTGAAGAAATGCTGGGCGAGACCGCCGTTTACGCCGGCCGTTCGATCCTTAAGTAAGACACTGAAAATGCGCAAAGGCCCCTGCAAACGCGGGGGCCTTTTGCTATTGGAACCGGTCTGGCCTGTAGGGCGTCACCAGATCGGTTTGGGCATTGGTCGCCTGCCCCAAAACCTCTGCCGCTGTAACCTCGCCCACGACTGCGGCCAGTGTCACGCCCGAATGCATCACCGCCACATGCAGGCCCTCCGGCCCTGCTGCACCGATCACCGGCAGGCCGTCCTCAGGCACCGGCCTGTAGGCCAGCGTGACCTCATCCCAACCGGACACCCCGCCCCGGATCATCGGGCTCAGCCAGCCCATGACCCGGGCGGCGATGGCGTCAGGTGTTTCGAAAACCTCGGACGCGTCGTCACCTTGATGGTTGGCCACCGCTGACGCCAGAAGCCGGCCGTCTGGCAACTGGCGAACCTCCCCATGGGGCGTCACAAGGATTGGCGTGATGCACGCATCAACCGGCCGTGTCGTGACCAGAACGCCCGGTCGGGTGAGCATGGGCAGGTTTACCCCTGCGGTCTGCAGAATATCCGGCGCCCCGTTGCCAGCGGCGATTACCACGCGGTCACCTTCGACATCCCCGACAGAGGTCACAACCCCTGTGATTTTCTCTGCCCCCAGAAGACCGTTAACCCTCACCCCACGCAACACCTGCGCCCCCGAAGATCGCAAAAGCCGGTCGGCGACCGCGGCTGCGTCGGCGGCGGCTTCGGACGGAAAAACCAGAAGATCATCAGGCACACCCTCAAGGTCCGGCTGCGCCTTTTCAGCCCATGCTTTGGATAGATATTCTACAGCATATTCATGATCTTGCAGGTCGGACTTCATCCGATATAGCGCCTCACCCTGTTCTTCCCACCACCATGCGCCGCAAAATGAAACGGGCAAATCAGGCAGATGGGTCATCAAACGGCGATATCCTCGCAAACTGGCCGCCCGCAGGTTGTGATGGTGCGCATCGGCATAGAAGCTGGCGTTGATCCAGCCGAACGAGGCCGAAGTCGCGGCGGGCATCCCTCCGTCAATGACCACAACCTGTGCCCCCGCACGGGCGAGATGCCACGCGATGCTGGCCCCGATGATCCCCGCACCCACAATGATCGTTTTCATGACATACCCCCTTGGGTCCTGTTTGCGGACAGCCTAACCTAGGACCATGACAGCACAAGATATCATCGCCGCCCTGAACCTGTCGCCCCATCCCGAAGGCGGGCACTATCGCCAGACCTGGGTCGATGACACCGCCACAAACCGCCCCCATGGCACCTGCATCTATTTCCTGCTCGAGGCCGGAAAACCCAGCCATTGGCACAGGGTCGATGCGGTGGAAATCTGGCACTACTACGCCGGTGCCCCGCTGCGTCTTAAACTGGCGGAAACTGACGCGGGGCCGAGGGCCGACATCCGCCTTGGCCCTGATCTTGCAGCGGGCGAACGTCCGCAAGGGATTGTTCCCAAAGACTGGTGGCAGGCCGCAGAAACAACGGGCGACTGGACGCTGGTCGGCTGTACCGTCAGCCCGGGATTCTCATTTGACGGATTTGAACTCGCCGAGGCCGGTTTCGATATCCGCTAACCGGATCGCAGGCCCGCGAACGTGCGCCTCCGGCGGAGGTATTTGGGAACCAGAGAGCTTGAGCCGTCCCGGAAAGCCTCCAGTTGAGGGGTTCAGGCAAAAGCGGGCGGAGCCAAGGGCTGTCTCGAAAAGACCCCAGTGGGGCGTTTCAGCCGAGGAATGGTCGGAGACCCGAGGCGTCCCGGAAAACCTCCGGGGAAAGGTGTCGGCCGACAACGGGGGGAGCCCAAAGCAGTTCCACCTTCCAGCTGTAGCGTACTGAATTCAAGACGCATTAACCTTAACGCCGTCGCTTGTGGTCTGCGCACCGGCCCCGCTTCTTTGGTTCAAAAATATGCAAATCCTCCCGTTCGACCGGTCACCGCCACACACCGTGAAAACGCCAAAACGCGGGCTTGCCCGCGCGGGTCGGATTGGCGAAGCCAATTCGACAAAAAAGGGAGGACCGAAGCCCTCCCGTTAGTCTCGCCATCTTGGCTCATTCTAGTGTACCGCCCGGTATTCTGCCTGCGGCCAAGACGTCCCCGCGCGCCTCGAAAGATGCGCGGTGTTCTATCAGCTACACCCCGACGTGCCGCCGCATGTGTTGCACTTCATGCAGGTGCCGTTGCGCACCAGCGTGTAGTTGCCGCATTCGCCGCACGGGTCGCCTTCGTAGCCCTGCATCTTCGCCTTATCGCGGGCGGACATGCTGACGGTGCCGGTGGACACAGCCGTCGCTTGCGCCATCCCGCCGCCTGCGGCCACGGCTGGGGCCAGCGTATCAAGTGCGACAGCGGCATCGGCCCCATCGGTGAAGGCCACAGCACCTGCGCCGCCTTGCAGGACGACCAACTCGTTGGGGACGCGCTTGCGCAGGTATCCGGTGGAGCTGATCTGCTTGAGGACCTCGAGGGACTTGGTGGCCGCACTCTCGGATGGCTCGGAGATGTTGCTTACGCCTTCTTCTTCGCCACGGCCAAGGCTGTCGAAGGACGCGCCTTCGGGTTTGACGTGGGCCAGATCGGTCCGGTCGAGGTAGGACACAGCCAGTTCGCGGAAGATATAGTCAAGGATCGACGTCGCATTCTTGATGCTGTCGTTGCCCTGAACCATGCCAGCGGGTTCGAACTTGGTGAAGGTGAAGGCATCCACGAACTCCTCCAGCGGGACACCGTATTGCAGGCCCACGGACACGGCGATGGCGAAGTTGTTCATCATCGCGCGGAAACCAGCGCCTTCCTTGTGCATGTCGATGAAGATCTCACCGAGGTTGCCGTCCTCATATTCGCCGGTGCGCAGATAGACTTTGTGCCCGCCGACGATGGCCTTCTGGGTGTAGCCCTTGCGGCGCTCGGGCATCTTTTCGCGGTGCGATTTGATGACCTCTTTGATGACGACCTTTTCGATGATCTTTTCGGCGATGACTTGCGCCTTTTCCATCGTGTTGCCGCTCTCAAGGATTTCGGCGGCTTCGTCGTCGTCCTCGATCAGGGCTGCGGCCAGTGGCTGGGACAGTTTGGACCCGTCACGGTACAAGGCGTTCGCCTTGATCCCCATGGCCCAGCTGCGCTCATACGCCTTTTGGCAATCCTCGATGGTGGCATCGTTGGGCATGTTGATCGTCTTGGAGATCGCACCCGAGATAAACGACTGTGCGGCGGCCATCATGTCGATGTGGCTGTTGACGGACAAGAAACGTTTGCCCTTTTTGCCGCAGGGGTTGGCGCAGTCGAAGACCACATAGTGTTCTTCCTTCAGGTGCGGCGCACCTTCCAGCGTCATGGTGCCACAGACGTGGTCATTGGCGGCGTCCACATCGGCCTTGGAAAAGCCCAGGGATTTCAGAAGGTCGAACGTCGGATCGTTCAGCTTGTCGGCAGGAATGCCGAGGACGTCTTTGCAGAAGTCTTCGCCCAGTGTCCACTGGTTGAACACGAAACGGATGTCGAAGGCGGATGGCAGCGCGGCTTCGATTTTATCAATTTCTGCCTGACCAAACCCGTGGCCCACCAGCGATGTGTGGTTGATGCCCGGTGCATTGCCCAAGGTGCCGTGGCCCACGGCGTAGGACACGATTTCCTCAGACTGGCTGGAGGAATAGCCCAGCTTTGCCAAGGCCGCAGGCACGGACTGGTTGATGATCTTGAAATACCCACCACCGGCGAGCTTTTTGAACTTCACCAGCGCGAAGTCAGGCTCGATTCCCGTGGTGTCGCAATCCATGACCAGACCGATGGTGCCGGTGGGCGCGATCACGGTGGATTGCGCGTTGCGGTAGCCGTGCTTCTCACCCAGCTTCAGCGCCTCATCCCATGTCGACATGGCAATGTCGATCAGGCGGGCTTCGGGGCAGTTGGCATGGTCAAGGGCCACTGGTTTGATGTCCAGCGCCTCATACCCTTCGGTCGCACCGTAGGCCGCGTTGCGGTGGTTGCGGATGACGCGCAACATGTGGTCGGCGTTCTTTTTGTAGCCCGGGAACGGGCCCAGCTCACCCGCCATCTCAGCGGAGGTGGCATAGGATACACCGGTCATGATCGCGGTCAGCGCACCGGCCAAGGCGCGGCCTTCGTCGCTGTCATACCCCAGCCCCATGTTCATCAGCAGGCCGCCGATGTTGGCATAGCCCAGACCCAGCGTGCGGAAGTCATAGGACCGCTGGGCGATTTCTTTCGATGGGAACTGCGCCATCATGACCGAAATTTCCAGCGTGACCGTCCACAGACGGGAGGCGTGCATGTAATCCTCAACCTGGAATTCGCCGTCTTTGTAGAAGGTCAGCAGGTTCATCGAGGCAAGGTTACAGGCCGTGTCGTCGAGGAACATGTATTCAGAACACGGGTTGGACCCGCGGATCGCGCCGTCTTCGGGGCATGTGTGCCATGCGTTGACCGTGTCGTGGTACTGGATGCCCGGATCGGCACAGGCCCATGCGGCGTGGCCGACCTTTTCCCACAGATCGCGGGCTTTGATCACCTTGGCGACCTCACCGTTGCGGCGGTTGATCAGCTTCCAGTTGGCGTCCTCTTCGACGGCCTTGAGGAAGGCGTCTGTCACACGGATCGAGTTGTTGGAGTTCTGGCCGGAGACGGAGTTATAGGCCTCGCTATCCCAATCGGTGTCATAGGTCGGAAATTCAATCGACGTATGCCCCTGCCGTGCATAATCCAGAACCCGCTTGACGTAAGTCTCCGGGATCATGACCTTTTTGGCCTCGCGAATGGCGTCTTTCAGCTGAACATTCTTTTTGGGGTCATAGGCGTCGGCCTCTGCCCCGTCCCAGCCCTGGATCGCGCCGAAAATCAGGTTCAGCTTGGCTTCGTGCATTTTGGAACCGGCGACGATGGACGCCACTTTCTGCTCTTCCAGCACCTTCCAGTTGATGAATTCCTCGATATCGGGGTGGTCGGCGTCGACAATCACCATTTTGGCCGCGCGGCGCGTGGTGCCGCCTGATTTGATAGCGCCGGCTGCACGATCGCCGATCTTCAAAAAGCCCATCAAACCAGACGACTTGCCACCGCCCGACAGTGGCTCGCCTTCGCCACGCAGTGAGGAAAAGTTGGTGCCGGTGCCGGAACCGTATTTGAACAGGCGCGCCTCACGCACCCACAAATCCATGATGCCGCCGTCGTTGACCAGATCGTCAGCGACCGACTGAATGAAACAGGCGTGCGGCTGGGGATGTTCGTAGGAGGACGTGGATTTCGTCAGCTTGCCGGTCTTGTAATCCACATAGTGGTGGCCCTGCGCGGGGCCGTCGATGCCGTAGGCCCAGTGCAGGCCGGTGTTGAACCACTGGGGGCTATTGGGGGCGGCACGCTGGGTTGCCAGCATGTAGCGCATTTCGTCAAAGTACGTGCGCGCGTCTTCTTCGGTGGTGAAATAGCCACCCTTCCAGCCCCAGTACGTCCATGCGCCAGCCAACCGGTCGAACACCTGCTTGGCGGAGGTTTCGCCGTCCATGGTCGCGCCCTCTGCAGGCACGGACCGCCACAAAAACTCTGGCACGTCTTTTTCTTCGACCTTCACGGTTGCGGAGGGCACACCTGCCTTGCGGAAGTATTTCTGCGCGATCACGTCAGAGGCCACCTGGCTCCAGGCTTGGGGGATTTCACAATCGTCGAGTTTGAACACAATCGTCCCGTCCGGATTGCGGATTTCGGAGGTGGCGGATTTGAATGCGACCTCTGCGTAAGCGTCCTGTCCGGATTTCGTAAAGTTGCGTTCGATTTTCATTGTGTCTTGCCCCTGTGTAATCGTGCCGGCGTTGCGGCGAATGATATGTCCCGTCCCAGACCCCGCTGTCGGGGGTCTCAAAATCGTGCCGGATGAGGTGGCAATGGCGTGGGGCATGATACATCCGCCTTCAAAATCGAAGCGAAGCACTGTCAGATCACCGTAGGGTGCACTGAGGTGTTGTAACCTGTCCCACGCTGGCCTCACCACTATATGTTGTGGCGTCTCATCCAGCCCGCACAAGGTGACGCATCTACACCTAGGGGGTCAACGAAATTTTTACCCTAAATATGGATTAAATATCCTTGACCCATGGTTAACGAAGATCTGGCAAATGCTGTCCCCGATTCCCCCTCAGGCTTGCGCACAGGGATGTCAGGGTGGACGCCCAAAACCGCCGTTTGGAAAATCCTGTGAAATGACAGCGCACTAAGCCGCAAAGTTTAGAAACTACATCACTTATCCACAGGTAGGACGTGGTTTGCGCATGGCCCGACGCCCCCCTTGTTCCTCGGTCAAACTGTGTCACTGTGGTCACGCATCATCTAGGGGCCTGTGCAATGAAACATCTGATTTTCGGACTGGGTCTTTTGGCGGCAGGCTGCGCAGAAACCACATCATCTGGTGGGTCCTTTGCCGCCGGGGCACAGCCAGCAGGCGCGCAACAGGCCTATTTTGAAGGCTACCCTGCCGGTTTGTTCTTTGCAGCCGGCGCCGTTTGCGATGGTCCGGGGCAGGATGTGGTGCGTCCGGATGAAAACGAGGTCCGCTGCGAATCGTTGCCCGACCCGCAGACCGCGGCAGCCTTGATCTTGCAATTTGACGGCACGGTCGAGGACCTGCCCCGTTTTGTAATTGCCTTCAGCGGATTACAGGACACGGCAGGGTATCTGGTAACAGCAGACAGCTACATCCGCGTGCCCCGTCGCGAAGGCGGCGCGCAGCAGGTCCGGTTCCCCGATGAACGGATCGAGGCAGAACTGGCACGGCTTTTGGTGGATGCAGGCGGCGCACCTCTCTGACGATGCCCCAAAACGCAAGCGGCCGCCCCCGAGGGGACGGCCAATGCTTAACTTGGGTAAGTTGGGTTTTGAAAATGTGGTCGGGGCGAGATGATTCGAACATCCGACCCCCTGTACCCAAAACAGGTGCGCTACCAGGCTGCGCCACGCCCCGAACCGAGGCCTCGTCTAAAACCTGCGGCCTGATTTGAAAAGGGGTAAAGTTGACAAAAGCGCGAAAAGCTAGTCGCACGGCCAAAGGACATTGCCCGCAACACTGGGGTGCTGAACCTCATCGCCCACAGAAAGACCCAAGCGGGCCGACAACCCGCCATTCACCTCAAGCACATATTGTATGTCGTCCCCGCCGAAGATCGGGGTTTCGTCCAGCGGAACGGCGTTTTCGTGAATATGATCGACCACGCCATCGGCCCCGATGAACACCATATCAAGGGGGATCAGCGTATTGCGCATCCAGAAACTGGTGGTTTGCGGGGCCTCGAAGACAAACAACATGCCCTCGAACGTGCCCATCTCTTCGACGAACATCAGCCCCTGCGCCCGTTCGGACGCATCATCGGCCACATCAACAGAAAACCGCACTTCGCCGAAATCCCCCCGCAGCGCGAGGGTTCCGGCATCACAGTCGGCCATGGCGGTCCCCGCCATCAGCACTGCACCACACAGGTAAGATGTCAGTCCGCGCTTTCCCATGGCAAAACCTCAGCGGCCATCAGCCCGCGTTTGCCCTCGATGGCCCGCAGCGCGATGGCTTCGCCGGGCAACAGATCAGCCAGACCAGCGCGACGCAAGACCTCGACATGCACAAAGACGTCAGCGGATTTGCCAAAGACATTCGCAAAGCCGAACCCCTTGGCCTTGTCGAACCACTTCACGCGGGCGGGCTCCACCGGCGTTCCGGCGATTTCGGCGGGGTCAAAATCCGCAAAATCAGACAGGGTCGCAACCGCAACATCTGATGGTTGGTCTATTGAGACCACATCGCTGGCCTGAAGCCCGCGATCGGTCTCCACCACATGCACGGTGATCTTTGCCCCCTCCGCCACGGAGCTTTGCCCAAAGTTGCGCAGCACGTTGGCATGAAGCAGGATATCCGGTCCGCCACTTTCGGCGACGATAAACCCGAAGCCCTTGGTTGGATCGAACCATTTCACTTGCCCCCCCACAGGGCGAGCGGTCGTCGTTTCATCAGTCATTTTTTGTCCCCACCCACGCGTAATATTGTTGTGCGCGGGATCTCACTTGAGACTTACGGTGGACCCGAACGGCAAGAAATACAAGCGTTTCCGCCTCCAAATTTTCACGTCGCGTGAAAATTATGGGTTTAACCGGTCGATTTCCCAAGGGTCATTTCGACTTATGCGGGACCACCTGAAACGATCATGCAACCGAAAGTCGCCATCGGCCCAAAATTCGATTTCCACGGGCGAGATTCGAAATCCCCCCCAGAAGGGCGGGCGATCGGGGTTCGTGCCTCTGGTCGCCGTCACCTTGGCAACCTCCGCCACAAGGGCCGCGCGTGACGACAAAGGCGCCGACTGGTCTGACGCCCAAGCCCCCAGTCGACTTTTGAGACTCCGGGACGCAAAATACGCGTCTGCGGCCTCTCCGTCCTCCCGTGTGACGGTCCCGCGCACGCGAATTTGCCGTCTCAGGGATTTCCAGTGCATCACAAATGCGGCCTTTCCCGATGCGTCCAGTTCGCGTCCCTTCTGGCTGCCGTAATTGGTGTAAAAGACAAAGGCACCGTCGCCCTGCCCGTCGCTTTCCACATCTTTCAGCAGCACCATGCGCGCGTTGGGCAGCCCGTCCGCATCGACGGTGGACAAGGCAATCGCGTTGGGGTCATTGATTTCCGCCTCCGTGGCCTCCGCCATCCAGGTGCGCACGATCTCGAAGGGATCTTCGCCTGCAAATTTGCCGCTTCGGTCTGCCATGGTCTGTCCTATCCAACACTGCTTTGCCTTAAGGTGGCACCGCACCGAGGGACGTCAAGCAGCAAACGCCCGGTGTCTTGAAGCCCCCAGCCCTATCGCCTAAACCAAACCCACAAGACATTTATCAGGCGCCGTCGGGGCCGAAAGGAAAGCTATGTCATCCAATTTGATGCAGGGGAAACGCGGCCTGATTATGGGGCTGGCCAATGACAAATCCATCGCATGGGGG
This sequence comes from Pseudooctadecabacter sp., assembly GCF_020627745.1. Classification (GTDB taxonomy): domain Bacteria; phylum Pseudomonadota; class Alphaproteobacteria; order Rhodobacterales; family Rhodobacteraceae; genus Octadecabacter. The sequence continues at coordinate 61,011 of NZ_JAHDGE010000004.1, forward strand.
ATCGCCAAAGCCCTGTCCGAGGCCGGGGCCGAACTTGCGTTCTCCTACCAGGGCGAGGCGCTTAAAAAACGTGTGGGGCCGCTGGCGGAAAAGCTGGGCTCGGACATGGTGCTGCCCTGCGATGTGGCCGACGAGGCGTCCATTGACGCGCTGTTCCAAGGCATCAAGGAAAAATGGGAGACGATTGACTTCGTTGTCCATGCCATTGGCTTTTCAGACAAAAACGAATTGCGCGGCCGCTATGTGGACACCAGCCGCGACAATTTCATGATGACCATGGACATCTCGGTCTATTCCTTCACCTCCGTGATGCAGCGCGCCGAAAAGATGATGAACGCGGGCGGCAGCGCGATCACGCTGACCTATTATGGCGCCGAACGGATCATGCCCCATTACAATGTCATGGGCGTGGCCAAAGCGGCCCTTGAGGCCTCCGTGCGCTACATGGCTGAGGATCTGGGCAAGGACGGCATCCGCGTCAATGCCATCTCGGCGGGTCCGATCAAGACTTTGGCCGCCTCCGGCATCGGCGATTTCCGCTACATTCTGAAGTGGAACGAATACAATTCACCCCTGCGCAAGAATGTGACCATTGATGAGGTCGGCGGCTCCGCCCTCTATCTTTTGTCCGACCTCAGCGCGGGTGTGACCGGTGAGACCCACCACGTCGATGCGGGCTACCACGTGGTCGGCATGAAAGCCGTCGACGCCCCCGACATGTCCCCCAACAAGGATTGATCCCATGAGCACCAGCCCAGAGGGCCGCCTGCCCCACGAAAAAGGCTTCCACATCTCATGGGACCAAATCCACCGCGACAGCCGCGCCCTGGCATGGCGGCTGGATGGCAAAGGCCCCGATGACGGCGCCTGGCGCGCGGTGGTGGCGATCACCCGTGGCGGGATGGCGCCTGCGATGATCGTGGCGCGCGAACTGGACGTGCGCACGGTCGATACCATTTCCGTGGTGTCCTACCATTCGGGCGGCGGGGCCGCGGACCAACGGCGCGAGGCACAAGTCCTGAAATCGCCTGACACGGACATGATGGGCGACGGCACCGGCATCCTGATCATTGATGACCTTGTCGACAGCGGCAAAACCCTCGAACTGGTGCGCAGCCTCTACCCGAAGGCGCATTTCGCCACCGTTTATGCCAAACCCGAAGGCGAGCCGCAGGTGGACACCTTCATCACCGGCGTCAGCCAGGATACGTGGATTTTTTTCCCGTGGGACATGGCCTTGCAATATGTCGAACCTTACCGGGGTAAGGACTAGACGCCGATCGGCCCTCCGGGGGGAGTTTTCCGGGCCAGATGAAACAGGGGACCACGCCCTCCTTCATCTTGGCCGATACAACTCCCGCCGGAGGCATCCCGCACTCTCAACCTCGGAGCCTCCAGATGACTGTTGCGCGCACCCAGACCACCTTTTCGCCCCCCGTGATGGAGGCGCGCCGCTGGCTGGAAGGGGTGGATTTCGCAGACACGCCCCTCATAAATGTCAGCCAGGCAGCACCCGTAGACCCGCCGCCGCTGGCCCTGCGTCAGGAACTGGCGCGGATCGTCGTTGAAGACGACGAAAGTCATCTCTACGGGCCTGTTCTGGGTCTGCCGGAGCTGCGCGCAAAGGTGGCCGCCGATTGGTCGGCTTCTTACGGGGGGAAGATTGAGGCCGCGCATGTGGCGATCACATCAGGCTGCAATCAGGCGTTTACGGCGGCGATTTCAACTTTATGCGCCGAGGGCGATGAGGTCATCCTGCCGGTGCCGTATTATTTCAACCACCGCATGTGGCTGGACATGGCAGGTGTGCGCACGGTCCCGTTGGAGCCGCATGACGCCTTGGTGCCCAGTGCCGAGGACGCAGCCGCCCTGATCACTGACCGCACCCGCGCGATTGTTCTGGTCACGCCCAACAACCCCGGCGGGGTCGAATATCCGGCCGCCACGGTGCAGGCTTTTGCCGCCCTCGCGCGGTCGAAGGGCCTCGCCTTGATCATCGACGAAACCTACCGCGACTTTGACAGCCGCGTCGCCACCACCGGCGATCTGGCCGCCAATGGCGCGCCGCATCCCCTGTTCGAGGACCCCGACTGGGACGAAACGCTGATCCATCTTTACTCCTTCTCCAAGGCCTACCGTCTGACGGGCCACCGCGTCGGCGCGATGATCGCGTCCCGGGCGCGACTGGCGGAGGTGGAAAAGTTCCTCGACACCGTCACCATCTGCCCCAACCAGCTGGGCCAGCGCGCTGCCCTGTGGGGCATGCAGAATCTTGGTGACTGGCTGGCAGGGGAACGGCTTGAAATTCTCGACAGGCGCGCCGCGATAGAAGAACAGATGCCAAGGCTCACCGCGACGGGATGGGCACTGGAGGGGTGCGGTGCCTATTTTGCCTATCTGAAACATCCCTTTGATGTCCCATCGGATGAGCTGGCCAAAACACTGGTGCAGGACGCGAGCGTTCTTACCCTTCCGGGGACAATGTTTATGCCTTCGGGCGGCGGCACCCGTCATCTGCGCGTGGCCTTTGCCAACGTCGACCGCGCCGGGATCACCGCTTTGTTCGACCGTTTGGTGGCCTTCACCCCGCGCTAGGTCCAACACCGCTTGCACCCCGCCCATCCCCCGCCTATTCAGGTGCAAACGTGATTTCAGGGGCGTCTCGACATGGCCAAAGCAGGCAAAACACGGAACTTCTTTGTGTGGATCATCATGGGTCTGCTGTTCGTGGGTCTTATGGGCTTTGGCGCCACGGGGCTGTCGGGCACGGTGCGCGCTATCGGCACCGCAGGGGACAAGCCGATTGCGGCGCAGACATATTACCTTGAACTGCAAAACCGGATTGCCTCCGCTTCGGCCCAGCAGGGCCGCCAGATTTCCTTCCCCGAGGCTGAGGCGCAGGGTATCCCCGCCACCGCCCTTCAGGTGGTTGTGGGCCAGCGGTCGCTGGATGACGAAGCCGCTGATCTTGGCCTGTCAGTGGGCGACCGTGTGATCAGCGAACAGGTGCTGGCCAATCCCGCGTTCAGGGGACTTGATGGATCTTTCGATCGCGCCCAATACCGCGAGGCGCTGTCGCGTTCGGGACTCAGCGTGCGCGAATATGAAAGCACCCTGCGCGATCAGGCCACCCGCGCTATGGTGCAGGGCGCTGTGTTCACCGGCATCCCCGCCCCGTTGACCTATGCCGAAACACTGGCCCAGTTTTCGCGCGAAGGCCGGACTTTTACATGGGCCCCCTTGGCGGATGCAGATGTTGAAGTCACCCTGCCCGAGCCGTCCGAGGAAGATTTGCAGACCCATTATGAGGCAAACCCCGATCTTTACCGCACGCCGGAAACCCGCCAGATCCGCTACGTCTGGCTGACGCCCGACATGATCCAGGACGATGTTCCGGTGGATGAAGACGAATTGCGCGCCGAATATGAAGCCCGTCTGGAAGAATTCCAGCAACCCGAACGCCGTCTGGTCGAACGGCTGGTGTTTTCCGATGAAGAGGCTGCGGCGGAGGCTTTGGCCCAGATCGAAGCCGGTGAGACGACGTTCCCCGATCTGGTGGCCGAACGCGGCCTGACCCTGAACGATGTGGACATCGGCGATGTAACCGAGGCACAGATGGACGACGCAGGCCCCGCGATCTTTGCCGCAGAAACCGGCGACACCGTTGGCCCCTTCCCGTCCGATCTGGGACCGGCGCTGTTTCGCATGAACGCCATTCTGGCCGCGCGCAACATCACCTTTGAACAGGCCCTGCCCGACCTGCGCGAAGATCAGGCCGCCGCCCGCGCGCGCCGCCTGATCGAAGACCAGATCGACCCGATCACCAACCTGCTGGCCGGGGGCGCACAGCTGTCGGACGTGGCAGAGCAGACGGAAATGCAGCTGGGTGAGATCACGTGGACCACCGAAGTCACCGACGGCATCGCCGCCTACGCCAGCTTCCGTGAGGTTGCGGCGGCCACCGATGTGGGCGATTTCGCCGAGGTGGAGGAGCTGGACGACGGCGGCCTTTTCGCGCTTGAGGTGACTGACATCACCGCCCCCATGGTGCCCCCGCTGGATGATATCCGCGCCGATGTGATCGCCGGATGGGAGGCCGAGGCCACGGCCCAAGCTATCGTGGATGAGGCCGAGGCGCGCGCAGCCCAACTGCGCGAGGGGCTGGAATTTGCGGCCCTCGATCTTGACGCCGTGCAGGAAACCGACCTTACGCGGCGCGGGTTCGTCAATGGCACGCCGCCCACCTTCCTGACGGAGGTTTTCACTATGGAACCGGGCGATGTGCGTGTGCTGGACAACACTGGCGGGGCAATCATCGTGCGTCTGGACGAGGTGACTGCAGCCGACGACACCGACAGTGCCTTTGCCGCCGAAGTCGCGTCGATTGCCGAAAGCACCAGCCAGGGCATCGCGCAGGACATCTACGAACTCTATACCCGCAACATTCAGGTCAACACGGATGTGAACCTGAATCAGGCCGCGATCAATGCCATCCACTCGAACTTCCGGTAAGACATGACGCCTGATTTCCAGACCTTTGCGCAGGGCTTTGACGCCGGACGCCACCAGATCGTCTACACGCGGCTGACGGCCGATCTGGACACGCCGGTGTCGCTGATGCTGAAACTGAATGGCGCGGGCAAACATGCGTTCTTGCTAGAATCCGTCACGGGTGGCGAAGTGCGCGGCCGTTATTCCATCGTCGGCATGAAACCCGATCTGATCTGGGACTGTCACGGCACCACAAGCCGCGTCAACCGCCAGGCGCGGTTCGATGACGACGCGTTTGAAGACCAGCAGGGCGATCCGCTGGACAATTTGCGCGCGTTGATCGCCGAAAGCCGCATTGATCTGCCTGAGGATTTGCCCCCTGCATCGGCAGGGCTGTTCGGCTATCTGGGCTACGATATGATCCGTCTGGTGGAACATCTGCCCGACGTGAACCCCGACCCGCTTGGCCTGCCCGATGCGGTGCTGCTGCGGCCCTCGGTGGTGGCTGTTCTGGACGGGGTAAAGGGCGAGGTGATCCTCGTGGCCCCCGCCTATGCAGGCACCGGTCAATCCGCCAAAGCCGCCTATGCGCAGGCCGCCGAACGGGTGATGGACGCGCAACGGGCGCTGGAATTGCCTGTGCCCGCCGCCGAACTGGCCAGTTTTGAGGACAGCACCGAGGCTGAACCTGTGTCCAATTTCACCAAGGACGGCTACATGGCCGCGGTGGAAAAGGCCAAGGACTACATCCGCGCCGGTGATATCTTTCAGGTGGTGCCCGCCCAACGCTGGACCCAGACGTTCCGCGAACCGCCTTTCGCGCTTTACCGCTCCTTGCGCCGCACCAACCCGTCGCCGTTCATGTTCTTTTTCAACTACGGCGGCTATCACATTATCGGGGCCAGTCCCGAAATTCTGGTGCGGGTCTTTGGCAATGAGGTGACGATCCGCCCCATCGCAGGCACCCGCCCCCGTGGCGCGACCCCCGAAGAGGACCGCGCGAACGAGGCTGATCTGATGGCCGACCAGAAGGAACTGGCCGAACATCTGATGCTGCTGGATCTGGGGCGCAACGACACCGGCAAGGTCAGCAAAATCGGCACCGTCCGCCCGACCCAGCAATTCATCATCGAACGCTACAGCCATGTGATGCACATTGTCAGCAATGTGGTCGGTGAACTGGCCGACGATCAAGACGCGCTCAGCGCCTTTTTTGCCGGTATGCCCGCAGGCACCGTGTCCGGCGCGCCCAAGGTCCGCGCGATGGAGATTATCGACGAACTGGAACCCGAAAAGCGCGGCATCTACGGCGGTGGCTGCGGGTACTTCAGCGCCAACGGCGACATGGACATGTGCATTGCCCTGCGCACGGCGGTGTTGAAGGACGACCAGCTGTATATTCAGGCGGGCGGCGGTGTGGTCTATGACAGCGATCCGGAGGCGGAATATATGGAGACGGTGCACAAATCCAACGCCATCCGCCGCGCCGCAGCCGATGCCGCCACCTTCAGGGGTGGCAATTCATGACTATGTGGAACGGACAGGCCGATCCGGCCTGAGACGTCCCGCTGGGGCCCGCTCTAGGACGGGTTTGGACATCGCCCGTTCTCGCCTGAAATCCTCCATTGGAGGCTTTACGGGACGGCTTGAATTCTCTGGTTCTAAAATACCTAAAATCGACCCTATCCGACAGGCCGAACCGCGCCTGAACGGCGGCGCCCATTCCAACGCACCGCTAAAATTCGTAGAATTTTAGCCCCGCCCGCCGCAGGCGCCGATCGCAGATCGTCCTATTGCGCCGTTAGAACAGCGCTCAGCGGGACCAACGCAACCTGATCCCCGCCATTGGCGGTCCCCCACAAAATCAGCGCGGAAATCGTGTCGGGCCGCACCCGGCCCACCAGCACCACGCCGGTGTTCTGACGTGCGCGGAACGCGGCCTGATCCACAAAGCGGCGGATGACACGGGCATCCTGATCGTCCGGGTCCAGATCGCGGTAGATCGTGGCAGCGGGCACGCCCGATTGTTCGGCTGCGCGTCCGGCCATGTTCAGCCCCTGCGACACGGTCACAAACCCGCGCCCCTGATCGGCCAGAATGTCCATTGCCTGCGCAGTAACGTCCCTGTCCGATTGCAGCCCTCCCTGACCCATGTCGATAACGGCGATAGCCTCGGGCAGGGCCGCGAACACACTTTCAAAAGTGACTTCCACATCCTGCGGACGCGCCCCGTCCGGCAAATTGGCCATTACCGCCACCTCGTACCCGCTGTCGCGATAGGCTTGCATGGCCTCCGGCGCATCAGCACGCGCGGCATCCAGAATGATCGTCACCGGAAACGGCAGGCCAGACAACGCCGCAGCCGCCGCGGACATGGACCCGTCGTCAATCAGGGCCACAGACATCAGCGGCTTTCCCGCAGGGTCCGGATAGGTCGCCGCAAAGCGGGTCAGCGCATCGCTGGGCGGCGGGGCAGCAGGGGTGGTGGCGTCCTCGGCGGGGGGGGCCTCGGACGCAGGACGGCGCACAGTGACACCGGTGTCGCGGTCACTCAACAGCGTGTTTCCATCCCCCTGCAGCTGGATCCGCGGGGCCGCCGGTGTGGCCAGCGCCAGATCATCCGCCTGTACCGGATCCTCGCCAGGGGCCTCTTGCGCGCCGGTTTGTGGCAGATCAACGACAAAGACATCCTCTTGCGGGGCCACGTCATCTGCACCCGCACCCGTTTCCACGTCACCCTCGCTTGCGGCATCCGCTTGTGCTCCGGCGTCTGCATCGCGGCCCGCGCCGGTTTGCGCCGTGGCGTCCGCCGTCTCCTCGCCCGTGGTGTCCTCATTCGCCGCCTCAGGTTCGGGCGCGGGCTCATCGGGTTCGTCCACCAGAACAGGGGCCGCAGGCGCGGTCGAAACAGTCAGATCGGCCTCCGTGGCGGGCACTTGCGGGGCCAGTGACTGCGGATTGGGCAGGACCGGATCAACCGGCTCGGCCACAACACCTGCTGGCTGGGATGTCCGGGGCGCTTGCAATGTGCCCTCAATCGACACGACATCGGGTTCGTCCAGCGGATCGGTGTCCGCACGCGGCGCGGTCGCATCAGCGTCTTGCGCTGCCGGACTTGCGGGTTCCGTTGCCGCCGCTTCCGCGCCGGGCAAAGCGGGGGCCACCGGTTCATCAATACTCAGACTTCCCACAGGCGTTGACGGCCCGTCCTCTTCCACCGTCGCGGGCGTGTCTTCAACCTCGGGCGCAGTCACCAACGGAGGCGCGGGCGGCGTCAGACCTGCTGGCTGCTCACTGACCACGGACACCACCGACAAGGCCAGCACAGACACCAGCCCGCCGGTCACGATCCCACCTAAAAATCCCTGCATCTGCCCTTCGTCCTCGACTGCCCCGACGTGTCGCCCTATGGCCCCGTTCAGGCCGCGCCGGATGATTGCGGGCCTTGACGCCCCCCCGCGCTCCGGCCCATGTATGTGGCGACTATACAAGCGGGCGGGCCGTGTGCGGTAGCCCCAAATTAACCCAATCCAAAGGCGGCGGATCCATGCTCCTCCTGATCGACAACTACGACAGCTTCACCTACAATCTGGTGCATTATTTCGGGGAATTGGGCGCCGATGTGGTCGTGCGCCGCAATGACAAGATCGACGTGCAAGAGGCGATGGGCATGGGCGCCACCGGCATCGTGCTGTCGCCGGGTCCTTGCGATCCCGCGCAGGCGGGCATCTGTCTGGCCCTGACCAAAGCCGCAGCGGAAACCAAAACCCCCCTCATGGGTGTGTGCCTTGGCCACCAGACCATCGGTGAGGCCTTCGGCGGCAAGGTCATCCGCTGCCATGAAATCGTGCACGGCAAAATGGGCACCATGCACCACACCGGCACATCGGTTTTTGCGGGCCTGCCCTCCCCGCTTGAGGCGACGCGTTATCATTCCCTGATTGTCGACCGCGCCACCCTGCCCGACTGTCTTGAGGTCACGGCAGAGCTGGAGGACGGCACCATCATGGGCCTGCAGCACCGCGAACTGCCCATGCACGGCGTGCAGTTTCACCCCGAAAGCATCCGGTCGGAGCACGGCCATGCCATGCTGAAAAACTTCCTCGACATTCTGCCTGCCAAAGAAGGGGCCGCCGCATGAGCGATGCCATGAAACCCATCATCCACGCCGCCACCGAAGGCCCTCTGGCCCGCGCCCAGGCCGAGGCTGCGTTTGAGGAATTCTTCAACGGCACCGCCACCCACGCCCAGATGGCAGGCCTGTTGATGGCCATGCGCACACGCGGCGAAAGCGTGGCTGAATACGCCGCCGCCGCCGCCGTCATGCGCGCCAACTGCGTGCCTGTGACTGCGCCCCACGGGGCGATCGACATTGTGGGCACCGGTGGCGACGGCAAAGGAACGCTCAACATCTCGACCGCCACCGCCTTTGTGGTGGCAGGCGCAGGCGTGCCGGTGGCCAAACACGGCAACAAAAACCTCAGCTCGCTCAGCGGGGCCGCTGATGCGCTGACGGAAATGGGGGTGAACACCATGGTGGGCGCCAATGTGGTCGAACGCGGTCTGGCCGAGGCCGGCATCGGCTTCATGATGGCCCCCATGCACCATCCGGCGATCAAACACGTGATGCCCGTGCGGCAAGAGTTGGGCACCAAAACGATCTTCAACATCCTCGGGCCACTGACCAATCCCGCAGGCGTCAAACGTCAACTCACCGGGGCCTTTGCGCCGGATCTGATCTTTCCCATGGCCGAAACCCTCAAGGAACTCGGGTCGGAGGCCGCATGGCTTGTGCATGGCTCCGATGGCACCGATGAGATCACGATCACCGGCCCCACCGCCGTCGCGGCGCTTTCTGGCGGCATGATCGTCGCGCGTGAGGTCCACCCCGAAGACGCAGGCCTGCCGGTGCATCCATTTGAGGCGATCATGGGCGGCGCACCGGCGGACAACGCCCGCGCCTTCCGCGCCCTGCTGGACGGCGAAGCCTCCGCCTACCGCGATGCGGTGCTGCTGAATGCCGCCGCCGCACTGCTGGTCGCGGGCAAGGTGGAGGGGTTGAAGGCCGGGGCTGCCATGGCCGCTGAAAGCATCGATTCTGGGGCCGCCAAACGCAGCCTTGAAACCTTGGCGCGCATCACATCAGCCGCGTGATCCTGCCACGGCCGGACCTGCCTGGCTGGGCCGATCTGCCATTCTGGGACACGGCCTTTCCGGCCGTGCAACAGGCACTCGAAGCTGACACGCGCCATATCCTGCCCCCTGTGGACGATGTTTTTCGCGCCCTCGCGCTGGTGGCGCCTGACGACTGCCGTGTCGTGATCCTGGGACAGGACCCTTACCACACCCGTGGCAAACCTGACGGTCTGGCCTTTTCAATCCGCGATGATTTCGCCGGGCGGCTGGACAGCCTGGGCAATATTTTCAAGGAAATCGAAAGCGATACCGGCGCACAACGCACCAAAACCACCCTGGACGACTGGGCGCAACAGGGTGTGCTCTTGCTCAACACCGCGCTGACCGTGCCCGAAGGGGCCGCCAAGGGTCACGCCAAACTGGGCTGGAACGCGTTGACGCGGGATGTGTTGATGCGCCTTGGCGATCGCCCACGGGCCTTTGTGCTGTGGGGCGGTCACGCGCGCGGGTTCGCCAAACACATCACAGCCCCGCCCACAGGCGCGCATCTGATCCATGAAAGCGCGCACCCCTCGCCGCTGTCGGTCAAAGCTTTCCGCGGAACGCGCCCCTTCAGCGCGGTCAATGATTGGCTGAAGGCACAGGGCAAACCGCCAATCCATTGGGGCGATCCCGAGCGAGGTAGCTAGGTCGACCTTCGGTCTCTTCGTGCACCCGTGTGAGACGTCCCCTATTGAAGGCTTTCGAATACGGCTCGGGTCACCGACCATTCTTCGGCTGAAACGCCCCACTGGGGCCTTTCCAAGACGGCTTTGGGCTCCGCCCGTTCTCGCCTGAAAACCTCCCCCGGAGGTTTTCCGGGACAGCTCGACCTCTCTGGTTCACAAATACCTCCGCCGGAGGCCAAATTTTCGCAGAAAATTTGCACCCCGCCCGCCGCAGGCGCGATTGCCTTTGGCCATCCGCACCGCTACCTATCCCTGCATGGATATTCTTGACAAAATCAAAGCCTACAAACTCGACCATATCGCGGCGTGCAAAGCCGACCGCCCCTTGGCCGATGTCGAGGCCGCCGCGCGGTCCGCTACCGCCCCGCGCAGCTTTGCCGATCGCCTCAGCGAGGCCAGCCGTGAAGGCTACGGCCTGATCGCGGAAATCAAAAAAGCCAGCCCCTCGAAGGGGCTGATCCGCGAAGATTTTGAACCGGCCAAACTGGCCGAGGCCTATGCCAGCGGCGGGGCCACCTGCCTGAGTGTGTTGACCGACGGGCCCAGTTTTCAGGGTGCCGATGAGTACCTGACCCAAGCGCGCGACGCCTGTGACCTGCCCGCCCTGCGCAAGGATTTCATGTATGACACCTATCAGGTGGCCGAAGCCCGCGCCTTGGGCGCCGACGCCATCCTGATCATCCTCGCCTCCGTCGAGGACACCCAAGCCGCAGAGCTTGAGGCCGCGGCGTTCGACTGGGGCATGGATGTCCTGCTTGAGGTTCACAACGAAGAAGAACTTGAACGCGCCTGCCATCTCAAATCGCCGCTCATGGGGATCAACAACCGCAACCTCAAGACATTCGAGACGACATTGGACACGACCCGCACCCTGTCCAAACAGGTGCCTGCGGATCGGCTGATTGTCTGCGAAAGCGGTCTGAACACCCCCGATGATCTGGCCGATATGGCCCGCTACGGCGCGCGCACCTTCCTTATTGGCGAAAGCCTGATGCGGCAGGATGATGTGGCCGCAGCCACCCGCAACCTGCTGGCCAATCCGGTGACCATGGGCGGCATGTGATGGCAGACCGGCTGAGCCATTTTGACGGGGCCGGACAGGCGCATATGGTCGATGTGTCGGACAAAGCGGTCACGGACCGCATTGCCGTGGCCGAGGCCTGGGTCAGGATGACCCCACAGACCCTCGCGCATGTGACCGCCGGGACCGCCAAAAAGGGCGACGTCTTGGGCATCGCGCGGATCGCGGGCATTCAGGGGGCCAAGAAAACCTCAGACCTGATCCCGCTCTGCCACCCGCTGCCAATCACCAAAGTCGCCCTCGACCTTGTGCCAGACGACACCCTCCCCGGCGTGCGTATCTCGGCTACAGTCAAGACAACGGGCCAGACCGGCGTGGAAATGGAAGCCCTCACCGCTGCCTCCACTGCCGCGCTGACGATCTACGACATGCTCAAGGCCGTGCAAAAAGACATGGACATCGGCGGCCTGCGCGTCACCCTCAAAGACGGCGGCAAATCTGGCCGGTTTGAGGGATGATCTCCGTCGACGCCGCACAGGCGCTGTGTTTGGGGTTGGTGCGCGCGGGCGAGGCAGAGGTTGTTGACCTTGCCGATGCCCTGGGCCGCGTTTTGGCCGCCCCCCTGAGAGCCAAACGGGACCAGCCGCCGTTTTCAGCCTCGGCCATGGATGGCTATGCGGTTCAAAGCGGCCAAGCGACGACAGGCAGCACCTTTGATGTCATCGGGGAAGCCGCCGCCGGGCATGGATGGGACGGGCATGTAGGCCCCGGACAGGCCGTGCGAATTTTCACCGGCGCGCCGGTGCCTGACGGGGCAACCCGTGTGATTATTCAGGAAAACGTGACCCGCAACGGCGATCAGATTACCCTCACGGAACCCCTGAAAGACAACATCAATATCCGCCCGCAAGGCGCTGATTTTACACGTGACTTCACCCTCGACGCCCCCCGCGCGCTGACCTCTGCCGATCTTGCGCTGATAGCTGCGATGAACCATGCGCGTGTCGCGGTCATCCGCCGCCCCAAGGTCGCGCTGATCTCAACCGGCGATGAACTTTTGATGCCGGGGGGGGATCCGGGGCCGGATCAGATCATCGCCTCGAACGTCTTCGCGCTGCAGGCTATGCTGGCCCAAACCGGGGCCGAGGCGCATGTCCTGCCCATCGCGCCCGACACGCCTGAGGCGCTGGACACGACCTTGGCGCAGGCCGCAGATTGGGGGGCGGATATCATCGTCACCATCGGCGGCGCGTCGGTGGGCGATCATGACCTTGTGGCCCCTGCCCTCGACCGCTTTGGCGTCACCCGCAGTTTTCACAAAATCGCCATGCGGCCGGGCAAGCCGCTGATGGCGGGTGCCAAGGGCCGCGTCGCCTTTCTTGGCCTGCCGGGAAATCCCGTGTCGGCGGTGGTCTGTGGCCATTTGTTTTTGCTGCCGATGGTGCGGCGCGCGCTGGGGCTGGATGATGTGCTGCCCCCTGCGCTGACCGCCCGCCTGACCGCTCCGCTTCCGGCTGGTGGGCCCCGCGCCCACTACATGCGCGCGCGCTTTGACGAGGGGGATGCCGCGCGGCAGGTCACCGCCTTTGATCGTCAGGACAGTTCCATGTTGACGGTGCTGGCCGAGGCGAATTGCCTGCTGCTGCGCCCCATTGATGACGCGCCCAAGGCGGCCGGCGATGCTGTGACGATCTATCCGATCTGAAACAGAACATATTGACACAAAACAAGAACACCAGTAGAACATCCCGAACCACAGCTGTTGAGGGAGAGGGCGCATGCTCACCAAGAAGCAACTTGATCTACTGGAATTCATCCATAAGCGCGTGCAGCGTGACGGGGTGCCGCCCAGCTTTGATGAGATGAAGGAAGCCCTTGATCTGCGGTCCAAATCCGGCATCCACCGGCTGATCACAGCCTTGGAGGAACGCGGGTTTATCCGCCGTCTGGCGCACCGTGCGCGGGCGCTGGAGATTGTAAAACTGCCCGACGCGCTTGAGGCGAAGCTGGGCGGCGCGCCTGCCCCATCGGGGTTCACGCCCAAGGTGATTGACGGCGACCGGCCCGACAGCCGTCCCGCGGCGGCACAACCGCTGGAAAACGGTGGCGCAATTGAACTGCCCGTCATGGGCCGGATCGCTGCCGGTGTGCCCATCGCCGCCATCTCAGAGGTCAGCCGCAACGTGGCCGTGCCTGCCGCCATGGTCGGCAAAGGCGATCACTACGCGCTTGAAGTCAAAGGCGACTCCATGATCGACGCGGGCATCAACGACGGTGACGTGGTCATCATTCGTGAGACGCAAACAGCCGACAACGGCGACATCGTCGTGGCGCTGGTCGAAGACGCAGAAGCCACGTTGAAACGGTATCGCCGCAACGGCAATGCCATAGCACTTGAGGCGGCGAACCCGGCCTATGAAACCCGGCTGTTCCGGGATGATCAGGTGAAGGTTCAGGGCCGCTTGGTCGGGCTGATCCGGTCCTACTGAAGCCGAGCCAGCGCGCGGGTCAGCGGGCTGTCCCGCTGACGCACCTCGCGCGCGTTCCACAGCCTGTCGCCCGTGCGGTCGCGCACTGTTTCGAGGCGCAGGCGCCCGTCCTCCACCCACCCTGCAACAGCGCCGGTCTGGCGCAAACGGCGGATGTCAAACAGGGTGCAGCCTGCGGGGGCGCTGTGGTCTTGGTTGGTGATGAGGATATCCGCGCCGCCACAGCCTGACACCTCGGCCAGCGCCGTTTTACCCCTGATGTTGATGACCTCGGTCCGGCCAAGGGTGGCACGGATGATGCGGCCGTCTTCGTCCAGCCCTGCCCGCGCATAGGCATCTTCTTGGGGCACCGGCGCACCGTCGTTTTCCAGCCAGCTGCCCGCCGCGAAACTTTCCCCGCGCGCCTTGGACACCGCGCGGCCCTCTTGCGTCATCACCCCGATCAGCGATCCGCTGTCCGCAATCAACAGGTCGGGCCGTTCGGCCACCTGCCACAGCGCAAACCCCAGCATCAGCGGCACGAGACCGGCCCAACGGGCCGACCCGCGCCACAAGATTACGGCCAATCCCCCCACGGCGATCAGCACCAAGACCTCCGGCCCCGGTGTCACCACATGGCGCAGGCTGCCGCCCAAACCGGTTACAAAATGCGCCACGCCCAAAATCCAGCTGAGGCCAAAATCCATCAGCCACAGGCCGATCCCCTCAAGACCCACGGGCCACAGGACCGTGGCCAGCACCGCCGAGGGCATCACGAGCGTGCCCATAAGCGGCACGCTCAGCAGGTTGGCAATCAGCCCGTATTGGGCGATCTGGTTGAAATGGAACGCGGCGATGGGGGCTGTGGCCAGCCCTGCCACCAGCGACGACACCACCACGGCCCCCACAGGGCGCAGCCAGCGGGGCACAGCGTCCATGGGCACATGGCGCATCCCTGAAAACACCGCCACAAGGGCGGTGGTCGCGGCAAAGGACATCTGGAAGCCGGGACCGAACAGCGCCTCTGGCCGCAGGATCAGCACAAGAATGGCGGCGATGGCCACCGCCCGCAGGGTCAGTGCGCGCCTGTCGCACAGCACCGCCACCAACATCACCGCCACCATGATGAACGCCCGTTGCGTGGCGATATTCCCTCCCGACAAAGCCAGATAGCAGGCCGCGACGATCAAGGCCGCGATGGCTGCGATTTTCTTGGTCGGGAACCGCAGCGCCACGCGCGGGAAAAGTGCCAGACCGTAGCGCACCAGCCCAAAGATGAAGGCCGCCAGAATGCCCATGTGCATCCCCGAAATCGCCAGCAAATGCGCAAGATTGGACGCCCTGAGCGCCGCCAGCGACGCCTGCCCCATGGCGCTTCGGTCGCCGGTCATGATGGCGGCGGCAAAGGCACCGGCCTCCCCCTCCATGCGCGCCTGCACGCCTTGGCTGATCGCCACCCTTTGGCGGTAGACCCACAGGCCCGCAGCCCCGTCAGATGCGGGCCGCGCCAGCAACACCGGCGTGCGCGTGTAGCCCACAGCGCCCAAGCCCTGAAACCATGCCATACGTTGAAAATCGAAGCCCCCCGGCTCCACAGGGCCTGAGGGCGGCGACAGGTGCCCTGTCAGGATGACGGTCTGGCCCGGCTCAGGGGTGATAAAGCCCTGTTCACCATGCAAGGACACGCGTACCTTGGCGGGTGTGCGGCGCGGGTCCATCCGTTCGAGGACCACGCGGTCAAGGGTCAGGCGCACGGCCTCGGATTGGGAGCGGTCGATGGCCACGATGCGGCCTTCGATGGCGCCGTAGTACCGAAAGCCCAGCACCGGTTCGGCCACCATATGCGCACGCACGCCAGCCAGACCGAACCCGCCCGCAATCAGCGCCAGCGCCACCACCGTGATGCGCAGGCCCTCAGGCAGCCAGCGCTGCACGACCCAAACGACCAAAGCGCAGACCAACAGCGTGGCGGACGCGGCTAAGGGCGGCTCAAATTTAAGCCCGAAATAGAGAGCAATTCCGACAGACAGCCCGATGGGCGTCCACAGGAACAGATGGTCCCGTTGGGCAGCAATCTGTCCCAGCATGGCCTGCATCTCTTGTCCTCCGACGGCGGGCTTAGTATCTGCGGCGCAACGTCCGGCCCCGTGCGGCCCCAACTTCACCATTTTGTAGTTAGCAAAAGGTTAATTTTCATGTCCGATCGCCCCGTCGTCACCCGTTTCGCCCCCTCGCCTACGGGTGCCCTGCATATCGGCGGCGCCCGCACGGCGCTGTTCAACTGGCTGTATGCCCGTGGTCGGGGCGGCAAGTTCCTTTTGCGGATCGAGGACACGGACAAAGCCCGATCCACTGATGAAAACCGTCAGGCTATTCTGGACGGGCTGACGTGGCTGGGTCTGGACTGGGACGGCGCGCCCACATCGCAGGCCGCCAATGCCGACCGCCATGCCGAGGTCGCGCGGCACATGCTGGCGGATGGCACGGCCTACAAATGTTTCTCAACCCAGGACGAAATCGAGGCCTTTCGCGAAGAGGCGCGCGCCAACAAAACCTCCACCCTGTTCCGGTCCCCGTGGCGCGATGTGCCTGATGCAGACCACCCCGACGCGCCATACGTCATTCGCGTCAAGGCCCCCCGTGAGGGGTCTGTCACCTTGCATGACGAAGTGCAGGGCGACGTGACCTACCAGAACGACCAGTTGGACGACATGGTGCTGCTGCGCTCGGACGGCTCGCCTGTGTATATGCTGGCCGTGGTGGTCGATGACCATGATATGGGCGTGACCCACGTGGTGCGCGGCGACGACCATCTGGCCAATGCCTTCCGCCAGAACCTGATTTACGACGCCATGGGCTGGGACAAACCCGTGCTGGCGCATATCCCGCTGATTTTCGGGCCCGACGGCAAGAAACTGTCGAAGCGGCACGGGGCCACGGGGGCGGCTGAATATCAGGCCATGGGCTATCCTGCGGCGGGGATGCGCAATTACCTCACGCGGTTGGGATGGTCGCACGGGGATGACGAATTCTTCACCGATGAACAGGCGCGGGACTGGTTTGATCTGGACGGGATCGGCAAGTCCCCGGCGCGGTTCGACACCAAAAAGCTGGAAAATCTGTGCGGCCAGCATATTGCCGCCGCAGAGGATGCTGCACTGCTGCATGAGGTGGAGGGCTATCTGGCCGCCACCGACCAGCCTGCCCTTACGTCACCACAACGTGACGGAATGTTGAAAGCCATGCCGAGCCTGAAGGAACGGTCGAAGACCTTCCCGGAACTTCTTGATAAGGCTCACTTTGTTCTCACATCCCGCCCTATTGTGCCAGATGAAAAAGCAGCCAAGGCGCTGGATGATGTACACAAAGGTATACTGGCGGAATTGACGCCGCAGTTGCAAACTGGTAGCTGGACGCGAGACGACCTCGAAGGGATCGTGGGCGCCCTTGCAGAGGCCCATGACACCAAACTTGGCAAACTGGCCGGACCGCTGCGCGCGGCGCTGGCAGGGCGCGCGGTGTCCCCTTCGGTCTTTGACATGATGCTGGTCCTTGGGCGGGACGAAACCATCGCCCGGATCAAGGACGCAACCGTCTGAAACCAAATGCTAACACGTGACTGTTAGCGCGGATCAGACGCAGATTTGACGACGTTGCGGGGTTCGCGCCCTGTTGCGTGCCTAGAAAGGGAAAAACACATGGCTGACCAGAAAACAGCAACGCTGACCATTGATGGTAAATCCTACGAATTGCCGATCCACTCCCCCACTGCGGGGCCTGACGTGATCGACATTCGCAAACTCTACGGTCAGGCTGGTGTGTTCACCTACGATCCGGGCTTTACGTCCACTGCCGCCTGCGACAGCACCATCACCTTTATTGATGGCGACAAAGGTGAACTGCTGCACCGTGGCTATCCCATCGACCAACTGGCGTCCGACAGCCATTACCTTGAGGTGTGCTATGCGCTGCTGTACGGCGAACTGCCGTCAGCTGAGGAGTTGGAGAAGTTCGAAAGCCTCGTGACCAATCACACGATGTTGCACGAACAGATGGCCAATTTCTTCCGTGGATTCCGCCGCGATGCGCACCCGATGGCCATTATGGTCGGCGTCGTGGGCGCCATGTCCGCGTTCTATCACGACAGCACCGACATCAACGACCCCCACCAGCGTGAGGTCGCAACGATCCGCCTGATCGCCAAGATGCCGACGATCGCCGCGTGGGCCTATAAATACACCATTGGCCAGCCGTTCGTCTATCCGCGCAACGATCTGGACTATGCGTCCAACTTCCTGCGGATGTGTTTTGCGGTGCCTGCAGAAGATTACGAAGTGAACCCGATCCTCGCCCGCGCCATGGACCGGATTTTCACGCTGCATGCCGATCACGAACAGAATGCCTCGACTTCGACCGTGCGGTTGGCGTCCTCCTCGGGTGCAAACCCCTTTGCGTGTATCGCCGCTGGCATCGCCTGCCTGTGGGGTCCGGCCCACGGTGGCGCGAACCAGGCCTGTCTGGAGATGCTCAAGGAAATCGGCACACCAGACCGGATCCCCGAATTTATCGCCCGTGCCAAGGACAAGAACGACAGCTACCGTCTGATGGGCTTCGGCCACCGCGTTTACAAAAACCACGATCCGCGCGCGACGGTGATGAAACAATCCGCCGACGAGGTTCTGGAACTGCTCGGGGTTGAGGACAATCCACTGTTGCAAGTCGCGATCGAGCTTGAAAAGCAGGCCTTGGCCGACCCCTATTTCGCCGAGAAAAAGCTGTTCCCGAACGTCGATTTCTATTCAGGCATCATTCTTGAGGCGATGGGCTTTCCCACGTCCATGTTCACACCGATCTTTGCCCTGGCCCGCACCGTGGGCTGGATTTCCCAGTGGAAAGAACAGCTTGACGATCCGCAACTGAAAATCGGCCGCCCGCGTCAGCTGTATTGCGGCATGACCGCGCGCGATTACGTGGACATCGAAAAGCGCTAATCGACGCTGGATTTCGGATCAAAGGCCCTTCAGGATCACCCTTGGAGGGCCTTTTTCATGATCAAGACCAAACGCCTGATCCTGCGCGAACCGCGCGCGTCGGATATCGACGCCATGTTCGCCGCCTATTCCGATCCCGAAGCCATGCGGTACTGGTCCACGCCCCCCCACGCGACGGCGGATGTGACGCAAAAGATCCTGGACGGTCGCATCGCCCACTGGGCCGAGGCGCCGGTGAATTTCCAGATCGAGATGGGCGGCGACTACATCGGCAACGCCGGAAATTACGCCCGTAACGAGGTGGGGTTCATGCTGCGCCGACCGTTCTGGCGTCAGGGAATTGTGTCAGAGGCGATGACAGCCATTCTGCCCCACATCTGGGCGGTAACCGATCATGACCATCTGTTCGCCGACGCCGACCCGGACAATGCGGCGTCTTGCGGGCTGCTGCGCGCCTTGGGATTTCGCGAAACCCACCGCGCACGCAATACCTTCTGCATCGACGGTGTATGGGTCCACAGCGTGTATTTCCGGCTTGATCGACCGCCCCCCGACCCCGACGCGGCATGAGGGTTCTCGCTGAATATCCCTGAGGCTAACCGTGCGACGTCGAAACGAAGTGTTTCCAAAACGTCTTATTGTTTGTCCGAAATCATGGTTAATATCGCCCCGAACCCTGACAGCGTGAGGACAGGTCTATGGAATTGCTGTTTCTTCTGGCCAGCATCGGACTGCTGTCCTTGCTGGACATCGGCGGCCGGTCCTCAGGCGACGATGACGGCCCTGACGGCGAAACCCTGAACGGCACGGACAGGTACGACACACTTTCGGGAACCGAAGGCGACGATCTGATCACCGGCTTTGCGGGATTTGACGACATAACGGCGGCGGGCGGCGATGACACGGTCTATGGCGGGTTGGGCAAGGATTTGCTGCAGGGCGAACGCGGCGACGACACCCTTTTTGGCGAAGACTGGAACGATGGCCTGTTCGGTGGTGCCGGCGATGACACCCTTTCCGGAGGGTCTGGCAACGACCTGCTGGTGGGCGGAACCGGTAATGACGTGCTGGACGGGGGGACAGGCAATGACGATCTGTTCGGCAGTTCGGGGTCGGATACCCTCACGGGGGGCGCAGGCGACGATACGCTTGCGGGCTCCGATCTGTTTACGCGTGATCTGACTGCACAGGACTACCGCGACCTGCGGGCGGGTGAATTGAACCGCGATGAGGACGGCGAGATCGTTTTCGACTTTTTCGCCATCACGGGGGCCCCTGAAACACCAGCCGCCGACACGCTTTATGGGGGGGATGGTAATGACACGCTTGCCCTTGGCACCGCCGATGAGGCGTTCGGCGGCGCGGGGGAGGATGACTTTATCGTCGGAGACTGGATCGACCCCGCGCGCGCGGCCACCGTCATTCGTGATTTCGACACCGCCGAAGACGTTCTGGTGGTCGCCCTGGCGGATAACGCGGCCGACGCACCGGTGGATATCATCGACGACGGCGACGGGATGGAGGTGCAGATCAACGGACGTACCATCGTGCGCGTCGAAGGCACCTTTGACAGTGTGGACGGGCTGGGGGGCAGCCTGATCACGACCACCTACACCCCTGTCCCGTAACTGCGATCAACGACCCTGATAGCGCGCAGGTCGTTTTTGCAAAAAGGCCATGACGCCTTCCTGAAAATCGCGGGTCTTGCCGCATTCGCCTTGCAGGCGCGCCTCGATGGCCAGTTGTTCATCCAAGGTGTGTTCGAACGATCCGCGCAGCGCCTGTTTGATCCGGACGTAGGCTGCGGTCGGGCCTTGCGCCAAATGCAGCGCACGTGATGCGACATGTGTGTCAAAGTCGGCCATCGGAACGGCCTCGAAAATCATGCCCCAGTCGGCGGCCTGACGGCCTGTGATCTTGTCACCGAACAGGGCCGCCCCCATGGCCTTGGCCGCCCCCATCTGACGGGGCAGAAAGTAGGTGCCACCTGCATCGGGGATCAGGCCGATGCGGGTGAAGGCCTGGATGAAGTAAGCCTCCTCCGCCGCAATAACCACATCTGCGCAAAGCGCCAGATTGGCCCCGGCCCCTGCTGCGGCCCCGTGCACGGCGCTGATCGTGGGAATTTTACATTCCGCAATCGCGCGCAACATGGGCACATATTCATCACGCAACGTCCGTTCCAGATCAAGATTTGTGGCATTGCCGCTGTCGCCCAGATCCTGCCCCGAACAAAACGCATCGCCCGCCCCGCCCAGTATCAACACCCGCGCCTCTTTTTCCGCCGCTTTGACGGCGTGCACAATTTCGGCCCGCATCTGCACATTCAGCGCGTTTTTCAATTCGGGCCGGTTCAGGGTCAGGGTGGCGACGTTGTTTTTGATCTCAAGGGAGATGGCGGCATATTCCATGGGGCGTCCTTCCGGGTGGCTTCGGGGATACCCTAGTGAACTGCACGGTTTAGAAAAGCCCAAACGTGCCGTCACTTACGGGGCATCAGGAGTTCAGGATGTCATCAAGGCGCGCCTGTTCGTCTGCACTCAGCGCATCGGGGACAGGCGCTGCGGCGCGGCCCCGCACGGTGACAAAGGCCACGCCGCCTGCCAGCACCAGCATGAATGGCGCGGCCAGCCACAGCAGGATATTCGCCCCTTCGACCTTGGGGTTCAGCAAGATGTAGTCACCGTAGCGATCGACCAGAAATTGCAGCGCTTCGGCGTCGGTGTCACCGGCCACAAGCCGTTCGCGCAACAACAGCCGTAAATCGCGGCTGATGGCGGCGTTGCTTTCGTCAATGCTTTCGTTGCGGCACACGGGACAGCGCAGCCCCTCGGACAGCGCCCGCGCCCGTTGTTCCAGCACCGGATCGTCAAGGATTTCATCCGGCTGCACGGCCACCACAGTGGTCGCCCACAGCAGCACCAGACCTGTCGCCAACGCGCGCATCATCCCCGTCATTCCGCAGGCACCGGTTTTGCGCGGCCGGTTTTAGCCGCCCCTGCTGCCACGCGCAGCCGCCGGTCGGTTAACGAAATCAGCCCCCCCAGCGCCATCAGGATCGACCCGCCCCATATCCAGTTCGCGAAAGGTTTGACGTAGGTCCGCACGGCGTATCCGCCGCCGTCCTGCGCATCGCCCAAGGTCACATAGACATCACGCAGAAGCCCGTTGCGAATTCCGGCCTCCGTCGTGGGCATTTGTGCGACAGGATAGAACCGTTTTTCGGGAAAGACCTGCCCGACCTGCCGCCCGTTGCGGTAGACGATGATATCCGCGCCCTCGCCCACGAAATTCGGGCCCTCGATCTGCCGGACGTCCGCCAGTTCCACCTCGTGTATGCCGATGGCCCAGCGGTCACCAACCTGCGCCACGCGGATGTCTTCATCCTCCCATGCCAGCAATGCAGCCACCGCAAAAACGGTGATCCCCATGCCCGCATGTGCGGTGAACTTTCCCCAATCTGCACGTGGCAGGCGGCGCAGGCGGCCCAACCGGTCCGCCAGCCCCCCGCGCCCCGTGCGCAGTGCCAGATCAACGGCAGCACCGCCCACGACCCATGCGCCCAAGACAACACCGACCGGCCCCAGCGCGGACCGCCCGGTCTGCATCGCAAACGCAAGTGCGCCCAAGGCCATCGCCAAAATCGCAACCGGCATCATGGCTTTTGCAGCCTTGGCCAGTGACCCGCGTTTCCATGCCAGAACCGACCCGATGGGCAAGATGATCGACAGCGCCACAAAGAACGGCGTAAAGGCCGCGTCAAAGAACGGCGGCCCGACGGAGACCTGTTCAGGCCGGTCAAACAGCCCGATGGTGTAGAACGGGTTGGCGATGCTGGACCCGGCCACAGTCCACCGTGCATTGGTTGAGGCCAGTTCGATCACCAACGGCCAGATCGTCCCCACAAACACCACAAAGGCCGACACCGCCAGCAGTACGTTATTGGCCACCAGCGCGGTTTCACGGCTGACGCTGCCAAAGACGCCTTTGGCTTCCATGGCAGAGGCACGCAGCGCAAACAGCAGCAGACCACCGCCGGTGAAAACCAGCAGAATCATCAGGATGAACACACCCCGTTCGGGATCATTCGCAAAGGCATGGACCGATGTCAGGACACCAGACCGGACGATAAACGTCCCCAGCAGAGAGAACCCGAAAGCCAGGATCGCCAACAGGATCGTCCAGGCCTTCAAGCTTTCGCGTTTTTCGACCACGATGGCGCTGTGCAACAAAGCCGCCGCCAACAGCCATGGCATGAAAGACGCATTTTCCACAGGATCCCAGAACCAGAAACCGCCCCAGCCCAATTCGTAATAGGCCCACCACGACCCCAGTGCGATGCCCACCGTCAGAAACAGCCACGCCGCCAGCGTCCATGGCCGCACCCAGCGGCCCCATGCGGCGTCCACGCGACCCTCAAGCAAGGCGGCGATGGCAAAGCTGAACGACATCGACAGGCCCACATAGCCCAAATACAAAAACGGCGGATGAAATGCCAAACCGGGGTCCTGCAACAGCGGGTTCAGGTCACGCCCGTCAAAGGGGGGAAAGTCCAGCCGTTCAAACGGGTTCGAGGTAAAGAGGATAAAGGCATAGAACGCCACACTGACCGCCGCCTGCACGCCCAGCACCCGTGCACGCAGCGACGCTGGCAAATTGCCGCCAAACCAGCTGGCGCAGGCCCCGAACAGCACCAAAATCAGCAGCCAAAGCAGCATGGATCCTTCGTGATTGCCCCACACGCCGGTGACTTTATACAGCATCGGCTTGTCCGAATGGCTGTTGGCCACCACCAGTTTCAGTGAAAAATCGGAGACGACGAAGGCATAGGTCAGCGCCGCGAAACTGGCCCCGACAAGGATAAACTGAACCGTCGCCGCAGGGTCGGCCGTGGCCATCCACCCGCGCCAGCCCTTATGGGCGCCAACCAGTGGCACGACCATCTGCGCAACCCCAATGAGGGCCGCCAGAATCAACGCAAAATGTCCAAGCTCTGTGATCATGCCCCAAGTATAGACCCCTTGGGATGGGCTGCCAGCGAAACCGCCCCTCCGAACGGGTCGGAGGGGCGGTCATATGGTCACGGCTCGGTCAGGTCGCGGGTTTCGTCGCCGCCCATTCGGCAAGTGCGGGGTTGTTCGACGGCGCTTGAGGCGCGGCGACCTCGACCGGCTCCGGTGCATCGGCCTGCAATGCCTCGAGCGCTTTGGTGTTTTCCACCACCGTCGGCACCCGCGCCATGGTTTGCGCGATGGAGCGTTGAAAATCCTGACTGTGCGCCTGATGCCGTGCACCAAAATAGAACGACACAATCGCCCCCATCAGCCACCACAGCGGGTCCGGCACCAGTGCGATGCCCTGCATCCGGCTGGCAAACCAGACCGGATCAACCATGGCGACGATGAACAACCCGATGGTGCCGAAAGCCAGAAAGGGGCGCGGCAGCCGGTTCAGGCCATCCATCAGCCGGTCAAACCAGCCCCGTCGTTCAACCATGAATTCGGCGGCATATTGTTGCATTGCCTGCTGTTTGACCGCAGCCTCGCGCACGCCGGCATTCTCGGCGTTCTCGCGAAAGACCTGTGCCGTCTCGACAATCACATTGCGCCCGCCGCCGAAAATAGCGCCGAAAATCCGGTCGATCAGCCCCATTTTGCGGTCCTTTCACGATGCTCGGCCTCGGTCAGGTGAAACCGCGGCGCGATGAACTCCTCCGCGCGCACGATCCACCCGCCCTTGCCGCCGTCACGACGGCGCGCATATTTGCGGCTGGCCGGACGACCGTCAGCAAGCGAATAATAATAGTTGCGCCGTGCAATGCCGTAGGCATCCACAAAATGGTCGGGGGCCGCAGCCATTCCCTGACGGGTCGCCGCAATCGTTTGTGGCCCGATCAGCCCGTCCACGCTGACCTCGATGCGCATGTCCCGCAGCAAACGCTGCAAAATGCGCACCGCATTGGTGCCCGCGTTTACATACATGTCAAACACCGTCGCATGAAGCGGTGCAGGCAACTCCGCGATGCGCGGCCGGTCGAAATAATGATCCATAAAGATCGCCACCGCCTGGGTCCGGCTCAGCACCCGCACGTCCTGCGCATCCACATCCCCGTCACGATCCAGATCAAGACCCAGACGACGCATGGTGTGAATGGTCACCCCGTGGTTCGTGGCCCCGCCCGGATCATCGGGATCATTCACGTAGCCGCCCTCGCGGGCCACTATACCTTCGGCAATTTCCTCAACATCGTACATTCCGGCACCCCCATGTGTGTGGACACAAAGGGTGCTGGGAATTGGTTAACCGGTGGTGGTGGCACCGTCCGCTGTGTTAACCTCTGGCTCACAGAAATTCTGGGCCTCGTGCATGTTCTCGACCTCGGCGGGCATGTAGGTCTCATCGTGTTTGGCAAGAATTTCAACAGCTTCAAAGGTGCCGTTCACGTAACGCCCCTGCCCGACCATGCCTTGGCCTTCCTCAAACAGGTCCGGCAAAATGCCCTCGTAGGTTACGGGCACCGCGTGAAAGCAATCTGTCACAACAAAGCTGACCTGCGTGCCTTCCCCCCGGCGGATCGAATCCTCGGCGACCATCCCGCCGATGCGGAACAACTCCGTCTCGGACGGGGGCGTCTCGACAATCTCGGACGGCGACCGGAAATAGTTGATCCCGTCACGCAACGCATAGCCGATGATGCCTGTGGACAGCGCGAGGGCCACAAAGGCCACAATGATAATCTGGATACGACGTTGTTTCTTGAGCGATTTCATAAGCGCCTCACGGGAAAAGCGGCGCCAACATCAGCCCCGCCGTCTCCTGCTCACCTAACATCAGATTGGCGTTCTGCAAGGCTTGTCCCGATGAACCTTTCGTCAGGTTATCGAGGGCCGCGACCACAATCGCGCGTCCCTTCCGCCGGTCGGCCACAACGCCAACGTGACAGAAATTCGACCCGCGAATGTGGCGGATACTGGGATGTTCACCGAAGGGCAGAACCTCCAAGAACGGCTCGCCCTCATAGGCGGTTTCCAACGTCTTATGAAGGGCTTGCGCGTCACCCTTCACGTAGACCGTCGCCAAAATGCCGCGGTTGGCGGGGATCAGATGGGGCGTAAACTGCACCTCCACGGGCCGCCCGGCGAGCGCTGAAAATTCCTGATCGAATTCACCCAAATGCCGGTGCGTGCCGCCCACAGCGTAGGCATGGGCCCCTTCTGACAATTCCGCATGCAGCAGGTTTTCCTTCAAAGACCGCCCCGCGCCGGACACCGCACAGGCCAGATCGAGAATAATCTCATCGAGATCAATAACCCCCGCCGCGATCAGCGGACGTAGCGCAAATTGCCCCGTTGCGGCATTGCAGCCCGTACCGGCCACCAGCCGTGCCGCCGCGATGTCCTCGCGGTAGAACTCGGTCAGGCCGTAGACGGCCTCCTTTTGCAACTCGGGCGCTGCGTGGGGATTGCCGTACCACTTTTCGTAGGCTGCCACATCGCGCAGCCGGAAATCCGCGCTGAGGTCAACGATTTTCAAATCACGCGGCAGTTTGGCGATCACCTCCTGGCTGGTTTTGTGCGGCAAAGCGCAGAACGCCAGATCAATACCGGTGAAATCCATATCCTCGATGGTGGTCAACACGGGCAGGTCCAGATGGCGCAAATGCGGGAACACCTGGGCCATAGCCATGCCCGCTTTGGAATTGCCCGACAGGGCTGCCACCTCCATCGACGGGTGACCTGCGATCAGCCGCACAAGTTCCGCGCCGGTATAGCCAGAGGCGCCCAGAATGGCGATTTTGTAAGTCATTTCAATCTCCTTGCCCTAAAATTCCGACATTTTAGGGGCTTGTCCAAATCACACGAAATTAAGCCGCTTCAAATGTGATTTCTCGTCGCAAGAATTGCACAGCACGCTGGCTGACCTGCCGAGGGTCGCCGGACGTCAGGAACTTGGACGTTCCCGCCCCCGCCATCTCGGGCCGCCGGTCCAAATAATCCGCGAGGCTTTCCGCCACCAGATCGGCCTGCGAAAACACTTTTACGTCCGCGCCCAAGGCATCCTGAAACTGCGACTGCATCAGCGGATAATGCGTGCAGCCCAAGATCGCCGCATCGGGGTTCGGCATCTTGCGTTTCAATGCGTCCACATGGGACCGCACCAGCGCATCGGCCAGAATCATATCTCCGTCTTCGATGGCATCGACAACACCGCCGCAGGCCTGCGCCTCGACGTCCACGCCCACCGCACGGAACGCCAGTTCCCGCTGGAAGGCCCGCGATGACACCGTTGCAGGCGTGGCAAACAGCGCCACATGTTTCACACCGACCTCTCGCGGGGGGGAATTGTCGCCCCACGACCGTTCGGTCAGCGCCTCGATCAGGGGTACGAAGACGCCCAAGACGCGCTTGCCCTCGGGCACCCAGCCCTCTTGCATGCGACGCAGGGCTGCGGCAGAGGCCGTGTTGCAGGCCAAAATGACCAGATCACAGCCCGCATCAAACAATGCCTGCGTGGCCTTGGTCGTCAGGTCATAAATGTCGTCTGCCGTGCGCACGCCGTAGGGCGCATGGGCGCTGTCCGCGTAGTAAACAAACGGCACATCCGGCAGGCGCTTTTGCACGGCATCCAGCACAGTCAGTCCGCCCAAGCCGCTGTCGAAAATACCCACTGCCATGTCGATCTAACCTGTCTTTTTGTACCGCGCCTCAAACTCCCGGCCCAACCCGGTCGTTTTTATCGGCTTTGGCGACAAGTCATAAGTGGCTTTGCGCAGGAAATCCATGCAGCTTTTGGGGTCGGACTTGTGGGCGTCCAAATCCGCCTTCGGAATGGGCTTACCGATGACGATGTTCACATCAGACCCGACGCGCGCGCGAAATTCGCGGATCAGCAACCCCATGCGCAGGGTCTGCGACACTTGGCTGGCCAGCTGGAACAGACGGCTGTTGGACCCGTCAAAGAAGACAGGCACAACCGTAGCACCACTTTTGGACACCATTTTGGCGGTGAAATTACGCCACTGCGGGTCCAGCGGCGTTGAAAACGCGCGGGCCGAGGTGCTGACCGTGCCGCCCGGAAACACCCCCATAGCGCCGCCTTCGGCCAGATACCGCAACGCATCGCGCCGCGTCTCAAGGTTGAGTTTTGCGGCTTCTTTGGTGTCATCGAACGAAATGGGCAGGATCACGCGGTCCAGATCGGCGGATTTGCGAAACACCGAATTGGCGAGAATCCTGAAATCCCCGCCCCGACGTTCAGACAAAATGCGCCCCAGCATCAGCCCGTCCAGAATGCCGTAGGGATGGTTCGCCACCAAAATCAAAGGCCCCTCAGTGGGAATATGATCCAGCGATCCGCCAACCACATTCAGCCGCAGCTTGAACCGGTCGCACATGACGGCCCAGAAATCCGCACCCTCCGCGACTTCGGCGTCATAGCCTTTGGCTTTGCGGATCAAACGCAAGCGGCCGGTGGAATTCTCCATCACCCGAATAACCGCCCGCGCGCGGCGGCTTGCCCCAGAATGGGCGTAGGAAATATCGCGGGCGATGTGGCGTGTCGTCATGGTGTTCCTCGGGCTGCGCGTCATTTAGGCGGTCCATTGATGAATATCCAGCGGATGTAACAGTCAGATTACTCCGCTGCCGCACGGGTTTCGGGCGCCCGCAGTACCGCCAACAACTCCTCCCGCCGTTTGGCCGCCTTGGCTGCGTTGGCCAGCTTCACCGGACCAAAGCCACGGATATCCAGCGGCAAGCGCGCCAGAGCAATCGCGGCCTCGGCGGTATCTGGGCGCATAATGCGCAGCACCTCGGCCATGTCGGCCTCATACTCCGCGATCAGCGCCCGTTCCATCCGGCGTTCATCCGTGCGCCCGAAGACATCCCACCGCGTGCCGCGCAGACGTTTCAGCCGTGCGAGCAGCGGGAACAGCCGCGCGGTCAGTTTGGGCATGGCAAATTTGCGCGGCCGCCCGTTTGACCCCATGGGTGACATCATCGGCGGGGCCAGATGGTGGGTCAGTTTCAGATCACCGTCAAATTCGGCCGCCGCCTTGGCGCGGGTGTCCACCAACAGCCGCGCAACCTCATATTCGTCTTTGTAGGACAACAGCTTATGGTATCCCAGGGCCACTGCTTCCCGCAGGTCATCGTCAAACTGCGCCACAAAATCGCTGTACCGTTTGGCGTAATCCGCATCTTGATATTGGGTCAGATGGTCGACCCGGAAGGCGATTTTTTCGTCCAGAGTTTTGGGCTTTTCAACCACCACCGGGTTCAGGACCGAGGCTGCCTGATCAGGAAACGCCACCGCCCAGCGGCCATATTCAAACGCCTGTTTGTTGCGCTCAACTGCTGTGCCGTTCAATTCAATCGCGCGCAAGATCGCGTCAAACGACACAGGGACAGCACCTTGCTGCCATGCGGCGCCAAAGATCATCATGTTGGAATAGATCGCATCCCCCATCAGCGCGCGCGCAAGATCCGACGCGTCAAACATCACCAACCCATCCTTCAGGCGTGCCTGCAACGTCAATGCCAGCCGGTCTGCGGGGAGTTTGAATTCCGTGTCCCGCGTGAAATCGCCGGTGATGATCTCATGGGCGTTGACCACACCTTTGGTGCGGCCCGTGGTCATCAGACCCAGCGTTTTGGCCCCGGCAGAGACGACCAAATCGCCACCAATCAACGTGTCACATTCCCCCGTAGATACACGGATCGCATTGATATCGCTTGCGTTCTCAGCCAAGCGGCAATGGATGTGCACCGCGCCGCCCTTTTGCGCCAGCCCTGCCATTTCCATCATACCGGCGGCCTTGCCGTCCACGTGCGCGGCCATGGCCAGCACTGCGCCGATGGTCACAACACCCGTGCCGCCCACCCCGGTGATCACGACGTTATGGGTGCCTTGAATGGTCGGCAATACGGGGTCCGGCAGCTCCGGCACCTCCACTGCGGTGGTGGCTGCCTTTTTCATCACCGCCCCTTCGACGGTCACAAAGGACGGGCAAAACCCGTTGACGCAGGAAAAGTCCTTGTTGCACGACGACTGGTCAATCGCCCGTTTGCGGCCCAGTTCCGTTTCAACGGGCACGATGGACACGCAATTGGATTGCACCCCGCAATCGCCGCAGCCTTCACAGACGTCGGTGTTGATAAACACCCGTTTGTCAGGGTCGGGAAACTGGCCGCGCTTGCGGCGGCGGCGCTTTTCGGCGGCACAGGTTTGCACATAAACAAGGACCGATACGCCCTTGATCTTGCTCATCTTCTTTTGAACGTCATCCAGCCGGTCACGGGTGGCAATCGACACGGCGGCGGGAATTTTCGAAAGGTCCAAACCCTCTTTGGGATCATGCACCAGATGGACGTTTTGCACCCCCATAGCCAACACCTCACGGCAAATCTGGTCGGCGGTCAGCCCGCCGTCATTGCCCTGCCCGCCGGTCATGGCCACCGCGTCGTTGTACAGCACTTTATAGGTGATGTTCGTGCCCGCCATCAGCGCAAAGCGGATGGCCTGCACGCCGGAGTGGTTGTACGTCCCGTCGCCCAAATTCTGGAACACATGGTCGCGGGTGGAAAACGGCGCCTCGCCCACCCAATTGGCCCCCTCGCCACCCATCTGTGTGGACCCGATCGTGTCGCGGTCCATCCATTGCACCATGTAGTGACAGCCGATGCCCGCATAAGCGCGGTCGCCCTCGGGCACGCGGGTTGAGGAATTGTGCGGACAGCCCGAACAGAAATAGGGCAGCCGTGCCGCGATTTCCTCGGCGTTGTCGGCGCGTTTGGCCTCTGCCAGCTTGGCCAGCCCGCCCTCAATCGCGTCGGTGCCGCAGCCCTCTTCGATCAGAATCGCGCCCAGCTTTTCGGCGATCCACACGGGATCAAGGGCATAGCGCGTGGGGAACAATTCAACCTGTCGGCCATTTTCCCAACTGTCGCCCTTGTGCCAGCCATAGACCCGCCGGCCGCCTCGGTCGTCAAAAATGGCTTCCTTAATCTGCACTTCGATCAGCTTGCGCTTTTCTTCGACCACGACGATTAAATCCAGATCGGCCGCCCAGTCGTGAAAACTCTCAGCATCCAACGGCCAGACCTGCCCCACCTTGTAGGTGGTGATGCCCAGCCGCGCGGCCTCGGCCTCATCCACGCCCAACAGGGACAGCGCATGGTTAAGGTCCAGCCAGTTCTTGCCCGCCGCCACAAACCCGATCTTCGCGCCCTGTTTGGGCCAGACCACCTTGTCGATCCCGTTGGCGCGGGCAAAGGCCTCAGCGGCAAAGCGTTTGTGGTCAATCATCCGCGCCTCTTGTGCGACGGGGGTGTCCACGACACGGATGTGCAACCCGTCCTCGGGCATCTCAAACTCAGGGTCTTCAAAAGACAAACGGTGCGGGTCGCCATTCACCACCGATGTGACCTCGATGGTGTCTTTCATGGTCTTCAGCCCCACCCAGACACCGGCAAACCGCGACAGCGCGTAGGCGTAAAGGCCCATGTCCAACACCTCCTGCACGCCAGCGGGCGACACGATCGGCATATAGGCATCGACCATGGCCCAATCGGACTGGTGCAGGGTGGTGGAACTTTCGCCCGTGTGATCATCGCCCATGGCCATAACCACGCCCCCATGGGGCGATGTGCCCGCCATATTGGCATGCCGCATCACATCGCCGGACCGGTCCACACCTGGCCCCTTGCCGTACCACAGACCAAAGACACCATCATGGGTGCCTTCCCCGCGCATCTGCGCCTGTTGCGTGCCCCACAGGGCTGTGGCCGCCAGATCCTCGTTCAATCCAGGCTGAAATTTTACATCCGCCTCCGCCAGCTGTTTGGCCGCCCTCTCCATCTGCATGTCCACGGCCCCCAAGGGCGAACCGCGATAGCCCGTGACATAACCCGCCGTGTTCAGACCCGCCGCGTCGTCCCGCGCTTTTTGCATCAACATCAACCGGACAAGGGCCTGTGTGCCGTTCAGCAGCACCTGATCCTTCTCCAGATCGAACCGATCATTCAACGTAATATCCTGTCGGGTCATACAGCACCTCCCAATGCCTGATGTCGCGGCGCGGGTCCCGCCGCCTCCCCTCACCTTAGGTCAACAATTCTGACCTACAAAGCGAATTTTGGCCTGACATCACGAACTGAAACAGACATAAGGGGCGCGCAAGAGATGTAAAAATGTGAGCGGTACCAGATGCAACAAGGCTATCCGATGGACTGGGACAAGTTACGAATCTTTCACGCTGTGGCCGCCGCCGGTTCGCTGACACATGCGGGCGATATCCTGCATCTGTCGCAATCCGCCGTCTCCCGCCAGATCCGCGCGCTGGAGGAATCACTGTCCACCGTGCTGTTTCATCGTCACGCCCGTGGGCTGATCCTCACTGAACAGGGGGAACTGCTGTTCGACGCCACCAAATCCATGTCCCGCCGTCTGGATGCCGCCTCTGCGCGGATCAAGGACAGTGCGGAGGAGGTTTTTGGCGAACTCAAAGTCACCACAACCACCGGCTTCGGCACCCTCTGGCTGGCCCCGCGCCTGCCTGCGCTTTATGAAAAATACCCCGATCTCAACATCGACCTGATGTTGGAGGAACGCGTACTGGACCTGCCCATGCGCGAAGCAGACGTCGCCATCCGCATGAAAGAACCCTCACAGGCAGATCTTATCCGCAAGAAACTGATGTCCGTGCGCATGCGCCTTTATGCGTCGCAAGAGTATCTGGACGCCTCAGGGACCCTTGATCAGATCGAGGACATCGGCCAGCACCGCCTGATCTGTCAGGCCCCCAGCGCGTTTCAGGTCTCTGCCGGGGCCACGTTGACGCAACATCTGCTCAGCTATGACAAACCGCGCCTTTTGCATATGAACAACTACTTCGGGGTGTTGCAGGGTGTGCTCAGCAACCTCGGCATCGGTGTATTGCCCGATTACGTGACCGAAGACTTCCCTGCCCTCGTGCGCGTGCTGCCCGATCTGGAAAGCGGCGAAGTTCCGGTGTTCCTCGCCTATCCGGAAGAATTGCGTCAATCCAAACGCATCATGGCCTTCCGCGATTTTGTGCAGGACGAAATCATCGCCCACCGCAAACGCATCCGCGACGCAGCCTCCGGCTAGGCGACTTTGGCCTGACAGTCCTCGTAAAGTTTCACAAAACCGGGACGGTCCATATAAAGCGGCTTACGTTTGCCCAATTCGACCAGTTGGGCATGCATGCCATGGGCATTCACAAACCGCCGCAGCACGTGGACAAAACGGGGCCGCAACTCGGGCGGAAATCCATCCCAGTTGGGCTCAAGCCCGCGCATGACCCCGAAATTCTGGATAATGCGCCACGATGACGCGCTGTCGTCCACGGTGTGTTCAAACAGCGGCTCATCCCCCACCAGTTCGGTGTTGTAGCGTTTGTAGACGCGGCTTTGCCACAGCTTCACGACGCTGTCCTCGCCCATCTCCTTGATCAGTCGGGCCAGCATATAGGGCCCGGCAAACTCCATGACCTGATAGACATCCGTCTTGTCGCGCAGGTTGCGCGCGGTGCCTTCCATCATCGCACGGGCCAGCGGCGACTTGGGCGGCATGTACAAAAACCCGTTCATCACATCGCCCCGTTTGATCAGGCGGCGGCGGTTGTCGCGGAACACAATCACCGGCTTGTCGCCCGTCAGGGGGCGCAAATCCCCCACGGGCAGCGTGTCTGCATCAATGTACCAGCCGCCATAGGCATAAAGCGCGGCCATGCGCACGATGTCGGACCGGCAGGCAGGAATCCAGATATCGTCATAGGCCGCAGCGATCTCGGGCCAGTCGCGCGCCAACAGGTCGCGCCCGAATTCATCCGTCATCAGCGCAAAGGTCCAGTCAGGGTATGCGTCCATCGCAAACCGGATATTATCGTGAAACCGGTCCGACAGCGTATCCAGATTGTCCCAGAAATAGAACAGGTTAGGTGTGGATGTGTCCAGCAACCCCGCCTCTTGGTCCAAGTTGGACAGGATGGACCCGTCCTTCAAATCCAGTTTTGTCATGATACGCCTTTTGCCCGTGATCGGCCTTGCCAGCCGTTATCTGTTTTGCAAAGACTAGCCGCGAAACCCGCACCCGGCAAGCGCCGGATTTGCACGCTAAGGGCGATCTCGCCCGTATATTATCAACCCGCCGTCGTGACCCATGTGCCACATGCATAGCGGCATTGCACTACATCTGGTGTATAAAGCTTGATCGACTCACGCCAGCCACTTATTTCATCAGTCATGAGGCGACACGTTCGCTTTATACCTCCCTGTTGGACTTTGCCGGGCCTTGTGCCCGGCTTTTCTTTTT
>NZ_JAHDGE010000004.1:95281-98941 GCF_020627745.1 Pseudooctadecabacter sp.
CGCTTTATACCTCCCTGTTGGACTTTGCCGGGCCTTGTGCCCGGCTTTTCTTTTTCCGGCGCCCCACCCTTCGGCCAACCTTCCGCCTTGAAAGGGCCATCGCGAAATTCTGCCCTTCCGTATCGCAAAATTCGTAAGTAGGTCTTTGTCGTTCGCAACTTCCAAGACGCGCACCATGCTTGACCTGCTCTATTATGCCACGATTGGCGCGTTCTTCACACATGAGCTTGATGCCGTGAAACGTCACGAATGGCGCGTGATGCCCGTGCTCAGGGCCCTGCCCGAACGGTTGGGCGAACAGATATTCATCTGGGCGCATGTTCCCCTGTTTGCCCTGCTTTTGTGGGGTGGTGACGGCAATCCGCAAAGTGCCACGCGGGTCGGACTTGCGGTTTTCGCCATCATTCACGTCGGTCTGCATGTCTTTTTCAGGCGGCACCCGGCCTATGAATTCAACACGGTAAGTTCATGGGCCCTTATCGTGTTGACCGGCACGCTGGGCGCGATCTATCTCGCCGCGCTTGGCCTCGCCTAAGGACCGCCTGTCACGCACCGCGTCAACCGCACCCGCTGCCCTGCGTCCAGGCGAACCTGTCCCCCCTCACCTGCCCCGTTGAACCCCGCGCGCCCTTGGCATACACGTCGCGCAACGCATCTGAGGGGACCGTCATGCAAGAACCAGCCATCACCCAAGACCTGATTTCAGCCCACGGCCTGTCCCCTGACGAATACGACCGCATTCTGGACATTATCGGGCGTGAACCGACGTTCACCGAACTGGGCATCTTCTCCGCCATGTGGAACGAACATTGTTCCTACAAATCGTCCAAGAAATGGCTCCGCACGCTGCCCACGGAAGGCCCCCAAGTCATCTGCGGCCCCGGTGAAAACGCAGGCATCGTCGATATCGGCGACGGCCAGTGCATCGTCTTCAAAATGGAAAGCCACAACCACCCGTCATACATCGAACCCTACCAAGGTGCGGCCACAGGCGTAGGCGGCATCCTGCGCGACGTCTTCACCATGGGGGCGCGTCCTATCGCGGCGATGAACTCCCTGTCCTTCGGCGAACCCTCACACCACAAGACGCGAGCCCTGGTGCACGGCGTGGTCGAAGGCGTGGGCGGCTACGGCAACTGCTTTGGCGTACCCACCGTGGGTGGTGAAGTCCGCTTCCACCCCGCCTACAACGGCAACTGCCTTGTGAACGCCTTTGCGGCGGGCCTCGCTGACACCGACAAAATTTTCTACTCCGCCGCCTCCGGTGTGGGCATGCCCGTCGTCTATCTTGGTGCCAAAACCGGCCGCGACGGCGTGGGCGGGGCCACCATGGCCTCCGCCGAATTTGATGACACGATCGAAGACAAACGTCCCACCGTGCAAGTCGGCGACCCCTTCACCGAAAAGCGCCTGATGGAAGCCACCTTGGAACTTATGGCCACCGGTGCCGTGATCTCCATCCAGGATATGGGGGCCGCTGGCCTCACCTGCTCTGCCGTGGAAATGGGCGACAAGGGCGGCCTTGGCGTCAAACTCAACCTCGAAGACGTGCCCCAGCGCGAAGACAACATGACCGCCTATGAGATGATGTTGTCTGAAAGTCAGGAACGCATGCTCATGGTGCTGAAGCCCGAGCTTGAGGCCGAAGCCCGCGCTGTCTTCACCAAATGGGACCTCGATTTTGCCATCGTGGGCGAAACCATCGCCGAAGACCGCTTCCTGATCCTGCACAACGGCAAGATTAAGGCAGACCTGCCGCTGGCGACGCTCTCAGGCTCCGCCCCCGAATACGACCGCCCATGGGTGGAAACGCCCGCCGCTGAACCGCTGTCGGAGGTGCCCGGCATAGATCCCATCGACGGCCTCAAGGCGCTGCTGTCCTCGCCCAACTATGCGGCCAAACAATGGGTTTATGAACAATACGACAGCCAGGTCATGGCGGACACCATCCGCCAACCCGGCCAAGGGGCTGGCATCGTGCGGGTGCACGGCACCGGCAAAGCCGTGGCCTTCACCTCCGACGTGACGCCTCGTTATGTCAAAGCCAACCCCGAAATGGGCGGCGCACAAGCGGTGGCCGAGGCCTACCGCAACCTGACCGCCGTGGGCGCAACCCCGCTGGCCACCACCGACAACATGAACTTCGGCAACCCCGAAAAGCCCGAAATCATGGGCCAGTTCGTGGGCGCGATCAAAGGCATCGGCAAAGCGGTCAAAGCGCTCGACATGCCCATCGTGTCGGGCAACGTATCGCTTTATAATGAAACCGACGGCACCGGCATTCTGCCCACGCCCACCATCGGCGCTGTGGGGCTGCTCGCCTCCGAAGATGAGATGATCCTCGGCACCGCCCGCGACGGTCACGTGGCGCTGCTGATCGGGGACACAACCGGCCATCTGGGCCAATCGGCCCTGCTTGCCGAAGTCTTCAACCGCGAAGAAGGCGACGCGCCTGCGGTGGACCTCGACGCCGAAAAGCGCAACGGCGACTTCATCCGCGCCAACCGCCAGTGGATCGACGCCTGCACCGACCTCAGCGATGGCGGTCTGGCATTGGCCGCGTTCGAAATGGCCGAAGCCGCCGACACCGGTGTCACCCTTGACGCCGCCGACACGCCGACACTCTTTGGCGAAGATCAGGCCCGCTATCTGGTCGCCTGCAACTTCGACAAGGCCGAGGCCCTGATGACAGCCGCCGCCCAAGCCGGCGTTGCCATCCAGACCGTGGGCAAATTCGGCGGCACGGATGTGACCATGGGCAGCACCTCCGCCCCGCTCTCGGACCTCGCGGCGATCTATCGCGGCACCTTCGCAGAAACGTTTGCCTAAAAACACCAACCAGGGGCGTCCCGATCGCCCCCCTTCATCTGGCCCAAAAAACTCCCCCCGGAGGGCCGGTACCCAAATGGCACCCCGCCTTGCACGGGGCCACTATCCTCACCGCACCACAAAAATTCGAAGAATTTTTGCCCCCCGCCCCGCAGGGACACACCGGCGTGACCGCGACAGACTTGCCCACGGCCCTCACCCCTCCTACATTCAAACAAACTAGAACCGGAGCCCGCGCCCCCATGCCCATCACCGCCCACGAGATTGAAACCCTGCTGCGCGACGCCTTCCCTGAAGGCGACATCCAAGTACAGGGCGACGACGGCCAGCATTTCGCAGCCTCCGTCACGGACCCCAGCTTCAAAGGCAAGAACCGCGTGCAACAACAACGTGCGGTCTACGCCGCCCTCAAAGGCAAAATGGACGGCTCGCACGGCGAATTGCACGCACTGGCGCTGACCACCAAGGCGCCTGAATAATGCTCGGCTGGCTGACCATAGGCGGCCTTGCGCTGGTGGCGGCCATTCTGGCCGACGACTGGCTGGCCTCGCGCTATCGCCGCCCTCTCAGCCATATGCGCCCCACGCCAAAAGACGCCAAAAAACTCGGCATGGAAGAAACCGACGTCAAAGCCGTCACGCGATCCATCGATCACAACCGGCGCTAAGACATGGAACAAACCGCCCCCTCCTGCGATCCGGCCCTCCTCAGCTGCATCACCCCGGCTGAGATTCTGGCCGTTCTGCCATTCGTCGCCGCCGCCCTTCTGGCCCTTGGCATTTGGGGGCTGATCCGCCATGAACAGCGCAAACATGCGGGGCTGATGCCCAA
>NZ_JAHDGE010000004.1:99041-129709 GCF_020627745.1 Pseudooctadecabacter sp.
CACGCACGGGCTATGATGCCCGCCAAAGCACCAAAAAGGACGAACCGATGACCGCAGAGACCCAAATCAAAGACACCGTGACCAGCAACGATGTTGTGCTGTTCATGAAGGGCACCAAATCCATGCCCCAATGCGGGTTCTCAAGCCGTGTGGCCGGTGTTCTCAACTTCATGGGCGTTGAGTTTCACGACGTGAACGTGCTGGCCGATGAAGACATTCGTCAGGGCATCAAGGACTATTCCGATTGGCCCACCATCCCCCAGCTTTACGTCAAAGGCGAATTTGTGGGCGGTTGCGACATCATCACGGAAATGACCTTGTCCGGCGAACTCGACACGCTTCTGGATGAAAACGGCGTCACCTACGACAAAGACGCGGCCAATAAAATCCGCGAAGCCAACGCCTGAACAATCGCAACGAAAATCAAAAAGCGCCCCGTCTCATTCGGACCGGGGCGCTTTTTGGTGTTTGCGGGGCGAATTTAGCCTGCCTTTGCCTCTACAGCATCAGCCAGTTCTTCGGCCTGTGCGGCGATGGCCTGCAGGGCTTCAATGCTTTGGGCTGGCACCACCGGCACCTCTACCTCGACGCGTTCGGGTTCGGCCACTGCGCTGCCTGCGGACCCAAGCTGCGCCTGCGCTTGCGCCAGTCGGCTCTCCGCCTCGCGCACCTTGTCCTCAAGCCCTGCTGTGCGGTCCGCCAGCAACAGACCCGCCATCAACAACATCCGGCTTTCGGGCATCCGCCCGATCTGCGTGCTCAGCGACGACGCCTCCACATCCAGCATCGCTGCCGCCGTCATCAGGAATTGCTCCTCGCCATCCTGACAGGCCACTTCAAAGGACCGGCCCCCGATCTTGATCTCAACCTGTGGCATCGCTGGCCTCCTTTTCGATGATCGGTGTCAATTCATCCAAGATCGCGTCCATCTCTGCCGCATCGGCGGCGCGGGTCGCGCGCAGGGCGTCCAGTTCGGCCATCATGGCCTTGTTGACCAGATGTGGCTCGCTCACGCCCTTGGCCACGGCGTCGCGCAACTGGCTGTTGTTGTCCCGCAGTTCTGCATTGGTCTGGCGCAGACGTTGCAATTCACGGTCCATGCGGGCCGCACGGGCACGGGCCGCTTCGACGCTGGCCTCCAACTCGGCCAGTTTGCCGTCCTGACGTTCCTTCAGCAGCTTCACCCGTTCTTCCAGCTGGGCATTGGCTGTCTGTTCTTCATCCAGCTTGGCCGTCAGGTCCGCCACTGTGGCCTGCGCCTCGGCGTCATCTTCGACCGGTGCTGGGGCCCCGGCGGGGGCA
Source organism: Pseudooctadecabacter sp. (assembly GCF_020627745.1). Taxonomy (GTDB): domain Bacteria; phylum Pseudomonadota; class Alphaproteobacteria; order Rhodobacterales; family Rhodobacteraceae; genus Octadecabacter. The sequence goes on from NZ_JAHDGE010000004.1 coordinate 100,344, forward strand.
TCCAGCCCGTCCAAACCCACCTTGATCCGCGCCAGAGCCGCTGCAATGCGGCCCTCTAATTCGGGAAGTTCACTCATCCGCCTGTCCTTTCCAGCCCCCCAAACCATGCGTCATGTCCGCCAAGGGGCCGCTGCCACCGGGCTGCTTGATCGAATCGCGCCCGCTTTCCAAAAGCCTAATCAAACCGCAGCCCCCCCGCAAACGGCGAAAAATGCGCGCCATCAGCACGTTACGGCAAAGCTTTCATGTAGGCCCACAGCATCCTTGATCTTGGACCCTGCCCTGATATGACCCTTTCAACGCAATTTTCGTCAAACAAAGGATCACGCCCCGTGGACATCCAAGCCCTCCGGTCAGCCCACCCCGAACACTGGATGCGCGCCGCCGCGATCCGCACATTGACGCTGGATGCCGTCGCCGCCGCCAATTCCGGCCATTCCGGTATGCCCATGGGCATGGCCGATGTGGCCACGGTCCTGTTTGAAAAACACCTGCGGTTTGACCCCAAGGCCCCGCACTGGCCCGACCGTGACCGGTTCATTCTGTCGGCAGGTCACGGCTCTATGCTGATCTATTCGCTGTTGCACCTGACGGGCTATGAACAGGCCACGTTGCAACAGCTGAAAGACTTCCGCCAATGGGGCGCGCGCACGGCGGGTCACCCCGAATATGGCCACCTTGAAGGCGTCGAAACCACCACCGGCCCCTTGGGCCAAGGCATCGCCAATTCCGTGGGCTTCGCACTGGCCGAAGAAATCCTGCGCGCGCAGTACGGCAAAAACATCATCAACCACCACACCTATGTCATCGCAGGCGACGGCTGCCTGATGGAAGGCGTCAGCCAGGAGGCGATCGGCCTTGCCGGTATGCAAAAGCTGGGCCACCTGATCGTGTTCTTTGACAACAACAACATCACCATCGACGGCACGGTCGATATGGCCGACATCACCGACCAGACCGCCCGGTTCGAGGCGTCGGGGTGGCATGTGCTGGAAATTGACGGCCATGATCCGGACGCTATTGATGCGGCCATCATCGCGGCCAAGGCGGAAACCAACCGCCCCACCATGATCAACTGCAAGACCCACATCGCCTTGGGCCACGCGGCACAAGACACGTCCAAAGGCCACGGCGCGCTGACCGATCCAGAACAGCTTGAAGCCGCCAAGAAAGCCTATGGCGCCGATTGGGCCCCTTTCGACATCCCCGCCGACATCAAATCCCAGTGGGAAGGGTTCGGCGCACGCGGGGCCACCGCCCGCACCGAATGGCAGGCGCGGTTCGACAAGTTGAGCAAGTCCAAACAGGACGAATTCAACCGCGCCTTTGCGCTGGATGCGCCCAAGAAACTGTCTGCCACGATCAAGGCGTTCAAAAAGCAGGCGTCTGAAGCAGCCAAGAAAACCGCAACCCGTTCGTCATCCGAAGCTGTGTTGCAGGTCATCAACCCCATCATGCAGGAAACCGTCGGCGGATCGGCCGACCTCACCGGGTCCAACAACACCAAAACCGCTGATCTGGGCGTGCACACGCCGGACAACCGCGCCGGTCGCTACATCCACTACGGCATCCGTGAACACGGGATGGCCGCTGCGATGAACGGCATGGTCCTGCACGGCGGCATCCGCCCCTATGGCGGCACGTTCATGTGTTTCACCGACTATGCGCGCGGGGCCATGCGCCTGTCCGCGTTGATGGAAGTGCCTACGGTCTACGTCATGACGCACGACAGCATCGGTCTGGGCGAAGATGGCCCGACCCACCAGCCGGTCGAACATCTGGCCCTGCTGCGCGCCACGCCCAACACCAACGTCTTCCGCCCTGCGGACACGGTTGAGGTGGCTGAGGCTTGGGAACTGGCGCTGACCGACAAGAAAACGCCGTCCGTTTTGTGCCTGTCCCGTCAGGGCCTGCCGGTCGTGCGCACAGATCACAAAACCAAGAACATGACCGCCCAAGGCGCCTATGTTCTGGCCGACGCCGAGGCCGGAAAACGTCAGGCGATCCTCATGGCCTCCGGCTCTGAGGTCAGTGTCGCCATGGAGGCCCGCGCCATTCTTGAGGCCGAAGGCATCGGCACCCGCGTGGTGTCCATGCCGTGCTGGGAATTGTTCGAAGCGCAGGATGAGAAAATCCGCAAGCGCGTGCTGCCCGGTGGCCCCGTCCGCGTCGCGGTTGAGGCGGGCGTCCGGCTTGGCTGGGACAAATGGCTGCTGGGCGAACGGGGCCGCGAAACCAAGGCCGGTTTTGTGGGCATGGACAGCTTCGGTGCCTCCGCCCCTGCCCCCACACTCTTTGAAAAGTTCGGCATCACCGCCGAGGCCACGGCCCAAAAGGTCCGCGACCTGCTGGGCTAAGGCACCCGATCTATTCTGACGCCAAGCCGTCCCGATATCTTTCGGGGCGGCTTTTTTAATCCGCCGCTTCACGTTTCGATGAGGACCGGCGACAAGCCTGCGCCCCGCGCTACCTTACGTGCTTCCACACCTGCGCATAGGCCCCCAAATGACCGACTTTTCCGACCTCTCCGCCCTGTTCATAAACACCACCCTGAAACGAGAGCCGGAGGAAAGTCACACCAAGCTGTTGATGAACGCCTCTGCCAGGATCATGGGCGATGCGGGGGTGACGGTTGAACATGTCCATATGCTTAGCCACCAAATCCCGCCCGGCATTTATCCCGATATGACGGACCATGGATGGGATCGCGATGACTGGCCCCAAATCTGGGACAAAGTGCTCGCTGCCGACATTCTGGTGATCGGCACGCCCCTGTGGCTGGGGGAGGAATCCTCTGTCTGTCGCATCCTGATCGAACGCCTTTATGGCATGTCGGGGGAGTTGAACGACAAAGGCCAATCCGTGTTCTACGGCAAGACCGCCGGTTGCGTGATCACCGGCAACGAAGACGGCATCAAACATGCCGCCATGACCATCGGCTACGCCATGTCCCATCTGGGCTACACCATTCCCCCGCAAGCCGATTGCGGCTGGATCGGGGAGGCCGGCCCCGGCCCGTCCTACGGCGACGCAGCAGACGACGGCAGCCGCATCGGTTTCGACAACGATTTCACCAAACGCAACACCACCATCATGACGTGGAACCTGATGCATCTTGCACGAATGCTGAAATCCGCAGGCGGGTATCCCAATCAGGGCAACGACCGCACCGCATGGGACGCAGGCGCACGGTTCGGGTTCGAGAACCCCGAATACCGCAGCTGACAGGCTTGTCGTTGTGCGCAGGCAGGGTTCTGATAGGGTCGCGACATCGCAATAGAAAGCCACGTTTCATGGTCCGCATGTCTGCCCTTATCGCTGCACTCTTTCTGTCTGCTTGCGCGGACGGCGGGACGCCTACGATCACCAAGCCGGGCGTTGGCCAGCCTGTGTCGGGGGGCTTTTCGGTGGTGGCACCGGGCGCGCCCTCGGGTCCGGTGGTGGACCAGTTCGCGCGCAACTTTCTGAACACAATACAGGCGGCGTCCATCCGCGACCGGGCAGAATACTGCGGCTATATCTTCTTAAATTCCGCAGGCCAGCTTCAGGCGACCCTGCCCCGGCGCGGCACCTTTGCCAGCTGCGAAATGCCTGTGCCCGAACAGGGGCGCGGCATCATTGCCAGCTATCATACCCATGGGGCCTTTGATCAGGGGTATGACAACGAAGTGCCCTCGACCCTTGATCTGCTGTCGGATTTCCAGTTCGGAATGGACGGATATGTCTCCACCCCCGGTGGGCGTGTCTGGCTGGTGGATGTGCAAACCCGTACCACCCGGCAGCTGTGCGGACGCGGCTGCGTGATCAGTGACCCGCTCTACCGCGACACAGGCGATGCAGGCATCCGCCCTGTCTACACCCTGCAATCATTGCAACAACGCCAAGGCGTGTTTTAGGTCAGTGTGCAGCGGCCTTCTTGCCGCCAAACAGCGGTTTGAGGATTTTGGTCACCACAGGGATCAAGGCCAGTCCGACAACCAGCCCGAAAATGCCGTCCAGTCCAGCGGTGATCAGCCAAGCGACAAAGCCCGTGAAACCGGCGGCGGCGGCCTTGATCGGCGCGTAGGGCCAGTCAATGCCAAGGTGGTGCAATTCATTGACCAAAATCGACCCACCGACCCACAGCATCGCTAAAGTCCCCACAAAGGACAGTAAGATCAGGAAATACGGCATCGCCTTGACCAAACCTGTCCCAAAGGACCGCGTCAGCCCCGTGCGCCCGTTGGCGGCCATCCACAGCCCGGTGTCGTCGGCCTTCACGATCAAGGCGACAGCGCCGTAAACCACGACCGTGACCAGCACCGCGACAATGGCCAGCGCCATGCCCTGCAGCCAGATCGACGCATCGGGATAGTTGCTGGTGATCTCGTTCAGCGTAATCGTCATAATTTCAGCCGACAGGATGAAATCGGTCTTGATCGCCCCGCGCACGCGGGTTTCTTCCAGATGGGCGGGGTCTTTGATTTCTTCTTTGTTGACGTGATTGTCCTTGTGCGGGGCCAACACGTGCCAGACCTTTTCGGCCCCTTCAAAGCACAGATAAAGACCGCCCAGCATCAGAAGAAAAATCAGCACAATCGGCGCAAAGGCCTGCAGCACCATGGCCACGGGCAACAAGATCACCAGTTTGTTGAAAAACGACGCCCGCGCGATTTTCCAGATAATCGGCAATTCGCGCTTGGGATCAAGGCCGGTCACGTATTTGGGCGTGACGGCCGCATCATCAATCACTACCCCTGCGGCCTTGGTGCCTGCCTTCGCAGCCATGCCCGCCACATCATCAACCGATGCCGCCGCAATCCGCGTCAGGGCGACCACGTCGTCCAAAAGGGCAATCAATCCGCTCATGTCGTTCTCCTTACGTCTTGCGGCGCAACCTAGCCCTTAGGCGCGGTCCCGCAAGCCCCCGCAGACAGCCAAGGCCAGACAGCCCCCCGCAATCGCCCAGTTTTTGACAAAGATCGACATTTGCCACGGGTCATCGGGTTGCAGATGAAACAGGCTGGTGACCGCACAATAGGCCCCCGCTGCCAAAGCCACAGCCCGCAACTGCCAGCCTGCGATTAACGCCACCCCCACGGCGCCATTGAACACAAGTGCAGGCCAGACCAGCACCGCAGGCAGCCCCCAATCGCCCAGCAACGCCATGGCAGGCGCGGCATCCATGGCCTTTTGCACCGCTCCGCCCACAAACAATGCCGCAATCAACAGCCGCGCCGCCAGCACCAAGCCTATGTCCAAACGATTCCCCATCTGCGTCCCCTTCATGTCCCGACCCACATTGTTAGCGCAACCGCCCCCGCAGCGTTAGCGCAAACCTGATATGTGAGCGCAACCATTACCGCTAACATATTGAAACCTATTCACCTTTTCCTTGGTCCACAACGGCATACCGCCTACAAACACCCTAACGCACCAAAGGAGACCACCATGACCGTCACCATCGGCATCAACGGATTTGGCCGGATCGGCCGCTGCACCCTGTCCCACATCGCCGAGGCCGCGCGCAACGACGTTCAGGTGGTCAAAATCAACGCCACGGGACCGGTGGAAACCAATGCCCACCTGCTGCGCTACGACTCTGTCCATGGCCGCTTCCCCGGTGAGATTACGGTCAAGGACGGCAAACTGGACCTTGGCCGTGGACCCATCGACGTGATGTCCACCTATGACCCGACCGAACTGGATTGGGGCGGCTGCGATGTCGTCCTCGAATGCACCGGCAAATTCAACGACGGCGAAAAATCCAGTGTGCATCTCGATCGCGGCGCGGGCAAGGTCCTGATCTCTGCGCCTGCCACAAACGTTGACCGGACAATCGTCTACGGCGTCAACCACCGCGAACTTGAGGCCCGCGACCGCATGGTGTCCAACGGGTCGTGCACAACCAACTGCCTCGCCCCGCTGGTCAAGGTCCTCAATGATGCGATCGGCATTGAACGCGGGCTGATGACAACCATCCACAGCTACACCGGTGATCAACCAACGCTGGACCGCCGCCATACTGACCTCTACCGCGCGCGTGCAGCGGCCATGGCGATGATCCCCACCTCCACCGGGGCCGCCAAGGCCCTGTCGCTGGTGCTGCCCGAAATGGAAGGCCGCCTTGACGGCACCGCCCTGCGGGTGCCCACCCCCAACGTCTCCGCCGTGGATCTGACGTTCGAGGCCGCCAAATCCGTCACCGTCGCAGACGTCAACGCCGTCGTGGCCGAGGCCTGCGCAGGCCACATGGGCATGGTCATGTCCTATGACCCCGATCCCAAAGTCAGCATCGACTTCAACCATACCCCCCACTCCTCCATCTTCGCCCCCGATCAGACCAAAGTGATTGGCGGCCCGACCGCGGGCACCGGCAAAACCGTGCGCGTGCTGGCGTGGTATGACAACGAATGGGGCTTTTCGGTGCGCATGGCCGATGTGGCCGCGCATATGGGCCGCCTGAACTAGGTCAAATTTCTGCCGCTTTGGCGGGTTAGTGTCTTCATCCGAAAGGATCGGGCATGATCGAAGACGCCTACGACAGGAAAATCCGCCAGCAGGTCGAATGGGAAACCCGCTTGTCCTTCCGCATCAGTCTGGCGCGGCTTGTGCTGGGCGCGGGACTGATCACGCTTGGTGTGGCCCTCTGGCTGCAGGCCACCCTGAACGAAGACTATCTGCTGCCTGTCCTCAGCATCCTTCTAGCCGCTCTTGTACTGGCCGGGGTCACGTTCGGTCTGGGCCGCTTGGCCAAGATCGGGCGCTATCTGTCGTTTCACCGCAAAAGCTGGACCCGCAAAGGCACCGTGGCCCGCGCCAATGCGGTCTATGATGCGGTCAACAGCCTTGACGGCGACAGCACCGCCCTCCAGCGGCTGCACAAAAAGACCCGGATCGTGTTATGGGGCCGGATGTGCGGCCTTGCGGTCATCGCTCTGCTGATCGCCACAAACCTCTGGGCCGAACGTCAGGCGCATTTTGACCGTTACGGCACTTATTGCGCCGTGCGCGGCAGCCCCGATGACACGGGCACCATAATCTATACCCCACAGTGTTGAACCGCCCCTCGACAGACGCCGCGTTTCATGGCCTAACGCGTGCATGACAACACGCCTTGCCCTTTTGCTGATGGCCCTCATCGTGGGCTTTTTTGTGCTCGATCATTACGTTTTGCAGCTTAACGCCTTTATTTTCCTGTCGAAAAAAGGGCTTGAACTGATTACGGCCCTCGCCTTCTGGCGCTGACGCCAAACCCGCTTGACGTTCCGTCCATAATCGCGATGTTAGCGCCAACGGTGGACGCAGCCTGCGGCCACACTAGCTCTATCCAAAATTATGGAGGCTCCCATGACCGTCAAAGTAGCAATCAACGGCTTCGGCCGCATCGGCCGCAACGTGCTGCGCGCCATCATCGAATCCGGCCGCACCGATATCGAGGTCATCGCGATCAACGATCTTGGCCCGGTGGAAACCAACGCGCATCTGCTGCAATACGACAGCGTGCATGGCCGCTTCCCGGTCGACGTGAAAACCACCGAAGACAGCATCGACGTGGGCCGTGGCCCGATCAAGGTCTCCGCCATCCGCAACCCCGCCGACCTGCCGTGGTCCGACGTGGATGTGGTTCTGGAATGCACCGGCATTTTCACCTCCAAAGAGGCCTGTCAGGCGCATTTGGAAAACGGCTCGTCCCGCGTTCTGATTTCCGCACCTGGCAAGGACGCCGACAAGACCATCGTCTTCGGCGTCAACGACGGTGAACTGACAGCCGACGACATCGTCGTGTCCAACGCGTCGTGCACCACGAACTGTCTGGCACCTGTGGCCAAGGTTCTCAACGACGGGCTGGGCATCAAACGCGGCTTCATGACCACCGTGCACAGCTACACCGGCGACCAGCCGACGCTCGATACGATGCACAAGGACCTCTACCGCGCGCGCGCAGCCGCCATGTCCATGATCCCCACGTCCACGGGTGCCGCCAAGGCCGTGGGCCTCGTGCTGCCCGAACTGGACGGCAAACTGGACGGCGTGGCGATCCGCGTGCCCACGCCCAATGTCTCCTGCGTTGATCTGACGTTCGAGGCTGCCCGCGATACAACAGCGGAAGAAATCAACGACATCATCCGCGCCGCCGCCGCCGAAGGCCCTCTTAAAGGCATCCTCGGCGTGACGGACGCCAAACTGGTGAGCCAGGATTTCAACCACGACCCGCGCAGTTCCACCTTTGCGACGGACCAGACCAAAGTCATGGACGGCAACCTGTGCCGGATCCTCACATGGTATGACAACGAATGGGGCTTCTCCAACCGGATGAGCGATACAGCCGTGGCCATGGCCAAGTTCCTGTAGACCCTGCACCATCCCAACCAAAACGGGGCGGCCTCCATGGCCGCCCCTTTTTTGTGCGGATCACAAAAAACCCATGCAAAAAACGCAAAGCCGATTGACCAAAACCGGCCCTAGTGCCCCCCGCCCGATCGCCTAAATCTGGATCAAGACGAAACACAGCACTCTTGAAAGGATGCACCGATGACCATGATCAACACCCTGCGTGACCGCCTTGCCAAACGTGCCGCCTACGCCCGCACCCGCCGCGCCATCGCCAACCTGCCCACCGGCCTCGCTGTCGAAGATCTGGGCATCTACCCCGGTGACGCCCGCCAGATCGCAACCCGCGCGGTCTACGGGTAAGCGCCACGTCCCTGCTTCATCTGGCCCGAAAAACTCCCCCCGGAGGGCCGTTGTCCACCAGATGCCCCCCCGCATGGTTCGGGCTCACACCACCACGGTCGCCCATCAAAACAACGCCGCGTCAGCGGCTCATTTTTGCAACCGCGCCATAAGGGCCGCGCGCACGGCGGGGGTGACGAATTTTGACACATCCCCGCCCAGTCGTGCGATTTCCTTCACCAGCTTGCTGGCAATCGCCTGATGCTGGGCCTCGGCCATCAAAAAGACCGTCTCCACGCTGTCATCCAGCTGCCGGTTCATCCCGACCATCTGGTATTCATATTCAAAATCCGCCACCGCCCGCAGTCCGCGAATGATGATCGACGCCTCCACGTCCTTGGCGCAGTCAATCAGCAGGTTTTCAAAGGGATGCGCCACGATCTCACAGCCGGTCTGCGCAGAGAGCGCCGCACATTCCGCCTCGATCATCGCCACCCGTTCTTCCAAGGAAAACAACGGCCCCTTGTCGCGGTTGATCGCGATACCAATGACCAAGCGGTCCACCAGCGAACAGGCCCGCCGGATGATGTCCAGATGCCCCAGGGTCACAGGGTCAAACGTGCCGGGGTACAATCCAATGCGCATGTGCGGGCCTCATCTTAATCTTGGCGGCCAAGCAACATCATTGCGCGCCCTATGGCAACCCTAATGGCCCATCACCATGCCTTCCAGCGCGTCGCGTTCCATCGCCAACTCTGCCAGCCGCGCCTTGACCACGTCGCCAATGGAAATCAGCCCCACCAGCTTGCCGTCCTCAATCACCGGCATATGGCGGAACCGTCCTTCGGTCATTTTGCCCAGCACGGAATCCGACGTGTCACCCACCCCGCAGGTCACCAGCTTGGTCGTCATCATCGTGCCAACGGTTTCCGCCAGACAGCCCGCGCCCTGTTTGCCCAGATTGCGCACAATATCGCGTTCGGACAAAATTCCCGCCGCTGTGGCCCCGGCATCATCGCTGACCACGATCGTCCCGATCCGCCGGTCCGACATGATCGCTGCGGCCTCGGACACCGACGCATCCGACCCCAAGGTCAACACCCCGTCCACGGCCTTTGATTTCAAAATCTGGGACACGATCATGGCTTTCTCCTTATGTGATAGGCCCCCAGCCTAGCGCCCTGCCCCCCACACGTGTCAAGGGATGGCCCCTTCCAGCCGCGCAACCTCCGCGCGAAGACCTGCTGAAACGGCCTCCGCAAACCGGGTCAATCTCTCGGATTTACGGTCGCTCAGATGGCGGACCAGATAAAAAGATCGCACCAGCGACACCTCCTCCGTGAGCACGCGGCGGACCTCGGGCATGGCGGGTAAGGCAAAGTCATGGACGATCCCCACGCCCGCGCCTGCGCGCAGCGCCATGGCCTGCACCGCCACGGAATTGGACGCCAGCTGCACCCCGCCTGCCGCCAGCGGGCCCAGATAATCCAACTCCTTGTCGAAAATCATATCGGGGATGTAGCCCACGAAGGGCACGTCTTTCAGGTCCGCGCGGGTCGTGATTTTGGCCGCAATCTGCGCCTCAGCCGCCAGATGCAGGCGGTAGTCGGTGATTTTCTGCACCAACAGCCGCCCCGCATCGGGGCGCGACACGGTCAGGGCCATATCGGCCTCCCGTTTGCTGAGGTTCACCACCCGTGGCAGGGCAAGGATCTGGATTTCCAGCCCCGGATTCTCCGCCCCGATGCGCGCGCAGACCTGCGGCAGCAGGTAATTTGCGGCCCCGTCCGGCGCACCAATGCGGATTTGGCCGCTCAACTGCCCGGTCTGCGCCTCTGCGGCTTCGGCCACTTGGCCCAACGCGGCCTCCGCTGCCTCTGCGGCAGGCAGCATCCGCGCACCCAGATCGGTCAGCGCGTAGCCTTGCGGAGATTTCACAAAACACGCACCCACCCGCGCCTCCAGCCGCGCAATGCGTCGGCCCACGGTGGCCGCGTCCATCCGCAATCGGGGTGCCGCACGGCTGAGGCTTTCGGCGCGGGCCACCGCCAGAAACACCCGCATGTCATCCCATTGATCCATCCCTTCCCCCTGCGTTTTTGCAAAACAACTTTGGCAAACTGACGCTTTATGCGGCGAAAACGCAAGGCTATGATGCCCGCAACCACACCTTTAGGGAGGACATCATGACAACCGAATTGACCCATTACATCGGCGGCGCACACGTCAAAGGCACGTCCGGCCGCTTTGCCGACGTCTTCAACCCCGCCACGGGCGAGGTGCAGGGCAAACTCCCCCTCGCCTCTGCGGCAGAGCTTGACCACGCCGTCGCCGTCGCCGCCAAAGCGCAGCCCGCATGGGCCGCCACCAACCCCCAGCGCCGCGCGCGGGTTCTGATGGCCTTCGTCGGGCTTTTGAACCGCGACATGGACAAACTGGCCGAAGCGCTCAGCCGTGAACACGGCAAAACCATCCCCGACGCCAAGGGCGACGTGCAGCGCGGGCTTGAGGTCGTGGAATACTGCATCGGCGCGCCGGAACTGCTGAAAGGCGAATACACCGATGGCGCAGGCCCCGGCATCGACATCTATTCCATGCGTCAGGCGCTGGGTGTGACCGCAGGCATCACGCCATTCAACTTTCCCGCGATGATCCCCATGTGGATGTTCGCGCCCGCCATCGCCTGTGGCAATGCCTTCATCCTGAAGCCGTCCGAACGGGACCCGTCTGTGCCGCTGATGCTCGCTGAATTGATGGAAGAAGCAGGCCTGCCGCCGGGCATCCTGCAGGTCGTCAATGGCGACAAGGAAAGCGTCGATGCAATCCTCGACAACGAAGTAATCCAGTCTGTGGGCTTTGTCGGCTCCACCCCCATTGCGGAATACATCTACGGGCGCGGTTGTTCCAATGGCAAACGTGTGCAGTGTTTCGGCGGGGCCAAAAACCACATGATCATCATGCCAGACGCCGACATGGGCCAAGCCGCCGACGCGCTGGTCGGTGCGGGCTATGGGGCTGCGGGCGAACGCTGCATGGCCATTTCTGTGGCCGTCCCCGTGGGGGACGAGACGGCGGATCGTCTGATTGAAGAACTTATCCCCCGCATCGAAAAGCTGCGCGTCGGCCCCTATACCTCGGGCGATGACGTGGATTACGGCCCTGTGGTTACGGCAGCCGCCAAACAAAACATCCTCGGCCTTGTGCAATCCGGCATTGATCAAGGGGCCGAACTGGTCGTCGACGGGCGCGATTTCTCGCTCCAAGGCTACGAAGACGGCTTCTTTGTGGGCCCGCATCTGTTTGACCGCGTGACGCCTGATATGGACATCTACAAAACGGAAATCTTCGGCCCTGTCCTGAGCACCGTGCGCGCGGGCAGCTATGAAGAGGCGATCGGCCTCGCCATGGATCATGAATACGGAAACGGCACCGCGATCTTCACCCGCGACGGCGACGCGGCCCGCGATTTCGCCAATCGCATCAACGTCGGCATGGTGGGGATCAACGTCCCCATTCCAGTGCCACTGGCCTATCACACCTTTGGCGGCTGGAAAAAATCGGCCTTTGGTGACCTGAACCAGCACGGCCCCGATGCGTTCAAATTCTACACACGCACCAAGACCGTAACCGCCCGCTGGCCGTCGGGCATCAAGGAAGGTGGCGAATTTAATTTCAAAGCGATGGATTAATTTCACCCGTTAACCAAAAAATGTGACAGGTGTTGAAACTTAAGTAATCGATACCTCGTAGCTACAGCTGTCCGGTTCGAAAGGATCGGGCAGTTTGCATTTGAAAGGACTACCCCATGACCACCCGTCGCCAATTCCTCACCCGCGCTGCAACCGCCGCAGCGGCCCTCCCCCTGCTGGCGACCGTTGCCCGCGCCGAAACCCATGTTGTGACCATCAAGAACATGGCATTTTCCCCCGCTGACCTGACGATTGCGCCTGGCGATACCGTCACATGGGTCAACGAAGATCGCATGCGCCACTCCGCCGAGGATCTCAACGGTGCGTTTGACACGGGCCTTCTTGGCCGTGGCGACAGCGCCAGCCTGACGTTCGGCAACTCCGGCTCGTTCAGCTACCGCTGCGGTCCGCACCGCAACATGCGCGGCACCATCACGATCGCATAATTCCGCCGATCACGCGCCCGTGAGGGGAGTTGCATTGAAAGCGCGTCTCGTCCATGTGAAAGGCAAGTAAATCCACATTGATGGGGCACGCTATGCAATCGAAACGCACATTCCTCCTCACGGCCAGCGCCGCACTCGCCACACCCATGCTGGCGCGTGCGCAACAGGCCACACCTGACCGCAACGCATCGTCCTTTGTGACGCAAGACTGGCAGGACCATTTCCAATCCCTGGGCAAAGGCGCGATCCTTGCCGATATTACATCGCGCGCGCTGCATTATTGGGACCCGGACGGGACCTACCATCTTTATCCGTCCTCTGTCCCCCTGACCGAAGAATTGACCCGTCGCGGCTATTCCGAAATCGTGCGCAAGCGCGTGGGCCCATCCTGGACGCCCACCGCAAACATGCGTGAACGCGACCCGACGCTGCCGGTCAGCATCGAAGGCGGCGATCCCGGCAATCCGCTGGGCACCCATGCCATGTACCTGACGTGGCCTGCTTATCTGATCCATGGCACCCACGACACGCGCAAGATCGGTCGTCAAAGCTCCTCTGGCTGCATTGGTCTTTACAACGAACATATCGCGGATCTCTACGGGCGCGTCGAAGTCGGCTGTCAGGTCCGTCTGCTGTGACTTTACCCCGTGCCCCAAACCCGTCAGGGTTGGGGCATGACAGAACCTGATTTTACCATCGGCGTTGAGGAGGAGTACCTCCTCGTCAACACGGACACCCGCGCGCTGGCTGAGGTGCCCCCCGCCATGATGAAGGCTTGCAAAGCCGCCCTTGGCGATAAGGTCAGCCCCGAATTCCTGCAATGCCAGATCGAAATCGGCACCGGCATCTGCCAGACGGCCGAGGACGCCCGCACGGAACTTGCCCACCTGCGCCGCACCATTCGTGACCTTGCGGCTGACCACGGGCTGGCCCCCATCGCCGCCTCATGCCATCCGCTGGCCGACTGGAAACACCAAAGCCACACAGACCGGGACCGTTACAACCAGCTTAAACGCGATCTGGGCGGCGTGGGTCGGCGCATGTTGATCTGCGGGATGCACGTCCATGTGGGGCTGAACGACAACGCCTTGCGCGCCGACCTTATGGGGCAACTGAGCTACTTTCTGCCGCATCTTCTGGCGCTTTCCGCTTCCTCACCCTTCTGGCAAGGGGAGGATACGGGCCTCGCCTCTTACCGGCTGTCGGTCTTTGACAACCTGCCCCGCACCGGACTGCCCCCCGCCGTAGACAGCTGGGAGGCCTACCAGCGGTCCGTCAACACGTTGGTTGATCTCGGCGTCATCGAAGACAGCAGCAAAATCTGGTGGGATCTGCGCCCCTCGGCTGCCTTCCCCACTTTGGAAACACGCATTTGCGATGTCTCCCCACGATTAAGCCACACGGTCGGCCTTGCCGCTCTGGTCCAATGTCTCACCCGGATGCTTTGGCGGCTGAAACAGAAAAACCAGCGCTGGCGCAAATACGATATGTTTTTGGTGCAGGAAAACCGCTGGCGCGCCCAGCGGTATGGCACCACCGAAGGATTGATCGACTTTGGCCGGGGCGACATCGTGCCCTTTGCCGAATTGTTCGACGATATCATGGCGCTGGTGGATGAAGACGCAGGCATCCTGCAATGCACCCGCGCCTTGGACGACCTGCGCGATATCGTGACCAACGGCACCAGCAGCGACCGCCAACGCGCCGTCTATAACGCGACCGAGGGCGACCAGCCCGCCAAATGCGCCGCTGTCGTCGATCACCTGATCGCGGAATTCAGCGCCGATCTTTAGCCGCCGCCCCGCGACGGGGAACCATCGGCCGCGCGGGCGGTTGTGTCTTCAAGCTAAAGGACACACATCATGAAACATATCACCTTAATCACCGCCCTCGCCCTCGCCCCCATGGCGGGCTTTGCCACGCCCGGGAACGGCAACGGAATTGGCACAGGAAACGGTCAGGCAAACGGGCGTCCCCATCTGGACGACGCGTTCTGCCCCCCCGGTCTGGTTGATCGCGATCTGGCCTGTGTCCCCCCCGGACAGGCCGCCAAATACGGGATCGGCGACGATATCGAAAATCTTGAGGAAGATATCATCGTCGAACTGGACGGTCGGCGCTACGGGCTGTCGACCGATCGAACCTATTACCGCGTCAATGATTTCGTCTACGAAGTCGATCAGGACACCATGGAAATCATCGCATTTGTCGATGCTTTCGATGCCCTGACCAACTGATTATTCCGCAGCGACCTTGCGCGCCTGCAACATGGGTTTGAGGTAACGCCCTGTATGCGATGCCTCAACCTCGGCCACTTTTTCAGGCGTGCCGATGGCCACAATCGTGCCACCGCCATCGCCGCCCTCAGGGCCCACATCAATGATGTGATCGGCGGTTTTCACAACATCCAGATTGTGTTCGATCACAATAACCGTGTTGCCGCTATCCACCAATTCGTGCAGCACTTCCAACAGCTTACGCACGTCTTCGAAATGCAGACCGGTGGTCGGTTCATCCAGAATATAAAGCGTCCGACCGGTCGACCGTTTAGCCAGTTCCTTTGACAGTTTAACCCGCTGCGCCTCGCCCCCTGACAGGGTCGTGGCCTGCTGGCCCACCTTGATGTACCCAAGACCGACCCGCATCAAAGCGTCCATCTTTTCGCGGATCGACGGGACCGCCTTAAAGAAGGTCTGCGCCTCCTCCACGGTCATGTCCAACACATCGGCGATTGATTTGCCCTTGAACTGGATTTCCAGCGTTTCGCGGTTGTAGCGTTTGCCCTTGCAGGTCTCACATTCCACGTAGACGTCGGGCAGAAAGTGCATCTCGATCTTGATGACCCCGTCGCCCTGACAGGCCTCACACCGCCCGCCCTTGACGTTGAAGCTGAAGCGTCCTGGCTTGTACCCCCGTGCCTTGGCCTCAGGCAGGCCGGCGAACCAGTCACGGATCGGGGTAAATGCCCCCGTATAGGTCGCAGGGTTGGACCGTGGCGTGCGCCCGATGGGGCGCTGGTCTATGTCGATCACTTTATCAAGGTGTTCCAAGCCCTTGATCGTCTCACACGGGGCTGGCGTCTGCCGCGCCCCGTTCAGCGCCATCGACGCGGTCTTGAACAACGTCTCAATCGTGAGGGTCGATTTGCCACCGCCGGACACGCCGGTCACGCAGACAAACTTGCCCAAGGGAAAGTCCACCGTCACGTTCTGCAGATTGTTTCCGCTGGCTTTTTTCACCGTCAGCTTTTTCTTGTTGCCCTTACGACGCTTCGCAGGCACCGCGATTTCACGACGCCCCGCCAGATAATCGCCGGTGATGCTGTCGGGGTTGGCGATGATTTCCGCGGGCGTGCCCTTGGCCACCACGTTGCCGCCGTGCACACCGGCGCCGGGGCCGATATCAAAGACATAATCCGCTTCACGTACGGCTTCTTCGTCGTGTTCTACGACGATGACCGTATTGCCCTGATCGCGCAGGTTTTTCAGCGTCGTCAGCAGGCGGTCATTGTCGCGCTGGTGCAAACCGATGCTGGGTTCATCCAGCACGTAAAGCACGCCTTGCAGGCCGGACCCGATCTGCGACGCAAGCCTGATCCGCTGGCTTTCACCGCCCGACAGGGTGCCGGAATTCCGGCTGAGCGTCAGATATTCCAGCCCGACGTTGTTCAAAAACCCCAGCCGTTCGCGAATTTCCTTCAGGATCGGCCCGGCGATCGAGTTCTTCTGCACCGTCAGATCCTCGGGGACCGAATGGCACCAGTCATAGGCTTCGGAAATCGACATCTGCACCACCTGACCCGCATGCAACAGATGGTCGCCCGACCCGATTTTGACGGCCAAAGCTTCCTCCCGCAGACGGTATCCGTTGCAGGTGCCGCAGGGGCGGTTGTTTTGGTAGCGTTCGAATTCTTCCCGAATCCAGTTGCTGTCCGTTTCGCGGTAGCGCCGTTCCATGTTGGGGATCACGCCCTCGAACGCGCGTTTGACCTCGTATACCCGACCGCCTTCGTCGTAGCGGAACTTGATCTCCTCATCCCCCGATCCGTGAAGGAAGACCTGTTGCACAAAGGCTGGAAGGTCTTTCCAACGGCTGTTCTTGTCGAATTCGTAGTGCTTGGCGATGGCTTCAATGGTCTGCAAGAAGTACGGCGATTTGCCTTTGCGCCAAGGTGCCAGCGCGCCGTCATAAATCTTCAACGTCTGATCGGGCACGACGAGGCGTTCGTCAAAAAACAGCTCAACCCCCAGCCCGTCACAGGCCGGGCAGGCCCCGAACGGCGCGTTGAACGAAAACAGGCGCGGTTCAATTTCGGGGATGGTGAAGCCACTGACCGGACAGGCAAAGTTTTCGGAGAAGGTAAACCGCTCGGGATCGCCCTCTTTAGGCGCGGTCTCGAGGATGGTGATGCCATCGGCCAGATCAAGGGCGGTGCGGAAACTGTCGGCCAGCCGCGTTTCCAACCCGTCGCGCACCACGATCCGGTCCACCACCACGTCGATGTCATGGCGGAATTTCTTGTCCAGGGTGGGCGGTTCATCAAGATCATAGAATTCCCCGTCGACCTTCACCCGCTGAAAGCCCTGCTTGCGCAGTTCAAGGAATTCCTTGCGGTATTCGCCTTTGCGGTCGCGGATGATGGGGGCCAGAAGGAAACCGCGGGTCCCCTCCTCCATCGCCATGACGCGGTCGACCATGTCTTGCACCTGCTGGGCCTCAATCGGCATGCCGGTGGCAGGGGAATAGGGCGTGCCCACGCGGGCGAAAAGCAGGCGCAGGTAGTCGTAAATTTCTGTCACGGTGCCGACCGTGGACCGCGGGTTTTTCGACGTGGTTTTTTGTTCAATCGAAATCGCAGGGCTGAGCCCGCTGATGTGATCCACATCGGGCTTTTCCATCATATCAAGGAACTGCCGCGCATAGGCTGACAGACTTTCGACGTAGCGCCGCTGACCTTCAGCATAAATCGTATCAAAGGCCAGCGAGGACTTGCCGGACCCCGACAGCCCCGTGATCACCACCAACTGGTCGCGCGGAATATCCACGTCGATGTTCTTGAGGTTGTGTTCCCGTGCGCCGCGCACTTCGATGTTCTTCAGCTCAGCCATAAGGGCCCCCAGTCTATGCTCCATCACCACATAGGCAGCCTACGTGCAGTGACCAGACCCCATATAGAACAGAGGGCGAACAAACGAAAGATTTAACGCAAGGGGACCGACATCCGGGCTGCGGCATAGGCCCAGCCCCCCAAAACAGCGCCCAGCACACAGATCGCAATAGCCATACCTGCGATGCCCCACAGGCTACCCGCGACCAGAGCGAACAGCGGCGTGCCCGCAAAGGTGCCCACATTGCCGACCTGTGCCATGGCCCCGTTGGACCGTGCCTGATCCTGCGGATCGGTGTTGAACTCCGGCACCGCTGCGAAATTCGCGCCGGCTGTCAGGCCCGTAAAGAACAACGCCGCGATGGCCACGTATGTCGATCCGGTCACGGCCATCAGGGCAAACAACCCGCCCGCCACCACAAACCCCGCGATGGACAAACGCGATGCGGGCATCCGCTGCGCCACGAAGCCGCTGACAAAGGTGCCGGACAGATTGGAGAGGGGCAGCACCACCGTCAACCACGGGGCGGCCAAAGCAGCCGGCAAGAACGCGACCAGGGCAATGAACAAGGACGTGTAAATGCCATGCCCGATCCCCGGCGCCACATAGCGCGGGGTGCTGAAAACCGTGCGGTGCAGGCGGATCAGATTTGGGATCGCCACACCCTGCGTCATCACACGGGGCAACAGCGCATAGAGCAGCGGCAATATCGTGGCCAATATCACACCGTGTCCGATATAGACGGCACGCACCCCGCCCCAGGCTTCAACTGGCGGTATGACCCACGCCAGTATCGCATAACCTACGCCAAAGAACGTGCCCCAAAGCCCCATCACCACAGGCTTGTCCGTCGGTTTCGCCAGCGCAACCATCATGGTGGGCAAGGCCACCACCAACACCAGATGGCCGAAGCCCTCAACCAACCGCGTTGTCATGAAGGCACCGAACGGCATGTCCAGCCCCTGAACCAGCGACACACAGGCGGAGGCCGCAATCGCCCATAAAACGGACCGTCGCGCGCCGATCCGCGCCACGACAAATCCCGATATGGACCCGCCAAGGATGCCCACAACGGACACCGCCGACACGGCCAGCGGCACCGGCGCAGAGGGGTAGATCGTGGCCAGTGCCTCCAGTGTCAGAGTCAGTTTGGCAAACTGCGCCGCGGCCAGCAGACCGGTGGTCCACAGCAGGGCGATCAGGGGCCAGGACGTGCGAGGGGTGTTCATGCCCCCTCGCTACGCCGCACCCCCAGCAGGGGCAACTAACAAAATTAGCTAATTTTCTTAGACGCTGAAAAGTCTAGGCAATTCTGCCCAACGTCTACATGTGGATAACGCGGTCGTAGGCGTCCAGGACGCTCTCGTGCATCATTTCGGACAAGGTCGGATGGGGGAATACGGTCTCCATCAGGTCCTCTTCCGTCGTCTCCAGCTTTCGTCCGATCACATAGCCCTGAATCATCTCGGTCACTTCCGCACCCACCATATGCGCGCCCAGCAATTCGCCGGTTTTCTCGTCAAAGATGGTCTTCACCATGCCCTCGGGTTCGCCCAGTGCAATCGCTTTGCCATTGCCGATAAAGGGGAACCGACCGACCTTGATCTTGTACCCCTTCTCTTTGGCCTGTGCCTCGGTATAGCCCACAGATGCCACCTGCGGATGGCAATAGGTGCAGCCCGCAATGCTTTCGGGTTTGACCGGATGCACATTGTTTTGCCCCCCGATCAGATCGGCCACCATCACGCCTTCATGGGACGCTTTATGGGCCAGCCACGGCGCACCGGCGATGTCGCCAATGGCATAAAGCCCCTCGACGCCCGTACGGCAGTATTCGTCTGTCACCACATGGGTGCGGTCGATCTTGACGCCCAGGTCTTCCAGCCCGAGGTTTTCGACATTGCCGACAATCCCCACGGCTGAAATCACCGTGTCGAACTCCATCTTCTCGACCTTGCCGTTCGATTCGATATGCGCCGTCACCGTGTCCTTGCCGCGATCCAGCTGTTTGACGATGGATTTGGCCATGATCTTCATGCCCTGTTTCTCGAACGCCTTGTGCGCGAACTTGGAAATCTCTTCATCCTCAACCGGCAGCACGCGGTCCATGACTTCGACCACGGTGGTGTCCGCCCCCAGCGTGTTGTAGAAACTGGCAAATTCGATGCCGATGGCGCCGGATCCGATGACCAGCAGCTTCTTGGGCATGTATTTGGGTTGCAGCGCGTCCTTGTACATCCACACTCGGTCGCCATCGGCCTCAAGCCCCGGCAGGTTGCGTGCGCGCGCACCGGTGGCCAGCACGATATTCTTGGCCGTCAGCTCCTCTGTGCCCTTGTCCGTTTTCACCGAAACCTTGCCTTTGGCGGTGATCTTGGCCTCCCCCATCACCACGGTGCATTTGTTCTTTTTCAGCAAATGGCCAATACCGCCCGACAATTGCCCCGCCACACCGCGGGACCGTTTCACGACCGCCGGCAGATCATAGTCAATGCCATCGGCCTTTAGCCCGAAATCCTTGGCGCGGTGCATCAGATGAAACACCTCCGCCGACCGCAACATCGCCTTCGTCGGAATACAGCCCCAGTTCAGACAAATCCCGCCCAGATGCTCGCGTTCTACGACGCACACCTTCAGCCCCAGCTGCGCGCCCCGAATGGCCGCCACATAGCCGCCCGGCCCGGCCCCAATTACGATCATGTCAAAGTTCTGAGCCACGGTGCGGTCCTCCATTTGCAAATTTAGTTTAGCATTAAACCATTGTGCAACTTAGGGCCAGTGACCAAGGGTCAACTCCGATATGCAACAAAGTCGCAGCTAGGACGCGGCCTTTGCATCCACCGCGCGCAGCGCCCCGGCATAGCCCTCACCATCCATCCACGCGGCCTCAGCCGGGGTCGACGCGCGGTCCAGCGCTGCGTTGCGATAGGGAAACCGGCCAAAGGTGCGGATGATATGGCGGTGCGCGCAGGCGTGACGCAGCCCGCTGCCCTCATCCTCGGTCATCCGGCTGGACATCAGACGTACGCAGCGATCCTGATCGACCAGATTTTCCGAATGCATCAACGGCATGTAGAAAAACTGCCGTTCCGGCTCCGCCACCAGCAGGTCCCAGCCGCGATCGACCGCCAGCTTGGCCGCAGCCCGCGCCGACCGGTCGGCGGCAAAGGCGCGCCCCTTGCCCCGAAACATGTTGCGCGGGAACTGATCGGTCAGAATGATATAGGCCAGACACTCTTTGGGCGATGTCAGCCACAGCCCGTAGGCCCCGTGACGCGCAGCCTCCCATGCCTCTTCGAACCCGTTCCGGACCTGCGCATCCAGGTCGTCACTGCCCTGATACCAGCCCTTCGGCCCGACCTCATCCAGCCAAAACGTCAAAACCTGATCCGGCGTCACCATAGCGATCCCTCGCGCAGCAGTTCCTTTGGCCCAGCGTTACAGGATTTCCAAAACGGGGCAAGGGGTTAGCGCACGCACCTAAGGGATGGGCGCACCGGCCTCGGCCTGATCTTCCAACTCGGTCTCGATGTAGATCTCTTGCGCGACTTCCATGGCCACGGGCGATGCGCTGGCCATGACCGGCGCGTAACTCACCTGATCCTCGACCGCCGTGTCGCTGGGGCGCTGCAACATCCGCAACACACCGTAGGCCGCCATCGCAGCCATTAACACCGCCACAACCGCCCAGAACGCGGCCTCGCCGAAGACCCCCATAATCCAACCGATCAGGACCGGCCCCATGATCGCCCCCACCCCGTTGATAAAGATGAACCCGGCAGAGGCTGCTGGCATTTCCTCATGATCCAGAAAATCGTTCGCATAGGCGATATACAGCGCGTAAAGGGGGTTGGACGTCCCCCCCACCAGCGCAGCCCCGATCAGCAGCGTGGTGAATGTCGCCCCGCCAACCCACGCCAGCGCGGCCCCGCCTGCCCCGACGGCTGCGATGATTACAATCAGCAAACGCCGGTCCATCCGGTCCGACAACCAGCCAATGGGATATTGCGCGGCCAGTGCGGCAATATAAATCACCGACACCAAAAGCGAAATTTGCCCGACACTCAGCCCCACAGCCGTGCCATAAACCGCCGTCATGCCGAACTGTGCGGCAAAAACCCCGCCCAGCAGGAACATCCCCACCGACGCCAGCGGTGATGTGGCCACCAGATTGGTCAGGCGCATGGGCTTTGTCGCCTCGAACGCCGGTGTGGGCTGGACCGACAGCAAAATCGGCGCAAAGGCCAGGCTCACCAGGACCGACGGGATGATAAACAGGATGAACCCCTCAACATCGCCCATGCTCAGGATGCCTTGCGCCACAACGATGCCCGACATCTGCGCGAGCATATACAGCGACAGGGATTGGCCGCGGTTTTCATTGGTGGCGGCGTTGTTCAGCCAGCTTTCGGCGGTCACATAGACGCCCGAAAAACAAAATCCGATGATGACGCGGCCCAGCGTCCAGGCCCAGATTTCCACCAGCACGGGATACATGATCAACACCGCCGAGATGGTTGATCCAAGGGCCGCAAAGACCCGCACATGGCCCACGCGCCGGATCATTTCAGGGGCAAGGCGTGATCCCCCCAGAAAGCCCAGAAAATAGGCCGACATCACAATCGACATCTCGAACGTGGAAAAGTTTTCCAACCCGCCGCGCACACCCAAAAGCGTGCCCTGCAACCCGTTGCCCACCATCAGCATGAACATGCCCAGAAACAACGCCCATGAGGTGACGAAAACCTTGATCATTTCACGCACCTTTCAATCTGTGCCGATGATGTCAGATCTGTGCCGCACAGAATCTGATGTCGCCCCTAAAGACGACATCAGACTGACGCAATGGGATGTTTTTGATTACCCCTGCAAGAGTTTCGAAAAGATGACTTTTGCTTCGTCTTGGGACCAAAACTGTGGAATTTCGCCCGACCGGACGTAACCGGCTGTGTCATAGCATGCACGTGCAGGGGCAAAGTCATCACCCGATGACGTATCCACGACCAGCACCCGGGCCCCATGACGCACTACCCAGTCTTCGGTTGCGCCAATCAAGGCCCGCGCGACGCCACGCCGCTGCGCGTCGGGCGCGGTGGCCAGCGCGCGCATGTTCCACGCGGTCTGCGTCAGGGCCTCGCGCTCGGTAAAGGCAAAGCCAAGGGGCGTATCATCGTCTGTCGCCACCAGCCAGACAGACCCGTTGTCGCCCCCCAAAAAGGCCGCCGCCATCTCGGGCAGCATGTCACCGGGAAACAAAGTCTCTTGCGCAATCGCGGCCACTGCGGGCAGATCGCTTGCGGTCATTTCTCTCGTTTTCATAAAAATATCTTTCGCATGTTGTCATCTGGCACCCCGGAAGGCGCGGCAAAGCCGGTGCGTAACAGCGAAAATCCATCGGACCGTACAAGGGGTCATCCCCTATGGCAACCGCCCGTCAGTCCGGCAACAGGATCGACGAATCCCCGTAGCTGAAAAAGCGGTAGTCGTGGGCGATGGCGTGCGCGTAAATCTCTCTGATGCGGTCCACGCCCATCAGGGCGCTGACCAGCATCATCAGGGTGGATTTGGGCAAATGGAAATTGGTCATCAACCCGTCCGCGATCTGAAACTCGAACCCCGGCGTGATAAAAATATCGGTGTCGCCCTCCCACGCCTGAAGCTGGCCGGTCCGCCCCGCCGTTTCAATCAACCGCAGCGCCGTTGTGCCCACGGGGATCACCCGCCCGCCGGCCGTCTTGGTCGCCGTCACTTCGGCTGCAGCCTGCGCCGACACCTGCCCCCATTCGGCGTGCATCTTGTGATCCGACACATCGTCCACCTTAACGGGCAAAAACGTCCCCGCACCCACGTGCAACGTCACGTAGGAAAATCCCACGCCCAGCGCGGCCAGATCATCCAGCAACCACCGTTCGAAGTGCAAAGACGCCGTCGGGGCGGCGACCGCTCCGGATTTATCGGCCCAGATGGTCTGGTAATCCTGTTTGTCCTGCGCGTCCGCTGCGCGTTTGGCGGCAATATAGGGCGGCAACGGCATGGCGCCGGCTGCATTCAGCGCCGCATCAAAATCATCCCCCGTCAGATTGAACCGCAACAGCGCCTGATCGCCCGCGCGCCCTTCAAAGACCGCAGACAGGTCGGGCGAAAACACGATCTCTTCCCCCTCCCTCACCTTGCGCAGGGGTTTGACCAGCGCAGCCCATGCGCCATCGGCCTGCGGTTCCAGCAAGGTCACCTCGATCCTGGCCACACCATCACCATGGGCCGACACACGGGTGCGCGTGCCGAACAGCCGCGCGGGGATCACCTTCGTGTCGTTCAGCACCAACCGGTCGCCAGCGCGCAGGACCGACCCCAGATCAGCCACCGTCAGATCGCGCGTTGCCCCCCCTTCGGCCACCAGCAATCTGGCCGATGTGCGCGGCCGTGCAGGGCGGGTGGCGATCAGGCGTTCGGGCAGATCAAAATCAAACGCGCTCAACTTCATGGCTCAGGTCCTATTGTTCCACTTGCGGGGGCGGACGCCGGAAAATCTCTCTGAACATGCCGGGCGTCAGCGCCGACAGCGGATTGACCGAAACCTGCGGGCTGTCAACCGCCCCCGTCAGATTGAAATTGAACCCGATCAACCCCTCGCCCCGCCGTGTCAGCACCGCCCCCAACCCGTTCAGCAGATAGACCGGCGACACCACCCCCTGCAGGTCGATCGTCCCCGCCCCCTGATTGACATACCCGTCCAGCGACAGACCGATGCTGGGCCCCACAGCCGAGGATTGCGTGACAATGACCTGCTCGGGCGTCAGCCGGAAATTGGCATCCACATCCGAAAACATCAGCCCTTGCCCATCCAACTGCGTCAACAGCCCCACAATAGAAATCGCATCAAGCAACGACGCCAGCGCCGGCGCACCGCGCACCCGCAAGTCGCGCCCCGCAACGACGCCGTCATAGGTCCCCGCAGTTCCGGTGGGCACCAAGGTCAACTCCATCCGCCCGCCCAGCGCGCCGCGCAGCAATCCGGTGGCGCGCAGCACGGCACCGGCGTCCGCGCTCTGGATCCGGACGGCAGAGCCACCGTTTGCAGGCGCCAAAGTGCCGGACACCGGGGCTGCCCCGTTCACCAGCCCCTCGAACGTGCCCTGCAACCCGCCCGCTGGCGTAAACCGCCCCCGGAAACTGTCCAGATAGATGTCGTCAGTCACGCGCAGCCGGTCCAGCGCCACATCAAGGGGCCCGCCACCGCCGCGTCCGCCCCCCGCACCTGCACCGCGTGCCTGCCCGCCAAACCGCGCCGACCGCAGGTCAAGCGATCCGCCGGCGATCTGCACCTCGACGGCGCGCCCCTCCCCGCGCCCGATCAACACCACCGGCGCATCCAGCCATCCCCCCAGCCGGACCCTGTCGAAAGACGCCCGCGCCAGCCCGCCGCCCGCTGCCAGCGTGATACGGCCCTCGGTCTCCAGCCCCGGGGCACGGATGGCAAGACGGTTGATTTCGGGGCTGGCCCCCAGACGGCCCGACACGCGCAATTCACCGCCCGCACTGCGGGCCTTGGAATATCCCACGCTGGGCAGGTTCAGGCCAATGCCGCGCAAGTCTGACGTCAGGGTGAACGCAGGGGCCGCGGGATCGGCCAGATCAAGGGTCAGGCGCGCAGGTCCCTCGCCTGTGATCATCCCATCGGGAAGGTTGATATTGAAAGTGCGCAAAAAGGCGGGCCCGATGGTCACATCCGCCTCCACTCGCGCGGTTCCCTCCGACCCCGCCCCCAGTGCGCGGCTGAAGGTCGCCTGCCCCGCGACATCGCCCACCCGTGCGGGGCCACGGACCACCAGACTGTCCGCATCCACCCGCACGTCGGCCCTTGCGGCTGTCAGCACCTGACCGGGCACCAGCACATCGGATCGCAGGTTGCGCAGGCTGGCGGTGGCCTGCCACTCCCGTTCTGCGGGGGTCACGTCGCGCCCCAAGGGGGTCTGCACCTGCACATCCACCTGTGCCTGCCCTTGGGCGAAACTGACCGGCAGATCGCTGTCGGCCAGCACGTTGAACGGCGGCAGCCGCAAAATGGCCATCATGGCGGTCAGCCGTCCTGACAGGGACAAATCAAACACCGCCGGCGCACGGCGGCCCGTTTGCGGGATGACCATGGTGCTGCCCGCCATGTCGATCCGCCCCCCTTGGGGCGCCGCGACATGACCCGCGTCCACCGACAGCGCGTATCGCCCCCCCACCAGCGACATCGTCCCCTGTGCGGTCTCGATCGGGGGCATGGAGCGCATAAATCCCACCGTGGCGTCCACATAATCCATCGTCATCGCAAACCGGGTGTCTGCATCGGCCGCCCCGCGATAGGCCACAGCCACATCGCGCAACCGCCCCCCGCGAATGTTGTCGTCCAGCCAGCGGCGCGTCCCGGCGGCGGCACCTTCGGGCCACAGTGCCAGAACGTCGCGGGTTTCGACCTCGTCCGCGGCCACATCCAGCGCCACCGACCAGCCGCCCGTTCCCGCGCGCACCTGCCCCTTGATGCGCAAGGGCACCGGACCGTCCTTTGGCCCCGTCTGGACAACCGCCTCCCCGATATCGAGGGTGAACGGATTCAACGTCAGCCGGAACCCCAGATTGGCCTGCGGAATATCGACAGACTGCGGAAAATAGGCGCTTTCGCGCACGGCCACGTCGCTCAACTCCATCTGCCCCAACAAGGTCGAGGGCCAGCCATCACGAAAGCCGCGCAGATGGGTCTGTGCGGTGCCCGCGACACGGCCCAATGCGGATTCAATCTCGATCAGATCAAAGGTCAAAGCCTCCGACAGCGGATCATAGGTCAGATAGGTTTGTGCGGATGTGAACGGGATCGGTGTCGTCGCTTGCGTGGGGCGCAATTCGCCTTGCCCGATCTGCAAGGTGGCCGACAGGGACGCCAGCGCGCCGTCCGCGTTCAGGCGGCTGCGCATCGCCCCCGAAATCGGCGCATCCAGCACCCCGAGAAACGCCAGCGCCGGGGCCTGACTTGCGATATCGGGGGCCGCAGCCTCCGATATGGTGATGCCGATGTCGGCGGTGCGGCTGCCGCGCGGGCTGTCGTAGGTCAGGGCGGCCGTGGTCACAAAGGACCGTCCGGACAAAAGCGCCACATCTGCGCGCAACGCCAGCGCCTCGTCGCGCAGATCAAGCGATATACGCCCCCCGTCCACCACCCAGGACCGGCCTGCCCGCGCATCGGTGTAGTTGATGATCAATCCTGTGGCGCGGACCTCCTCCAGTGCTTCAAGGGCTGCGGCCTCAAACGCCTGATCCACCTGATCAAGAAGCCCGACAAAACCGTCCGCCGCAGCCACGTTCTGTGCGCCTTGATCGAAAGCGAAGGCCACCGTGCCGTCGCGGGCACGGCGCACGGCAATCTGGGCCCCGCGCAAATCCACCCGCTGCGCCAGAAGCCGCCCCTGAAGGATGCCGCGCGGCGACACCAGCCCCTCGACCCGCGGGACCTCGGCGATTTTGACACCGTCCGCATCGCGCAGCACCGCGTTGCGCAGCACCAGACGCGGGTGCAGGTCCGTCCCCACCGTGACCGTCAGGTCCCCGAAATCCAGCGACCCGCCCGCCAGCACCTGCGCCGCGCGCGCCTCCACATCGCGCACAATCCAGCTGGGGGCCGTGACCTCTCGGCCAATCAACATCACCGTGGCAATCACGATCATCAGCACCGGCGCAAAGAGGACCAGCGCCCCCGCGCGCAGCCACATCCAGATGTGCCACCTGCGGTGGGGCGCATCCAACCCGTCTGCCTCAATATCGGAACTGCTCTCGACCATTCCCTTTATCTTCGCCGCTCGCGCCCTAGAACGCTAGGGGAAACGCGCAACGAAAGGCCCCTTCCGACATGACTGACCTGACCCCCGGCATGACTGCCCCCGACGTGACCCTGCCCCGCGATGGCGGCGGAACCGTGTCCCTGTCCGACCTCTCCGGCCCCGTCGTTTTGTATTTCTACCCCAAAGACGACACCCCGGGCTGCACGAAAGAAGCAATCGGATTCACCGAGGCCGCCGATGCCTTCGCCGCCGCAGGGGCCACTGTCATTGGCGTCAGCAAGGACCCCGTGGCAAAACACGACAAATTCATCGCCAAACATGACCTCGGCATCATGCTCCTTTCTGACGCGGAGGGCGACGTCTGCGAACGCTACGGCGTCTGGGTGGAGAAAAACATGTACGGCAAGACCTACATGGGCATCGAACGCGCGACCTTTCTGATCGTTGACGGCAAAATCGCGCAAGCCTGGCGCAAGGTCAAAGTGCCCGGTCACGTCGAGGCCGTCCTTGAAGCGGTGCAGGCCCTGCCGCCTGCCCCTTGAATTCGCCCATGACCGCCGCATGTCCTACGCCACGCCCACAACCAGGAGACGACCGATGACACCATCCCGCCGCACCTTTCTTGCCAGCACCGGCGCCGCCGTCACGCTGATGCCTTTCGCATTTGGCCCTGCCCGCGCCGACGGCCATGCCATGGACACGATCGAAACCGAAAACGGTCAGGTGCGCATCCAGCCTGTGGACCATGCGTCTTTCGTGATGGACACAACCGGCGTTGTCGTGGCCGTCGATCCCGTGGGCGACCCCGCCCGCTACAAGGAAAACGACACCCCCGGCATGGTGCTTATCACCCATGAACACGGCGATCATTTCGACATCGACACCATCACCGAATTGACCAAATGGCCCGAAACCAAACTGGTGGTGAACCCTGCCGTCCATGCCAAATTGCCCGCCGATCTGGCAGACCGCGCGGTGGTTCTGGCCAATGGCGACACCACCTTTCAGGGCGGCATCGACATCACGGCCATCCCCGCCTACAACATCACCGAAGACCGGCTGAACTTTCACCCACAGGGGCGCGACAACGGCTATGTCCTTGATATCAATGGCTTCCGCGTCTATATCTCTGGCGACACCGAAGACATTCCCGAAATGCGCAGCCTTGAAAACATCGACCTTGCGTTTGTGTGCATGAACCTGCCCTTCACAATGAGCGCCGAGGCTGCGGCCTCCGCTGTGGCAGACTTCGCCCCCGCCTTTGTCTACCCCTACCACTACCGGGGCCGCGACAATGGCACACAAGACCCGATGGAATTTGCCAACATGCTTCCCGACGGGATCGAGGCCAAGATGGGCGGCTGGTACGACACCTGATCGCCCCCCGTCCGGTCCGGCCTCCCGCGGGCTGGACCCCCGACAGCTATGCAAGACATAGACATCCCCTCCCCCGCCGCCCATTGGGACTGGCTTGAGGCGCACCATGGCCAAACCGACAGCGTGCGCATCGTGACCCACAAAGCCCATGTGCCGGATAAATACCTCAGTCGTGATGACATTCTCGACGCGCTGATGGCCTATGGCTGGATCGACGGCCGGCGGTTTGTCGTCGATGCCGACCGGACCGCGCAACTGATCGCGCCGCGCAAA
>NZ_JAHDGE010000004.1:129809-158400 GCF_020627745.1 Pseudooctadecabacter sp.
CCGGCGGTTTGTCGTCGATGCCGACCGGACCGCGCAACTGATCGCGCCGCGCAAAGCGGCGGCGCGGGGGGCACGCGCTTTATCCCATCAACTGGCCGGATTCCGGCACCCATTGATAGGCCGCATCGCCTGCGCCCGTATCCACATAACCCACAGCCGGAAACGGCATGTGATAGCCCACCGCTGGCACCCGATCTGCCACGATCATATCCAGAATGGTGCGCCGTGCGCGGGCGGCTTCGGCCTTGTCGGCATCAAACCGCAGTTCCCAATCGGGGCGCGCCAGCGACCAGACCGGATGGTTCGCCAGATCGGCAAAGATCACCAACCCCTCGCCTGCGCTGTCCAGACGGTAGACCATATGGCCCGGCGTGTGGCCAAAGGCGGCCAGACCGGTCACCCCTGTGACCACATCATCCCCGTCGCCCAGGAATGTCATCTGATCGGCCAAGGGGCGGACGTTGGTGTCAAAGCCGTCATTGCCCTGAGCGGCCCAGTGGTCAAACTCCACCTGCCCCGTGACATAGCGGGCATTGCCAAAGGTCGGCGCGCCACCCGACATCAGACCGCCAATGTGATCGCCGTGCATGTGGGTCAGCACCACCACATCCACCTGATCGGCCTCATAGCCTGCCGACTGAAGCGCTGCCGTCGTGTTGGCCGCGTTCAGCCCGGTGTCGAACAGGATCACCTCCGATCCCGTGTTCACCACGGTGGGCGTAAAGAAAAACTGCATCACATCCGGTGACAGGAAATTGTCGCGGGACACCTGGCTGAACTCTTCGGGGTCCACATTCAGGCCAAAGATGCTTTGCGGCTCGTCCCGCCGGGCCGTGCCCCCGAGGATCGTGGTGACCTCGAACTCACCGATCGTGAACCGGCGGTGTGTGGGAAAACTCGTGCCCAGCAACGGGGCCTCCGCACGGGCTGAGGTCGCGGCGCGTAGGACGAAGGGTGCGGCAAGGCCACTGGCCAAAAGATGACGACGAGACAATCGGGGCATGAAGGTATCCTTTCGAAAAGGGGCAAAGGGGCAGGAAGGCATCGGCGCAATCCATCGGTTCACGCAAGTCATAGGATGACGCAGGCTGCCGCCAGTTCAAATCACACTTGCGCCAGCATGGCCCCATTGGCCTGTCTGCCCGCCATCCAGCCATACGCCAGCCATACGCGAGTCATACGCAAATCATACGCAAGTCATACGCCCGTTTCCGGCCAGACGTGACGGAATGCTTAACAACCCCTTTACCAAGATGACTGGATCGTTAGGACCTGGCCGGTACACTGCCATTTGGTTAACGTGCCGCATAAAGCGCCGGGGCACGGCGGCTTGCGCGCAAGGTGATTGACCGCTACCCACCGCCTCTATGACCTCTCTTCCAAAACCGCTGGCCCAGATGGCCGAAGACGTGTTGCGCTGCGCCGATGGCCGCGCAAAAACTGCTCTGTCTCGCGATTATGCAGCCCGCTGGCGCGCGGCGCGTGAGGCGGGGGAAACGCCCCCCATCGGCACCGCCACCCCGCCGCCGCAACCCGCCCGCCCCACGAAGCCCGCGCTTCTGGACCCGCGCGAGGTGCCCCGCCGCAAACCCGGCACCCCCGAGGGCCGGATCGCCATTCTGCACGCCGTGGCGCATATCGAACTCAACGCCGTGGACCTGCACTGGGACATCATTGCGCGGTTCACGGATACGCCAATGCCCATCGGGTTCTATGATGACTGGGTGAAATCAGCGGACGAGGAATCCAAACATTTCAATCTGATATGCGACTGTCTTGAAGCGCAAGGATCGCATTATGGCGCCCTTGATGCGCACGCGGGCATGTGGCGCGCCGCCGAAGACACAGCCGATGATTTCATGGGCCGCCTCGCCGTTGTGCCCATGGTGCTTGAGGCACGTGGCCTTGATGTGACACCGGGCATGATCAGGATTTTCCGGCAAGCCAAAGACCAGCAGGCCATCGACGCGCTTGAGGTCATCTACGCCGAAGAAGTCCATCACGTGGCCTATGGCTCAAAATGGTTCCACTACCTGTGCGGTGCAGGCGGGCTTGACCCAACGCCTGTGTTTCATGACCTCGTGCGGCGCTACTTCCACGGCCCCCTGAAGCCGCCCTTCAACGAAGAAAAGCGCGCCGAGGCCGGCATCCCCCCCGACTTCTACTGGCCGCTGGCCACCTAGGGCCGGATCACAAACCTGTTAACCAATTTCTCGGCGGTCTACCGCCCAATTTCCCACATATCCTTTTGTTTTCCCGCGAATTTGGCCAAAAACCTTGCCAGCGATTCCCCCAACCGTTAACACGTTCAAGACGCCGGGGGAGAGCGTCAACGACAGGGACGGGATCAGGACACTCACGTGAAAACACGGCTGATACATAAACTGCATGTGGCCCTTGAAAAACGTTTCCCCGAGAAACGTCTTTTCCTGCGGTCCGACACCGAAACACGGTTCATCCGGCTTAAACCGGA
Source organism: Pseudooctadecabacter sp. (assembly GCF_020627745.1). Taxonomy (GTDB): domain Bacteria; phylum Pseudomonadota; class Alphaproteobacteria; order Rhodobacterales; family Rhodobacteraceae; genus Octadecabacter. The sequence continues at coordinate 132,283 of NZ_JAHDGE010000004.1, forward strand.
AACCCAACTGATGGCCTGGACCGGGGGCGTTGTCGTTGTCAGCTGGACCATTATCGCGACGGCGATCTTGTTGATGGACAGCATTGGCGCCGGCAATTTCCGCGCACAAGCGCAGCGCGATCAGGCCACCTACGAAGACCGCCTGAATGCCCTGTCCCAGGAACGCGACAGCCGCGCAACCGAGGCCGTGGCCGCCCAACAGCGGTTTTCCTCCGCGCTCGACCAGATTTCCCTGATGCAATCCGAACTGCTGCGCTCCGAAGACCGGCGCCGCGAATTGGAAACGGGGCTTGAGGTCGTGCAGGCCACCCTGCGCCGCACCATGACAGACCGCCGCGCGGCGCAAGAACAGGTCGCAGCGCTTGAGGCTGCCATTGCCGGCGACGGCACCGCCCCCGCCGGCTTTGCCCAAAACGGCGATGCCGCAGGCACCGTCGATTTGCTGGCCAGCGCACTGGCCGAAACCGCCGCCGAACGGGACAAGATCGCCTCTGACGCGGAATTTGCCCTCAGCCACGCGGCTGAGATGGAATTGGAACTGCGTCTGCTGCAGGAACGCAACGACCAGATTTTCCGCCAGTTGGAAGAGGCGTTCACCGTCTCCGTCGAACCGCTGGACAATATGTTCCGCGCCGCAGGTATGAACCCTGACAATGTGCTGGGTGAAATCCGCCGTGGCTATTCCGGCACCGGCGGCCCGCTGACACCGCTGCAGTTTTCCACCCGTGGGGGCGGCGAAGACCCGGACGCCGCGCGCGCCAACGGCATCCTTGGATCTATGGACCGGCTGAACCTGTACCGCATTGCAGCAGAACGCATCCCCTTTGATATGCCCGTGACCTCCGGCTTCCGCTTCACGTCTGGGTTCGGGATGCGCTGGGGCCGGATGCACAACGGCACCGACTTTGCCGCGCCCATCGGAACGCCCATCGTGGCACCTGCGGATGGCGTCGTCACCTTCGCGGGTTGGTCGTCCGGGTATGGCCGTCTGATCAAGGTACAACACGCCTTCGGGATCGAAACCCGATACGCCCATCTGAACAGAATGCGCGTCGAAGTTGGACAAAGGGTCTCGCGCGGGGACCGAATTGGTGATATTGGCAACTCCGGACGGTCAACCGGCCCGCACTTGCACTACGAAATCCGTGTGGGCGGTCGCCCCGTAAACCCCATGATTTACATAAGAGCTGGACAAGATGTTTTCTAAAAGCAAAATCAACGAACCCGGCACGCCCGCAACGCCGTCAACCGACGCCAAACCTGCGAGCCCTGCCCCGTCTTCCGCCCCTGCAAGCGATTTCAAATCCGCAGCCCCGAAGGCAAAGCCACCTGCCTCGCAGTTGAGCACCGATCTGCACATCACCGGCAACCTGAAAACCACCGGCGACATCCAGATCGAAGGCACCGTAGATGGTGACATCCGCGCGCACCTGCTAACTGTCGGCGAAGGCGCCACCGTGAACGGCGAATGTGTGGCGGATGATGTGGTCGTGAACGGCCGCATCGTGGGCACCGTGCGCGGCCTTAAGGTTCGCCTGACATCGACCGCACGGGTTGAAGGAGACATCATCCACAAGACGATCGCCATCGAATCCGGCGCCCACTTCGAAGGCTCGGTCCAGCGTCAGGATGATCCTTTGAACGCAGGTGGCAAAGCCGCCCCTAAGGCCGCTGCTCCCAAAAGCTGAATTTGGCACCAGTCCGATCGACTGAGGGGCCCCGCATATGCGGCGGCCCCTTTTTGCTGCCGCGCGGACCACACCCGCCCCGGTCAAATCCGGATCGCCGTCCCTGTGTTTCTCTGGTTCAAAAATACCTGAACACCAAGACAACGGCCCCGCGCCGCCTTCACCGCAGCGCCACCCCAAAAATTCGTAGAATTTTAGCCCCCGCCGTCCGCAGGACCTGATCGTCAGATCATTCTTCGGCGTTGGCATCCGCGCGGCTTTTGCCACTGACGTCCATGGCCAAAGTCGCCGCCATGAACCCGTCCAGATCGCCGTCCAGAACGCCCTTGGTGTCCGACGTCTCATGGGCTGTGCGCAGGTCCTTTACCATCTGGTAGGGCTGCAGCACATAGGACCGGATCTGGTTTCCCCAACCCGCATCGCCTGCGTTTTCGTGGACTTCATTGACCAAGGCCGACCGCTTGTCCAGTTCCATCTGGTACAGACGCGATTTCAACGCCTTCATGGCAATATCTCGGTTCTGGTGTTGGGATTTCTCTGACGATGTCACAACGATCCCCGTGGGATGGTGGGTGATCCGCACAGCCGAATCCGTGGTGTTCACGTGCTGCCCACCCGCGCCCGACGACCGGTAGGTGTCGATGCGGATGTCGGACGGGTTCACTTCAATCTCGATGTTGTCGTCGACGACGGGATAGACCTTCACGGACGTGAACGACGTGTGCCGTTTTGCGGCGCTGTCAAAGGGCGAAATCCGCACCAGACGGTGCACACCGCTTTCGGATTTCAACCAGCCGTAGGCATTGTGACCGCTGATTTTATAGGACGCGGATTTGATGCCTGCTTCTTCGCCCGCAGACTCCGATTGCAACTCGACCTTGTAGCCCTTCTTCTCGGCCCAACGGACGTACATCCGCGCCAACATAGACGCCCAGTCGCAACTTTCCGTTCCACCGGCACCGGAATTGATCTCGAGAAAGGTATCATTGGCATCGGCTTCACCGTTCAGCAGCGCCTCAAGCTCTTTTTCGGCCGCACGCGCCTTAAGCGCCTTGAGCGCGTCTTCAGCCTCTGAAACAACGTCTGCGTCGTCCTCCATCTCGCCCAGCTCGATCAGTTCTTGATTGTCATCAAGTTCGCGCTTGATGCCCTCATAGCTTTCGATCGCATCGACGAGGTTCTGGCGGTCGCGCATCAGTTTTTGCGCAGCCTCAGGGTCATCCCACAACGTCGGGTCCTCAACCCGTGCGTTGAACTCCTCCAGCCGGTAGGCCGCAGTTTCATAGTCCATCCGCTGGGCCAGCAACGTCAGGCTGTTTTCGATGTCGGTGACGGTAGATTGTATTTCGGCGCGCATTTGGGACGTCTCTCGTCAGGGGTTGTCGCGGGTCTAACCGATTGCCCCAAAAGGGGCAATCAGACGTTAGTACAAACCACCCGACGACAGGGACCCGAAAGAGGCATTTGAATTGATTGTCGCCGTTTCACCGGTCGATGTCGTCACATTCACAGCTGCGGGCGGCCGCACCTCGTCAAACAAGGGCAGGTCGGCTGCCATGGCAAAGCCGCCGTCAAAGGTGATGCCAAAGATCGGCTCTTCGCCCTCGCGGAAACATTCGCGCACGACGTTGTCACCCGATGCCCCGTCGGGCAGACGTGCGCCGGTAAACCGGTCGATGTTGATGAACTGACAGCTGGCCGGTGCGCGGAAATCGCCCCCACCATACTGACGGATTGCCGTCTGCATAAAGCTGTTGAACACAGGACCGCACAGCCCCCCACCCGACGCCGACCGCCCCAAGGACCGTGGCTGGTCGAACCCGATGTAGCACCCTGCCACAATGTTGGAACTAAAGCCCACAAACCACACATCCTTGGCGTCGTTCGTTGTCCCGGTCTTGCCAGCGATCGGCACAGGCAGGTTGACCGTGCTGCGGGCTGTGCCGCGCTGCACCACACCGCGCATCATGGATGTCAGCTGATAGGCCGTGACTTCGTTCATCACCCGTTCGCGGTCGGACTGGATACGCGGGGCCTCACCACTGGGCAGGTTCGCATCCAGACAGTCCACACAGGTCCGCTGGTCGTGACGATAGATGGTGCGACCGTCACGGTCCTGCACGCGGTCCACCAACGTGGGTTCCACCCGTTCGCCACCATTGGCAAACATCGCATAGGCTGCGACCAGTTTATAAAGTGTGGTTTCCTCGGACCCCAAGGAGGCCGACAGAAACGCATTCATCCGCTCGTATACGCCAAACCGTTCCGCGTATTCCGCGATGGTCCGCATGCCGACCTCTTGCGCCAGACGCACGGTCATCACGTTGCGCGACTGTTCGATGCCTGTGCGCAGCGGCGTGGGGCCATAGAACCGGTCGGACGCGTTCTGGGGCCGCCAGATCTCACCACCGGCCACGACCTCAATCGGGGCGTCTACGACGATGGTCGCGGGCGTATACCCCGAATCCAGAGCCGCCGCGAAGACGAACGGTTTGAACGCCGAACCGGGCTGACGTTCCGAATAGGCCCGGTTGAGTTCCGAGATGCGGATTTCGTAGCCAAAGCCGCCCTGCATCGCCAGAACACGGCCCGTGTTCACATCCATCGCCATAAACGCGCCCTGCACCTCGGGCACCTGCCGCAAGGTCCAGCGGATGAAAGACCCGTCGCTGTCGGCGGTCATGCGACGCACATGCACCACATCACCGGGTTCGAAATTATCGAAGAAATTGCCACGCATCCATTCGATGTCATTGCGCGGCACCACCGGGGCCGGATCGCCCTCTTCCCAGCCTTCGATGCCGAGGATCAGTTGTTGGTCCTGCACCTCGCGCACGACGGCGGGAAACCATTTGTTTTCCAGATCAATGGTGCGAATGGCAGGGGCAGAACCGAGGGCCGCACGCCAAGCGGTGTCATCATTCAGCGTCTCTACCGGAATGGTCAGCCCCGTGCCGCGCCACACGCCGGCGGACCGGTCGTAACTCTCCAGTTGTCGCTGCAGCGCATCACGGGCCGCTGCCTGCATCTCATTGTCCACCGTGGCACGGATCGACAGACCGGCGCTGTCCATTTCCAGATCAGGGAACAGCCCCTCAACCTCGTCGCGGATGGCAGCGGTGAAATAGTCGCGCTCCTCACGCTCCTGCTGGAACGACGGATAATCACCGCCCTGCACGGACAACAGCGGCTGTTCGATCTCGCGCTGGTACACCTCCTCCGAGATATAGCCGTTCTCGAACATCTCGCGCAGGGTATTGTCACGGCGGAACACGGCAATGTCGCGGTTGCGCACAGGGTGCATGTCCGACGGACGACGGGTGACAGAGGCCAGATAGGCCGCCTCCCCCGGTGTCAGTTCACGCAATGTCTTGTTGAAATAGGTCCGTGCGGCGGCTGTGACGCCGTAGGAATTCTGGCCCAGAAAAATCTCGTTCAGGTAAATCTCCATTACGCCGTCTTTGCCCACCACAGCCTCAAGCCGGGGGGCGAGGATGATTTCCTGCACCTTGCGCTCAATCGTACGCGATCCGTCCAGCAAGAGCCCCTTGGCCACCTGCTGGGTGATCGTCGACCCGCCCCGCACTGTCTGGCCACGCGACAGCACGATGTCACGCGCCGCAGACAGAATTGCGGGGATGGAATAGCCGTCGTGGGTATAGAATTCCTTATCCTCCGCACTGACAAAGGCATGGACGACCAGATCGGGGATTTCCTCAATCGACGTAAACAGGCGCTGCTCTTCGACAAATTCGTCGATCACGCGGCCTTCACCGGAATAGATCCGGCTGATGGTCTTGGGCTGATAATTCGCCAAAGCCTCAGAATCGGGGAGGTTTTTTCCATACATGTAGAAAATCGCACCCAGCGTCAGGGCGGCCATACCAGCCCCCAGTGTCAGCATCGAAAAGATGCCGCCAAAGAACGAAAAAATGAAACGCAAGACCATTGCGGGTATCCCCAAATCAGTTGCCCCGCTTATATGGGCAACCGCCCCGAGGGTCAAAAGAAGCCGCACCGTTTTCGGCCATTCCCCGCCGGTCAAACCGCAGCAGATCACGGGCGGCTTGCGGTGCCGCGCAAGAGCCCTCAGATGAGAAAGATGCAAACGCTTTCCTCCCCCGACGATATCTTGGCAACCTACGACCGTGTGGCCCAAGATTTTCAGGCACAGCGCAACCGCAGCCTGTTCGAAAAACCCATGCTGGACAGGCTTTTGGGCGTGGCCCCGCGCAACCAATCGCCCCGCCGCCTTCTTGATCTGGGCTGCGGCACCGGTGCGCCGCTGGCGACCTATCTGGCCGAACGGGGCATGGACATCACCGGCGTGGACGGTGCTGCGACGATGGTTGAGATTTTTGCCGAAACCCTGCCCCGCGCCACGGCCCTTCACGCAGATATGAGGACGCTGGACCTCGGCCAGACCTATGACGCAATCCTCGCTTGGGACAGCTTCTTTCACCTTAGCCCCGACGCGCAGCGCGCCATGTTCGCGGTGTTCCGTGCCCATGCCGCGCCCAAGGCCGCCCTGATGTTCACGTCAGGCCCTGCCGCTGGCGAAAGCTGGGGCCACGCCGCAGGCGCGCCGGTCTATCATGCCAGTCTCGACCCCGCCGAATACCGCGATCTGCTGGCCGCCCATGATTTCAAGGTGATCGATTATCGCCCCGAAGATCCCCAATGTGACCGCCACACCATCTGGCTGGCGCGTTTCACGGGCTAGGCTACTGACGCACCAGGGGCGCGAGCGCCGCCTCCTCGATCACCCAACGCCCCACCGCCAATGTGACCGCCGCGACGATAGGCGCACGGCCCTGAGGTGAAGTGAGCCGCGCCCGGTCCACCTCATTGGACAAAAACCCGACCTCCAGCAGGACCGACGGGAAATCCGCCGCATTCAACACCGCCAAAGGGGCCGCACGTCGCGGTCGGGTGTTCAGCGGCGCGCCGGTGTCCTGCATTGCCTGTACAAGCTGGTCGGCAAACCGGTCCCCCGCGGCAGCACTTTCGATGCGGGCCAGATCCTGCAGGATCATCGCAACCTCATCGCCCTGCCCGCTTAAATCAATTCCGGCCAGCAAATCACCCGCATTGTGCCGCTCCGCCATGCGCTGGGAGGCTTGCGATGCGGCTTCATCGGTCAGGGTGTAGACGGACGCGCCGGTGGCCTGCTCGCCTTCAAGGGCGTCCGCATGAAGGGATATGAACAAATCCGCGCCCGCCCCGCGTGCCAGCGTCAGACGCTCTTGCAAGGGCACGAAATTATCGCCCGACCGCGTCACCACAGGGTGCACATCTTCCAGCCGTCCGAGGGCCGTTGCAAGCTCGGTCGCCAGGGCCAGCATCACCTCGGCCTCTTGCGTACCACCATGTTCCGCACCCGGATCAATCCCGCCATGGCCCGGATCAATCACGACCACCACAGGCCCATCATCGACAGGGGCCACGGCAGGTGTATCCGCCACAGAAAACACCCAGTCCGGATCATCAGGCGCACCAGCCGCTGCCGCGAATTCGGCCTCACCGGTGGGCCGCAGGACCAGCGTGATCCGCGCTGTGCCATCCACGTCATCCACCACCATCCCCGCCTCATCGACAAAGACAGGGGCCGCCAGATCAAGGATCATCCGGCTCCACCCCGGGCGCAAACCGCCAAACCGCGCGCCGTCAATCCGGTCGCTCACCGCAAAACCCCCAGCCTGCGCGCCGCGAAAATCAACCTCTCGGAAATCCAGAACCACCCGGCGCGGGTCATCCAAGGTGAACACACGGTACGGCACAGGCTGGGACAAAAACAAATCCACCTGCGTGCGCCTGAACCGATCCTGCGCGCCCGATTGTTCCACATCGAGCCGTGCGAGCGCCGAAAACTCCTGTGCTGCCACAGGCGACACCGCCAGCCAAAGCAGCGCCAGTCCTACCTTCATCTGGCCAAAAAAACTCAAACCTTCACCTGCGTCCGGGCCATGTAGCCCGCCAGCCGGGCCAGCCCCTCTCGGATATCATCGGTCGATCGCGCATAGGACAATCGCACCCAGTGTCCGCCCTCCACAGGGTCGAAATCCAGCCCCGGCGTGATCGCCACACCGGCCTTGTCCAGCACATCCGCACAGAATGCGAGGCTGTCGTCGGTATACTCCCCCACATCCACATAAACGTAAAACGCCCCGTCGGGCGGTGCGAATTTGCCCAAGCCCATGGCAGGCAAAGCCGCGATCATCAGATCGCGGTTGGTGCGGTAGACATCCACATGGGCATCCAGAGCCGCCCCCTCCTCCATCGCATAAAGCGCCAGTTTCTGGGACGCATGGGACGGGCAGATAAACATGTTCTGTGCCAGCCGTTCGATCCGGCGGACATGATCCTGCGGAACCACCATCCAGCCCACACGCCACCCTGTCATGGAGAAATATTTGGAAAACGAATTGATGACATAGACCTCATCAGTGACTTCCAGTGCACTCACCGCGCGTCCCTCATAGCCCAGCCCGTGATAAATCTCATCGCTGATGAAAGCGGCATCTGCGTCCTCACATGCGGCGGCCAATGCGGCCATGGCGTCACGGTCCAGCATGGTGCCCGTGGGGTTGGCGGGTGAGGCCACGATCAGCCCGTCCAAGCCATGCGCCGCCACATCCGCCGCCACAGGCTGCATCCGCGCGGCCATGGTGGTGGGCATATCAACGGGGCGTAAATCCAGCGCCTTTAAAATCTGCCGATAGGACGGATAGCACGGCGCGCCCAGCCCGACCCGTGCGCCCGTATCAAACAATGCGGAGAACGCCAGCAAGAACGCCCCCGACGCGCCTGCGGTGATGACCACACGGTCCGGGTCCAGATCAACGCCGTACCAATCGGCATAGTGCCTCGCGATGCGCGCGCGCAATTCCGGCAGGCCCAGACCAACCGTGTATCCAAGTGGTCCGTCGGTCATATCAGCGGACAACCGCGCAAGGGCTGATTGAGGCGCGCCGGTGCCCGGCTGGCCCACTTCCATGTGGATAATATGACGCCCCGCGGCCTCCGCCGCACGGGCGGCCTCCATCACGTCCATCACAATGAACGGATCAACCTCACCACGTCTTGAGTTCCGCATCCGCCCCGCCCTATCCTGCTGCAACCCCTGTTTGCCCTGACCCGCCGGAGCCCGTCAATGCGCCTTTCCATCCTCCCCCTTCTGGTCTGCGGCTGGGTCGCCCTGATGGGCCTGTTTCAGCCCGCTCAGGCGGTCAGCCTGATCCGCGACGCCGATATCGAACACAGCCTTGATCAACTGGCCGCCCCCATTTTGCGCGCCGCAGGGCTGAACCCCAACCGCGTGCGTATTCTGGTGGTCAACGAAAGCAGCCTGAACGCCTTTGTGCTGGGCAATGATGCGATCTTTATTCATTCGGGCCTGCTGCAACGGTTGGGATCGGCTGCCGAAGTGCAGGCCGTTATCGCCCATGAGGCGGCCCATATCGCCAATGGTCACATCTCCCGCCGGTTAAGCAATCTGCGCGGCAGCCGCAACGGGGCCGCCTTTGGGATTGCCCTCGCTTTGGCCGTGGCGTTGGCATCCGACAACGCGCAAGCCGCAGGCGGTGTTGCTGCCGGCGCCGCCGGGGCCGCCCAACGTCAGTTTTTCGCCCACACCCGCGCTGAAGAAGCGGCCGCCGATCAATCCAGCATCCGGTTCATGTTGGCCGCAGGTGTCGACCCCGAAGCCGCCACCCGCGTGTTGGAGATTTTTCGCGGGCAAGAGGCCCTGTCCCAGTCCCGTCAGGACCCCTACGCACGCACCCATCCCCTTACGTCCGATCGCATCCGCACCCTGCGCGGCCTCGTGGCGGCCAACCCCGGTAGGCCGACAGACGCGTCCTCCGCCGATTTCTGGTTCGCCCGCGCCCAAGGCAAGCTGAGCGCATGGACACAAAGCCCCAGCTGGACCCTGCGCCGCGTGCGCAACGACACCACCGCCATCGGCACCATGCGCCGCGCCGTGGCCTATCACCGCCAAGCCGACGCCAACAACGCAATCCGCAACATGCAAGCGCTGCTGCAGCAATATCCCAACGACGCATATTGGCACGAATTGTTCGGGCAAATCCTGCTCGAAAGCCGCCAGCCTGGCCCGGCTGTGCAAAGCTACCGCAATGCGGTAAACCTCAATGGCAACGAACCCCTGATCTTGGGCGGCTACGGGCGCGCGCTTTTGGCGCTGAACACCGCCGACAGCAACGCCCAAGCGGTGCGCACGCTGGAACGCGCACGCGCGCTGGACGGCCAGTCGTCAGCCGTCTTGCGCGACCTCGGGCAGGCCTATGCGCGCACCGGCCAGCCCGGATTGGCGTCCTTGGCCACCGCAGAACGCTATGCGCTGCAGGGCCGGATCAATGACGCGATTGTGCACGCCACCCGTGCGGCAGATCGCCTACCGCGAGGCTCCGCCTCTTGGCAGCGGGCACAAGACGTGCTTTCTGCTGCTCAATGATGTCCCGAACGGAGGCCCCCATGCGCCTGATCCCCACCATCACAGCCCTCGCCCTGACAGCGACCTCCGCCCTCGCGCTTGATCTGGATGCCATGACGGATGCAGAACGCGATGCTTTCCGCAGCGAAGTCCGCGCCTATTTACTGGACAACCCAGAGGTCCTGATGGAAGCCATTGGCGTGCTTGAAGCGCGTCAGGAGCAGGCAGAGGCCATGCGCGATGAACAACTGGCGCAGCTTAATGCCACCGCGTTGCTGGATGACGGATTTTCCTACGTGGGCGGCAACCCCGATGGCGACGTGACAATCGTGGAGTTTATCGACTACCGATGCGGGTTCTGCCGGCGCGCGCACCCCGAAGTCGCGGAATTGGTCGCAACAGATGGTAACATCCGGATCATCACCAAGGAATTCCCGATCCTGGGCGAACAATCGGTCCTCGCATCACGATTTGCGCTTGCGACAAAACAGATTGCCGGTGATGCCGCATATAAAGAGGTATCGGATGCCCTGATGGCCTTGCGGTCGGACGTGTCCAACGCCAGCCTGACAGCCCTTGCACAAGCCTATGATCTGGATGCCGAAGCGATCTTCGAGGCGATGGACAGCCCTGATGTGGGCGATATCCTGGCTGCAAACCGCGCCTTGGGCGAACGGATGCAGATTACCGGAACTCCGACCTTCGTCTTCGGAGAGCAAATGGTGCGAGGTTACGTGAACCTGGCTCAAATGCGTCAGATTATCGAGGCCGAACGGTCTGACGGCTGACCCGCAAAACGAAGCAATCTGAGAACAGGTTTTGCGCCGTGCTTCGCCCGTCGCTCCGCGCGCCTGCGGCGCGCGGTTTGGTCGTGATGTTCGGGGTCAAAACAGATCGGGCCACGTGACTTGGGCGTGGCAAATAGGTATTTTTGAACCAGAGAAACATGGCCGCGCGAAAAACGGTGGGGTTCAGCCCCCGCCTCAGAGGGTCGCTTGGCGCCAGTAAAGCGGGGGCCGTCTCAGGTTACGGCCATCGGCTCCTCAGCCTGTACCGCGAAGTGAGCCTAGCGCGCTAAGGTTAATGTTATGTCACCGCGCGTGCTTTTCTCTGGTTCAAAAATACCTGATTGCCACGCTGGGACTAAGAGGGTCATCGACGGCATCATGCCACAGCCCGAACACATCATCGCGCCGAAGGCGCGCGGGTCGGATTTGCGCAGCAAATTCGAAAGCAACACATCAGGGGATCGGATTGGCGAAGCCAATCCGACCGTCATTCAGCGGCCTCAGCGGCGGCATCCAGTTCTGCCGCCTTCGTCTCAACCTGTTCAACGATGTGATCGACCATCTGATCGTTGCTCAACTTATGGCTTTGTTTCCCGGCCAGATAGACCATCCCCGCCCCGTTGCCGCCACCGGTAAAGCCCACATCCGTCATCAGCGCCTCACCCGGTCCGTTCACCACGCAGCCGATGATGGACAGGCTCATCGGGGTTTTGATGTGCTCCAGCCGTTTTTCCAGTTTTTCGACCGTCTTGATCACGTCAAACCCCTGCCGCGCGCAGCTGGGGCACGAGATGATATTCACGCCGCGGTGGCGCAGGCCCAGTGACTTCAGGATCTCGTACCCCACCTTCACCTCTTCCACCGGATCGGCGCTCAGACTGACGCGGATTGTGTCGCCAATCCCCATCCACAGCAAATTGCCAAGTCCGATGGCCGATTTGATTGTGCCGGATGTCAGACCACCGGCTTCGGTGATGCCCAGGTGAATGGGCGCGTCGGTTTGTTCCGCCAGTTGTTGGTAGGCTGCTGCGGCCATGAATACGTCGGAGGCCTTGCAGCTGATCTTGAATTCATGAAAGTCATTGTCCTGCAGGATTTTGATATGATCGAGGCCGCTTTCCACCATCGCATCGGGTGTAGGCTCCCCATATTTGTCCAGCAGATGTTTTTCCAAGGATCCTGCGTTTACCCCGATCCGGATTGAACAGTTGTTGTCGCGGGCGGCTTTGATGACCTCTTTCACGCGATCTTCGGACCCGATGTTGCCGGGATTGATCCGCAGACAGGCCGCCCCGGCTTCGGCGGCTTCGATGCCGCGTTTGTAGTGAAAATGGATGTCCGCCACGATGGGAACCGGGCTTTCGCGGCAAATCTCTTTCAGCGCGCGCGAGCTGTCCTCATCAGGCACCGAAATGCGGACAATGTCTGCGCCTGCATCAGCGGCGGCCTGCACCTGTGCGACGGTGGCTTTCACGTCAGGGGTCAGGGTGTTGGTCATGGTCTGCACGGTGATCGGGGCCCCGCCGCCCACCGGCACATTGCCCACCATAATCTGACGGCTTTCGCGACGATAAATGTTGCGCCACGGACGAATGTGATTGAGGGACATGAGGCACCTGTCAGGTTTGCGTTACACCAGAACCTAATCCGCCAGCGCGGTACGGGCAACGGGCTGCGACAGTTTGTTTGGTGCAAATTTGTGCAAAGGATGTGCGGTTGTGCAGCTTGGCCTGCTACGGGCACTGAAATCCTTCGTCGATGCCAGCGACCTGCACTTCACCCCGTTGTGCCAACCCGCAAAAATCGCCATCGGCGGCCACATCGGCCACAGCATAGGCTTCCGTCAGATTGTCCACGGACAGGGCAACGTTGGAGGTCACCTGACCGCGCGGCCCGACGGGGCCGTAATGTGCCCCGTTCACTGCAAAATACACAGCACCGGATTCGCCGATCCGCAATGTCGCGGGGTCTTCTGTCTGGGGTACATCAAACGTATCACCGGCAGTCATCACCGCCTCGTAGATCACCGAACCGTCTGCCGACCGGACCCGCACCCATGCGTCACGCACAGCCACCAGTTGAACACCGGGGCGTGCGGGTTCCGTCACCTGCACAGGCGACGCGTCCAGCACACCGTCCTCAGTGTCTGCATCCGCAACCGCCAGAAGGCCAGGACGCTCCTGCTGGGTGGGCGCAAGCACACCCCCCTGACGGGGATCAAGATTTGCAATGGGGCCGTCACGCGGCACGAGGACCGGCGCATCCAACGCCTGCGGGCGATACAACCGATCCAGGGCTTCCGTAGAAGGCGCGTCGAATGCGGCCGTCACATCGACACCTGCATCAACCGCGCCCAAACCGCCACCGGCCAGCGGGTCGATATCCGCCACCACAACCGGCGTATTTTCAACCGGAGCAAGCTGCACCCTTTGGACTTCCTGCAGAAGTGTCCAGCTGCCGTAGCCCAAGCCGCCGACCAGAGCCAAAAGGACCATTACGGACCCTATGGCGCGGGGTTCGACACTGGCGAACATCGCGTCGCCTGCAGGAACAAACGGGGTGGCGGGTGTCGCAAAGATATCTTTTTCGAACGCCGCCGGTGCCATCTTCACGGGTTTCGCGCCGGAGGCCTGTTCGGACATGCCATGCGCGGTCGCAAAGCCGCTTTCGGTGCAAAACGTATCGAACGCCCAATCGGGATCCATATTCAGATAGCGCGCATAGGACCGCACGTATCCGGCAATAAATCCGGGGGTATCGAAAGCTGTGGGGTCGGAATTTTCAATGGCTGCAATATAGGCTGCCTTGATTTTCAACTCACGCTGAACATCGAGCAGGCTTTTGCCCATGGTGGCCCGCTCGCCGCGCATCAGGTCGCCCAAACGCAGTTCAAAGGCGTCAAACCCCGATGGTTCGACGACCTCTTCTTCCTTCGCGCGTCTGAATCCCCTGCGGATCATACGTACCCTTTATGTCGCCCAGTGCCCCAAAATGAACCGGCTCGATTCGTTGATTCTGCCAGTTCGTTGGGACAGATATAGCACATCACGAAATGTTTTGCACATGCAGAGAAATCAACCCGCAAGTTCGGCACGATTCAGCGCACAATGCGACCACAGAGCGTCCAGCGCATGGACAAGCGCATCCATCTCTTTCGGGCCATGCACGGGCGACGGTGTAAACCGCAGCCTCTCGGTGCCACGCGGCACAGTGGGGAAGTTGATCGGTTGCACATAAATCCCGTGATCCAGAAGCAACATATCGCTAAGCTTCTGGGTGTGCACAGGGTCGCCCACGATCAGCGGCACGATGTGGCTTCCGTGGTCAATGATCGGCAGGCCAAGGCCGCGCAGACGGGTCTTCAAAATCCGCGCCTGCGTTTGCTGCTGGTCGCGCAGGCCCTGATCGCCCTTCAGATGCGCCACAGAGGCGGCGGCACCGGCGGCCACGGCAGGCGGCAGGGATGTGGTGAAAATAAAGCCCGGCGCATAGGACCGCACCGCATCACACATCTTGGCGGAGGCCGCGATATAACCGCCCATGACGCCAAACGCCTTGGCCAGCGTGCCGTTGATAATGTCGATACGCTGGGACAACCCGTCGCGTTCCGCGATGCCGCCGCCGCGTGCGCCGTACATGCCCACGGCGTGCACTTCATCCAGATAGGTCAGCGCGCCGAATTCTTCGGCCAGATCACACATCTCGGCCAGGGGGCCGAAATCGCCGTCCATGGAATAGACAGATTCGAAGGCGATCAGTTTCGGGGCGGCGGGGTCATCAGCCTCCAACTTGGCGCGCAGATCGGCCATGTCGTTGTGTTTGAAAATGCGCTTTTCACCGCCATTGCGGCGGATGCCTTCGATCATCGAGGCGTGGTTCAGGCTGTCGGAATAGATGATCAGCCCCGGAAACAGGCGCGGCAAGGTGGACAGGGTCGCATCATTGGCAATGTAGGCGGAGGTGAACAACAACGCCTCTTCCTTGCCATGCAGATCGGCCAATTCGGCCTCAAGCCGTTTGTGATAGACCGTCGTGCCGGAAATATTGCGCGTCCCGCCCGACCCTGCGCCGGTGGCGTCCAGCGCCTCGTGCATTGCTTCAAGAACGACCGGATGCTGGCCCATGCCAAGGTAGTCGTTGCCACACCACACGGTGATATTTTGTTCCTGCCCGTCGGGGCGCGTCCACACGGCGTGGGGGTACTGGCCCTTGCGACGTTCGATATCAATGAACGTCCGGTACCGCCCTTCGTCGTGCAGACGTTGCAAGGCAGTGTCGAGTTTGGCGTTATAGTCCAAGCGTCTGTCCCCATTTGGCGCAGCCGTGGCGCGCCACAGCAGGAGGTTTGTGAGGGTCATATAGGGCGTGATTTCATCAGGCAACACTTGGAATGGGTCTGGACGGGACCTGCAGCGCCGTGTCGCACATACTGACCCGGCTGATCAGACAGGCGGTTGACGCGGCACCAGACTGTGCGAAGGTCCGACAAACCCTTACCCATTTCTGGAGACCCCTATGTCCGCTGCCCCGACCCTCGACGCTGTCCTGACACGGATCGACACCGACATTGATGCCGCTCTTGAAAGATTGATGGGGTTGTTGCGTTTGCAATCCGTCTCCACCGATCCGGCCTATAAGCAAGAGGTCGACAAAGCCGCCGATTGGCTGGTCGAGGACCTGAAAACGCTGGGCGTTGAGGCCACAAAACGCCCCACGCCCATGCACCCGATGGTCGTCGGACATGTTGGTGACACCGGCCCGCACCTTTTGTTTTACGGCCATTATGACGTCCAACCTGTCGATCCGATTGAACTGTGGGACCACGACCCGTTTGAGCCCTTTATCGAAACCCGCGATGGCAAGAAAATCATCCGCGGGCGCGGGACCTCGGACGACAAGGGCCAGCTGATGACCTTTATGGAGGCCTGCCGCGCGTGGAAGGCTGTCCATGGCACCCTGCCCTGCCGCATCACGTTTTTGTTCGAGGGCGAGGAAGAAACAGGCTCCCCCTCCCTTGTGCCGTTCATGCAAGAGAACGCCGATGAATTGAAAGCCGACCTTGCCCTGATCTGCGACACCGGCATGGTCGCCCCCGGTGTGCCGTCGATCGCAAGCCAGCTGCGCGGGATGCTGAAAGACGAATTCACCCTGCACGGCCCCGCGATGGATTTGCATTCGGGCCATTATGGCGGACCGGCGGTGAACCCCCTGAAAGAAATCAGCCGCATCATCGCGTCGTTCCACGATGTCGAAGGCCGCGTCACCATCCCCGGCTTTTACGACGACGTGATCGAAATTGGCGACAATCTGAAAGCCCAGTGGGAAACCTGCGGCTTTGATGAGGCGGACTATATGGCAAACGCGGGCCTGACCACATCTGCGGGTGAAATGGGCTATTCGGTCCTCGAACAGCAATGGTCGCGCCCCACGCTTGAGGTCAACGGCCTTTGGGGCGGCTACCAAGGGGCGGGCAGCAAAACCGTCATCCCCGCGGAGGCCCATTGCAAAATCACCTGCCGTCTGGTCGGCGACATGGACCCCGACGACATCCGCGACAAGCTGCGCGCCCATGTGGAAGGCCAGTTGCGCCCGGACACCCGTGTGACTTGGGACAACGACCTTGAAGGCGCGCCTGCGTCGGTCATGAACACGGACCGGCCTGAATTCGAACAGGCGCGACAGGCTTTGTCAGATGAATGGAACCGCGAAGCTGTGTTCGTGGGCATGGGCGGGTCGATCCCCATCGCGGGGCATTTCAAAACCGTACTGGACATGGACGCCATGTTGATCGGCTTCGCCTCGGAAGATGACCGCATCCATTCGCCCAACGAAAAATACGATGTTGAGGCGTTCCACAAAGGCATTCGGTCTTGGGCGCGGGTTTTGGCGGCTTTGACCTAAAGTGCGGTTGCTGCGTCAAATCTGGATCACCCTCGCGGTGTTGGTGGGTGCCGTCGCGGCGTCTTGGGTCGTTTACAAACCGGACGCCACCCAACGCGGCACGTGGCAATCGGACACGGGCGCCTATCTTTTGCACCTGACGGCCTTTACCGCGACGCTCTATTCGGAGACGCGGCAAACCTGTTTGCAGCAAATCCGCTTTCCCGCGCACTTGAAACTGGTGGAATGGGCCGAAGGGGCGACAATCACCGCAGAGGGTGACAGGCTGGACCTGTCCGTCGATGGCGCGTTTGAACCTTTGACCTTCACGCGCATCAATGCCCTGCCCGCCGCCTGTGGCCCCGCCGACCCCGAGACTGCAACCCCGCGTGCGGTGTTTGACACCATGTGGGATGCCATGGACGCCCATTATGCGTTCTTTGACCTTTATGGCGTCGATTGGGACGCGCGCCGCGATCTGGCCCCTGCCCCTGACGCCACGATGACCGACGCGGCCCTTCTTGATCTGTTGATGACGGCCTTGGACGGGCTTGATGATGGCCACATCCGCATCGGCACGCCTTTTGGGGTGCGGTCCCCGCGTGTCTGGCCGGACTGGGCGCGCGCCTCGCCTGTGTTTGATCGCGGCGCGCTGACCCAGATTGCCCGCCGCACGGTGGGCGCTGATCTTACGTTGGTCGAGCAAACGGCCATCGAATACACCCTTTTGGCCAATGGCGTGGGCTACGTGCTGATCCCTGTGATGGACATTAACACCCCCTTTGGCGCGCAAAGCGGCCCTGCCATGGCGCTGGCCTTTGAAGAGGTCGCCACAGCCATGGCCGACGCCCGCGCGCTGATCCTTGATATCCGCTATAACCCCGGCGGGTCCGACACGATTGCCTTCGGGATCGCCAGCCATTTCACGGACACCGCCCTGCCGGTCTTTACCAAAACCTCACGTTTGGGGGATGGCCAGTCCACCCCCTTCACCGCCGCACTTGCCCCCTTTGACGACACAGCACTGGACATGGATGTGGTGATCCTGACGTCAGAACTGACCGGATCGGCGGCGGAAATCTTCGCACTCGCCATGCGGGAATTGCCGCAGGTCACGGTGATGGGCACGCCCACGTCGGGGGCAATGTCCGATATCCTCGACATCAAATTACCCAACGGCTGGGATTTGGGCCTGTCAAACCAGACTTACCGCGCCATGGACGGATCGGTGTTTGAGGGCGTGGGCATCCCGCCCGACGTGATGGTGCCGGTCGACGTGGACGCCCTGTTGGCCGGTGAGGACGCGACCCTGCGCGCGGCCTTCGACCGGCTGCGCTAACCCGCGCCAAGAATCGGCCCCAATCCGTTCAAAGTTTTGTCCCACCGTCCTTCTACAACCAAAGGACGAACCGGAGGACAGAGTATGGACACATCATTCGCAGACCGCCTTGCCCGCATTCAAGCCACGCAAGAGGCCGTGGCCGTTCCGGGCGCAGAGGCAGTCGACCTGATCGGACAAAGCACGCGCAACCAGACGCCCGCCCTGCAGGACCGTTATCCCACCCAAGCGCCCAAAACCTATGACCAACGGTTCAAGATGGCGATCATCAACAACCTGATCCTTGGCCTGATCTGGATGGTACCCACCGGCTTTGCCGCCGTGAATTTCTTTGCGGTGGTGGACTTTCTGGCGGGCAAAGATGCCTCAGCCGAGGCGGTTTTGAACACGCAAGTGGGCCTTGGCATGGCGATTTTGGTGTCCGGCGGCCTGTTTTACTGGGTCGGACGGGAAGCCCTGCGCGATCTGGGCAAAGTCCACGGCATGCCGCTGTCGCTGGCCATTGGCGGCGCTTTGGGTGCTGTGATCGGCGCGGGGCCTGTCACGTTGATGCGATATGTGTCGGAAAACGGGATAACGCCCGCAGGCCTGCTGCCGTTCTGAGACCCTGAAGGGGGGGAAGTGGCGCGGTTGACGGGGCTCGAACCCGCGACCCCCGGCGTGACAGGCCGGTACTCTAACCATCTGAGCTACAACCGCGCATTGCCTTTCGGCGTGCCCCGTAACGCGGGTGCTGACGGGTCCTTACCCCAAGGACCAAAGGGACAGCGGTGGCGCGGTTGACGGGGCTCGAACCCGCGACCCCCGGCGTGACAGGCCGGTACTCTAACCATCTGAGCTACAACCGCCCACTGTCCGTTGATGTGCATCAACGTGGGGGCGTTCTAGGCACGTGCTGCGAGGGCGTCAAGACAAGAACATCGCCCTTATGCAGCTTTTCGCACGTGCCAGCCCACAAGATGCTGTGGCGGCCAGCCGCCCGAGCCCTACGCGGGCCAGATTTTCGAAGAAAACCTTTGATTTGATTGCAGAATCCCCCCAACGCTGGTCGCGCTTGCCGATAAACCCTGGGGAGGGTCACATGACACGATTGTCGCGCCGCCACATCATGGCGGCCAGTTTGGGCGTTTTGGCGGCCCCCATGGTGGCCACGCCCGTCCATGCGCGGCCCCTGATTGCCCTGCCCGATGATTTGCAACAGACCGACGTGGCCACGATCACAGCCGTGCGCACGCCGTCGCCTGTTGTGGCCATGACCTTTGATGATGGCCCCCACCCGACCCATACGCCACGCCTTCTGGATATGTTGCGTGAACGCGGCCTGCGCGCCACGTTCTATCTGATTGGCAACCGTGTGGTGCACTACCCGGCCTTGACGCGGCGCATCGCCGAAGAAGGTCATGAGATCGGCAATCACAGCTGGTCGCATCCCTTTCTGGACCGTCACAGCGACGCCAGCGTGATCCGCGAAATCGACCGCACCACAGATGCAATCTATCAGGTCACAGGCCGCCCGCCCGTGACCTTTCGCCCGCCCTATGGCGCGTTCAACCGCCGCCAACGGGGGTGGCTGAACGAGGTGCGGCGTTTGCCGACGATCCTTTGGTCCGTGGACCCGCAGGACTGGCGCAGGCCCGGATCGCAGACCGTCGCCAACCGGATCCTGCACGGATCGCACCAGGGTGCCATTATCCTAAGCCATGACATTCACCGCGGCACCATTGATGCGATGCCCGCCACGCTCGACGGTCTAACCGCGCGCGGTCTGCGGTTTGTGACCGTCAGCCAGATTATTGGGTGGCCGTTGTGGCAAAATCGGACATTTCGCCGTGTGACGCAGCAGGGCTAAGAAAATTAGCTAATTTTTTTAGTGCTTGTCGGGAAGCGGGATAAATTCCTCATCATCCCCCACGGGCAACTGAAACCGCCCATGGGCCCAGTCGCCAGCGCGCCACGCCTCTTTCGCGGCATCAATCTTGTCGCGGCTGGACGCCACAAAGTTCCACCAGATGTGCCGCGATCCATTTAACGTGGCCCCGCCGAGGATCATCACCCGCGCACCGGCCTCGCCCGCGATCATGCTGATCCTGTCGCCAGGCCGGAACACCATCATGCGCCCCGCCTCGAACGGCTCACCTGCGACCTCGACCGATCCGGTCAGCACATAAACACCGCGATCCTCATGATCGTCGGGCAAGGGAATAGTCGCGCCCGGTTGCAGCACCGCGTCGAGGTAGAACATCTCTGACGGGGTCTCAACGGGCGCTGTCTCTCCATAGGCGGAGCCCAGGATCAGACGCACCTCTTTGCCCTCGCCCTCCATCATCGGCAGATCGGCTGCGGCGGCATGGACGAAATCGGCGGGATCATCCTCTTTGTCCTCGGGCAATGCGATCCACGATTGTATCCCGAAAAGCGAATGGGGCTTTTCGCGCACAGCCCCATCGACCCGTTCGGAATGGGTGATCCCGTGACCGGCCACCATCAAATTCACATCCCCCGGTTCGATCCAGCTGTCTGTGCCCAGTGAGTCGCGGTGGTGAATGGCGCCGCGATGCAAATACGTGACCGTCGCCAGACCAATATGCGGATGCGGGCGCACGTCGATGCCCTGCCCGCTCAGAAACTCTGCCGGACCCATCTGGTCGAAAAAGATGAACGGCCCGACCATCTGGCGTTTGGGCGCAGGCAGCGCACGGCGGACCTCAAACCCGCCCAAATCCCGCGCACGGGGGACAATCACGGTTTCGATGGCATCCACGGCGTCGCCTTTGGGGCAATCGGGATCAAGGGCTGGGTTCCAGGACATGGGGTGTCTCCTATCTGTTCGGGCTTAAGGTAGGATAAGTGCGTCAGATGTCATACTCCCCACGCGCACTCACTATTTGTGCACGAACGCACCAACCACGCGTCACCCTATACAAGTGCACACCAAAGGCGTAAGGCCCCCTTCAACAGCGCAAACCCTGCGTCACACCCATCAGAACTGGACGATCCGTTGAAACACGCCCTCTCGCAGGCATTGGCCGCCAAAGGCTACGACACCCTGACCCCCGTACAAGAGGCCGTCAGCGACCCCGCTCTTGAAGGCCGCGACCTTCTGGTGTCGGCGCAAACCGGATCCGGCAAGACGCTGGGCTTTGGTCTGGCCATCGCGCCGCGTCTCTTTGGTGAGGATGAGGTTTTTGGCCAGGCCGACGCGCCCATGGCCCTCGTCATTGCGCCAACCCGCGAATTGGCCATGCAGGTGAAACGCGAACTGGCGTGGCTTTATGACAAGGCCGGTGCGGTCATCACATCGACGGTCGGCGGCATGGACATGCGCGACGAACGGCGGGCGCTGGCGCGCGGGGCCCATGTGGTTGTGGCGACACCGGGCCGTCTGCGCGATCACATCATGCGCGGGTCCATCGACCTGTCTGCCTTACGTGCCGTGGTGCTGGATGAGGCCGACGAAATGCTGGACCTTGGGTTCCGCGAGGACCTTGAATTTATTCTGGATGAGGCCCCCGCCGACCGCCAGACGCTGCTGTTCTCGGCCACCGTCCCTGCGGCCATCGCCAAGCTGGCGCAGCGCTACCAAAAAGACGCCGAACGCATCGCCACAACTACCGGCGAAAAGCAGCATGCCGACATCGACTACATGGCCTTCCGCGTGTCGCCCCGCGACAGCGAAAACGCCATCATCAACGTGTTGCGCTATTATGAAGCGCCCAACGCCATCGTCTTTTGCAACACCCGCGCCACCGTCAACCGGATGACCACGCGCCTGTCCAACCGCGGCTTTTCGGTTGTGGCGCTGTCGGGTGAGTTGACCCAATCGGAACGCACGAACGCCCTGCAAGCCATGCGCGATGGCCGTGCGCGGGTCTGTGTGGCCACAGACGTGGCTGCACGTGGCATTGACCTGCCCAATCTCGACTTGGTCATTCATGCGGAACTGCCCAGCAACCAAGACACGCTGCTGCACCGTTCCGGCCGGACCGGTCGCGCAGGCCGCAAGGGGGTCAGCGCGATGATCGTGCCGCCTGCGGTCCATAAGAAAGCCAACCGTTTGTTGGGCTGGGCGAAACTGACCGCCACTTGGGCGGAAGCCCCCTCAGCCGAAGCCGTAATTGCCCGCGATGAGGAACGCATGTTGACCGAGACCGACTGGTCGGCGGATGTGGACGGGTCCAGCGCGGACACCGTGGCGCAGCTGTCGTCGCAGTTCAGCACGCAGCAACTTGCGGCCGCCTACCTTCGGCTTTGGCGTGAAAAGCACACCGCCCCGGAGGAGCTGTCCGACGTTCATGAGCCTGCCAAACCGCGCCCGGCCTTTGGCCCCAGCGTCTGGTTTTCCCTGCCCGGCGGGCGCGATGCAGGGGCCGAGCCGCGCCGCTTGCTGCCGATGCTGTGCAAGATGGGCAACATCACCAAGGACGACATTGGCGCGATCCGCATCCAGAACACCGAAAGCTTCATTGAAGTACGGCAAGAGGCTGTGCCGACATTGATCGACGCTCTCGACGGCGACATGACGCTGGAAAACGGCGCGCCGCTGACACGGCTTGATAAGGCCCCGAACCTTGATCGTGGTCCGCGCCCTGCCCCCCGTGCTGATTCTAGGGGCAAGGACGGATTTGGCGGCAAGCCACGGCGCGAGGACGGCCCTGCGAAATCCTTCGACGGCCCCAAAGACAAATCCCGCCATAAGCCCAAAGGCACAACGACGCCGGTGGACTGGAACGACGAACCCGCGTCCAAGCCCAAAAAGCCAAAAGGCAAGCCGCCCCATAAGGCGGGCAAACCTGCGCATAAAGCCAAGGGTGGCCAGCCGTCTGATGACACGATCGAACCCTATAAGCCGCGCAAGCCACAGGGTGATAAGCCCTACAAAGGCAAAGGCGGCGACAAGCCTTATAAGGGCAAACCGGGTGACAAGCCCTATAAGGGCAAAGGCGGCAAACCAGACGGCAAGCCGGGTGACAAGCCGGCGGGCAAGCCAGGCGGGAAGCCCTTTAGCAAAAGCAACTCTGACCCCTCCAAACGCGCAACGCCCCCGGGTGGCGCGCGCAAGGGGCCACCGCCGCCCAAAGGCAAACCGTCCAGCAAGAAAAACCGTGCACGGACGGACGGCAAACCGGGCGGGATGACACCACCGCGTAAGCCACGAGGATAAAACAAAGGGTCCGCATTGCATGAGAGTGTGACGCGGGCTTTTTGATGGGCGGGGGTGGAGGTGCTGGGTGCGAAGAACGTTTGGAGAGCCGTAACTGCTGAGTGCGGCCACCTTTTTCTTTGAAAAAGGTTTTCCCGCACGCGTTCAAAAATCTTCGATTTGTTGAACGTGGTGGGTCGTGAGAGGCTCGAACTCCCGACACGGGGGCGGCTTGGCGCAGCCAAACGCACCTACAACGGATGTTAGAAACTGCAGCGGATCGAACGGGGATGGTGGGTCGTGAGAGGCTCGAACTCCCGACATCTTCGGTGTAAACGAAGCGCTCTACCAACTGAGCTAACGACCCGACAGGGGCGGATTTAGCGACACATCAGCGCCTTCGCAAGACGCCATTTGCCAAAATTCCGGAATTTTGGCCCTCGCCCCCAAAAAATCATTCAAGCAGCGTCTGAACACCGCCCGAGATGCGGTAAACGCAGCCCTGCCCACCATGCACCGACGGCTTGGCCAGTGCGCTTTCGCCCACCAGGATCAGCCGCAAAGCGCGGCTTGTGATGCCATGGGTGACGACGACGGCGGGACCGGTCAGGTCATTCAGAAACGCTTCTGCGCGGGCCTCCAGCGCATCAAACCCTTCGCCGTTGGGGGCCATGGCATATTGCTGCATGTAGGGATCGGGGCCGTCGGGCATGGGCAGGTCCCCCCGCAGGCGACCGGACCAATCGCCCACGCCGATTTCACGCAGACGGATGTCTGTATGGATGGCCTCCGCCAGCCGCCCGCAGGCGATGGCCGCCGTCTGCACCGCGCGCCCCGAGGGGCTGCACCAAAAGTCGAAACCCGCCAGATCAAGGCTGCGCAAGATCTCTCCCTGACGTGCGGCGTCCATTTCGCCCTTGGGCGTCAGGGGGGAATTCAGCCAGCCCTGCATGCGGTCTTCGGCGTTCCATTCGGTCTGGCCGTGGCGCAGGATATAAAGGTCGGGATAGGTCATGCCCCCTCCTACACCGGGTCCCATCCCAAGCAAACCTCATGATCTTGTGAAACCGAATTCAGTTGCGTTTCCGATCGGAAACGTGCATGAAATTCTTGCTATTCTCGCCCGCGGGAGAGCCCGGGGTCAGACCCGGCGCCGAAGGAGCAACGACCCGGAAACTCTCAGGCAAACGGACCGCGACGCGTTGGCAATCTGGAGAGTGATGCACCCACACGGTGCATCCACCGAAGGAGGAAGCCGCAGACCACCGCGGTGATGCTCTCAGGTCCACAGACAGATGGGTTCACCGCCGGCGCACATGCCGGTCAACCTTGTCTGGACGTGGAAAGGACCGCCTCCATGAAACATATCGCCGTCATCGGTGCTGGCATCACCGGCATCACCACCGCTTACGCCCTTCTCAACCGTGGGTTCGCCGTCACCGTTTTCGACCGCAACCGCTATGCCGCAATGGAAACCTCCTTTGCCAACGGCGGCCAGCTGAGCGCATCGAATGCCGAGGTCTGGACCCAGTGGTCGACCATCTTCAAAGGCCTCAAGTGGATGACCCAGCGTGGTGCGCCTTTGTTGGTGAACCCCAAACCGTCGTGGCACAAATATTCGTGGATGGCGGAATTCATGTCCAACATCCCCAACTACCGCGCCAACACCATTGAAACCGTGCGACTGGCGATCAAGGCGCGTGAGCATCTTAAGGCACATGCGGCGCGCGAGGGGTTCGATTTTGACTGCGAACAGCGCGGTATCCTGCATGTCTACAACTGCAAGCCCGACTTCGACCACGCCACCAAAGTTAACGCGCTGCTGGCCGAGGGCGGCCTTGAACGCCACGCTGTCACGGTCGATGAAATGCGCCAGATTGAACCGGCCCTGCAGGGCGATCTTTACGGTGGTTACTACACCGAGAGCGATTTTACCGGCGACATTCACGCCTATGCCAAAGGTCTGGGTGAGGCTTGCAAACGCCACGGCGCGCAGTTCCACTACGGGTCCGAGGTTGAAACCCTCACCAACCGCGACAGCGGTGTTGATATCGGCTGGACGACCGCCATGGGCAACGAAAGCGATCACTTCGACGGCGTGGTCATCTGTGCCGGTGTGCGCAGCCGTGCCCTGGCCGCTCAGGTGGGCGACCGCGTGAACATCTACCCCGTCAAAGGCTATTCGATCACCGTGAACATGACCGACGATGCCAGCCGCGACGCGGCCCCGTGGGTGTCGCTGCTGGACGACAAGGCCAAGATCGTGACCTCCCGTCTGGGGCCAGACCGGTTCCGCGTGGCGGGCACGGCGGAATTCAACGGCTTCAACCGCGACATCCGCAACGACCGTGTGGAGCCGCTGGTGAAATGGGTCGAAAACCTGTTTCCCGATGTCAGCACCGAACACGCCGTCCCATGGGCGGGCCTGCGGCCCATGATGCCCAACATGATGCCCCGCGTCGGCGCAGGCAAAGCGGGTGGTGTGTTCTACAACACCGGCCACGGCCATCTGGGCTGGACCCTGTCCGCCGCGACCGCCGAGTTGGTCGCGGATGAGGTCGCCGCGACCTTTGGGCAAACGCAATCAATCCGTGTTGCTGCGGAATAATGCAGAAAAACAAAAGGCTGGCCTGATTGGGGCCAGCCTTTGGAAAATGCTCAACACTGCCGGCGACGTCACGAATTTGGACGTGGGGCAACAAAATGCGTCTGTTTAACCTGTAGGAACTTGATCCGAGCGCGAACGCATTTTTTCAAAACGCCGCCTCGCGCGCTTTCAAAATCTTCGATTTTGGAATGATGGTGGGTGATAAGAGATTTGAACTCCTGAC
>NZ_JAHDGE010000012.1 GCF_020627745.1 Pseudooctadecabacter sp.
GCCTGAGCCTGAGCCTGAGCCTGAGCCTGAGCCTGAGCCTGAGCCTGAGCCTGAGCCTGAGCCTGAGCCTGAGCCTGAGCCTGAGCCTGAGCCTGAGAAATCCGAACCCGTTGACGCGCCGGACGTCAACCCGCCGGTGTTTGCATCGCGTTTGCGCGCAAGCCGTGCGGATGGTGCCCCCGGCGCACCTGTCACCCCTGACGCGTCCACGCCTAAGGGGGCAAAGGTTGCTTCCGATGCGACCGCGCCCCGCTCCAACGGGCGGGCGGAACCGACATTTGCACGCCGAAGCGAACCGTCCCTCGCTGTTCCCACAGGCACCGGTCCGACGGTCGCACCGGCCATCGCGGCCCCCGCGCGCGCCGATCTATCTGCGCCGCCCGTGGCAGCGCCCGATGCCTCCGCCCCGTCAACGCCGGCGCAGGCCCCTGCCATCACCGGTGAGGCCCCGACCGCCGTCTCTCCGGACATCGCCGCGGCCACCCTGCAGGTCGACCCCGACCCTGCCGGTACCCCCGACGCCGCCCCGTCACGCAGCGCCGGCGCGGCCGCGCTTGGGGCCGCGACAGCCGTGGGCGGCGCTGTGGGCGGTATGTTTGCCAGCCGCCGGATGGCACGTTCCGACCGCAAAGAGGCCGACCGGAACGTGGCGGAAACCGCCGATGCACCCGCCGACCGGACGGTCTTCGGCGCCCGCAAGAAAACCCGTGGCGCCAAAAAGGTCGTCGGCGGCAAGCCGCGGTTTCTGGGTCTGATCCTCACCGCAGTGTTGCTGTTGTTTCTTCTGGCGGTCGCGGCCTTTGCAGCCCTGTCCAATGAGACCGTGGCGCGTTGGTTCGGCCTGGGCCCCCAAGACACCGAAGTGGCCGCGCAGGATCCCGCAGCCGCTCTGCCGGACAGCCCCGCCGACGCGCCCGCCGCCGCCCCTGTCGAGGCCGCCTCCACTGTCCCCGAGGCACCCGAACCGGTGGCACCCGAAACCGGCAATGATGTGCTTGATGCGGCGGTCACCGCACCCGCGGGTCAGGTGCTTACCCCCGAAGAAGCGCAACGGATTTATGCGGCAACCGGTGTGTGGCAACGCGCGCCCCGCATCCCGCAGGTGCCGCGCACAACGACGCTGGACGCCCTTGATCTGGCGGCGCGTCCGCGCCCCGTGGCACGCGCGGGGGCCAGCCCGCTGGCCACTGCGGACAGCGTGGCCGGGGATGCCGTGATAGCCACACCGGTCGATCCCCCGCCCCCGACAGCCACCTTCAACTTTGGTGCCGATGGTCTGATCGTGGCCACTCCCGAAGGATCCCTGACGCCCGACGGCATCCTGATCATCGCCGGAACGCCGCCCCTGAACCCGCCCGCGCGTCCGGGCACTGTCGCGCCCGAAATTACCCCGCAGGACCAGTTGGCCGCCGTTGTGCCCGACACCGCAGCCCCCCTGTCCGACGCCCCCGAAGGCGTCATTGTCATTTCCGGCAGGCCCGCCATCACGCCGCCCATCCGCCCCGGCACCACCGCCCCCGCCGATCCCCCCGCCGTCGACGCCATTGCCGCAGGCAACGCACCATTAATTGCAACCGATGGATTGATTGTTCTGGCCGGATCGCCGCCCGTCCTGCCGCCCGTACGGCCCGGCACTGTGGCCCCCGCCGCGACGCCCGCACCGGTTCTGCCAGAGGCTGCCCCTGCCCCGCAGCCCCTTACCGAGCCTGTGCCAACGCCCGCAACGCCGCCCGAAGGGTTGAACGTCATCGCTGGCCCGCCACCTGTCCTGCCACCCGTGCGGCCCGGAACACTGGCCCCGCAACAAGATGCTGCCGCCAGCGCGCTTGCCACCGATGTCACCGCCGCTCTCGCCACCTCGACCGCGCAGGTCCCGACTGCGGATACCCCGCGCCCGCTGGTGCGTCCGGCAGCGGTTGTGCAGGCCGCCGTGGCCCGCGCAAATACGCCTGTGCTGGGCAATCTGACCGCTGTGCAAGCCGCAGCCTTCCGGCCACAGACGCGCCCCGCCGGACTGGCCCCGCCCGCGCCTGAGGCTGTGCCGGAACCGGAAACCCAACCCCAAACAGCAGAGGCTGCGCCGCCGGCCACCGGCCTTCTGCTTGCCCCCGAGATTGCCGCTGCAGTGCAGGCCGCCGCCTCACGGCCGCAGACCATCATCAACCCGACCCGTCAGGCCGTGGCCGTGTCCGAACGCCCCGACACGCGGCCCCGCAATATGGCGCGCATCGTGGAACGCGCACAGGCCGCACAGGCCCGCGCAGCGACACAGGTCGCAGCCGCCGCACCGCGTGCCGTGCAACCCAGCGGCCCGACAGGCAGCGCCGTTGCGCAGAACGCGACCCTGGACAACGCGATCAACCTGCGTGACATCAACCTCATCGGGATCTATGGCGGCTCCGGCGACCGGCGCGCCCTTGTGCGGCTGTCCAACGGACGCTACCAGCGTGTCACCGTGGGGGACCGGCTGGACGGTGGCCGCGTGACAGCGATCAGCGCCGCGCGCCTCAGCTACACCAAACGGGGCCGTGCCATCACACTCGAAGTGCCGGGCTAAACACCCGTCGGTCTTGCCAAGACCCCGCGACTGGTCGATAGCTGCCCCATGCAAGAGACACTCCTCCTCGCCACATTGCTGCTGGGTGCGGCTGTGATTGCCGTCCCGCTGGCCTCCCGTCTCGGGCTGGGGTCGGTGCTGGGGTATCTTCTGGCCGGTATCGCCATCGGGCCGCTGATCGGCGCAGAAGCGGCAGAGCTTCAGCACGTGGCCGAATTCGGCGTTGTCCTGATGCTGTTTCTGATCGGGCTTGAACTGGAACCGCGTGCCTTATGGGGGATGCGCCACCGCCTTGTGGGTCTGGGCGGGTTGCAGATCGCGCTGTCCGCGACGCTCATCACGCTGCTCTTTGCGGGCTTGGGCCAACCTCTCGCCACGGCCTTCGCCATCGGGCTGATCTTCGCGCTGTCGTCTACTGCCATCGTCCTGCAAACCCTGTCCGAAAAAGGGCTGATGCAGACGGCGGGCGGGCGCAACACGTTCTCTGTCCTGCTGACACAAGACATTGCCGTCATTCCCATGCTTGCGATCCTGCCCCTTCTGGCCCTGCGCGCGCCGGTGACAATCACCCAGGACGGGTCGATGACGCGGGCCACTGACGACGCACAGGATGCGACCCACCACTCCATGAGCCTTGTTGAGGGCCTGCCCGGCTGGGGCGTGACCCTTGTGACCATCGGGGCGGTGGCCGCTGTCGTGCTGGTGGGCATCTACCTGACACGGCCGGTGTTTCGCTATATCCATCAGGCGCGGCTGCGTGAAATGTACACCGCCTTCGCGCTGCTTATTGTGGTGTCGATCGCTGCGCTGATGGGGCTGGTCGGCCTGTCGGCGGCCCTGGGGACCTTTTTGGCTGGCGTCGTTCTGGCGAACTCGGAATTCCGGCACGAGTTGGAAAGCGATCTGGAACCGTTCAAGGGCCTGCTGCTGGGGCTGTTCTTCATCACCGTGGGGGCCGGTATTGATTTTGGGACCTTCGTGCAAAACCCCGTCGGCATTCTCGCCCTCACCGCCGCCATCATCGCACTCAAAGCGGTCGTTCTTTATGCGCTGGCCGTGATGTTCCGCATCAAAGGCCGCGCACGCTGGCTCTTTGTCCTCAGCCTTGCGCAGGCAGGCGAATTCGGCTTCGTGCTGATTGCGTTCTCCCTGCAACAGAATGTCCTGTCCGAAGGCCTCGCGGCCGACCTGCTTCTGGTGGTGGCCCTGTCCATGCTGGTCACGCCGCTGATGTTCATTCTCTATGACCGTCTGTCGCGCCGGATGGAGGACCACGCCCTTTCCCAACCTGCCGATGACATCGACCAGAAAGGCACCGTGATCATCGCAGGCATCGGGCGGTTCGGTCAGGTGGTCAACCGGTTGGTGCAAAGTTCGGGCTTTTCAACCGTGGTCCTCGATCACAGCCTCCAGACGGTGCAACTGATGCGCACCTTCGGCTTCAAGGGCTTTTTCGGCGACCCCACACGCCCCGACATCCTGCATGCAGCGGGCCTTGATGACGCCTCGGTGCTGGTCGTGGCCCTCGACAGCAAGGAAGCGGCGGTCAAACTGGTGACCTATGCCCGCGCCCACCGGCCCGATCTGCACATTGTGGCCCGCGCCCGTGACCGCGTCCATGTCTATGAACTCTACAACGCCGGTGCCAACGACATTGTCCGCGAACTCTTTGACAGCTCCCTGCGTGCCGGTCGCTACGTGCTGGAAAACCTCGGCCTGTCCGAATTCGAAGCCGCCGAGGCCGAGATGAATTTCTACCACTACGACCGTCACATCCTGCGCGAACTGGCCGAGGTCTGGGATCCGGACATCCCCATCAGCCAAAACCCCGCCTATGTTGAACGCGCCCGCGCCGCCAACCGCGATCTTGAGGCCGCACTGGCCGACCGTCTGGACCAGTCCGAACGGATCGGGCGCAGGCCCGGCGGGCGCACGCCGCCAGACACCCGCCCGCGCACATGATGCAGCCCGGTGCCAAGATCATTCTCTTTCATGACGCAGCACTGGTGACCCTTTTGCGCGACGACATCGCCTCTATCCCCTTCCCCGCTCACTGGGATCTGCCGGGCGGCGGTTTGGACGCGGACGAAACCGCGCTTGAGGCCGTCCTTCGCGAAGTCCGCGAAGAAATCGGCCTGCGGATCGACCCCGCGACCTTCGTTTGGACAAGACGTTACGGTCTGGATTCGACCTTGTTTGCAGCCCCCATCAGCCCCGCCCAGATCAGCGAAATCCAACTGGGGGACGAGGGGCAACGCTGGACGATGATGCCCATCGCCGCATTTTGCACCCATCCCCGCGCCATCCCCCACTTCCGCCCCCGCGTGGCGGAATTCTGGGAAAGCCAACGATAATGGCAAGGCGCTGACGCCCCCCCTTCTTCTGATCCGGAAACTCCGGGGGGAGGCCGTCAGGCCGGGGGGCAGCGCCCCCAGCCCCCTAACCGGCGGCCACACCGGCTTCGGCAAAGGTCGCCATGCCCGAATGACAGGCCACCGCCCCTTTCAGAACCCCGATCGCCAAAGCCGCGCCTGACCCTTCGCCCAGCCGCAGACCCAGGGACAACAGCGGCTCTTTTTCCAGCCCGTCCAGCAAACGGCGATGCGCGCCCTCTGCGGACAGATGCCCGGCCACTGCGTGATCCAAAGCCCCCGGCGCCGCCTTCTCCAAAACAGCCGCCGCTGCCGAACAGATGAACCCGTCCAAAATAACCGGAATGCGGTGTGCGCGGGCCGCCGCAATCGCGCCTGCCATCGCCGCCAACTCGCGCCCGCCCAGACAGCGCAATGCCTCCAGCGGATCACTCACGTCATGCAAGGCCAGCCCTTTGGCCACAGCATCAATCTTGCGCTCTAGCCCCGCATCATCGACGCCTGTCCCGCGTCCGACCCAGTCTTCGGCGGTCCCGCCCAAAACCGCGGCGGCCACAGCGGCAGCCGAGGTCGTGTTGCCGATCCCCATTTCGCCCGTGACCACCAGATCGGACGTCGGGTCAACGGCGGTCCAACCGGTGATCAGTGCCTGCACCACCTCGGCCTCACTCATCGCGGGGCTTTGGGTGAAATCCTGCGTCGGCATCTCCAGATCAAGGGCGTGCACATCCATTCTGGCACCAAACGCGCGGCTCAGCTGGTTGATCGCCGCCCCGCCGTGCTCGAAATTGGCAACCATCTGCACCGTCACCTCCGGCGGAAAGGCCGACACGCCCTGCGCGCAGACCCCGTGGTTGCCTGCGAAAATCAAAACCTGCGGTGCCTCCAGCTTGGGTGCCGCATCGCCGCGCCAGCCCGCATACCAGATCGCAAGATCCTCCAGCCGCCCCAATGCACCGGGCGGCTTGGTCAGCTGGGCGTTGCGGTCGTTGGCTGCCGCCAGTGTTTCCATATCCGGCCCCGGGGCCTGCTGCAAAACAGTGCGAAAGTCATCCAAGCTGGCGAAGGGAACAGTCATATCAGGGCCTCATTGCAATCCGTTGGGCCAATCTCTACCCATTGAAACGGGATTGACCAGACAGGAAACGGCAGGCCGATGCAAAAGGACGACCAAAGCGCATTTGTGGCGATCACCGATGTTCCCGCAGCGCTTGGTTTGCTGTCACGGCTGCCCGTACCGGTGGACTTCGACACCGCCCGCGCCCGTGGCCCCAAAGCCGCCTGGGCCTACCCTGTGGCCGGTGCGATCCTGGCTTGCCTGGCCGCAAGCGTGGCGCAAATCGCCCTGTGGTCCGGCCTGTCAGCGCCTTTGGCGGCCGCCCTTGCCTTGACGATGCTCATCGTCACGACCGGCGCCATGCACGAAGACGGGCTGGCCGATTGCGCCGACGGGCTTTGGGGCGGCTGGGACGCCGCGCGCCGGTTGGACATCATGAAAGACAGCCATATCGGCGTCTACGGTGTACTGGCGCTGATCCTTGGCCTGTTGCTGCGCTGGCAGGCGCTGACGGTTGTCGTTGGCGCAGGTTCCCTCTGGGCGCCCCTCATCGCCACTGCCATGATCAGCCGCGCTGTTATGGTGCCGGTTATGGCCCGCCTGCCCCATGCGCGCAGTACGGGGCTCAGTTATTCTGTGGGCCGCCCGTCTATCGCTACCGCGCGGCTCGCCGAAACCCTCGCGGCCCTTGCGGCGATCATCCTGCTGGGTTGGTCCGGCCTTGCCATGATCCTTGTGGCGCTCCTGACCGCCACGGCCTGCGCCCTGATTGCCAGGTCAAAAATCAACGGCCAAACCGGCGACGTCCTCGGGGCCACACAAAATCTGACGGAAATGACCGTGCTGTTGGCCCTTGCCGCCCTCGTGACCTGAGCCCACGGCGCACGCCCTGCCCTTTCTCTGGTTCAAAAATACCTAAAAAGCGTCACACGCCCCAAGTTGCCCCGCTCAAGGTCAGGCGCTACCGGCAGGCCAGAGCCGCCTCTACCGCAGCCGGCGAAAACGGCCCGAGCGACGCCGTCTGCAACGCCCCCTCAACGGCCCAAGTCACCATCACATCAGACCAATCCGCATCAGCGGTGACCAGCTCCGGTATGCCCTCGCACACCCGCACGCCACCGGTGATGAAATCCTCACCAATGCGGTGGTTGGTCAGCCCGCCCAGTTCCATATCCAGAACCAGCGCCTCCCCGTCCCATTCGAACACCCGCAGGACTTTGGCAAGGTGGGGCCGGTCGATAAACGCCACCTCGATCCGTCCGTCGCCATCCAGATCGGCCGCCCCGATCGGGGCCAGCCAGCGGTTCGTGCGTCCGATGTGCGGGGTTTCGGCAATCTTGCCCGTCTGGTCATAAACCGCCAACGACCCGCCACGGGCCATATCCGTCTCGATCACCACGACCTCCGGCACCCCGTCACCGGTGATGTCCCACAGGCGCGGGGCAAGGTCCTCGAACACGTGATCCTGGGGCAAGGTCACGCGGTAGCGCAGGCGATTGGACCAATCTTCGGTCTCGATCACCAGTTCGGTAAATTCCACACCATCGCCCAGAATTGCATGGCCATAGCGCGTGGTCGGCCCCTCGAACCGGGCACCGGTGATCTCTTCGGCTGCCGCAGGGGACGCCAGCCCCATACACATCGCCAGCCCCGCGCCGCGCACGAAACAAGGCACCGCACGCAACAGCCGACGCGGCGCCATGCTAGATCTGCTTCTCGGGCATCTGGACCACAAGACCGTCAAGATCATCAGTCACTTTCAGCTGGCATGTCAGACGGGACTTTGCGGGATCAGGTTCATAGGCGAAATCCAGCATGTCTTCTTCCATCGCGTCCTTGGCTGGCAGCTTTTCCACCCAGGCCGCGTCCACGTAAACGTGGCAGGTGGAACAGGCACAAGCACCGCCGCAATCGGCCTCGATGCCCGGAATGCCGTTGTCGCGCGCGCCCTCCATGACGGTCAGCCCGTTGGCGACCTCCACCACATGCTCTTTGCCGCCATGCTCGATATAGGTAATTTTTGCCATGTCCCTCAGGGCCCCTTTTGCAAACAACTGTTGCCCCTTTGATAGGCCGCCAGACCGCGCCCCGCCAGTGGGTTTTTGCACCCCCGTCATCACATATAGGTGGCACGAAAACCTCACGGCCTGTGCCGATCTGCCCCCGCCACATATTGCGCGCTTTGCCAGATCGCGGTTTCGCAGTAAACATGCCTTAACCAGAGGCGAAACGCCCACATGAATGAGAGCAGATGACCCCACCCTTTCGCGCCCTTGCGCTGCTGCTGACCGCAGGTCTGCTCAGCGCCTGCCAGACGCCCGACGTTACCCGTTCGGCCGTGTCGCCAGGCGATGCCGCCATCGCGCCGCTGGCCGATCCGGTGGTGGTCGACAGCGACACCGGCACCTGTTTTGCCCGCGCCACCACACCGGCCCTGATCGAAACGGTCACGGAACAGATCATGGTGCAGCCCGCCCTGATCCGCTCGGACGGCACAGTGGAAACACCCGCCGCCTTTCGCACCGTCACCCGCCAGCGTATCCTGCGCGAACGGCGCGAGGTCGAATTCGAAACCCCCTGCGCGGCCGTTCTGACGCCACCGTTCATTGCCTCCGTCCAGCGTGCTCTGCTGGCGCGCGGGTATTATCGCGGCCCCATCACCGGGCGGTATGACACCCGCACCCAGCGGGCGGTGGAACGGTACCAGACCGATCAGGATGATGTGCTGACGTCCCAGCTGACATTGCGGACGGCGCGCAATCTGGGGCTTGTGGCCCTGCCCCGCGATGCACTTTGACCACTCAGGTCAGCCGCCCGTAAAACGTCATCCGCGCATTTTCCGACAGCGACACGCCAGCGGCGTCGTTGTAGGCCAGCACGGCCAGCATCCGCATCCGGTCGCTTTCATTGGGCGACACACGGTGGATGGAATTTCGCCCGCGAAACAGCACCAAAGTGCCCGGCTCCATGGCGAGGACCTGCGGCGCGGTGCGTCCCTCCAACAGGTCCGCAACGCCTTCGTAATTCATGTCGCCAGCCACCGCGTCACGCAGGTCCTTGATGTATTCAAACCGGCTGCCCGCATCCGGTTTCTGGATCAGCAGAGTGATTGCAAAGGACGAATTGTCGAAATGCCACCCCAACTCCTGCCCGCGTCCCGCATAGTGAATGTTGATCGACGACAACGGGTCCGCATAGGGATGCAGGTCCGCCTGTCCGGTGACGCCGGACACAAAGCGTCGGAACGCGGGGCTGTCATAAAGCGCGCGCAATGGGGATGCCGCAGGCACCACATCATCGCAGATACACCCCTTGGACGAGGTCACTTTGACATTGGCCGGATGGGTCGGCCCATAGGCCGGATTGTCCGGCGTCAGATAGACAGAATGATCCTGTGCGCAAAAATAGGCCAGCGGCAACCCCGCCTCAGCCTCCGCCTGCATCTGTGACAGGGCTGCGGGCTGGATGAAATCCGGTAAAGCCAGAACACCTGTGGTGTCCAGCGTATCGGCGCAGCGCGCCAGAAAGGCAGCGTCCTCAACGGGATAGGTTTTCAGATCAATCAATCGGTCCAGCATCACAGCGCCCCTGAATTTTCGCCCTTACGCTAAGGCGAATTTACAGGGCGCAACACCCCCCGCCAGGACAAAAAAGGGCGCCCCCGCAGGGACGCCCTCATATGATCGGATGTGGGAGGGGTCATTCCAACCCAAGCGCCACGAACCGTGGTGCGCCGTCGCGGCGGACAAGCAGCAGCAGCGACTTGCGCCCGCCCTCCTGTGCCTCTTCCACGCGGGCCTCGAAATCCGCGATGGTCGCGATTTTCTGCTGGCCGGCTTCGGTGATCAGGTCACCGGACACGAGACCCTTTTCCGCAGCCTCGGATCCCTCCTCGACCTCGACAATGACCAGACCCGCATCACCGGTGATCCCCATGGCCTCGGCCATTTCGGGCGTCAGTTCGGACAAGGTCATGCCCAGCATGTTGGTCGTCTCGGGTTCGGCCTCTGCCCCATCTTCGGGGAAGGCCGCAGCCTCGGCGGTTTCACGACGGCCCAGCGTGACGGTCACGTCGATCATGTCGCCTGCACGCAGAACCTCAACCGGCACGTCTTTGCCCACGGGGCTGTTGCCCACGATCTGGACCAGTTCGCGAGTGTCCTCGATCTCGACCCCGTCAAAGGTCAGGATGATATCGCCCGCTTCAAGACCCGCGTCCTCAGCCGGTCCGGGGGGCACATCGGTGACCATGGCACCGCGTGCCTCGGCCAGACCGTCGATGGCATCGACCATATCCACGGTGACGTCCTGAATGCGCACGCCCAGCCAGCCGCGACGGGTTTCGCCGAACTCTTCCAACTGGTCGACCACATTGGTCACAACCGCAGAGGACATGGCAAAACCGATCCCGATGGATCCGCCGTTGGGCGACAGGATCGCCGTGTTCACGCCGATCACGTCACCGTCCATGTTGAACAGCGGCCCGCCGGAATTGCCACGGTTGATCGCCGCATCCGTCTGGATGTAGTCGTCATAGGTGCCCTGCAGCGACCGGTTTCGCGCCGACACAATCCCGGCGGAGACAGAGAACCCCTGCCCCAGCGGGTTGCCCATCGCCATGACCCAGTCGCCCACACGGGCACCTTCACCGTCACTGTCGCCGAATTCGACGAACTGCAGCGGCGTGTCATATTCGACCTTCAGCAGCGCGATGTCGGTGTTGGGGTCGGTGCCGATCAGTTCCGCCGGCAACAACTCCGACGGCTGTCCTTCGCCCGGGAAGAACTCGATCTCGATCTCGTCCGCGCCCTCGATGACGTGATTGTTCGTCACGATGAACCCGTCCGCCGAAATCACAAAACCCGATCCCAACGCGGACGACCGGCGCGGTTGATCACCACCGCCCCCGAAATCGTTGAAGAAATCCTCAAAGGGGGATCCTTCGGGCACCACGCCCTGCGGCCCCGTGCGTCCGGCCACAACGGTCGATGTGGTGATGTTGACCACCGACGGGCTGACCTGCTCGGCCAGATCGGCAAATGTCTCGGGCCGGTCCTGCGCGAAAACCGGCACCGCCGATGCCACGGCAAGCCCGACAGCAATCAGACCCGCCAGCATCCACGAAGACCGTACCTTCGCAGTTTCGTCCTGCGTCGCGGTCACGGCCACGGCGCCCTTTTGTCTGGATGTGTTCACCAAAGGAACCTCCTTGATTGGTTAAACCTTCGTGATGACCCGCCCTGCCGGGCCATGCTCTGGTATGAATGTAGGGGGCGTGGCCCGCTTCGCAACGTCTATCGTGTCGCACACACGCAGCCGTCATCAGATCGTGAAGGGTGCTACGTCAATTAATCCAAGACATATCAGTCGCTTGTCCGTCCATCGGCCAGCGCAAACCGCGCGACTGACCGACGGGT
This sequence comes from Pseudooctadecabacter sp., assembly GCF_020627745.1. Classification (GTDB taxonomy): domain Bacteria; phylum Pseudomonadota; class Alphaproteobacteria; order Rhodobacterales; family Rhodobacteraceae; genus Octadecabacter. Next base: position 11,404 of record NZ_JAHDGE010000012.1, read on the forward strand.
CGCATTTTTCTTGCCCCGTCGGGTCAATCTGGGACAGGCTGCCGTCCAGTGGCCATCCCACACAGCGCCACAAGGAGAAGGGAATGGACACACTATTTACGCCAGCTGTCCTGATTGTCTGTGCAGGCGGGGCCTTCGCCCTTGGCTACCTGATCATCCACCAAATGGCGCTGCGGACGCTGATGCTGATCGGGTCCGCGTTTTATGTGGCCTATTACGCAACTGCCGCGCCGACGCCGTTATGGGGGGCCATCTACACGACCCTCGCCATGATGGTGACCAACCTGATCGGCATGGCGGCACTGGCCGCACGGCGTATGCGGCTGTCCCTGCCCCGCGCCCATGTGGATATTTACGACAGGTTCGACGTTCTGACGCCGGGGGATTTCCGGCTGGTGATGGGACGGGCGGAACGCCTTACACTGGACGCCGCGCACACTATCACGACCGAAGGGCAGCCAAACACGCATCTGTATTACGTGATCAGCGGTCGCATCACTGTGGTCAAACGCGGTATCCGGTTTTCCTTGCCCGAGGGGCTTTTCGTGGGCGAAGTGGCCTACCTGCTGGATACAGATGCCAGCGCCACCACCCGTGTCGAAAAAGGCGCAGAAGTGATCCGCTGGGATCTTCGGACATTGCGCAGGACCGCCCGCCGCAATCCGCGTTTCAAACTCGCGATTGATGCAATGGTGTCGCGCGATCTGGCGGGAAAGGTGGCACAGGCGGTGTCGGTGCAGTCGGTCCCGGTCACGTCGCCGGCGGCCGACTAACCCAACGCCCCCAAAGCCGAGGCCAGCCAGACAAGCGCCAGCCCCCCCGCCATGGCCGCCAGCCCCACAAGGCGGCGCGCTTCTATCGACATCTGGCGCAGGGCCGCCAGCAGGTCTTCGACAAGCGAAGGGGCCAGTGCGTACACCAGCCCCTCTACAATCAACACCAGCCCGAAGGCCAATATCGCGATGCTCATTACTGACCCGTCACCGGTGCGGCGGTGCCGTTCTCGTTCCTCAGATAGTCGAAGAACTCGTGATCAGGGCTCAGAACCAGCCGCGCATTGCCCGTACCGATGGCTTTGCCATAAGCCTCAAGAGAGCGGTAGAATTCAAAGAATTCCGCGTCCTGTCCGTAGGCGCTGGCAAAAATACCGTTGCGTTCGGCGTCCGCCTCACCCTGAATAACGCGGGCTTCGCGGTTGGCGTCAGACACCAGTTCCACGACCGTCCGGTCGGCCTGGGCTTCGATCCGCTGGGCGGCCTCGCGACCACGGGCGCGTTCGTCCTCGGCCTCGCGTTCCCGTTCCGCGATCATCCGTGCGAATGTCGCATTCAGGTTTTCTGCCGGCAGGTCGGTGCGCTTCAGTCGCACGTCGATGATGGTCAGACCCAGCGCATTGGCCTCCGCGATGGCGGCATTGCGAATGCGCAACATCAGCGCCGCACGATCGGTGGACAGGATGTCGTTGGACGACACCGAACCCAGAACCTCGCGGGTTTCAGCGCGCAGGATGCTGTCCAACCGGCGGGCGGCGGCGTCTTCACCGCCTGTACCCACGGCCTGACGGAACCGTTCCACATTGGAAATCCGGTAACGTGCAAAGGCGTCCACGATAAGACGACGGTCATCCAGCGGCGTCACCTCCAAAGGGTCCACATCCAGCGCCAGAATACGGTCGTCATAGCGCACGACCTCCTGAATCAGGGGAATCTTGAACCCGATGCCGGGTTCTTCCTTGACCTGAACGATCTGACCGAACTGCAGCACCAGCGCCTTTTCACGTTCGTCCACGATAAAGATGGACGACAGCGCAGCGGCAATGACAATGACGATCACGGGCAAAGCAAAAGCAGAACGGTTCATCAGTTCGACCCTCCGGTTGTCGCTGTCGGACGGCGGACTTCGTTCAGCGGCAGATAGGGCACAACCCCGCCCCCGCCTTGTCCGTTGTCATCCAGCAAGATGATATCGGTGGACCCGAACACAGCCTCAACCGTTTCAAGATACAGACGTTGGCGCGTCACCTCGGGGGCCTTCTGGTATTCCTCCAGAACGGCCAGAAAACGGCTCGCCTCACCTTGGGCTTCGTTGACGACACGGGCACGGTAGCCTTCGGCGTTTTCCAGCACACGGGCCGCGTCACCACGGGCCTGGGCTGTCACACGGTTTGCGTAGGCATCCGCGAGGTTTTGAAGACGGTCACGTTCCTGTTCGGCGTCCTGCACGTCGCGGAAAGCCGCAAGTGGCGATGTCTGGCGCGCGTTGCCGTCAATATCTTCGACGGTCACCATGGCCGACGGCGGTTCCACCGCCTGCAGGTTCACACGGATGATGTTCACACCCGCATTGTAACTGTCGAGGGTTGTCTGCAACTGGTCCATCACACCATCGGCAATCGCACCACGATCCCTGTTCAGGATCGGGGCCAGTTCGGACTGGGCGATGATTTCACGCATGGACGATTCCGCCACGGCGGCAATCGTTGGTGCGGGATCTGCGAGGTTGAACAGGAACCGTTCGGGTTCGGTGATGTTCCACACCACCTGAAAGTCGATATCGACGATGTTTTCGTCGCCCGTCAGCATCAGGCCCGCATCGGCAGCGGCACCGCGTCCGACGCCCACATCAATGGTCTGTTCCTGCGTGACGTTCACGATCTCAGCCGTGACAAAGGGCCACGGTGCAAAGTTCAGGCCCGGCTGGCCGATGGACGAAAACTCACCCAGAAACAATTCAACCGACTGCTGTTCCGGCCGCACTGTGTAAAAGCTCGAGAACGCCCAAAGCGCCACAGCCGCCAGCGCCCCGAGGCCGACCATGCCACGGGTGATCTGAGGGCCACCGCCGCCCGCGCCACCACCACCGTTCATGCCGCGACGGCCATCGCCGCCACCGATCAGAACGCGCAGTTGATCCTTGGTTTTGTTCACAATTTCATCAAATTCCGGGATCTGGGGTTCATTCGGTCCGCGACGTCCCCCGTCCCGTCCGCCATTGGGGCGAAACCGGTCCTCGTCGTCACCGCCGTCATTGCCTCCGCCCCCCCAGGGGCCGCCATTGTTACCAGCCATTAAGCCTGTTTTCCCTTGTTGCTCGGCCCGTCGGTGGGCCGTGGTTTATAAGTGGGTGTCAGCGCGCCGAATTCAAGCGGTTCTCACCGGATCGCGCATTGTCACCAGTTCTTCGGAAATGGTCGGATGCACAGCGCAGGTCGCATCGAACTGCTCCTTGGTTGCGCCCATCTTGATCGCCACACCTGCCAGCTGGATCATCTCTCCGGCATGGGGGCTGACGATATGGCAGCCCAGAACGACACGGGTTTTCTGGCTGACAATCAGTTTCATCAAAACGCGGTCGGGACGTCCGGCAAAAGCCGTCTGCATGGGCCGGAACGAGGTGCAGTACACCTCGACCGGTTCCTGATCGCGCGCGTCTTCCTCGCTCAGCCCGACAGTGCCCATTTCGGGCTGGGTAAAGATGGCCGACGGGATCAGCTCATGGTCGACCTTGGTCGGGTTGCCCTTGAACACGGTTTCCACAAAGGCCATGCCTTCGCGGATCGCCACAGGCGTCAGTTCCACCCGTTTGGTCACGTCGCCAATGGCGTAGATGCTGGGCACCTTGGTCTGGCTGTACTCATCCACGACGATTTCGCCACGGCGGCCGATTTCGACGCCGGCCTCCTCCAGACCGAGCCCCTTGGTGGACGGATCGCGGCCCGTGGCGAACATCACATGGTCAAACACGAGCTCCTTGCCGTTGGTGGATTTCACCCAGATCGGGCCCTTCGCAGCCTCGGCAGTGTCGCTTGTCGGGGTCTCGCCGATACCCTTGGCGGCCTCGGCGGGGGCACCCATTGCGGCATCGCTGCCAGTGGGCTGGGCGCTATGGTCGGGGCGGTCTTCAGCGGGGGCCATTTCGACGATGTTGGTGCCCACGTGGATATCAATGCCCTTCTCGCGCATCATATCCGCAATCAGGCCACGGGCCTCTTCGTCAAATCCGCGCAGGATTTGCGCGCCGCGATAATACAGCGTCACATCCACACCCAACCCGTTCAGGATACAGGCGAATTCACATGCGATATAGCCACCCCCGATAATCAGGATCGACTTGGGCAGCTGCTTCATCTGGAAAATATCATTGGACGTGATCCCCAGTTCCGCATTGGGCAGATCGGGCCGTGACGGATGGCCGCCCGTAGCCACAAGGATATGCTTGGCGGTCTTCTTGGTGCCGTCCGCCATCTCGACCGTGTGGGCGTCGGCCAGTTTCGCACGGGTGTCGAAAATCTCCACGTCGGAACTGCCCAGCAATCCGCGATACACCTGCTCCAACCGGTCCAGTTCGGTGTTCAGCCGACCGCTGAACTTGGGCCAGTTGAAATCACCGTCTTCCACGTCCCAGCCATAGCTGCGCGCATCGTTGAACATTTCACGATATTCCGACGCAAACACCATCAGCTTTTTGGGAACGCATCCGCGAATGACACAGGTGCCCCCCATGCGGTATTCTTCGGCCAGCGCAACCTTGGCACCCGTCGCCGCAGCCACACGCGCGGCGCGCACCCCACCGGAGCCGCCACCGATAACAAACAGATCATAGTCGAATTCGGACATTTCTACGGGGCCTTTCGTCTGGGCTGTCATGGGTCCACGCCGGTAAATCACAGCCCGCAGGCGAAGGCCAGACAGCGTGCCCGCCCCCTCACCTTTCCGTCAGCAACCGTTTATTCGCCCAGATCGGCAAACAGGTTGTCAGTCTCGACAAATTCGATCCGCGTTTCGTTGATCGACCCTTCATTGATGTCGCGCATTTCCACCCGACCGTCGCCATGCCCGATCACCACAATATCGCAGATGTCGATGAACAGACCGTTTTCCACCACCCCCGGTATCTGGTTCAGAACAAGGGACAATTGCCGTGCGTTGCCGATGCGGTTGAGGTGCAGATCAAGGATGTGATTGCCCTCGTCTGTATAGAACGGGGCCTCTGCGTTCATGCGCAATGTCACCTTTCGGCCCAGCACATCCATCCCGACCAGAGTTTCCTCTACCAGCACCTTGGTGGTCTGCCAGCCAAAGGGCACCACCTCAAGCGGAAGGGGAAACCCGCCCAGCGTTTCCACCGATTTCGACGCATCGGCAATCACAACCATCTGGTCACTGGCGGTCGCTACGATCTTTTCCTGCAACAACGCCCCGCCGCCGCCCTTGATCAGGTTCAGGTTGCCGTCATATTCGTCCGCGCCGTCGATGCTCAGATCCAGCCATTTCGCCTCATCCAGAGAGATCACATCAATCCCCACCTCGCGCGCCAGTGCCGCCGTCCGGCTTGATGTCGGAACACCGGTAAACCGCAGCCCCTCATCCTGCACCCGTTCCCCAAGACACCGGACAAGCCACGCCGCCGTCGATCCCGTTCCAAGACCGACCTTCATGCCGTCCTCGACATATTGGCTGGCCTGCTTTGCGGCCACGAATTTTGCCTTGTCGATGGGGGACAGATCGGATGCCATGGGCCATTCCTCATAGGGTATTTTTCGCAAGTATAGGCAAACCGCCGCGCGGGGGCTACTCCTTCGCGTGCTGTTAAGGTCAATGGGTTAACTTTTCGTGTGACGCTCCACGGGGCAGCATAGGATCGCTTGCGCAAATCTTCCTCAAGACGTCGTTTTGGCAAGGTTGCACAACGGCGGTTTTGGCCAGACTATCCCCAAGCAATCCAAAAGGCGGGCCCCATGTTTCTTTCGGTCTTCGATATGTTCAAGGTGGGCATTGGCCCTTCGTCGTCGCACACCATCGGCCCCATGGTCGCCGCCGCACGGTTTCTGGATCATCTGCGCGCACAACCCTTTGCAGTCAAAGGCTTACGGGCGTCTTTGCATGGGTCCCTTGCCTTCACCGGCGTGGGCCACGCCACCGACCGCGCGACGGTCCTTGGCCTTGCGGGGTTTCGCGCCGACGACTACGACGCGGACAAGGCCGAGGCGGAACTGGCGCGCATCACGGCAGAGGGTACGGTCCACCCGAAGGGTCTGGAAACACTCACCTTCCAGCCCAAGGACCATCTGGTGTTCGACTACGGCCCCGCCCTGCCCGGCCACGCCAATGGCATGATCCTGATGGGCACCGACGCACAAGGCGATGTGGTCACGCAGGTGACCTATTACAGCATCGGCGGTGGCTTCGTGCTGACCGCCGATGAACTGGCCGCAGGGGCCGACAAGGACGACGGCGCACCGGTGCCCTATCCGTTCAAAAGTGCCGCTGAAATGCTGGAAATGGCTGAACAAAATAACCTCAGCATCGCGCAGATGAAACGCCAAAACGAACTGACCCGACGGTCCGCTACCGATCTCGACGCGGGCCTTGACCGGATTTGGCAGGTGATGACCGACTGCATTGATCGCGGTTTGACGACAGATGGCATCCTGCCCGGTGGCCTGCAGGTCAAACGCCGCGCCAAGGGCATCCATGATGCGCTGAAGGCCGAGGCCGGCGTAAACCTCACCGCGCCGCACACCATCAATGACTGGATGTCCACCTACGCCATGGCCGTGAATGAGGAAAACGCCGCTGGCGGTCAGGTCGTCACCGCCCCCACCAATGGCGCCGCTGGCGTCGTGCCCGCCACCATCCGCTACTACATGGACCACGTGCCCGGCGCACGCCGCGCAAAAATTCCCGAATTTTTGCTGACTGCGGCGGCGATTGGCGGGTTGGTCAAGTTCAATGCCTCGATCAGCGGGGCAGAGGCAGGCTGTCAGGCCGAAGTCGGGTCCGCCGCCGCTATGGCCGCTGCCGGTTTGTGTGCCGTTTTGGGCGGCACCCCCGCGCAGATCGAAAATGCCGCCGAAATCGCGCTGGAACACCATCTGGGCATGACCTGCGATCCCGTGCGCGGGCTGGTGCAGGTGCCGTGCATCGAACGCAACGGGCTGGGTGCGATCAAGGCGGTGTCTGCCGCATCCCTCGCTATGCGTGGTGATGGCACCCATCTGGTGCCCCTCGATGCCGCGATTGAGACGATGCGCCAGACCGGTGCGGATATGTCTGAAAAGTATAAGGAAACGGCGCTGGGCGGCCTTGCTGTGAACGTGCCGAACTGCTGAGGGCTAGGGCGTCAGAATGATGCGCGGGGGCGCCACATGCCCGGCTTCAAGATCGACAAAGGCTTGCGGCGCGTCTTCCAAGGGGCGGACCTCGAACCAGTCAAGCGGCCCCAGACGTCCGTCAAAGGCCGCATCTGCCGTCTGTTCGAAATCCATGGCACTGTAGGTGTAGGTGCCGATGATCGTGACCTCGTGCAGGGTCAGACGTCGCATATCAAATCCGCCTGTCACATCATCCAGCCCGATATGCCCGATAATTCCGCCCGGCCGCACATGGGCCGAGGCCATTTGCCGTGACGCCACGCTGCCAACAGCATCAATAATAATATCGAACTGCGCCAGTCCCAAATCCTGCGGGGCCATGTCCTGATCGCAGTGATCACGCAAAAACGCGCGTCTGGTGGGGTTCGATACGGCCATGACTGTCTCTGTGACGCCCTGCGCCTTCAGGCCCAGCGCCGCTGACAACCCGATCGCGCCGCCGCCAATCACCAGCGCTGTGCGCCCCCGTGGAAACGCGCGCCGGCACAATCGTGCGACGTGCCACCCGCAGGCCAGCGGTTCAATCAGGCTGGCCTGCTGTGTCGACACCTCATCAGGGACCAAAATCAGGTTGCGTTCGGGCACCTGCACCTGTTCCGCGAAAGCCCCCTGACGCGGCGGGATGGAGACATTTTCGCGATACAGACACAGGTTTGTTTGCCCCGCCTGACAGAACTCACAGGTCCCGCAGAAAATCAGCGGATTGATCACGACCCGTTGGCCGCTGAACCGGCCACCCGTCGCCACGCCTGCGGCTTCGTGGCCCAGCACCAGCGGCACCGGTCTGCGATCATCCTTGCCAAGATAGGCAAGCCGGTCTGCGCCGCAGATGCCCGTCGCCTCAATGCGGACGATGACCTCCCCCTCGCGGGGGTCGGGGTCGGGCACATCGGCAAGGCGCAAGCTTTGCGCGGCGTCAAGGATAATGGCTTTCATGGATAATGCGGGCCTTATAGGGGCGGGGTATTTTGCCAAACCTAGCACAGGTCCGCGACAAACGAAGGGCAATCGCTGACACATTCCGTCACCATCGTGTCACTTGAAAGGTCGGTTTTGAACAGGCGGCAGGCGACGCGGGCTGCGACAAGGCGTCATGACAGCCGTACCGCATACCGACCGCATCCCGCTGGGCATGGCCCTGATCGTGGGGTTTTGCCTGACAGCGCCCCTCTTGGACGTCTGCGCCAAACTGGCCGCAGACGTGGTGCCCGTGGGCCAGATCACAACGGCCCGTTTTGTGGTGCAGACAGCGTTGATGTTGCCGGTGTGCGCGGCCATGGGCCTGCGCCTGACCCTGCCGCGTGCGTTGTGGGGGCTGATGGCGGCGCGTGCGCTGTTCTTGATCCTGTCGACCTATCTGATCATCGCGGCCCTGCGGTTCATGCCCCTGGCCGACGCGTTGGCGATTGTCTTTGTCGAACCGTTCATCATCCTGCTGTTTGGCAAGATCATGTTCGGTGAACTGGTCGGCCCCCGCCGCCTGATCGCGGCCACCATCGGCTTTGCGGGGTGCCTGCTGGTGATCCAGCCCAGCTTTGTGGCCTTTGGCTATGTGGCGCTGCTGCCCTTGGGCACCGCCGTCAGCTTTGCGGCCTATGTTCTGGTCACCCGAAGCCTGCGCGGGCGGCTTCATGCGGTTGAGATGCAGTTCCAGACCGGGGTGGCCGCCACTGTGATGTTGGTGCCCCTGATGCTGCTGGCCAATGGGCGCGGCTGGCCCACCTTGGACCCGATCTGGCCGGAGGGGCCCTATTGGGCGCTATTATTCGGGGTCGGTTTCTTTGCGACCGTCGCCCATATGATGATGACCTATGCGCTGACAGTCGCCCCCGCCGCGACCCTCGCCCCCTTGCATTATCTTGAGATAATAACAGCCGCTGTCCTCGGCTATCTGATCTTTGATGACATCCCCAATGGTCTGGCGCTGTGGGGGATCGTGATCATCATGGCGTCCGGCCTTTATGTGGTGCACCGTGAACGCATCACCGCGCGCGCCATCACACCCCCGCCCGGCCCCGTGTGAGGAGTGGGTTTACGGCCAGTGGTGCAATCCCTAGCGTGACCCCATGACCGACCGTCCGTTTCTTGGTGTCCTGCTGATGCTGGGCTTTTGTGTGCTGGCACCCTTGGGGGATGCGACGGCGAAACTGCTGGGCGATGACATGTCCGTGGGGTTTCTGGTGTTCGTGCGGTTTGCGGTACAGGCGCTGTTGCTGCTGCCGCTGGTGATCTTGGCAGGCTACCCCATGCCGCGCGGGTCCCGCCTGATCCGGCTGACGGCCCTGCGGACGGTGTTGCACATCTGCGGGATCGGGCTGATGTTTTCGGCGCTGCAATACCTGCCGCTGGCCGATGCCATCGCCATCGCCTTTGTCATGCCCTTTATTATGTTGCTGCTGGGCCGTGTCTTTCTGGAGGAGGCCGTGGGCCCCCACCGTCTGATCGCCTGCGCGGTGGGCTTTGTGGGCACCCTGCTGGTCGTCCAGCCCAATTTCGCCACCGTCGGCGCACCTGCCCTGTTGCCTATGGGCGTCGCCGTGGTCTTTGCGCTGTTCATGCTGGTCACGCGCCAGATCGCCAAAGAGGTCGATCCCATCGGCCTGCAAGCGCTCTCCGGCCTGATGGCGGCCCCGCTGGTGGGGGTGGCACTGGTCCTCTTCCCATGGGTCCCGATCCTCGCCACCGGGCCGGTCGCAGGGACCGACTGGGCGCTTCTGGCATGGCTCGGCACCCTCGGCACTCTCGCCCATCTGCTCATGACATGGAGCCTGCGGTTCGCCCCGTCGGCCACTTTGGCGCCGATGCAATACCTCGAAATCCCCATCGGGACCGCCATCGGCTATCTGGTGTTTCGTGATCTACCCAACGGGCTGGCCGCCCTTGGCATCTGCATCACCATCGCAGCCGGCCTCTATATCATTGTGCGGGAACAACGCCTGTCAAAGCAGCCACAACCGTCTGCAGCGCCTCCGGCGGCATGATCACGGCCAGTCCCGGGGTGGCGTTGATCGTCACCACCTCCGCCGCCGCCTCATTGGAGGACCCGATAAAATCGCGCATGGACATGGTGGCTTCCGTGACCTCCCAACGCAGGCCGTGGGTTGTGACCACGGGCTCGGCCAATGGCATCAGGGATATGCGCAAACCCACCGGCACCGTCATCGTAATCTGATCCGGCACCACGAAGACCAGATCATCCTCCCCGAGCAACACAACAGGCCGGTCGTATTTCTGCAAAACATGCAACGCCGCCATCGCGTGATCCAGCCGCTGGCCCAAAAACCCCACGCCGATGATCAAAGGCGCATCGATGTTGCGCAGCGCCTTGTCGAAATCCGTGCTGTCCTGCTCCGCGATCTGATGCAGAACGTCACTGTAAGCGTCCTTGGCGGCCTCCGACACCGAATCCATGTCCCCGATCACAGCCACCGGATCAAGGCCCGCCCAAAGGGCCGTGTCCGCGCCCCCGTCGGCACAAACCACATCCGCGCCATATTTTAACGCTTCCGTAATCAGACTGTGGGCAACCTGCGCCCCACCGATCAGCGTGATTGGCTTGGGACTTGAAACAATGGGGCTGTTCACGTTTGATTACCTTTGATTTTGGAAACGTGCCCCAATTTGGTCACGAAATAATACCCAAGATAACGCGGTTCTGTTCCGGATTGCGAACCAATTGATGGTAAACAGGCTGTCAAAGGTTTGAGTAGAAAGCGAGCTAATCATGGTTGGAACGAGTAAGATTCTCACCGTCTCATACGGCACATTTTCGTGCACGTTGGAGGGGTTCGACGATTCCTTCAACACGATGAAGGCGATTGCCGAATACTTCCGCGGCTTGGCCGCCGATGACAGGTATTTCGGGGCAGAACCCCCCACCCCCGATGCAGAAATGCTGGCCCGGATTGCCGAGAAAGAAATCTCGCGCCGTGTGGATGCCCGTATGGAAGACGACGGCATCGTGCTGCGCCCCGCCATGGTGACGGACCAGACGGCCCCTGCCCCTGCAGCCGATGCACCGCAGGCCACCGACGCACCGCAGGCCACCGACGCACCAGATGCCGAAGACACCCCAAAGACCGAGGACACGCTTAAAGTCGAGGACGCAGCGCAGCCCGCGCAAGACGCACCGGTTGCGGCTGAACCACAGATGACAGAGCCGCAAGTGGCCGAGGCACCCGAGGCACCAATCGAGGAGCCCACTCTCCCTGAGAAGGATGTCATCGACCATGCGGCGCGCAAAGCCGCCCGTAAGGCCGCCCGCCGCGAGGCGAAGGCCGCCGAATTGGCAGCAACCCTTCAGGCAAACGCTGACGCAGACGATGCAGGCAGCGACGCCGAAATGACAGACCCGAAGGATGCGGCCGACACCGCCGTGACGGAAGACCCTTCTGCTGACGATATCGCGGCGCAGACCGCGACGCCCGCACCGGCGGAAAATACCGCTGCACCCGTGGCCGAGGTTCCCGCCCACCCCGACGCGGATAGCCTCGCGGCGAAACTCCAGCGCATACAGGCTGTGGTCGGCCCCGCCGACACTGACCCTGCCAACGACCTGACAGAGGATTTTCTGCCTGACGGGGCCGCGTTGAACATCGCAGATGAAACAACCGCCGATGTCGTGGTCGAAACGACACCGCAACAAGACGACGTTCTTCAGGACACGACCCCGACAGGTGAGACCGGCGCTGCGGATGACGTAGCTTCCGCGCCGCAAACCCCTGACATGATTTCCCGCGTGCTGGCGCGTCAAGCCGCTGAAACGGCGGACGTTACCCCACCCGCCGGGCCCGAAACTGCGCCCGAGGCGATCAGCGAACCGCGCGCCCGCGTCGTTCGGATGAAACGGGCGGATTTCGAAAAGGCAATGGCGGACCAGTCAGCCACCGCCTCCGCCGCAGAGACCGAAAAAGCCGTACCGCCGGCCGCTCAGGTCAGTGGACCCAATCTGGGCCTTCTGGATGGCGCGGACGATCTGGATGAATACCTCGAAGACAGCGATTTCGTGGATACCGATCTGGGCGACGATCTGGCGGCCGATCTGGAACAGATCACGCAGGACGGACCGGACACGCCGGATGTCGCCAACGCCGATGCACCTGTGGCCGATACATCTGTGGCCGATGCTGTGACCGAGGATGACACTCCGGCTGCCGAGGTTCCCGCCGAACCTGATGCGGCGGCCTTCCTCGCTGAGGACGAGAACGTCGACGACAAAGCCCTCGATCGCCTCATGTCCGAGGCCGATGCCCATATGCAGGAACCCGAAGGCAACCGCCGCCGTGAGGCGATTGCGCAACTCAAGGCGGCGGTCGCCGCCAAGGAGGCGGCGCGTCAGGTCGGTGAGCCTGAGGATGACGGTCAGGATGTGGAAAACGCGTTCCGCAACGATCTGTCAGAGGCTGTGCGCCCCGAAGGCGGCCCCCGCCCCCGCCCTGTCGTGCGCGCGGCCTCCCGGACAGAACGCCCGCGCCCCGCACCGCTGAAACTGGTGGCCGCCCAGCGTGTGGACCTGCCAGCACCGACAGGCGAGGCGAAAGATGGCCCCGTAACCCCGCGCCGTGTGGCCACACGTCCCGCAGCCGCAGCCCAGCCTGCCGCCGATTCCTTTGCGGAATTTGCCGACAACATGGGTGCGCGTGATCTGCCGGACCTCCTCGAGGCTGCGGCGGCCTATACGTCTTTTGTCGAAGGCGCTGGCGAATTCTCCCGTCCGCAGATCCTGCGGCGCGTGCGCTCTGTCGCGGCAACCGATTTCAACCGCGAAGACGGTTTGCGAAGCTTTGCCGAACTTCTGCGCGAAGGAAAGTTTACCAAAATCCGCAATGGCAGGTTTCAGGTGGCCGATGACAGCCGGTTCAATCCGGAACGTCAGGCCAGCTAGGACGGCACCCTTTCGAAATCAAAACGGCGCGCGGTTCACATCCGCGCGCCGTTTGCATGTCCGGCCATGTTTTCTCTGGTTCAAAAATACCTGAAAACCAACGGCCCACAGTCAGGCGACCCGCGTATGAACTGGCCCTCTCACATCCCCTCACGCGCGACCGAATAAAAAACCGCGCCGCGCAGCGGCACCGCCGGATCAGGGGCCGTGGCTCAGGTGTCGGGGTCGGGTTGGCCGATGCCCTTGAAGATAAATTTGAACGGCAAGGCCCACAAAATCCCCAGCCCGATATAGATGCCCAGTTCCACCCACAGCGGCGGTCGGTCAAGCGGGTCGGGATAAAGCCAGTTCAGGATCGACACAGACAAGATCACGTACACCGGCAACCCCACCAAAAGGATCACCAAAGCCCAACGTTTGCGTGCCTTGTGGGTCATCTATCCGGGTGCCTTTCAGTCCGCAAATGGGTCGGTCACAAGGATCGTGTCCTCGCGTTCGGGTGATGTAGACACTAGCGCCACGGGACAATCGATCAACTCTTCCACGCGGCGCACGTATTTGATCGCCGCCGCAGGCAGATCCGCCCAGGACCGCGCGCCTTCGGTGCTTTCCGACCATCCGGGCATTTCTTCATATATCGGTGTGCACCGCGCCTGTTGATCGGCAGCGGTTGGCAGATAATCCAGACGCTCGCCGTCCAGATCGTAGCCGACGCAGATTTTCAGGGTCTCGAACCCGTCCAGAACGTCCAGCTTTGTCAGACAGATGCCCGTGATGCCGGACGTGGCACAGGTCTGGCGCAGCAAGGCCGCGTCAAACCACCCACAGCGCCGTTTGCGGCCCGTGGTGGTGCCAAATTCATGGCCGCGTTCGCCCAGCCGTTGGCCGTCGGCATCTTCCAGTTCGGTGGGAAACGGGCCTTCACCCACGCGGGTGGTGTAGGCCTTCACGATGCCAAGGACATAATCAATCGCCGTGGGGCCAAGGCCCACACCGGTTGCGGCCTGTCCGGCAATCACGTTGGAGGATGTGACAAATGGATAGGTGCCAAAATCAATATCCAGCAACGCGCCTTGCGCGCCTTCAAACAGGATCCTTTTGCCGGCCTTTCGTTTTTCCGCCAGCACCTTCCAGACAGGTGCTGCGAAGGGCAGAATTTTGGGGGCAATGTCGCGCAACTGGGCGATCAGCGCATCGCGGTCGATCTCTTCCAGACCCAGCCCTTTGCGCAGCGCGTTATGATGGATCAAGGCGCGTTCCACGCGCAGCACCAGCGTGGCATCGTCGGCCAGATCGGCGACACGGATGACGCGACGGCCCACCTTGTCTTCATAGCACGGCCCGATCCCGCGTCCGGTCGTGCCGATTTTGGCGACGGAATTCTGACCCTCACGCGCGCGGTCCAACTCTCCGTGGAAGGGCAGGATCAACGGCGTATTTTCGGCAATCATCAGGGTGTCCGGCGTGATCTTGACGCCCTGCGCCTCGATCGTGTCGATTTCGTTCAGCAGATGCCACGGGTCCAGCACCACGCCATTGCCGATGACCGACAGTTTGCCGCCCCGCACCACACCTGACGGCAGGGCATGCAACTTGTAAACCTCGCCATCAATGACCAGCGTATGTCCGGCATTATGTCCGCCCTGAAACCGCGCGATCACATCCGCCCGTTCGGAGAGCCAGTCCACGATCTTGCCCTTGCCTTCGTCGCCCCACTGAGCGCCGACAACCACCACATTTGCCATCTTTGACAGGCCCCTTCTTTTCAGAAATCCGCGCTCCTCATAGGGCATCATGCGCGAGGGGGAAAGCAGGCATTTGAGGCATCCTCTGGACAGGGGCCACAACCACCGCCATCTTGGCCGCAAATCCACGACCCAAGGCCCTATTTCATGACCGGATTCCTTTTGCGCTGGCTGTTTGCGTTTGTGTTGCTTGCCGTCACCTACAATCCCACGCCGTACAATTACATCCGCTGGGTCCAGCAGAACGGATCCGAAACCGTCTCCATCGCCGTTCTGGGCGGTCTGGTTCTGCTGGTGGGGTACGTTATCTACCTGCG
This sequence comes from Pseudooctadecabacter sp., assembly GCF_020627745.1. Taxonomy (GTDB): domain Bacteria; phylum Pseudomonadota; class Alphaproteobacteria; order Rhodobacterales; family Rhodobacteraceae; genus Octadecabacter. The sequence goes on from NZ_JAHDGE010000012.1 coordinate 26,503, forward strand.
CGCGACGATGCGGTCGATCGGAGTGGTCGGCATGGCGCTTGTGCTGGGGTTGGTCGCGGCCTGCCTTTGGGTGGCCTTTGATCTGGGATGGGTCAGTTTCGAAGACCCGACCGCCAACACGTGGATCGGACTTGTTGCATTGTCACTGGTGCTTGGGATCGGGCTAAGCTGGTCGCACGTCCGTCGCCGTCTGTCCGGTCAGGCGGATATGGATGATGTGGCGGATTGACCAATCCCCTAGGGGATCGTGAACAAGACGGCTATGGATGCAAACACCAGCACCGCACCGACAATGCGCCCTATCCCGATAGGCGACCCCCAGTATCCTTGTTTCTCGGGCAATCCTCCGATAACGGCCAGCAAAATGACCATCTGCAGGATCAGATAATCCTCACCAATGCCCCGCCCGTCATCGGTCAGCTGAACGTCTGAGGCCATGGCCAGTATCAATGCGGCAGCGAGAGGCGGAAACCACATGAACCCTGTCCGCAAGACGACATTGCCGGTTCTCAGTCGGTCAAGGTCAAGATAGAGGTTCGCCACATCGGGCGTGGCAACAGGGAACCGGAACGCCAGTGCAGCGCCGAAGGCCAGACTGACGACAAACCAGATCGTCACGTGCCGGAATATGAATTCAGGATCCTGGGGCCACAGAACAAGGGTCGTCGACAGCCAGTAATAACTGGCCATCGTGACAAAGGCGAAAATCCGGAAACGGGGGCCAAGAACAGCCCTCATGCGGGGCGACGACAAGGACGCAAGGCGGTCGATCATCAAGAATGGAACGGCAATCACCAAGGCCATCTGCATCAGCCAGTGTCGATCAAACGTCCCGCCAAAGACCCATTCGAACAGCGCCGCCAGTCCCCCGAACCCGATCGCGCTGAGGTACGTGGTCTGGATCACGCGGTTCTTCTTTACAGCGTCCGACATGGCAACCGTTCCTTGTGCGCAAGATGGACCGCGACGAAAACAGGCCGTCCGACCAAGGTCAAGCGTGACCAAGACCGCAAATCGGGCCATTCAAGGGGTTGCGACGCCGCCCGTTCGCTTCTAGATACCGCCTGTCCCATCGCCAAAGGCTCTATCCATGGAAAATCTCGTCCTCGTTGTTCACCTTCTCCTCGCGCTTGCGTTGATTGGTGTGGTGCTGTTGCAGCGCTCTGAGGGCGGTGGTCTGGGCATTGGCGGCGGCGGCGGCGGGGCCATGACCGGACGTGCGGCTGCGACCGCTTTGGGTAAGGTCACTTGGCTGCTGGCCATTGCGTTTATCTGCACCTCGGTGGCGCTGACGATCCTGTCGGCTTCGCAGGCCAGTGATGCGTCCGTGGTGGACGGGGACGCGCTGTTGCCCCCTGCGTCCGAAGGGGTCGAAACACCTAGCGCGGGCGACAGCCTGTTGCCGCCTTCGGTGGGCACGCCCAGTGACACACCTTTGGTTCCGGACGCCGATTAAACCACGACACATTGTGGGCCAAAGGCCCGCATCATCACGATATTGCGGTTTCTGACCGCTCTTTCGTCACGGGTTGGTTGCCACGGGGCTGCGAATCCGGATAGACTTAAATCCCGTGATACATGCAATCCGGCGCGCGCGTCGGGCGGCATTTCAACAAAAATTCGACGGCAGATTTGCCGGGTTCACGGGGGACTTTCAGGCCATGGCGCGTTTCGTATTTATCACCGGCGGTGTGGTGTCGTCCTTGGGCAAAGGGCTTGCGTCGGCGGCACTCGGGTCGCTTTTGCAGGCGCGCGGGTTTTCGGTGCGGTTGCGCAAACTTGACCCCTACCTGAACGTCGATCCGGGCACGATGTCGCCTTTCGAACATGGCGAGGTCTTTGTGACCGATGACGGGGCCGAAACCGATCTGGACCTAGGCCACTACGAACGGTTCACCGGCGTGCCTGCGCGCATGACCGATTCCGTGTCATCCGGCCGCGTCTATTCCAACGTGTTGGAAAAGGAACGACGCGGCGATTATCTGGGCAAGACCATTCAGGTGGTTCCCCATGTGACCAATGAAATCAAGGATTTCATCGACATCGGCGACGACGAGGTCGATTTCATGTTGTGTGAAATCGGCGGCACCGTGGGCGACATCGAGGGCCTGCCCTTTTTCGAAGCCATCCGCCAGTTCAGCCACGACAAACCCCGCGGCCAGTGCATTTTCATGCATCTGACACTGCTGCCCTATCTGGCAGCGTCGGGGGAGCTGAAAACGAAGCCCACCCAGCACTCGGTCAAGGAATTGCAGTCCATCGGCATTGCACCCGACATTCTGGTCTGCCGGTCTGAGCAGCCGATCCCGGAAAAAGAACGCGAAAAAATCGCGTTGTTCTGCAACGTGCGCAAAGACGCCGTTGTCGCGGCCTATGACCTGAAATCCATCTATGAGGCCCCGCTGGCCTACCACGAACAGGGCCTTGATCAGGCGGTGCTTGATGCCTTTAACATCACCCCTGCCCCCAAGCCCGATCTGTCTGTCTGGCATGATGTCTATGACCGCATCCACAACACCGATGGTGAGGTGAATGTGGCCATCGTCGGCAAGTACACCCAGCTTGAGGACGCGTATAAGTCCATCAAGGAGGCCCTGACCCACGGCGGCATGGCCAACCGCGTCAAGGTCAACGTATCATGGGTCGATGCGGAGGTTTTCGACCGCGAAGATGCAGCCCCCCACCTTGAAGGTTATCACGCCATTCTGGTTCCGGGCGGGTTTGGCGAACGCGGCACCGAGGGCAAGATCAAGGCGGCTGAATTCGCACGGACACGTAAAATTCCCTACCTCGGGATCTGTCTGGGGATGCAGATGGCTGTGATCGAGGCCGCGCGCAATGTGGCCGGCATGGCCGAGGCCGGGTCGGAAGAGTTCGACCATGAGGCCGGCAAAAAGCGGTTCGAGCCTGTGGTCTATCACCTCAAGGAATGGGTGCAGGGCAATGCCAAGGTCCAGCGCAAGGCCGATGACGACAAGGGCGGCACCATGCGTTTGGGCGCCTATGACGCAACCCTGACCAAGGGGTCCAGAGTGGCAGAGGTCTATGGCACCACGTCGATCGAGGAACGTCACCGTCACCGCTATGAGGTGGACGTGAAGTATCGGGACAAACTGGAAACGGCGGGGCTGTGTTTCTCTGGTATGTCGCCCGATGGACGTCTGCCGGAAATTGTCGAGTGGTCTGATCACCCGTGGTTTATCGGGGTGCAGTTCCACCCCGAGCTGAAATCCAAACCCTTTGCACCCCATCCGCTGTTTGCCGATTTCGTGCGCGCTGCGCTGGAAACGTCGCGTTTGGTGTGATGTGGTGAAGGATCGAATGGGCTTCGCCCATCCGATCCGCTGGGGCGCTGCCCCAGACCCCGGAGTTTTCGGATCAGAAGAATGAAGGGGCGCGTCCATGCTGTCGTATCAACATGCTTATCATGCAGGCAATCTGGCGGATGTGCACAAGCACGCAGCCCTTGCCTGGGTCCTGTCCTATATGACCCGCAAGGACAAGCCGCTGACCTATGTGGAAACCCATGGGGGCCGCGGACTTTATGATCTGTCGGCGCCCGAGGCGGTGAAGACCGCAGAGGCCGCAGCGGGGATTGAATCTGTCGCGGCTTGGTTTGAGGGCACGGCCTACGGGGATGTTCTGGCCGCCTGTGAGGCCGAACACGGGGACCGTGCCTATCCCGGCAGCCCGTGGATCGCGTCCCATCTGCTGCGAGGCGATGATGTGCTGCATATCGCCGAGTTGCACCCGCAAGAGCATGACGCCTTGCTGGATAGCGTGCCTGCCGCCTACATCCATCATCAAGACGGGTTCGACATGGCCTATTCCGTTTGCCCGCCCATGCCGCGCCGGGGGCTCATGATGGTGGACCCGTCGTACGAGGTGAAAGACGAATATCTGGAGGTGCCCAAGCACCTGATAAAAATCGCCAAAAGCTGGCCGGTGGGCGTGATGATGCTGTGGTATCCTGTGTTGACCGACGACCGTCACCGGCCGATGGTCAGAACGCTGGGCCGTGCGTTTCCTGACGCGCTGCGCCACGAGGTCGGCTTTGCCCCCGCGCGGGAAGGGCACCGGATGGTCGGCTCCGGCCTGTTTGTGGTGAACCCGCCGTGGGGGCTGGATGAGATGCTGGGCACATTGGCGACGCGATTTAAGTCGCTTTGAGGCTTGCCCCCGCGCGGGGTCTGCCTAAACTCCATCCCATGTTTGACCGTATCATTGCCCGCCTGCGGGCCGCCGCCACCGAAATCACCCCTATGCCAGACGCCGACGCACGTCACGCGTTGGGCGCGCTTCTGGTGCGGGTGGCCAAGGCCGACGGGGCCTATCTGTTTCAGGAGATCGAGGAGATCGACCACCTGCTGGCCGATCTTTATGCGCTGAACGCGGTGGAGGCCGCCAAGATGCGGGCGGAATGCGAACGGCTTGAAGGGGCGATGCCCGACACCCAAGAATTGGCCGGCGTTTTGAGCACTGCGATTTCGCCCGAAGAACGGGATTTGTTCGTGCGCGCCCTGTGGCAGGTCGCGGATGCGGACGGCCAACGTCATGAGCGTGAACAGCAGGTGGTGGCCATCGCCACCGAAACGTTCGGCATGGCGCCGGAGGCTGCGGCGGCCTTGCGCGGCTAAGGGTTGGCCTTTTTGGCAGGCCTGCCTATATCCACCCCATGTTTGCTGATTTGTTCAAGCGCCTGACCGCGCCCGACCCCGCCCCTTTGTCTGACACCGACGCCCGCGTGGCCCTTGGCGCGCTTCTTGTGCGGATTGCGCGCACGGATGGCACCTATGATCCCGACGAAAAGGCCCAGATCGACGCGGTTTTGATGTCGCGCTACGGGCTGTCCGACACCGGCGCGCAAGCGCTGCGCACCGAGTGTGAGGCAGCGGAGGCCGAGGCCCCGGATACCGTACGCTTCACCCGCGCCATCAAGGATGCGGTGCCCTATGACGACCGGATGGGCGTGATTGAGGCCCTATGGACGGTGGTCATGGCCGATGGCAAACGGGACAAGGCCGAAGACGCGCTGTTGCGGATGGTGGCACCCATGTTGGGCGTGTCCGATCAGGACAGCCACAAAGCGCGGTTGCGCGTCTCGTCCGACGACTAGTCATGATCGCAAGTCTGCCCATGTATGACCGGCCTGAAGCACAGGCCGCCAATGATGCCCTGTGGGCCGCCGTACGCGACAGGCTGGGCTACGGACCTGACCAGTTGGACCGCACCACGCCCTTTACGGAGACCTGGGCAAATCCCGATCTGGTGCTGGGCCAGATTTGCAACCTGCCCTACCGCGCCCGGTTTCGCGGTGATGTGATTCTGTTGGGATGCGGGGACCACCGGTTGGACGACACACCAGCCGGTTACTACCATTCGGTCTTTGTTGTGCGCAAAGACGATGCCGCCCGCGGGCTGGCACCGGCTGTCTTGGGCACATTCGCCTACAATGATGCGCTGTCCCAATCCGGTTGGGGCGCGCCGGTGACACGGATCGCGGCCCAAGGGCTGCAGTTCAAATCGACGCTGGAAACCGGGTCCCATCTGGCCAGCCTGCGCGCCGTGGCCGAGGGGCGCGCCGATCTGGCAGCCATTGATGCCGTCACTTGGGCGCAGCAATTGACGTGGGAACCGCAGGCGCGGGACTTGGCCGTCATCGGGCGCACGGGGTTGTCCCCAGCCCAGACCTTCGTGACCGCTAAAGGGCGGGACCCTGTCCCCATCCGCGCCGCCTTGGCCGACGCGATTGATACCTTGGACGCCGCACACAAAGACGCGCTGCGCCTTTACGGTTTCGTCACGCTGCCCGCCAGCGCCTATGACAGTCCTGTGCCGATCGCCCCCAAGACCCCATTGCATTTGGCTGCAATTTAGGTCCTAGTCTGCAGGTCTATCCACGCTGAGGCACAATGACCGACCCCGTCATCGAAATCCGCAACCTTCACAAAGCCTATGGCGATCTTGAGGTCCTCAAAGGCGTCGATATCACCGCGCCCCAAGGCCATGTGATCAGCCTGATCGGGTCCTCCGGGTCGGGAAAATCGACGCTGCTGCGCTGCGCGAACCTGCTTGAAGACAGCCAGCAGGGCGACATCCTGTTTTGCGGCGAACCGGTCCGCTGGAAAGGCGCAGGCCCGTCCCGCCATCCCGGCGACCGCGCCCAGATGATCCGCATCCGCACCAACCTCAGCATGGTGTTTCAACAGTTCAATCTGTGGGCCCATATGACGATCCTGCAAAACGTGATGGAGGCCCCGGTGACGGTCCTCAAACGCGACCGGGCCGAGGTTGAGGCATCGGCGCGGCGTTACCTCGACAAGGTCGGGATCGGGGACAAATGCGATGCTTATCCTGCCATGCTGTCGGGCGGCCAACAGCAACGCGCGGCGATTGCACGGGCGCTGTGCATGGAACCCAAAGCGCTGTTGTTCGATGAACCCACATCCGCGCTGGACCCTGAGCTGGAACAGGAAGTCGTTCGCGTGATCAAGGACTTGGCCGCCGAAGGGCGCACCATGTTGGTGGTGACCCATGACATGAAAATGGCCCACGATATCTCGGACCATGTGGTGTTCCTGCACCAAGGTCTGATCGAAGAACAGGGCCCACCCGCCCAGTTGTTTGGTGCGCCCAAATCGGACCGTTTGCGCGGTTTTTTGTCGGTCACAGCCCCCTCATGATGCGCCTTGCGATCATAGTGGCCCTTTTGGCCCCGCCTGTCGCAGCGCAGGATTTGACCATCGCCACCGGTGGGCACTACCCCCCCTATATCTTCAACCCCGGCACGGCGGAGGCCACGGGCCTCGACAAGGCGCTGGTGGATGAACTCTGCGACCGTGGCGGATACAACTGCACGTGGGTCGATCTGCCCATGGGCGACATCTTTCAGGCGCTGGCGCGGGGGGATGTGGATGTGGTGACGGGCGGCTTCGGATATTCGGCAGCACGCGACGATATTGTGGATTTCACCTGTCCCTACGTGACCTCCGGCGATGACACGGGCGATCTGATGGCGCTCAGCGATGACATCGACCTCAATACCGCCCGCATCGGTGTGCTGGACCAATCCCTGTACCAAAGTGCTATGGCGCAGGCGGGCCGCAGCACCAAAGCCTACCCCACCGAAGAGGCTGCCCTCACGGCTCTGACCGGTGGAGAGATCGACGTGGTCTTCGGGTCGCACAATGCGCGCCTACTGGCCGGTGACAGCGTCACGATCATCGGCACCTACCCCACATTCTCCGGCGGATCGGCCTTGGCCATCGCCGAGACGGCCCCAAACCTGCGCGCCGACCTCGACGCGCTTCTGGCGGAGGTTTCCGCCGACGGAACACTGTCCCGACTGCATGTGCAGTGGTTGGGATCAGATCAGGGCGATGTGATCGCCCGCTGCAACGACATAAATGCACTCACATAACCAACCAGGAGACCAACATGAAAAACCTGATCCTCACCTCCGCCGCACTGGCCCTGACTGCCGGTATGGCCATGGCCGACGGCCACTCCGTTGTGCGCATGGGCACCGAAGGCGCCTACGCGCCATGGAACTTCCTCAACGATGCAGGCGAAGTCGACGGCTTTGAACGCGAACTGGGCGATGAGCTGTGTGCCCGCGCCGAACTGACCTGCGAATGGGTCACAAACGAATGGGACAGCATCATCCCCAACCTCGTGTCCGGCAACTACGACACCATCATCGCGGGCATGTCCATCACGGCAGAGCGCGATGAAATCATTGATTTCACGCAAGAATACACGCCTGCTGATCCGTCCTCCTATCTGGCACTCGACGCCGACCTCGACGTCGAAGGGGCCGTGATCGCAGCCCAGACCGGCACCATTCAGGCGTCCTTCATTGCCGACCAAGGCTGGACCGTTGTTGAATTCGCCACCCCCGAAGAAACCATCGCCGCTGTCCGCAACGGTGAGGCCGACGCGGTTCTGGCCGACAAATCCTTCCTTGTCGGTGCCATGGACGGCCAGGACGATCTGGTGATGCTGGAGCGCGAAGAATCCATCGGCGGCGGCGTCGGCATGGGCGTCCGCGAAAGCGACACAGAACTGAAAGCAGCCTTTGACGCGGCCATCACATCCATGAAGGAAGACGGCTCTCTCAACACGCTGATCGAAAAGTGGGAAGTGGCCTCCACCTTCGAATAAACCTTGATCGCCGCGCGCGCCGCTCCTTTTTGATAGGCGCGCGCGGTCCTCTTTCATCTGGCCAAAAAAACTCACTTCCAACCTGACGACTGGGCACCGCCATTTTCAGCTATTGCACCGATCCGGCCACCCTTGAGGGGCTTTCATGGTTGTCTTGCTACCTGACCACGGGCAAGCACATGGGGTTCTATTGGTCGTTTGTGACCGTGCTGACCCTGCTGGCGATCACAGCACCCCTGTCGCTGACCTTCGGCTTTGGCGGCGCTATGGCCGCACGCTCGAGGATCGCGCCGCTGTCATGGGTCGGCAAAGGCTACATCGCAATCGTGCGCGGCGTCCCGGACATCGCCTTCTTTTTGTTTTTCGTCATCGCGCTGGATCAGGGACTTGAATACCTGCGCCACCACGCGATGTGCCCCGATTGGCCCGACGCCATCCGTCAGGGCAATGATTTCATCGTCTGCCAGGACGCCAAATTGCCCCAAGGCAACGCACCGCAATGGGTGCACGAAATCTATGGCTTTTCGCTGGCGGTCTTCACCTTCGCCATCGTCTTTGGCGCCTTTGCCGCCAACGTCCTTTATGGCGCCATGCGCGCGGTGCCCAAGGCCCAACTGGAAACCGCCGAAGCCTACGGCATGTCGCGCCGCCAGACGTTCTGGCGCATCGTGGTGCCGCAAATGTGGGTCTACGCCCTGCCCGGTTTGGGCAACCTGTGGATGGTGCTGATCAAGGCCACACCCCTGCTGTTTTTACTCGGCGTCGAAGATGTCGTCTATTGGGCGCGTGAATTGGGGGCCACCAAAACACCTCGTTTCACCGACTACCCCCACGGCGACTGGCGGATGTATTATTTCCTGGCGCTGCTGGTTTTCTATCTGGCCTTCACCCGTGTCTCTGAAATCGTGCTGGACCGGCTCATGCGGCGTCTGACCAAGGGGCAGGCCACATCGGGCGGCGAAGCCCAAAGGCGGGCCGCAACATGACCGACACGCGCCCCCAAAATTCGCGAATTTTGGTCCCCTCTCACAGACAAGGGACCTGAGACATGGAAGACTGCCTCCAGACCATTTCGCAATACGCCTTCCGCTCCATCGGGTTCGGGGAACGTCTTCTGCCGCGCAGTGACTATACGCTCTGCCAGCAATTCACGCTGATTGGCTCGGGCATGATCTGGAACATCTATTTCGGCACCGTGGCCCTGCTGGCAGGCTTCTTTCTGGCCACCGCCGTGGCCTTGGGCAAAGCCTCCAACACCCGCATCATCCGCAAACTCAGCGAATGGTTCATCTTCCTGTTCCGTGGCTCGCCACTGTTTATCCAGTTCTTCTTTGCCTACTTTTTCTTCCTGTCGCTCAAAGGCCAATACGCCTTTTTCGACCCGTTCACCGCCGCGTGGTTGGGCGCGCTGATTGTTCTTTTCCTCAACACCTCCGCCTACACGGGTGAGATTTTCTACGGCGCGCTGCAATCCATCCCCAAAGGCGACACCGAGGCCGCCGATGCCTATGGCCTGTCCGGCTGGTCCCGCTTTCGCCGCGTGATCTGGCCTACGATGCTGCGTCTGGCATGGCCGGCCTATACCAACGAAGCGATCTTTCTATTCCACTCCACCACGCTGGTCTTTTTCACCGGCTTTCCGGCATGGCAACAACGGGGCGATGCGCTGTATTACGCGAATTTCTTTGCGGACAAGACGTTCAACCCCTTCGTCCCCTACCCCATTCTGGCCTTCTATTTCATTGTGTTGACGTTGGTGATCATCGCCCTGATGGGCCGCATCGGCCGCCGCCTCAACAGCCACCTCCCGCAGGATGCAAAACGCCCCCGTGCGCGCTTTCTGCCGCAAATCATCCGGTAAATCCCATGTCCTGGCTGCACGACAATCCCCATATCAAAACCATCCGCGTCGCGGCCTCCGACCTCAATGGCGTGGCCCGTGGCAAACGGATCCCGTCGCGCTTTGCGCAAAAGATCGAAGACGACGGCACGCGTTTTCCGCTGTCTGTGCTGAACCTCGACATCTGGGGCGAAGACATCGACAACTCCCCGCTGGTGTTCGAAGCAGGCGATCCAGACGGCGTGGCCATGCCCACCGACCGTGGCTTCATGCCGATGCCATGGCTCGACAGCCCCTCCGCCCTGCTGCCCATGTGGATGTTCCGCGAAGACGGCCGCCCCTTTGACGGCGATCCCCGCCATGCGCTCAGCGCGGTCCTCAAACGTTACGCCGCGCGCGGGCTGACCCCCATCGTCGGGACCGAACTGGAATTCTATCTGGTCGATGACAGCGGCAAGGACCTGCAGGTCGTCCCCTCCCCACGGTCCGGCAAACGCAGGCCCGGTGCCGAAATCCTAAGCCTGCGGGCGCTGGATGCCTTCGATCAGTTCTTCACCAAACTTTACGACGGGGCCGAGGCGATGGATATCCCCGCCGAAACCGCCATCTCCGAGGCCGGTCTGGGCCAGTTCGAAATCAACCTGTCGCACGGCCCCGCGATGAAAGCCGCCGATGACGCATGGCTGTTCAAACTGCTGGTGCGGGGGCTCGCCCGCCAACACGGGTTCGCGGCGTCCTTCATGGCCAAACCCTATGCGGAATATTCCGGCAACGGGATGCATGTGCACTTTTCCGTGCTGGACGAACACGGCACCAACATCTTCGACAATGGCGGCCCGGAGGGGACCCCCGCCCTGCACCACGCCATCGCGGGCTGCATGACAGCACTGCCCGCCTCCGCGCTGATCCTGGCACCGCACGGCAACAGCTATGACCGGCTGGTGCCCAATGCCCACGCGCCCACGTCTATTTGTTGGGCCTATGAAAACCGCACCGCCGCCATTCGCGTACCGGGCGGCCACCACAAAGGTCGGCGCATCGAACACCGCGTGGCAGGGGGCGATGTGAACCCCTATCTGATGCTGGCCGCCGTCCTTGGCGCAGCCCTCACTGGCATCGAAGACGGCACCACGCCACCGGCCCCGATCACCGGAAACGCCTACGATCAGGGCCTGCCGCAACTGCCCGGCGACTGGACCGCCGCCATTGACCGGTTTGAGGCGGACCCCACCATCGCGCGCATTTTCCCCGCAGAACTGATCCGCAACCTCACCGCGACCAAACGGCAAGAGGCGAGTGAATACGCCACCCTGTCGGATGAGGAAAAGATCGACCTCTACCTCGATACGGTGTGACCGCCGCGCGGCAAAGATGATCCGCTGCATCCCGCATTAACCTTAACGCCACCCCACCGGCACGCGCGCGCATTGGGCGAAAACGCGACCTCCCCCTTCATCTGGCCCGAAAAACTCCCCCCGGAGGGCCGGCCCGCCGCGCATCCCCCCGCTTGCGGGCGGCCCTGACACCGTCTAACCTGACCCAAACCCACAAGACTGGTGCTTCATGAAAATCGGCATTCTGCAAACCGGCCACGCCCCTGACGAGGTCCGGGACGATCTTGGCGACGTCAACGACTTCTTCATCCGTCTGCTGGACGGGCAGGACTTCACCTTCGACACCTACGCGGTCGTTGACGGGGATTTCCCCGATGGGCCGACCGATTGCGACGGCTGGCTGATCACCGGATCAAAACACGGCGCCTACGAAGACCACCCGTGGATACCGCCGCTCGAAACCCTGATCCGCGACGTTTATGCAGCCGGTGTTCCGCTTGTGGGCATCTGTTTTGGCCACCAGATCATCGCACAGGCCTTGGGCGGCAGGGTCGAAAAGTTCGGCGGCGGCTGGGCCGTGGGGCGGCAAACCTATGACTGGCAGGGCGAAGAGGTCGCGCTGAACGCATGGCATCAGGATCAGGTGACAGCGCTGCCCAAGAACGCCACACCCCTCGCCTCGAACGCCCATTGTGAAAACGCGGCGCTGGTCTATGACACCCGCATCTTTACGCTTCAGGCGCATCCTGAATTCGGGGATCGGATGATCGACGGCCTTATTCAGGCCCGCGCCGGATCGGTCCCGCCGGATCTGATTGCGCAGGCCAAGACCAATCTGGGCAAACCCAACCACAACACACGGCTGGCCGCCCAGATCGGCACATTTTTCAAGGACCGTCACTTATGACTTGGCTGGACAAAATCCCCCCAGCGGCCCGCGACTATCTGGAAAAGAACCGTCTGGATGAGGTCGAGTGTATGATTTCGGACCTGCCCGGCATCGCCCGTGGCAAGGCCGTTCCTGCCGCCAAATGGGAAAAGCAAACCCAGTTCCACCTGCCCGAATCCATCTTCTTCCAGACCCTCACAGGAGGCTGGGGGGAGGCCGCGGGCGAGGCAGGCTTTACCGAACCCGACATGATCCTGAAGCCCGATTATGCCACCGCAACCGCCGCCCCCTGGACCGAGGATGGCACGTTGCAGGTGATCCATGACGCTTACGGGACCAATGATGAACCGGTGCAATTCAGTCCCCGCAATGTCCTCAAACGGGTGGTGGAGCTGTATAAGAAAGAAGGCTGGACGCCCGTTGTCGCCCCCGAGATGGAATTTTTCCTCGTGGCGCCCAACACCGATCCCGCCAAGCCGATTGAACCCATGATCGGACGGTCGGGGCGTCCCGCCGCCGCACGTCAGGCCTATTCCATGACGGCGGTGGATGACTATGGCCCCGTCATTGACGACATCTATGAATACGCCGAAATCCAGGGGTTTGAGATCGACGGCATTACGCAGGAAGGCGGCGCGGGCCAGCTGGAAATCAACCTCAACCACGGCGATCCTGTGGAACTGGCCGATCAGGTCTTTTTCTTCAAACGTCTGCTGAAAGAGGCCGCTCTCAAGCACAACTGCTTTGCCACCTTCATGGCCAAACCCATCGAGGATGAACCGGGCAGCGCCATGCACATCCACCATTCCATCTTGGACAGCGACGGCAACAACATCTTCGCAGGCAGCGATGGGGAGGAAACGGACGCCTTTTTCCACTTCATCGGCGGGCTGCAAACCCACCTGCCCTCGGTCGTGGCCGTTATGGCGCCCTACGTGAACAGCTACCGGCGTTATGTCAAAGACCACGCCGCACCGATCAATCTGGCCTGGGCGCGCGACAACCGCACAACGGGCATCCGCGTGCCCCTGTCCAGCGCCAATGCGCGCCGCGTTGAAAACCGTCTGGCAGGCATGGATTGCAACCCGTATCTGTGCATTGCGGCCTCGCTTGCCTGCGGATACCTTGGCATCAAACAGGCCATCACCCCCGAAGAACGGTTCGAGGGCGACGCCTATGAAGGCGACGGAGCCTTACCGCAGGGACTGTGGGCCGCGCTTGACCTGTTTGACGCAAATACCGACATGCACGAGGTTCTCGGCCCTGATTTTGCCCGTGTCTATTCCATCGTGAAAAAGGCGGAATACGAAGAATTCTTGCAGGTCATCAGCCCGTGGGAGCGTGAACACCTCCTTCTCAACGTATGATCCGGCTGGCCTTTCTCGGGGTGCTGCTGGCCGCTGGATTGCTGGCCTATCTGGGCTTTGCGGTGATGCGCGGGTCGGGCACGGACGAGGCGCAAGCCACAGCCGATCTTTCGGATGCGCCTGCACCCGAACCGGCTGCGGACGAAGGGTCGCGCCTTTATTTCCTGCAGGATCAGGACCTGACCACCGGCGATCTTGCCCTTGTGCTGCACCGCGCCGGCCCAAACGGAGAAGACCTGATCGTCACGGATCCCGCAGCACTTCAACAGGCCCGCGCTGATGCCTACATCACCATCCAAAGCACCGGCGGCCAGACTTTGGGCGCACAGGTTCTGGCTGTCATGGGCGTCCCTCCCGAACAAACGATCGCCTCTCTCTATCGCGACGACACCCTTGTTTTTCATGTCACCTGCGGCAGCACCACCTGCGGGCCCGCCGCACAAGACGGGTCCGTCAATCTTGCGGGTCTTGCTGCGGTGGCAGACCCTCTGGTCAGGATTGACGATCAATATGACGACTATAACGCCTATCTTGATGCGCTCTCCGCACTGGCTGCCGACCCCGATTTTGCCCTGCTGGGCCTGCAGCCATCGCTGGTCGACACGCATCCCGTGGCCCAGATGACGCCGAAAGCCTCGCTTGCGCTGCCGTCCATCATCCGGCGCGCTGATCAGCCCCTTGATGTAAACACCCATACCGCCCTGCTGACAGCCCTGTTGCAGGACGTTCTGCCAGACGGATCATCTGTCGACGCCGTAACGCTGCGCGATCTTGGCGCGCCCGTGGTGGTGGACGCGGACAACGGCCGTCCCGCCACAGCTGGCGGTCAGCCCATCATCTATCCCGACGTGCAGTTTTATACCCCCTACGTGGCGATCTCGGGCGTGTCCGACCTGCCTGACGCATCGCTTGAGGCATTGACCGAACAGACCTTGCTGCGGGTCGATTTCGAAGACGATGGCGCGGCGTTCATCGCCTCTCTGGGCATCCCCTGCCCCGACTGCTTTGGTATTCAGGCACGCGGCGACACCTATGACGTGGCGACCGTCATTCACCGGCAGCCGGAGGTCTATCGGCTGTCCTACTACGACCTGCGTGAGGCCCCGTGACCAACGCGCTTTACCGCAATGACCGCCCGGCGACCTTTCCGCCCAGCTACTACGCGGCGACAGCCAGCATCCCACCCGAACGCGCCGCCCTGCGTGGCCAACACCGCGCGGATGTTTGCGTCGTGGGGGCGGGCTACACCGGGCTTATGGCCGCGTTGGAACTGGCCGAGGCAGGCATGGACGTCATCGTTCTGGACGCCCACCGCGCAGGCTGGGGCGCATCGGGGCGCAATGGCGGGCAAGTGGGCAGCGGGTTCAACAAGGATCAACGCTGGCTGTCCGCGCGGCTGGGGGCTGGCCCCGCCCGCATGTTGTGGGACTTGACGGAAGAGGCCAAAGCGCTGCTGAAATCGCGTCTTGCGCGACACGCGCCTGACGCCAATTTCAAACCGGGCATTGCCCATGGCGCCTATGACGCGGTTGAGGCACGCCACCTGCGCGATGAGGTCGAATACCTGCGCCGCACCTACGGCTACCAAGACGCCGAACCGCTGACCCGCGATGCGTTTGGGGCCATCGTCAAATCGCCCCGTTATGCCGGTGGGCTGTTGGATATGGGGGCCGGTCACATTCATCCGTTGCGCTATGTGCTGGGGCTGGCGGCGGCGGCCGAACGGGCCGGTGTGCGCATTTTTGAACGCTCCGAGGTGCACCATATCGACCAGACAGACCCCGCCGTGGTCGCCACCGGCCACGGGCGCGTCAGGGCGGATTATGTGATCCTTGCGGGCAATGGTTATTTGCCCAACCTCAACCGTCATGTGGCCGCGCGGACCATGCCGCTCAATTCCTTTATCGCCGCCACAGAACCCTTGGGCGACCGCGCGGCCGAGGTCCTGACGCAGGATATCGCCGTGGCGGATGACAAGTTCGTCGTCAATTATTTCCGCCTGTCTGATGACAAACGGCTGCTGTTCGGGGGCCGCGAAAACTACACCGTGGCCTTCCCCCAAAACATCGAACCGGAATTGCGCAAACGCATGGAAACCATGTTTCCGCAGCTTAAAGACGTCCGCATCGACTACACTTGGGGCGGCACCTTGGGCATCACGCCCACACGGTTGCCCCTGATCACTCGGACAGCGCCCAATATCCTCAGCGCGGGCGGCTTTTCCGGCCACGGCGTCGCCCATTCGGGCTTTGCGGGCAAATTGATGGCCGAAGCCGTGCGCGGACAGGCCGAACGGTTCGATATTTTCGCAAGCCTGCCGACCCCCGCCTTCCCCGGCGGCACCATGCTGCGCGCGCCTTTGCTGGCCGCCGCGATGACGTGGTATTCCCTGCGGGATCGTCTGGGCCTTTAGTCCGCCTGAAAACCCGCAGCGGTCCCTTTTCATCTGGCCAAAAAAACTCAAATTCCACCCCCGCAGCCTGCGCGACCGTCACGGGCTTGTCACAAACCTGATGTTAGATTACATGAAATAAAACTTTAGGTATTCTAAAATGACATGTCCTGACGTCACAGCTTCCGAGCCCATCCCCGACGCCGCCTTGGCTGAGGTCACACGTCTTTTGGCGACCGGTGACCTCTTTCGCTACACGGCCCCCGAAAACGCGCCGGTGGCCCTGTTGGAACGCGATTTTGCGGCGCTGATGGGCACCACATACGCCCTCGCCGTGTCGTCCTGTTCGGCTGCTTTGTTTTTGTCCCTTAAAGCGCTGGCTCTCCCTGTTCACGCCCGCGTTTTAATCCCCGCATTCACCTTTGCCGCAGTGCCCAGCGCTGTCGTGCATGCAGATTGTGTCCCGATCTTGGTTGAATGCGGGGCGAATTATCGCCTCGATCTCACGGATTTCGCCGCCAAACTCCCAAGTGCCGAGGCTGTCATCATCAGCCATATGCGCGGC
This sequence comes from Pseudooctadecabacter sp., assembly GCF_020627745.1. GTDB lineage: Bacteria > Pseudomonadota > Alphaproteobacteria > Rhodobacterales > Rhodobacteraceae > Octadecabacter. Next base: position 43,053 of record NZ_JAHDGE010000012.1, read on the forward strand.
CATACGTCCGATATGGATGCGATCATGGCGCTGTGTGATGCGGCGGGTGTCCCTGTGATCGAAGACGCGGCCCACTCGCTCGGCACCACATGGAACGACCGCAAGATCGGGACCATCGGCAGGATCGGGTGTTTCAGCTTTCAAAGCTACAAGATGATCAACGCAGGCGAAGGCGGCATATTGGTCACCGATGATGCCGATCTTGTGGCCCGTGCCATCATCATGTCGGGTGCCTATGAACACACCTGGATGAAACACGCCGTGCCCGCTGATGTGATGGCCCGGCATCAAAACAAACTGCCGCTCTATAATCTGCGGCTGTCAAACCTGTCTGCGGCCATCATCCGCCCGCAATTGCCCGAACTGGACCGCCGGGTGCGTGATGGGCGCCGCAACCACGATCACGTGGCCGCCCGCCTGGACGCATCCCCTGCCCTCAGCGTCCCACCCGCCCTGCCCGCCGAGGCACGCGCACCGGATTCGATCCAGTTCAATCTGGTGGATATGACCGACACGCAAACCCGCGCCTTTGCCAGTGCCTGTGCCGCAAAGGGCCTGAAGGCACAGATTTTCGGCCAAAGCACGGACAACGCCCGTGCTTTCTGGAACTGGCAGTTCCTGGGGGATGCGCCTGATCTGCCACAGACCCGTGCGATGCTGATGCGCGCCTGCGATGTGCGCCTGCCCCCCCGATTGTCATTAAAAGACTGTGACATCATCGCGGACATCATCCTCGCCGCAGCGTCCGAAGCCACAGCGCAGCACGCCGCCTAAAGCAGCTTCATCACATCGCGCAGCCACGGCGTCTGGTCCACGGCGGGACCAACGACGCGGTTGGTCAGGACCGAGCGCAGCTGGGCGGCCATCTGGCCCGGCATCTCCCCCAAGACGCCACGACGTGCAGTCAGCGAAATCCGGCGTGAGAACGGCTCGAACGGCAATTCCACCAGATCGACCTGTTCGCGGAACCGCTGGGTGTGCAGCCAGCCCAAAGGCGTCAGGATCGACCAGCCCGCCCCTGCCGCGACCATCGCCATGATCGCGTGATAGCTGTCCATTTCGAACCGCCCCGTCAGGCTGACATTCTGGCGCGCCAGATGATCCGCAATGACCCGCCCCATGTGGTGCCGTGTGGTATACTGCACGAAGGGCATCCGCCGCAGCTGCCGCGCGATATCACCACCGGTCAACGCTCCCTTGGGCACGGCGGCGACGAAAGGTTCCTCCATCAGGGGATGGACCTCCATCCAGTCGGCAGCCGCCCCGATGTCACTGGCCACGATCACGTCAAGGCTGCGGGCCTCCAGCAGATCATGCAAACGGTGCGACGCACCGGTTTCCAACAGGAATTGGCAGGTCTTGAGGTCTTCGCCCATCGCGCTCAGAAGGCGCGGCGTCACATCCGCATCAAAATCCTCAATCATCCCCAATCGTAGACGCATCAGACGGCTGAGATCGGCGAGCGCGATCTCGGATCGGGCCTGTTCGGCCTCGTTGAGGATAGCGTTCGCCCGGCGCAAAAACATCTCCCCCGCCGGTGTCGGGGTCACGGGCCGGGCAGAGCGGTTCAACAAGGCGGTGCCAATGGCCCCTTCCAAAGACGTCAGCTGTTGGGACACCGTCGCAGCCGATGTCGATAGTCGCTTGGCCGCGCCGGAAATCGACGCCTCCTGCGCTGTGGCCACAAAGACCTCAATATTCCAAAGCGTGATGCGTCCTGCGGAGTGTGACATAAGGCGACCTCTGCACCGTTAATGCGCAATTAACCACCGCGCGGCAAGCATGAGGCATGATGTACGAGAGATTCGCATACCGCCCGCCCCACACGCGACAGGATTGGCTGTCGCAGATATTTCATTGTCGCGCCGCGCAAACCGGTGGCGTCATCAAACGCCAGATATTCGACGTTGAACGGGAGGTCGGCATGTCCGTCTTGATGCGTGAGGTGCGGCGCCGTGGATTTCAAATGATCCGGACGAAACACCATGTGGTTATTGTGTGCGATCCGGACCGCATCGAAGTGCTCATCTGACCCATGCTCGGGCCATTCCTTTGCGTCCTAACAAAATTAGCTAATTTTGTTATTTGCCCAACTTCGACAGTTTTTCCTGCAAAGACGCCAGTTCCGCCTTGATGTCGGCCAGATCCTCACCACCGGTTGATTTGGTCTCTTCGGTCTTGGGCATCATCCCGCCGGTCATCGCCTTCATGAAGGCCTCTTGCTGGGCGCGCATCGCTTCAAACCCCGGCATCTGGGCCAGCGGGTTCATCCCGCCCATATTTTCCATCATCTTGGACTGGCCGCTTTGCAGCATCTCAAAGGACTGGGCCAGAAACTGCGGCACCACAGACATGGACTGCGACGTGTAGGACCGCACCAGATCGGTCAGAACATCCACCGGCAGCACGCTTTCGCCACGGCTTTCGTGTTCCGCGATGATCTGCAAAAGATACTGCCGCGTCAGGTCATCCCCGGATTTCAGATCGACAATCTGAACTTCCCGCCCCTCGCGGATAAACGTCGCAATATCTTCCAACGTCACATAGTCGCTGGTTTCGGTATTATAGAGCCTGCGGCTCGCGTAGCGTTTGATAAGCAGGGGTTGTGATGTCTTGGCCAACGGGCGCCCTCCCAAGCGGTGTTGCAGTGCAGAGAAGCCTAGGCCGCGCCGCAGCGAAAAGAAAGCCACAAAAATAAGGCCCCGCTGCCGGGAGGAGCAGCGGAGCCTTTAAAACGTCGGCGCCTGTTAGGGAGGAGGAAAGCGCCCGGCGTCTGTTTACTTTGCAGTCGCAGCTTTCTTGGCAGCGGCTGTCATGTCGTTGGTGGCTTTCTTCGCAGCAGCGGACATATCCTCGGACATGTCTTTGCCAGCGGCCATCATCAGTTCCAGAGTCTCTGTCTGAACTTTCTTCGCGATCTCGGCGAAGGCGGCCATGTGCTCGGCTGCGGCTTCGGCGGATGCGGATGCGAAGTCTGTCATGGACTTGGCGTAGTCAGCAGGCTCGGATTTTGCTTTGGACAGGTCTGTCATTTTGGACAGGGTGTCCTGTGCCCATTTGGCGGACAACTCAGTGGATTTCTGAGCGGCGTCGATGGTCACGGAGGACAGTTTCTCGGCCAGGGTTGTCTGCGTTTTATACGCATCTTCCATTGCCTTCGTGTCCACGGGGAATGCGCCCATCATGTCTTTCATAACGGCGGTGAAGTCTTGTGTCTTAGCAGCCATTGGATAGCTCCTTAAATTCTGTACCGGATCATCCCGGCGTTTCTGCAACTGCATCCTATCTACATGCTGCAGTGCGGCATTTCAAGCTTTTTCTGCACCGCAGCATAAAAATTCCGCACCTGCGTCAACCACCTGAAATACAGCGATATTTCGTTCAAAACCGTTTATTTTCAGGCCTCAGCAGCCGCGAAATGCGAAAATGTCGCACCACCTATGCGGGTAGTACATAGCGCCCCGGTGCCGGTGCAATCGGTGCATATGTATCTGACCCTGGCGCACGCGCATCGACCTTTTTGCCGGATTTCTTCGAAAGCCAACGGTCCCACATCGGCCACCACGACCCGTCATGTTGTTTCGCTGTCTGCTGCCATTCTTCAGGGGACAACGTCAGATCGTCATTGGTCCAATGGCCGTATTTGTTCTTTGCAGGCGGATTCACGATGCCTGCAATATGTCCGGACCCGGACAGAATAAATGTCTTGTCCTTTGCCCCCATCTTTTGCACGCCCCGATACGAGGATTTCCACGCCGCAATGTGGTCCGTCTCGCAGGCAATCGCGCACAACGGCACGTCAACATCGCCTATTTGCGCCAGACATCCGGCAACTTCAAACCCGTCCCCTCCGGCGAATTTGTCGTCCTGACACAGCCCGCGCAGATATTCGACCGCCATCTTGCCGGGAAGATTTGTGCCGTCTCCGTTCCAATACAGCAGGTCAAAAGCCGGCGGCGCCTCGCCCATCATGTAGCTTCGAATCGCAGGCTGATAGATCAGGTCGCGCGATCGCAGATAACTGAATGTCCGCGACATATAGAAACTGTCGAGGAAGCCGTCTTTGACAACCTCGGCCTCAATTCCGTCAACGAAATCCTCCTCAAGGAACACGCCAACCTCTCCACGGTCCGAAAAATCGGTGAGTGTGGTAAAGAAGGTCGCGGAATTGACGTAGTCGAGGCCCCGTTGTTTCAGCACCGACAGCGTAAGCGACAATGTCGTGCCGGCGATGCAATAGCCCACCGCGTTCACTTTCTTGACGCCGCAAATCTCGCGCACGGTTTCCAGCGCGGTGATATACCCGTCCTCCACATAATCGGACATCCCCACATCGCGGTAGGTGGCATCGGCGTTGACCCAACTGACGACAAAAAGCGTATAGCCCTGATCGACGATCCATTTAATCAGAGAATTCTGCGCCTTAAGGTCGAGAATGTAGAATTTGTTGATCCACGGCGGAAAGATGACCAGCGGGGTTTTGTACACCTTTTCGGTCGTCGGGGCGTACTGGATCAATTCAAACATATGGTTGCGAAAGACGACCTCGCCCGGCGTTGTGGCAAGGTTTTCGCCCACTTTGAAGGCGGATTTGTCTGCCAGCGACACCACCAGCTCTCCGTCATTGGCCTCCAGATCGGCAATCATGTTCTCCAGCCCTTTGACAAGGCTCTCGCCCTCTGTCTCAACCGCTTTGGTTAGGGCGTCCGGATTGGTCGCCAGAAAATTGGTCGGCGACAGCATGTCGACGATCTGGGCGCTGAAATATTCCAACCGTCGTTTGTCTGACGGGTCCAGCCCGTCGATTTCGCCCAGTGTCTTTTCAACGGCTTGCGCGTTCAGCATGTACTGCTGCTTGAGGAAATTGAAATAGGGATGGGTCTGCCACAGCGGATTCGAAAACCGCTTGTCCGTGGGCGTCGGGTCCTCCGGGGCCTGCAATTTCCCCTGTGCCAGCGCCGTTTGGGCATCCACGAAATGCTGCAGCGTCGCCCCCCAATAGCCGACCTGCTGTTCAATCAGCTTCGACGGATGCTGCAGAATGTCCTGCCAATAGGCGGTTCCGGCCTTGGCATACAGATCGGGGCTGGGCCCTTGCAAATCCTGCGGCACGGACCGTTTGGATGACATGACCGTCATCAGCCTCTGGGTCAGGTGCTGGATACGTTCCATGTTGTGTTCAAGGGCTGGAAGGGCCGCTGTATCGGCCTTGTCACCTTTCGATGTCGATCCATCTTTCGTCATATCGCAGTTGCCCTTCCGGAATTCGGGTGTATTGTGCAGGCGCAGCATTGCGCGGTTATTCTAATATAGCCCACAATGGCCCCTGCGACCAATGTGCGGAGCGGTAGGCCGATATGCGGCCCACCCATACCGCCGATGAAAGTGAGGCTTCTGATGCGTTATATGGCCACCTACGACTTGATGGAAACCATGCGCAACACCAATGAATGGCTGGGCGCATCCGCGCGCGCCATGGCGTCCTATCCCGCCTTCGCCCTGTGGCCCAATCCGGCGATGGAAATGATGCGCGCATGGGGTGAAGTCACGGAACGCAGTTTCGCCCGCATGGTGGCCAAACCTGACTGGAACATCGACAACTTCACCGCCGAGGATGGCCGTGACCACATCGTGTCCACCCGCAAGATGGTCGAAAAACCCTTTGGCGATCTGATCCACTTTCGCATCGCAGGCCGCCATACGCGCAAGCGCAAGGTCCTGCTGGTCGCGCCGATGTCGGGCCATTATGCGACCTTGCTGCGCAAGACCGTGATTTCCCTGTTGCCCGACTGTGAGGTCTATATCACCGACTGGCACAACGCGCGCGACATCCCTGTCAGCGCGGGCAAGTTCGATGTCGAGGATTACACCCTTTATCTGGCGGATTTCATGCGCATTCTGGGGCCGGACACCCATGTGATTGCCGTCTGCCAGCCCGTTCCGCTGACGCTGGCCGCGACGGCCTATCTGGCGGATGTGGACCCTGACGCGCAGCCGCGGTCGCTGACACTGATCGGTGGCCCTGTCGATCCCAATGCCGCGCCGACCGAGGTGACCGATTTTGGCCATTCGGTCACGATGGGGCAGTTGGAAGAAACGATGATCCAGCGGGTCGGCTTCAAATACGACGGGGTGGGCCGGATGGTCTATCCGGGTCTTTTGCAACTGGCATCCTTCATCTCGATGAACGGCGAAACCCATGCCAAGGCGTTTCAGAACCAGATCATGGCCGTCGCCAAGGGCGAGGCATCCGATCACGACAAACACAATCTGTTCTACGACGAATATCTTGCGGTCATGGACATGACGGCGGAATTTTATCTGTCCACAGTCGAACGTATCTTCAAGAACCGCGAAATTGCGAAGAACGCTTTCGTGGTGGATGGCAAACAGATTGATTTCGGAAAGATTACGAATGTCGCGGTCAAGATTGTGGAGGGTGAGAAAGACGACATCTCTGCCCCCGGTCAATGTCTGGCGGCCCTTGATCTGCTGACCGGTCTGGACGACAGCAAGAAGGCCGCCCACCTTGAACCGGGTGCCGGTCATTACGGTATTTTCGCAGGCAAAAGCTGGCGCAACAACATCCGGCCACTCGTGCTGGAATTCATCGACGCCAATGCCAGCGGTCCGGCCACCTCGAAAGGGCCTGCGACCGTGGCCGCTGTCAAATCGGCTGCAAACAAGAACAAAAAGGCGGTCTGACCGGCGTCACGGATCAGCGCAGCACAAGCGGCTGGCGCATCCACGCATAAAGCGCTTCGGTCACGCCTTCGGGGTCTTCCAGCATGGACATGTGCCCGACCCCGTCCAACACGCCCAGTTTGGCGTAGGGGATCAGTTCTGCCATAAATTCCTGCCGTTTTAACGGAACGACCTGATCGTCCGATCCGGCCAGAACAAGGGTCGGCTGCGTGATGCGCCGCAATGTGCCCTGCTGGTCGCGCCGGCGTTGCATCGCGCGTTCCTGCCGCACGTAAATGTCAGCCCCCAGCGACAGCGCCATATCCTGAAGCTCTGCCATCGCCGCCTGCTGGCGCAGCCCCGGACCGACGTAGCGGGGCAGAACCTCGGATTGGAGCATCCCGTCAAACCGGCCCGCCCGTGCGGCGATCATGCGCGGCTCGCGGTCGGCTGCCTCTTGTGGGGTGTCCATCAGCGCATTGGTCCCCAAAAGCGCCAGCCGGATCACCCGTTCGGGCGCGCGACGCGCCAGTTCCAGCGCAACAATGCCGCCCATGCCATGACCACACAGGGCAAATTTCTGTGGCAGGGACGACAACAGACCCGACGCAATTTCCTCGATGCGGTCGCCGGTGCACACCGGGGCGACCGTCACCGGGCGCTCATAACTCAAAACCGTCAGCTGGGTGGCCCAGACGCGCGCGTCGCACATCATGCCGGGCAATAAAACCAAGGGTTCTGCCATCTTCGCCTTCCGGATCGCGGGTTTGCCTGTCGCGGCGATTGTTCATGCCCTCACCCCAGACGCAACCCCTTTTCGGACCTGCTAAAGGTGTTTCGCCCATTGGGTCAGACGGGCGGCCAGCGGCGCCGTTTGCGCGGGGCTGAAAACATCCCCCGCCATGACATGACCCATGGCGTCATCGTGCGGCCCGCGCACAAGCACATCTTCGGTCACCGGCCCACCCCACCGGCGCATCACCTTGCGGGTTCTGGCCGGATGCACGACCTGATCATCCTCGCAAAAGGCGAAATAGGCGGGCGCGCGGATGTCCTCGATCGGGGCCGACAGGGCGGCGCGCACGGCATCCGCCATGGTATAGACGGCCCTGCTGTCGTACCGGACCGTCCACAAGGCCGCGTGATCATCCGATATGGGATCAAACGACCTCTCGCGGCCCGCGACAAGATGACCCCAACGCCGCACACCGGGCATCTGCAACAGCATGTGGGCTGCGCGGTTGCGCAATCCGAAATTGGGGGAGATATGGATGACCCCCTTGATATCGTCGCGCCGGGCGGTGGCCTCTGTCAGCAGGGTGCAGCCGGTGGAACACCCCATAACGATCATTTCCTCGCCCAGCGCCTGCCCGATGGACAAGGCCTCCGCCACATCAGCCTGCCAGTCGGACAGCCGCGCGCGGCCCATGGCTGCCCCGTCCTGTCCGTGGCCTGTCAACCGCGCAAAATAAAGGTTCGCCCCAAGGGCTCTGGCAACCATATCCGGCAGGGGCCTGACCTCGGCTGCGGTGGCCGAAAATCCGTGGACATAGACAATCGACAGGTCCGTTCTGACGCCCGCTTGCCCCGCCCAGACCAGATGTTTGCCGCACCCTGCGCGCACGCCCCCCGCCTTCGCCTCACAGTCGGCCAGCCAGTCTTCCAGGCCGTCAAGATCGGGCTGCGGTGGCAATTCAGGGCTGTCAGACACTCTGCAACACCTTGCGCGCAAGGGGCTGATAAATCGCCAGAAGCAAGATCGCGGAGACCGCAAGGATGCCGGCAGGCACCAAGGTGACGGCCCAGTGCAGCGCGTCCAATGCCTCCGGTGTCTGGTCCACCCGTCCCAGTGTCGTCTCAACCCAGCCATACGCACTCAGGATCAGGCCCAGCACCAGCGGCGCAATGGCGTTGGCGGCCTTCTGTCCGAACAGCCAGATCGCGGAAAACGCGCCCTCGATCGCCTCGCCCGTTCGGGCGCGGGTGACATCCATCAGGTCGGGATAGATCGCCCATGGGATCTGCTGGTAGGATCCGTTGGTCATTCCGGCAAGAACGAACATGCCCGCCACCACCGTCACATTGGTCGATGGCAGAACGGCATAAAGCCCGTACAGCAGGGCCACATACAGCATCAGCCCCACGAAAAGCGCCCCGACCTTGCCCAGCCGCGCAGAGGCATAGACCCAGCCGGCCTGGCTCAGGATGGATCCAACGGTGAACGCGGCAAACATCAGGCTTAGCACAGTCAGCGCCACCGCCGCCCCCGACAGCGGCGTGTCACCGGTGTCATTGACCAGATAAAGCGCGGCAAAGGGCAATCCGGCGGTGATCAACGCAATGGCCAGTGTCATCACACCGTACAGAACCGCCAGCGTCACAAAGGCCCTGTTTGAAAAGACCAGCGTCATCATCCGCCACGGACTGACCGAGGATGGCGTGTCAATGCGCGGCGCCCGGCGGGTGGAAAAGACTGACAGCCAGATTGCGCCGATGATCAGCGGGCTGACCGTGAGGGCCGCTGACCCGTACCCCGATCCCGCCGCAATACCGGGGATCAGCGCCCCGCCCACCAGAATGCCCACGCTGGCAAACCCCATGCGCCACGCGGTCATGGCGGACCTTTCGCGCGGGTCCTGCGTGACTTCCCCCGCCATGGCACCGTAGGGGATTGCGACCATGGTAAAGCCCAGCGTCGCCACCATGAAAAAGCCCAGCACCCAAGGAAGGGCTGCGGTCCCGGTGAGCCCGCCCGGCGTGGAAAAAAGCCCCACCATGCCGGCCACCATCACAACCGCCCCTGCCACCATCCACGGCGCGCGGCGGCCCCAGCGCGTGTTGGTCCGGTCGCTCAGGTACCCCACAAGAGGGTCCGTGATCATGTCGAAAATCAAGACGGCGGTCGTGGCCAGCCCCGCAACCTCGACAGGGACCCCCAGTACGGACGTCAGATAGGCAAAGACCAGCAGCTGTTTGACCACCACGAAGACCACAACGCCCATATCGGCAAGGCCCCATCCGGCCTTTTGTCCCATCGTCAATGCCATTGAATGCTCCTCCCAAAGCGTTTGGCAAAGCCTAGACAGAACTGTCCCCGTCCCCAAAGCAAAACGTGGGGTCACACCAAAATTCACCGAATTTTGGTCTGCGGCCACCGGCCCTTAAGGCGCGTCCGCCAGCACTTCGTCCAGCGCGGTTTCAATGACGGTCAGGCAGTCGGGTGCGGAAAACGAATGATCGGCCCCTTTGACAAGGGTCAATCGCGCGTCGGCGCAGGTCATGTGGTCCAACAGCCGCGTGCCCCAGTCCACCGGCACCGATGTGTCTGCCGTGCCCAGCACCAACCGCACAGGACAGTTCAGGACAAGCGGGTCACGCAGGACCAGCCGGTCACGGCCCTCTTCGATCAGACGTTTCGTGATGATGTAGGGCTCGCCATACTCCGACGGCAGGGCGACGCGGCCCTCGCGCATCAGCTTCGCGCGCATCAGGTCGTCAAAACCCGCCCAAAAGCCGTCTTCGGTGAAATCCGGTGCCGCCGCAATCCCCACAAGTCCGGCCACGCGATCCGGCATGTCCCGCGCAATCAGCAGCGAAATCCAACCGCCCATGGAGGACCCGACCAGCACGACCGGCCCGTCGATCCGGCCCAAAACTGCACAGGCGTCTTCAAACCAGTCGCCAATGGCGCCGTCTGTAAACTCCCCACCGCTGGACCCGTGGCCGGAATAGTCAAACCGCACAAATGCCTGGCCCCGCGCCTGCGCCCATTTTTCCAGAAACAGGGCTTTTGTGCCTTCCATGTCGGACTTGAAGCCCCCCAGAAAGACCACCGTGGGGCCGCTGCCTTCGGTCATGTGATAGGCGATGTCCCGCCCGTGGTTGGTGGTAAATGTTTCCGGCATCCGGCCCTCTTTTCGTGTCTTTGTGTGGCAACCCTATCTTAGGGCACGGGGGCGGTAAAACATGCGAACATCCGTGGGCGGAACTTTGCACGGCGACCGGGTGACGCCTCCGGCGGAGGTATTTGAGAACCAGAGAAAACACAGGCGCGCCCGTGGCTGGTTGACGGCGCATGCCACATCCGCCAAAAGCCAATGACATATTGAACCCGCAACCGGACGCTTCGTAGGCGTCAAACCGACGAGGAGCCAAGCACATGGCCCAGATCTCCCTTACATTCCCTGACGGCAATGCGCGTGACTACGATGCAGGTGTCACTGCGGCCGATGTCGCCGCATCCATCGCGACGAGCCTCGCCAAAAAGGCGATCAGTGCGACCGTGAATGGCGAACATTATGATCTGCAGTGGCCGATCAATGCCGATGCCAGCATCGCCATCAACACCATGAAGGACGAGGCCCCCGCGCTTGAGCTGATCCGCCACGATCTGGCGCATATCATGGCGCGTGCGGTGCAGGAAATCTGGCCGGACACGCAGGTCACCATCGGCCCCGTGATCGACAACGGCTGGTACTATGATTTCGACCGCAAGGACCCGTTCACGCCCGAAGACCTCTCCGTCATCGAAAAGAAGATGAAAGAGATCATCAACAAACGCGACGCCGTGCGCACCGAAGTCTGGGAACGTGAAAAGGCAATCCAGTATTACAAGGACCGTGGTGAGCCCTATAAGGTCGAACTGATCGAAAGCATCCCCGGCAATGAAGACCTGCGCATGTATTGGCATGGCGACTGGCAGGACCTGTGCCGTGGCCCGCATTTGCAGAACACCGGTCAGGTGCCGGGTGATTCATGGAAACTCATGTCCATCGCAGGCGCCTATTGGCGTGGGGATTCTGACCGCGCCATGTTGCAGCGCATCTATGGTGTGGCGTTCCAGAACAAGGAACAGCTGCGCGCCCATATGAATATGCTTGAGGAAGCCGCAAAGCGCGACCACCGCAAGCTGGGCCGCGAGATGGACCTTTATCACATGCAGGAAGAGGCCCCCGGTCAGGTGTTCTGGCACCCCAACGGCTGGCTCATCTACACCCAGTTGCAAGACTATATGCGCCGCAAACAGCGTGCAGGCGGATATGTTGAGGTGAACACCCCGCAGGTCGTGGACCGCAAGCTGTGGGAGGCGTCGGGCCACTGGGAGAAGTACCAAGAAAACATGTTCATCGTCGAAGTGGACGAAGACCACGCCCGCGAAAAGGCTGTGAACGCCCTGAAGCCCATGAACTGCCCCTGCCATGTGCAGGTCTACAACCAAGGTCTGAAATCCTACCGCGACCTGCCTTTGCGCATGGCGGAATTCGGGTCGTGCAACCGCTATGAACCCTCAGGCGCGCTGCACGGCATCATGCGCGTGCGCGGGTTTACGCAGGATGACGGGCACATCTTCTGCACCGAAGAACAGATCGAATCCGAGACCGCCGAGTTCATCAAGTTCCTGTCTGAGGTTTACAAAGACCTCGGGTTTGAGAACTTCAGCGTCAAATTCTCCGACCGGCCCGACACCCGTGCGGGTTCCGATGAGGTCTGGGACAAGGCCGAGGCCGCGTTGTTGCAAGCCACTCGCGCTGCTGGGATTGAACCAGAACTGAACCCCGGTGAAGGCGCGTTCTACGGTCCCAAGCTGGAATTCGTGCTGACCGACGCCATTGGCCGCGACTGGCAGTGTGGCACGCACCAAGTGGACTTCGTGCTGCCCGAACGTCTGGACGCGACCTATATTGGCGCGGACGGTGAAAAGCACCGCCCTGTCATGTTGCACCGCGCGACATTGGGCAGTTTTGAGCGGTTCATCGGCATCCTGATCGAAGAACACGCCGGTAAACTGCCGTTCTGGCTGGCCCCGCGTCAGGTCGTCGTGGCCTCGATCATCTCGGACGCGGATGACTACGTGCATGAGGTCGTGGCCGCGTTGAAGGCCGCAGGCGTGCGCGCCGAGGCGGATATCCGCAACGAAAAGATCAACTACAAGGTCCGTGAACATTCACTGGGCAAGGTGCCGATCATTCTGGCCTGCGGCGGGCGTGAGGTTGAGGAACGCACAGTCTCCGTCCGGCGGCTTGGCGAAAAGCAGACCTCTGTAACATCCCTGACCGAAATCGTGGACGAATTGGCGAAATCCGCCACACCGCCCGATCTTTTGTAACAAACCGCGTGATCGCAATGTTACAGGCCCGGCCTGCGCGCAAACCCGCCGCAGGCCGGGCCTTTGTTTTTAGGGGTTTTGGGTCGCGCTACGGCTGACGAAACCTAACGGACGTGTGATGCACGGCCCCGTGAATAGCTTGTTAAGGCATGGTCAGCCTAATGTAGGTCAGTCGCCAGTCACGGCGCTTCACTGCAACAAACCAAATGGGAAACCTACCATGTCCAAGACAACCACAACCCTCGCCCTTGCCGCGTCTGTCGCCACAGCCATCGCAGGCCTGTCCACTGCGGCCCACGCCCAGTCCAACGAAAAATGCTACGGCGTGTCGCTGGCCGGTGAAAATGACTGTGCCGCAGGCCCCGGCACAACATGCGCAGGCACATCCACAGTAGACTATCAGGGCAACGCCTGGACCTTCGTGCCAGCAGGCACCTGTGAGACCACATCCATCACCGACGCCGCCGACGGTGTTGAGCGTATGGGGTCCCTGGAAGAGCTTGACCGCGACATCCCTGCATAAACGCAGCCCCCCGTGTTTCATAAACCCCGTGTTTCATGACAAAGACGCCCATCCACACTAGGGTGGGCGTCAGTCCATAAGGAGCCTTCAGCATGTTTGACGCCACGCGACCCACCCTGCCAAACCGTCCGGGCGTCGGATACAAGGCCCAGCATTTCAGCGATATCATGGACGATGCAGGCCCCGTGGGCTGGCTGGAAATCCACGCTGAAAACTACATGGGGATGGGCGGCCGCCCCTTGGCGCAACTGCGCGCCCTGTCTGAAAAATTTGCCTTTTCCGTCCACGGTGTGGGCCTCAGCATCGGGGGCGAAGGCCCGCTGGATGCGGACCATCTGGCCCGTCTGAAAACCCTGTGCGACTGGCTGCAACCGGCCAGCTTTTCCGAACATCTGGCGTGGTCCACCCATGACAGCGCGTTCCTCAATGACCTTTTGCCCCTGCCCTATACGGCGGCCACGGTAAAACGGGTCGCGGATCATATTGATCAGGTGCAGGCGACGCTTGGGCGTCAAATGCTGCTGGAAAATCCCTCCAGCTACCTCGCCTTTGCCGAATCCGACATGTCCGAGACGGATTTTCTGGCCGAAATCGCCGCCCGCACGGGTTGTGGCCTGCTTTTGGATGTGAACAACGTCTTTGTCAGCGCCACGAACCTTGGCTATTCGCCGCAAGGCTACATTGACGACTACCCCCTTGATCACGTTGGTGAAATTCACCTCGGCGGTCATGATGAGGACGAGGATGAGACCGGCGCGCCCTTGCTGATCGACAGCCACGGGGCCGAGGTTGTGGACCCTGTCTGGGCGCTGCTGGATTACACGCTGGCCCAATCCGGGCCGAAACCGCTGTTGATCGAATGGGACACCGATGTTCCCGAATGGTCGGTGCTGGTGGAGGAAACCAAACGCGCCGATGCGGCCCTGAAGGTCACGGCATGATCACCACCCAATCCGAATTTCGCGCGGCCCTGATGGACCCGCAACAGCCGCCGCCCGAAGGCCTGCGCAATCCGGACGGCGCGCAGGCGACAAAGCGGTTCGACGTCTACCGCAACAACGTCGCCGTCAGCCTGACCGACGCGCTTGAGGCCGCCTTTCCGGTCGTTCACAAACTGGTCGGCACCGATTTTTTCCGCGCCATGGCAGGGGTTTACCTGCGCGCGCATCCGCCAAAATCCCCGCTGATGATGTTTTACGGCGACGATATGCCGGACTTTTTGGCAGGCTTCGGTCCGGCCCAATCCGTGCCCTATCTGCCCGATGTGGCACGGCTGGAACTGGCCCTGCGCCACAGCTACCACGCCGCAGATGCCACGCCGGTGTCCCCCGACGCGTTGGGCCAACTGCCGCCCGATACGCTGCCCCACGTGACATTCACCTTTGCGCCCTCGGTCCGGATCATCCCATCGACCTTTCCCCTGCGGGACATCTGGTGGTCCAACACCCACGGCGGTGACATCGCCCAAGGCGCGCAAGCCGCCCTGATCACCCGCCCCGAATTCGACCCCACGGTCGATGCCCTGACACCCCGGCAAGCCGCCGTCGCGCAGGCCCTCATGTCGTCCGAGCCGCTGGGCCATGCCCTGCGCCACGGTGGGGCTGGCTTCGACCTTGGCCCTCTGCTGGGGCTTTTGCTCGCCCGCAACGCCATTACCTCCCTCAAGACCTGAAAGAAGACCCCCCATGATTGCCCTTTATGACCGCACCGCCCACGCCCTGAACGCCTCCGCCGGTGTGATCCTGCCCACACTGGCCCGCTTCGTCTTTGCGGCCACCTTGTTGTTTTACTTCTGGAATTCCGCTGGCACCAAATGGGACGGCACCCCCTTCACCCCCGGTGTAGGCGGCTACGCACAGATCTTCCCCAAAGCGATGGAGGCCGTGGGCTATGACATCAGCCAGATGTCGGTCTTTCACTGGGCGGTCGTCGTGGGCGGCACCTTGGCCGAATACATCCTGCCCCTGCTGATCGTGATCGGCCTGTTTACGCGGCTGGCGTCCCTCGCGATGATCGGCTTCGTCGTGGTGCAATCGCTGACCGACCTTTACGGCCACGGCGGCATCGAACATGCGGAGACGTTGGGCGCCTGGTTCGACAACCTGTCAAACGGCGCGATCCTTGATCAACGCGCGTTCTGGGTGCTGCTGCTGGTGACGTTGGTCCTCAAAGGGGCCGGCCCGCTGTCCGTGGACCGTATCCTGAACCGCAGCCGCAGCTACTAGAAATGCGCCTTGTCCTCATCGGGTTTGCCCGCCGCGATCGCCAATAGACCGCCCAGGCCCGCAAATCCGATGGGGAACATCGTGGCCACGTTGAACCCGAAGGCCGCATAAAACGCCCCTGCCCCCAGCACCATCGCGATCCCGCCCCACAAGGCGCGGGATTTTGCCATGGCCCCGCCCGCGATGCACAACAAAGGTGCGATGAAAGACGCGAACTGTACGAAACCGGGGTTGTCGAACAAGGTCGCCTGCGCCTCTGGAACGCGATTGGAAAACTCCACCGCCGCGAACCCGAAGAGCCCCACAAAAATACCGATCAGCCCGCCGATCAGCCCCAAAACCCCTGCCGCATTGCGCATCAGTTGACCCCCAGTGCCTGTTTCGTGTCGTCGGTCCAGCCCTGCAGCCAGACGCCATCACGGTCGATCACGGGGCGTTTCAGCAAGGTCGGGTGTTTCTTCAACAACGTGTCCAGATCCAGCGATTGTTCGACCTCGGACAGGCCCCGCCACGTGGTGGACCGTTTGTTGATCACCGTCTCGCCAAAGGCCGCCACCATGGCCGCGCGGTCGTCGTCGCTGACCCCATCGGCACGCACGTCGATCACCTCGACCGCGTGTCCGTCCAATGCTTTCAATGCCTTGCGGCAGGTATCGCATGTTT
The DNA here is from genome assembly GCF_020627745.1 of Pseudooctadecabacter sp. Classification (GTDB taxonomy): domain Bacteria; phylum Pseudomonadota; class Alphaproteobacteria; order Rhodobacterales; family Rhodobacteraceae; genus Octadecabacter. The sequence continues at coordinate 59,254 of NZ_JAHDGE010000012.1, forward strand.
TCAAGCCAAAGAACCGCATGAGTGCCTCCGATTTAAGCGTCACGCCAACGGGGCCTCGCGTTCACGCCCCCTGCGCGGATTTGTCATTTGCATTTTGCGCAGCAGCCCTAACCTTAAAGACAGTACCGCGCCTCATGTGTCATGTGACCCTGACCGCGCCAAAGATCAAGTGAAGGAGACGGATCATGCCCAAAGGCACCGTTAAGTGGTTCAACACGACCAAAGGCTACGGCTTCATCGCGCCGGAAGACGGCGGGTCGGACATTTTCGTACATATCTCAGCGGTGGAGCAGTCGGGCATGACCGGCCTGGCCGACGATCAACCGGTCGAGTTCGACCTGATCGAGGGCCGCGACGGCCGCAAAATGGCAGGAAACCTGAAAGCGGTCTAACCCGC
>NZ_JAHDGE010000013.1 GCF_020627745.1 Pseudooctadecabacter sp.
TCATCGCGGCCTTCTTCGTAGACCCGCAGGAAACCGTCGAACAACACCACCTGACCGGTGGCGCGCAGTTCGACCTGACCATCGCCGCTCGCGATATCCACGGTCGTGCGTTCCATGCGCGCGGCCTCCATCTGGCTGGAGATCGTCCGCTTGTAGATCAGATCATAGAGCTTGCGCTGGTCAGGGTCCGCGATCTTGGCGTCCTCGGCGGACAGGCCCAGATCGGTGGGGCGCACGCATTCGTGGGCCTCTTGCGCGTTCTTGGCTTTGTTCTTATAAATCCGCGGCTTATCGGGCACATACTCCGCGCCGTATTTGTCTTTGATGGCATCACGGGCGGCGGTGACGGCCTCCGGTGCCATGTCGATGCCGTCGGTCCGCATGTAGGTGATCAGGCCTGCCTCATACAAACGTTGGGCCGCGTTCATGGTCATCCGCGCGCCAAAGCCGAACTTGCGCGACGCCTCTTGTTGCAGGGTCGAGGTCATGAACGGCGCGGAGGGGTTGCGGTTTGCAGGTTTGGCCTCAACCGATTTGACGGTCAAATCCCGCGACATCACAGCCTGCTGGGCCAATTCCGCCTGCGTGGCGTTTTCCAGATCAAATTTTTCGAGCTTTTTGCCCGCTAGCACGGTCAAACGCGCCTCAACCTGCTGGTTGCGCGGCGTTTCAAGCTGGGCTTTGACGGACCAGTATTCGCGGTTGTTGAACGCCTCGATCTCCATCTCGCGTTCGACGATCAGACGCAGGGTGACAGATTGCACGCGCCCTGCGGATTTCGCACCGGGCAGGCGACGCCACAACACGGGCGACAGTTTGAAGCCCACCAGATAGTCCAGCGCGCGGCGCGCCAGATAGGCGTCCACCAATGGCTGGTCCACCTGACGGGGATTTTTCATCGCCTCGGTCACGGCGGCTTTGGTAATCGCGTTGAACACCACGCGGCTGACGGGGGTGTCTTTCTTGATCGACTTGCGTTTGCGCAGCGCCTCTTCAAGGTGCCAGCTGATGGCCTCCCCCTCACGGTCGGGGTCGGTGGCGAGGATCAGATTGTTGTCCTCGGCCAGTGCATCTGCGATGGCTTTGATGTGCTTTTTGCTGTCGGAGGCGACCTCCCACTGCATCTCGAAATCATCGTCCGGATCAACAGAGCCGTCCTTGGGCGGCAGGTCACGGACATGGCCGTATGAGGCAAGAACGGTGTAGTCGGACCCCAAATACTTGTTGATTGTCTTGGCCTTAGCCGGAGACTCTACGACAACAACGGGCATGGGAATCCTTCCGAAATTCGAAAATGCAATAAGTCGGCAAGATGTGGGCGCGGTTGCTGAATTGTCAATGGAGGTTCGTTGCGGGGAATTTTCAGCCCCCTGTCACCCCGCTGGATCGGGCCCTAGATCGTCCGTGCGAGGATGCCGCCTGATTGCCGGATCACCTTTCCGTCCAGTTCAAGATCGACAAGTGCGGGTGCGACGGTGTTCGCCGATGCCCCCAAGGCGCGGATCAGCTGATCTTCGGCCAACGGGCCGGGCAACAGACGATCCAGAATAGCATCGTGCAGGGCCGCAATATCGCGCAGGGGGCGGGGGGGCGCCGCAGGTGGCACATCAAGCGGCAGTTCCGGTTCAGAGGGTTTCGGATTGCCCAGATGTTCGATTATGTCCTGTGTGCCGCGGATCAAAGTGGCCCCGTCGCGGATCAACATGTTGCACCCCGCCACGCGCGCATCAAAGGGATGGCCCGGCACGGCCAATACGTCACGGCCCTGATCCAATGCGGTACGTGCGGTGCCCAGACTGCCGGATTTCGCCGCAGCCTCAACCACGACAACCGCCCGAACAAGGCCGGAGATGATACGATTGCGCGCCACAAAATGCCGTGCGCGGGGCTGAAACCCCATGGGTTGGTCGCTAAGACACAGACCGTCACGGGCGATCTGTCGGGCAAGTTCCGCGTTTTCAGCAGGATAAAGGACATCGACCCCCCCTGCGACCACCGCAATTGTGCCGGTGGACAGCGATTTAATATGCGCTGCTGCATCAACCCCGCGTGCCAGACCGGACACGATCGTGAACCCTGCTTCCCCCAGTTCTGCTGCCAGTTTTGACGCCATCCGCGTGCCGAGCGAGGACGCATTGCGCGCGCCGATCAAGGCGACCATCGGCGTGTTCAAAAGATCCGCGCGGCCTGTCATCCACAGCGCCACGGGCGCATCGTCTATATCATAAAGAGATTTGGGAAAGCCCGCCTCGCCCGCGAATACAAGGCGCGCACGCGCCAATCGTCCCGCCTTGAGTTCCGCATGTGCGACGCCTTCAGGACAGGCCCTGTAGCCCGCAATACCAGCATCGGCCGCAATCTGTGGAAGGGCATCAAGGGCGGCGTGTGCCGTTTTGTGTTCATTCAGCAAGCGCCTGTAGGTCGCAGGACCCACCCTGCGCGAGCGCAACAGACGGAGATGGGCAACGCGATCATCTTCCGTGGTGGGTGGGAGTGGGGGGTGAGTAGAAGACGTTTCGTCCAATGTCATCCGTGGCTCCGCCTGTTGCAAAACCAGAATTATGGCAACGAGGTTAACGAAAGGTTAGCGAAAAACCTTAATTTTTCACCATTTATGGGGGGGCTGACGGGGGAAGGCCGCCGGTGCGGTCAGGCGCATGCCGAGCCAGAACAACATCGCCAATTCGGCCCCGAACACGCCCCCGATGACCAACGCCTCGGTCCAAGTGCCCGCGATCAGGCTGTAGATGACGGCCCCGACCGGAACGCCGACACCCACCGCCATCAGCCATCCCGCACGCCCTTGGCGTAATGCCACGCCTGCGGCGGGCAGGGCAACCAACAGTCCCACCCAGGAGATCATCGGAGAATAGAGCGTCATGAACCCGAACCCTTCGAGCACGCTCATGGCAAGCCCCGATGGTCCCAGCACCTGAAGCGCGCTGTGTACGGTCAACAGCGCCGCACCCAGTAGCACAGCGCCGACCAGTGCGGCGACTAAGCCTGCCAGCAAGGGCCGCCACAGCGGCCAGCCCCCCGAAACGGGCACGGTGTGCACCGCAGGCCAGCCGCGCCGAGCCTGCATCAGGCGGCGGCCCCACCCACGGTCAGCCCGCCGATCAACAGCGACGGCTGGCCCACGCCCACGGGCACCCATTGGCCGGCCTTGCCGCAATTGCCGATGCCGGGATCCAGCGCCATATCATTGCCGATGCCCCGGATTTGTTTGAGCGCCGTGGCCCCGTCCCCGATCAGCGTTGCGCCCTTGACGGGCGCGCCGACCTTGCCGTTCTTGACGCGGTAGGCCTCGGTGCAGCTGAACACGAATTTGCCGTTGGTGATGTCCACCTGACCGCCGCCAAAGCCCACGGCGTAAATCCCGTCCTTAAGCCCCGCGAGCATGTCTTTGGGGTCGGCATCGCCGCCCAACATATAGGTGTTGGTCATGCGCGGCATGGGGATGTGGGCGAAACTTTCGCGCCGCCCGTTGCCGGTTGGGTCAACCCCCATCAGACGCGCGTTCTGGCGGTCCTGCATGTAGCCCACCAGCACACCGTCTTCGATCAGCACGTTTTTGGCCGATGGCGTGCCTTCGTCATCCACGGTGATGGACCCGCGCCTGTCGGGGATGGTGCCATCGTCCAGAACGGTCACGCCCTTGGCCGCGACCTGCTGACCCATCAGACCGGCAAAGGCGGAGGTGCCCTTGCGGTTGAAATCCCCCTCAAGCCCATGGCCCACGGCCTCGTGCAGCAAGATACCGGGCCAGCCGGGGCCGAGCAGGACGTCCATGACACCGGCGGGCGCGGGTTCCGCATCAAGGTTCACCAATGCGATGCGCAATGCCTCGCGGGCGACCGGTTGCCAATGGTCGGGGGAGGTCAGGCCGATCAGCCCCGCACGCCCGCCGCCGCCCATGCCGCCGCTTTCACGGCGCCCGTTGTCTTCGACGATGACAGAGATATTGAGCCGCGACATGGGCCGCGTGTCCGTGACCAGCGTGCCCTCGGGCCGCAGGATCAGCACCTCCTGATGGGAGGCCGCCAAGGTGGCGGAAACCTGAACGACCCGCGGGTCGAGGTCGCGACAAAAGGCGTCAATTTCCTTCAGCAGGTCGATTTTCGCAGGAAACGTGGCCTCGGCCATGGGGTCGGCATCGGTATAAAGGACGGTGTTGGTGCCTTTGGGGCCATCGGCAATCGTGCCGCCGCCATCGCCCACAGCCAGCCGGGCTGTGGCCACCGCACGTTTCAGCGCGTGTTCGTCGATGGTGGTGGAATGGGCGTAGCCTGCGACCTCACCGCGTACGGCGCGCAACCCGAACCCTTCGGAGGCGTCGTAGCTGGCGGTGCGGATGCGCCCGTCATCAAAGGCCAGAACCTCGGACCGGCGACGTTCCAGAAACAGCTCCCCGTCATCGGCACCGTCCGTGGCCTCACGCACCAGGGACAAGGCGGTGTCGTGGTCCAGATTCGTTTCAAACGGGCGAAAGGGGTCGTGGGCCATGACAATTCCTGACTGTTTCTCGGATTTGGGTCAAAAAGCGACCGTTTGACACGTCTGGATCGCTTGAGTTGGTGGTCAGGATATGGGATGACCCGCCTCAAATACAATGGGATTCCGAATGGGGGATTCCATCCCGACTGTCCGGGAAACCACCAAGTCGGCGCACAGCCTTGCGCCTAAATAGGGATCGATATGCACATGATGAAGTTTGCAAAACGTTTTGGTCTGGCCGCTGCGGGTGCAGTGGCTGCGGGTGCCGCACAGGCACAGACCGCCATTGAGGACCTCGAGATCGTCGGCGCGCCAACCCCCGGTGCCACCGGGTTTCAGCCCGCCGCAACCGAACTGATGCGCGATCTGGTCTGGCTGGACGGCATGTTGCTGGTCATCATCACGCTGATTTCGCTGTTCGTCACCGGCCTGCTGGCATGGGTCATCCTGCGCTACAACGCCAAGCGCAACCCTGAGCCTGCGACCTTCACCCACAATTCCCCGCTTGAGGTTGCGTGGACGGTGGTTCCGATCGTCATTCTGGTATTCATCGGCGCGTTCTCCCTTCCGGTGCTGTTCAAGCAGCAGGAAATCCCTGAAGGCGACATCAACATCACCGTCACCGGCTATCAGTGGTTCTGGTCCTATGAATACACCGATGAGGACGTGTTCTTCGAAAGCTACATGATTGGCTACAACGAAGGAAACCTGAACGACGATATCATCGCCCAGCTTGAAGAAGCCGGCTATTCCGAGGATGAATTCCGTCTGGCCACCGACACCGCCGTTGTCGTGCCCGTGGGTGCCACTGTTGTGATGACCGTGACGGGTGCCGATGTGATCCACTCCTGGACGATCCCGTCTTTCGGGGTGAAGCAGGACGCCGTGCCCGGTCGTTTTGCCCAGTTGTGGTTCAATGCCGAACGTGAAGGTGTTTATTTCGGCCAGTGTTCCGAACTCTGCGGTAAAGACCACGCCTATATGCCCATCACCGTCAAGGTCGTGGACCCTGCCGTCTACGAAGAATGGCTGGCCGGTGCGAAAGAGGAATTCCCCGCTTAATCGGCGGAAATTGCCGAAGGGCGGGACCAAACCCGCCCTTCGACCGTTACCCTTTTAGGCAGGTCTCGCCCTGCCATTTATCAAAGGACTGACATGACCGACGCCACACACCAGACGCAGACCAATGACGCACAGATGGGCGATTACTTTGCCCTCATGAAGCCGCGTGTCATGCAGTTGGTCGTTTTCACGGCTTTGGTCGGGTTGTTGGTCGCCCCCGTCGGGGTGAACCCCTTTGTGGGCTTCGTCGGCATTTTGTGCATCGCCGTGGGGGCAGGGGCCTCGGGTGCTTTGAACATGTGGTGGGACGCGGACATCGACGCCATCATGAAACGCACGACCAACCGGCCGATCCCGTCGGGGGCCGTGCAGCCAGGTGAGGCGCTGGGCATCGGGCTGGCGCTGTCGTTCTTCTCGGTCATCTTGCTGTTTCTGGCGACCAACGCATTGGCCGCAGGTCTGCTGGCCTTCACCATCTTCTTTTACGCCGTCGTCTATTCCATGTGGCTGAAACGTTCGACCCCGCAGAACATCGTGATCGGTGGTGCGGCAGGGGCCTTCCCGCCCATGATCGGCTGGGCTGTCGCCACGGGCAGCGTGTCGATTGAAAGCGTGTTGATGTTTGCGCTGATCTTCATGTGGACACCGCCCCACTTCTGGGCGCTGGCGCTGTTTGTGAAATCCGACTACGGCAACGCCAATGTGCCCATGCTGACGGAAACCCACGGCCGCAGAACCACCCGCAACCATATTCTGGCCTATTGTGTGCCGCTGGTGCTCGTGGCGCTTGGCCTTGGCTTTACCTCTATTGGCGGGCCCTTCTATCTGGCCGTGGCTTTGGGCCTGAACGCATGGTTCCTCAAGGGGTGCTATGACATCTGGGCCCGCAGCGATGCGGACAGTGAGGCGGACAACCACGCCGTTGAAAAGCACACGTTCAAGGTCTCTCTCTATTATCTGTTCGGCCACTTCGGTGCCCTGCTGGTTGAGGCGCTTTTGCGCGCAAACGGCCTGACAGCTTGGGCGGGGTGGTAAGCCATGGCGATGAAAGTCGAACATGAAATGCACGAACGCCGCAAAGGCCGGAACATGGGCGTTTTCGTTCTGTTGCTTGGCCTGATCGGTATTGTGTTTGGCCTGACCGTTGTGAAGGTCCTTGGCCTGTCTGACATCCGCCAGATGGAACGCTTTGATCACGTGGCCCGCCCGGCACTGGAACCCGGCGCGCTTGAGGCCGCTGAGCGGCGCGCCGCAGAAATTGCCGCCGAGGCCGAAGCCAACGCTGCAACAACAGGGGGCGACAACTGATGTTTAATCCGTTCTCCCGCATCCCCGAAGGCCCGACCCGCACCGCGACCCAAGCGGTGAGCGTGGTGTTCCTGATGGGCGGCCTAGCTTGGGCGTCTGTGCCGTTTTACGACTGGTTCTGCCGCGTCACGGGCTTTGGCGGGGTGACCAACGTGGCCTCTACGGGGTCCGACGTGATCCTTGACCAGACCATCACAGTCCGCTTTGACAGTTCAACCGCGCGGGACATGCCGTGGACGTTCGAACCGGTACAACGCGAAATGGAAGTGCGCATCGGGGAAACAGCGCTGGCCTTTTATGAGGCCACGAACCCCACCGACCAACCCATCGCGGGGTCCGCGTCCTATAACGTCGCCCCCTATGAGGCTGGCGCGTTTTTCGACAAGATCGACTGTTTTTGTTTTGAACAGCAGGTCCTGCAACCGGGTGAAACGATCAACATGCCGGTCACCTTCTTTGTGGACCCTGCCATCGTGGATGACCGCGAAGGACAGTATGTTCATACGATCACTTTGGGATATACGTTCCACCGGAACGACCTTCCCACCGAACAAGCCGCGCTGGACACACCGGCGCAACCGACCGAATTGAATTAAGACCACACTCGTCAAGGGAACAAACGAATGGCCCACGAAAAGAACCACGATTATCACATCCTGCCGCCATCCATCTGGCCGCTGCTGACCGGCGTTGCCGTGTTTGTCATGCTGTTTGGTGCCGTCATCTGGATGGATACGAAAGACAACCCGTACATGTTCCTCATGGGCTTTGCCGGTGTGCTGTACTGTATGTATGCATGGTGGGCCGAGGTTATCGTTGAAAGCCATCAGGGGGATCACACGCCTGTTGTGCGCATCGGCCTGCGCTATGGTTTCATCATGTTCATCATGTCCGAAGTCATGTTCTTTGCCGCATGGTTCTGGTCCTTCTTCAAACACGCGATGTACCCCATGGGGCCACAATCCCCCGCCGTAGACGGCCAGTTCCCCCCTGCGGGCATTGAAACCTTCGACCCATGGCACCTGCCGCTGATCAACACCCTCATCCTGCTGTGTTCCGGCGCTGCCGCCACTTGGGCACACCACGCGCTGGTGCATGAGGACAACAAGGAAGACGTGAAATCCGGCCTGATCCTTGCCGTGATCCTCGGCGTGATCTTCACGATTTTCCAAGCCTATGAATACAGCCACGCAGCCTTCGGCCTTGCCGGCAACATCTACGGCGCGAACTTCTTCATGGCGACGGGCTTTCACGGCTTTCACGTAATCATCGGCACGATCTTTTTGTTCGTGTGTTACCTGCGTGTCCGTCGCGGCCACTTCACTGCCGAAAAGCACATCGGGTTCGAAGCTGCAGCCTGGTACTGGCACTTCGTTGACGTCGTCTGGCTGTTCTTGTTCGCAGCCGTCTACGTCTGGGGCCAGTAAAACAGGCGGGGTCTTGACCTCCGCCAGTTGACAGGGACAAAACGCGCGAGAGCCTTTGCCGCCCTCGCGCGTTTTCCACATTCAGGACCATATGATGCGTAAGCTTCTGTTTCCTCTTCTGATCGGTGCCGGTGGCATCGCGATCCTGCTGTACTTGATGGTGTGGCAGTTGAACCGGCTCGACTGGAAAGAGGGCGTCATCGCCGAGATAGAGGCGCGTCTGGCCGCCGATCCAGTGCCCCTGCCTGAGGCGGTGACACCAGAGGCGGACAACTACCGCACCGTCATTATGCAAGGGTCTGCCACGGGCGAAGAAATCCGGTTTCTGGACAGTGGCACCGCCGCAGGCACCGGCCACCGCATTATTTCCGCGTTTGAAACCCGCGAGGGGCGGCGCGTGATGCTGGATCAGGGCCTGTTGGAAATCAACGATGCCGCAGCGCAAGCCGCCGATCCGCTGACCGACACGGTGACCGTGCAGGGCAATCTGATCTGGCCCGATGACGTGTCCGAACAAGCGCCCGAAGGTGATGAGTGGTACGCCCGCGACGTGGCCGCCATGGCGCAGGCCCTCAACACGGAACCGGTGCTGGTGGTCTTGTCTGCCGCAACCGCCTACGATCCGCGGTTGGCCCCCTTACCGCTGAGCACGCGAAACATCAAAAACGACCATCTGGAATATGCCATCACATGGGGGCTTCTGGCGCTTGTGTGGTTGGCAATGACGATCTTTTACGTGGCGCGCGGGATGCGCCGGAAGGACGACTGAAATGCACTATATTTCAACCCGTGGCACCGCCCCGAAACTGACGTTCGAAGAGGCGATGATGACTGGCCTTGCCCGTGATGGCGGCCTGTATGTCCCCGAAGACATCCCCGGCCTGTCCCACGCACAGATCGCCGCTATGGCGGGTCAATCCTATGAAGACGTGGCCTATGCCGTAATGCGCCCCTTTATTGGCGACACCTTCACCGACGATGAATTCCGGGGCCTGATTGACGCGGCCTATGCAGGGTTCAACCACGCGGCGCGCGCACCCCTGAAACAACTCGACAGCAACCACTTTTTGCTTGAGCTGTTCCACGGCCCCACGCTGGCGTTCAAAGACTTCGCCATGCAGCTGATCGGGCAGATGTTTCAAGCGTCGCTCACGCGGTCCGGCAAGCGCATCACGATTGTCGGGGCCACCTCCGGCGACACGGGATCGGCGGCGATTGAGGCGTTTCGCGGCCTCAGCAACGTGGATGTTTTCATCCTCTTCCCCCATGGTCGCGTGTCCGAGGTGCAGCGCCGCCAGATGACAACGCCCACCGAAGACAACGTGCACGCGCTGGCGCTGGATGGTGATTTTGACGACTGCCAAGCCGCCCTGAAAGACATGTTCAACGATTTCGACTTCCGCGATGGGGTGAACCTTGCCGGTGTAAATTCCATCAACTGGGGCCGCGTTTTGGCGCAGGTGGTCTATTTCTTCACCTCCGCCGTGGCTGTGGGTGCACCGCACCGGCCCGTCAGTTTCACCGTGCCCACGGGCAACTTTGGCGACATTTTTGCAGGCTACATCGCCAAGCGTATGGGGCTGCCCATCGACAAGCTGGTGATTGCCACGAACCAGAACGACATCCTGCACCGGACGCTGGAAACCGGCGCGCAGGTGAAGGAAGGGGTTACGCCCTCCATCAGCCCGTCCATGGACATTCAGGTGTCGTCCAATTTCGAACGCGCCCTGTTTGAAGCCTACGGGCGCGATGGGGTCACGGTGGCCGAACAGATGGATGACCTCAAATCCAAGGGCAGCTTTACGATCAGCCAAGGGGCGATTGACATGCTGCGCGACACCTTCGCCTCTGGCCGCGCGTCCGAGGAGGAAACCTATCATGCCATCACGTCAGAACTGACGCGGTCGGGTGAATTGCTTTGCCCCCATTCGGCCGTCGGCGTACACGTGGCGGACGCCCACCAGTCCGATGTGCCCATGATCACACTGGCCACGGCGCACCCCGCGAAATTCCCCGCCGCTGTGGAAAAGGCCACGGGCATTCATCCCCCCTTGCCGCCGCACATGGCCGACCTGTATGACCGGCCCGAACGCGTTGAACGGGTCCCCAATGATCTGGCCGCGCTGCAAACCCTCATTAAGGAGCGGATCGCCAAGTGACCGTCCAACACCACACGCTGTCCAACGGCTTTCGCATTGTCACAGAACAGATGCCCGGCCTGAAATCGGCCTCCATCGGGATCTGGGTCATGGCAGGCGGGCGGCATGAACGCCCCGACCAGAACGGCATTGCGCATTTTCTGGAACACATGGCGTTCAAGGGCACCCAGCGCCGCAGTGCCTTGCAGATCGCCGAAGAGATTGAGGACGTGGGCGGCTACATCAACGCCTATACCTCGCGTGAGATGACGGCCTATTACGCACGCGTGCTGGAAAATGACGTACCGCTGGCCTTGGACGTGATCGCGGACATCCTGCTGAACCCTGTCTTTGATCCCGCTGAGATCGAGGTAGAACGAGGCGTGATCCTGCAAGAGATTGGCCAGTCCCTCGATACACCTGACGACATCATCTTCGACTGGCTTCAGGAAGAGGCTTTCCCCGATCAGGCGCTTGGCCGCACGATCCTTGGCCCCACCGAACGCGTCAGCAATTTCGCCAAATCCGACCTGAGCGATTTTGTCGGTGAACATTACGGCCCCGACCAGATGATCCTGTCTGCGGCAGGCGCCGTTGATCCGGATGCGCTGTTGGTGCTGGCAGAAAAGCTGTTTGGCCATCTGCCCAGCCGGTCCCAGCCCCATGCGGCAGAGCCTGCGGCCTTTTCGGGCGGCGAACGGCGGGTCGTGAAGGGTCTGGAACAGGCGCATTTTGCACTGGCGTTTGAATCGCCCAACTACCGCGATCCAGGGATTTATGCGGCCCAAATCCACGCCATCGCCATGGGCGGCGGCATGTCGAGCCGCCTGTTTCAGGAACTGCGCGAAAACCGTGGCCTGTGCTACACGATCTTTGCCCAAGCGGGGGCCTACGCCGACACGGGCATGATGACCGTCTATGCGGGCACCTCGGCTGAACAGCTTGGTGAATTGGCAACCTTGACCATGGACGAGTTGAAGCGCGCCGCCGACGATATGACCGCCGAAGAAGTTGCCCGGGCGCGTGCGCAGATGAAGGCGGGGATGTTGATGGGGCTGGAAAGCCCGTCCAACCGCGCCGAACGGCTGGCCCGCATGGTCGCGATCTGGGGTGAGGTCCCCACGATCGACGACACCATCGCGCGCATTGATGCGGTGACCACCGGTGATGTACGCGATTTCGGTGCCGGATTGATCACCGACGCCGGATCGGCGCTGGCGCTTTATGGTCCGGTGGAAGACGCGCCCGCACTTGAGGCGCTGAAGGCGCGACTGGTCGCCTGATGCTTCGGACGCGGCGCAAGGTCCGGCTGGAGACAGAGCGGCTGACGCTGCGGCCCCCGTCCCATGCCGATTTCCGCCAATGGGCCGCGTTGCGACAGGAGTCCGCCGAATTCCTGCAACCGTGGGAGCCCACATGGGCCGGCGATCACCTGACCCGCAAAAGCTTTACAAACCGCGTTTATTGGGCCCAGCGGTCCATCGCCAATGGCACCGCCGTGCCGCTGTTTTTGATCCGTCGCAGTGATGAGAGCGTTTTGGGGGCGATCACGCTGGATCACATCCGCCGTGGCCCCGCGCAGGCGGGCACCACCGGTTATTGGATCGGGGAGGCTTTTGCGCGGCAGGGCTACATGCGTGAGGCCATTGAGGCTGTGGTGCATTATGCCTTCACCACGTTGGATCTGAGTCGTATCGAGGCGGGCTGTCTGCCGGAAAACACGCCCTCACGCGGGTTGCTGGAGAGCTGCGGCTATAAATACGAGGGCGTGGCGCAGGCCTATTTGCAGATCAACGGACGCTGGCGGAACCATGTTCTCTATGCCAATTTGCGTCATGACCGGCGCGGAAAGACCGACGTCGGATAAGGGCGATCTGACGATCGGGTCCTGCGGACGGCGGGGGGCGCCCCTGCGGGGCGCTGGTGGATGTGAGTGGGGTTTCGGTCTAGGTCGGGACGGAGGAGGGGGCGCTGCCCCCCGGCCCTTCGGGTCCGTCCCCCGGGATATTTTTGAGACAAAGAGACAAGGAGCGTGCGGCTATGGAAACCCTGTCATCTGCAACGGGTGCTGTGTTGGAGCGGATCAGGGCGGCGTTGCCCGAGGCGGCGTTTCAGGCTGAGACGGCCGCGTTCCTGGAAGAGCCGCGGGGCCGGTGGCGCGGGCAGGGTGTGGTGGTGTCGCCTGCCTCTGTGGATGAGGTGTCTGCCTTGATGGCGGTTTGTCATGCGGCGCGGGTGCCCGTGGTGCCCTATTCCGGCGGGACCGGTTTGGTTGGTGGGCAGCTGTCGGAGAGCGGTGCGGTGCCTGTGGTTCTGTCGTTGGCGCGGATGGCGCGTATTCGCGCGGTTCATGCGGATGAGAACGTAATCGAGGTTGATGCGGGCGTCATTTTGGCGGATGTGCAGCGGGCGGCGGCGGATGTGGGGCGGTTGTTTCCCCTGTCGCTTGCGTCCGAAGGGTCGGCGCGGATTGGCGGGCTTATGGCCACAAACGCGGGCGGGTTGAATGTGATCCGTTATGGCAATGCGCGCGCGCAATGTCTGGGGTTGGAGGTTGTTCTGGCCGATGGCACGATCTGGAACGGGATGAGCCGGTTGCGCAAAGACAACACCGGGTATGATCTGCGCGATCTGATGATCGGATCCGAGGGGACATTGGGGATCATCACCGGCGCATCGCTGCGCATGATGCCGCGTCCGGCAGAAGAGGCAACGGCGATGTTCGTGGTCCCATCGCCGCGCGCGGCAGTGTCGCTGCTGGGGGTGGCGGGCGCGCGTTTGGGCGAGGTGATCAGCGGGTTCGAATTGATCCATCGGCAAGGGTTTGATTTTCTGGATGAAACGGGCCTGAGCTATCATGCGCCTTTCGCCCAAACGCCGGAATGGTCGGTCTTGATGAAGGTCGGGATGGGGGCGGGCAGCGACCCGACGGACGCGCTGGCAGGGGTGTTCGAGGCGGCGGGTGAGTTGGTTCTTGATGGTGTGATTGCGCAGTCCCAACAGCAGGCAGACAACCTTTGGACGATCCGCGAGATGATCCCCGAAGGCAACCGGCGGATCGGGTCGGTGTCGTCCCACGACATATCCGTGCCGATTTCCTGCGTGCCGGAGTTTATTGACCGCGCGCCCGCTTTGCTGGCCGAAATCGACACCTTCCGCATCAATTGTTTCGGCCATCTGGGCGACGGCAACCTGCACTACAACGTATTCCCGATGCCCGGAAAAACCCGTGCGGATCACGAGCATCAACGTGATGCGGTCAAGACGACTGTGCATGATCTGGCGGCGTCCCTTGGCGGGTCCGTCAGTGCAGAACATGGCATCGGGCGGCTGAAGGTGGGCGATCTGGAAACCTATGCCGATCCCGCCAAACTGACGATGATGCGCGCGATCAAGCAGGCGTTGGACCCGCGTGGCATCCTCAACCCTGGTGCGGTTTTGCGGGCCTGACCTTGCGTCCATGGCCCCCGCAGAATAAAGGGGGCGCGAACATGCGACAGGGAAGACTATGCCAGTTCTGGTGATGAAATTCGGCGGCACATCGGTCGCCACATTGGACCGCATCAAACGCGCCGCCAAACGGGTGGGCGTCGAGGTTGCCAAGGGCTACGACGTGATCGTCATCGTGTCCGCGATGTCGGGCGAAACCAACAAGTTGGTGGGCTTTGTGGGCGAAACATCGCCCCTGTACGATGCGCGCGAATATGATGCGGTGGTGTCGTCGGGTGAGAACGTGACCGCGGGTCTGATGGCGCTGACCCTGCAGGAAATGGACGTCCCGGCGCGCAGCTGGCAGGGCTGGCAGGTGCCGGTCAAAACCACCTCCGCCCATTCCTCCGCCCGGATTGAGGAAATCCCCACGGACAACATCATGGCCAAATTCGGTGAGGGCATGAAGGTGGCCGTCGTCGCGGGCTTCCAAGGGGTCAGTCCCGAGGGCCGGATCACCACGCTGGGGCGCGGCGGGTCCGATACGACTGCTGTGGCTTTTGCGGCGGCCTTCGAGGCGGAACGCTGCGACATTTATACGGACGTCGATGGCGTCTACACCACCGATCCGCGTGTGACCGACAAGGCCCGCAAGCTTGATAGAATCGCGTTTGAGGAAATGCTGGAATTGGCGTCCTTGGGGGCCAAGGTGTTGCAGACACGGTCGGTCGAACTGGCCATGCGGTACAAGGTGCGCCTGCGCGTGCTGTCATCATTTGAAGAACAATCCGACGAGGCCGGAACCCTCGTTTGTGCGGAGGAAGAGATTATGGAATCCAACGTGGTGGCCGGTGTGGCCTTCAGCCGTGACGAAGCAAAGATGACGCTTATTTCTGTGGCGGACCGCCCCGGCATTGCCGCTGCGATCTTTGGTCCGCTGTCTGAGGCGGGGGTGAATGTCGATATGATCGTGCAGAACATCTCGGAAGAGGGGCGGACGGATATGACGTTCTCTTGCCCTGTCGATCAGGTGGCGCGCGCCGAAAAGGCGATGGAAGAGGCCAAGGCCGCAGGCAACATCAATTTCCATGATCTGGTGGCCGATCAGAACGTGGCGAAAGTGTCGATCGTGGGCATCGGCATGCGGTCCCACGCAGGCGTTGCGGCCAAGATGTTCGAAACCCTGCGCGACGAAGGCGTCAACATCAAGGTGATCACCACCTCTGAGATCAAAGTCAGCGTGTTGATCGACCGCAAGTATATGGAACTGGCCGTGCAGGCCCTTCACGATGCCTTTGGGCTCGACCGCGCGGCATGATTGTCCGGCCTGTCACGCAGGCGGACAGGTCCGCTTGGGACGCGCTTTATGCAGATTACGCGGCCTTTTATGATGCCGCACAAACCCCGCAAATGCGCGCGCGGGTCTGGGATTGGATCATGGACCCAGCCCATGAGGTCGACGGGCTGGTCGCTGATGCGGATGGCACCTTGATCGGGTTTGCCCATATCCGGCCCTTTGCAAGGCCCCTTGCGTCCACTACGGGCCTTTTTCTGGATGATCTGTTCGTGGCGGAAACCGCCCGTGGCACAGGGGCTGCACAGGCCTTGATTGAGGCTGTGCGCCAGCACGCCGAGGACGCGGGCCATACCTCTGTGCGGTGGATGACAGCCCATGACAATGTCCGTGCGCGCAAGGTTTATGATCAGGTCGCAGCCCCGATCCCTTTTACGACCTACGATATGGACGTCTGACGCAAAGGCGTACAATCCATGATTGCGGGGGCCAGTTTGCGCAGATAGTCTGGCGGCGAGGACACGAGGAACACCATGCCAGCCAGTTTTGAGACCGAAAGCCGCAAACTGCTCGGCCGTCTCCGCGATGTCATGGCATCGGGGGGCGAAGGGCAGGCGCGTTTGGACGAAATCGTGCGTCTGATCGCATCGTCCATGAAAGCCGAGGTCTGTTCGATCTATCTGTTCCGTGACGCCGAAACGCTGGAACTTTGCGCCACCGAAGGGTTGGAGCAGGAGGCCGTGCACCAAACGCGGATGCGTCTGGGGGAAGGTCTGGTGGGCCGCGTGGCGACCACCAAACAGGTGGTAAACACCGCCGATGCCCCTGCCGCGCGCGGGTTCCGCTATATGCCCGAGACAGGCGAAGAACGGTATTCCAGCTTCTGTGGTATTCCCGTCCAGCGGTTGGGCACCACCATGGGCGTTTTGGTTGTGCAAAGCCGCGCCAGCCGCGAATTTACCGCAGATGAGGTTTACGCGCTTGAGGTTGTGGCCATGGTTCTGGCCGAGATGACCGAACTGGGCGCTTTTGTGGGGGAGGGCGCTGCCCTCAAGGCGCGCCATCAGGAACCGGTCATGTTCCGGGGCAATGTGGGACAGGAAGGGGCCGCAGGGGGCAACGTCTATCTGCACGAACCCCGTGTGGTCGTGACCAATGTGATCGCCGATGACCCCGAGGCCGAACTGGCCCGCCTGCGCGAGGCCGTCGATACCCTGCGGGTGTCTGTGGATGATATGCTGACCCAGACGACGACGGTGAATAGCGACCAAAAACAGGTGCTTGAAGCCTACCGCATGTTCGCCAATTCACGCGGCTGGATGCGCCGGATGGAGGCCGACATCGCCCAAGGCCTGTCGGCTGAGGCCGCCGTGGAAAAGGAACAATCGCTGGCGCGCAACCGCATGGGGCAGGCCGACAGCTATCTTCGGGACCGGCTGCACGATCTTGATGATCTGTCCAACCGCCTGTTGCGCATCCTGACGGGGCAGGGGTCGGATACGGGCGCTGAAATGCCCGCCAACCCTGTGCTGGTGGCGCGCAATATCGGCCCGGGTGAACTGTTGGACTATGGCAAAGCGCTGAAAGGAATTGTTCTTGAAGAAGGCTCTGTCGGGTCGCACGCGGCCATTGTAGCGCGGGCTTGGGCAATCCCGCTGGTGATCCGCGCCCAAGGCATCACGACCGAGGCCCTGAACGGCGATCCGATCCTTGTGGACGGGGAACAGGGCATTGTGCACCTGCGTCCGGACGAACAGGTGCAATCGGCCTTCAAAGACAAAATCGCCATGCAGACCGAG
This sequence comes from Pseudooctadecabacter sp., assembly GCF_020627745.1. GTDB lineage: Bacteria > Pseudomonadota > Alphaproteobacteria > Rhodobacterales > Rhodobacteraceae > Octadecabacter. The sequence continues at coordinate 16,955 of NZ_JAHDGE010000013.1, forward strand.
GCGCAGCTACGCTACGCCAGCATCCGCGATCTGCCCGCGCAGGCGCGGTGCGGGTCGGTGGTGTCTTTGCACATGAACGCAGGCCTGATGGCGGATTTGCCGTCGTTGGAAAATTCCGGTGCCGAAGGCGTCGGGCTGTTCCGCACGGAACTGCAGTTCCTCGTGCGCAGCCAGATGCCCCGCCGCGCTGAATTGTCGGCGCTTTATTCACGGGTCATGGATGCAGCCCAAGGCCGCCGCGTTGCCTTTCGCACCTTGGACATCGGGTCGGACAAGGTGCTGACCTATATGAAGCCCAACGATGAACCCAACCCCGCCATGGGCTGGCGCGCAATCCGTGTAGGTCTGGAAAAGCCCGGCGTGCTGCGCATGCAGTTGCAGGCGCTGATCCGGGCGGCCAACGGGCGGCCCTTGACGGTGATGTTTCCCTTTGTGGCCCAATTGGAGGAATTCCGGCTGGCCCGTGCGGAATTCGACAAGGCGATGGAACGCGAACGCATTCTGGGCCATCCGCTGCCAGCGTCGGTGGAAATCGGCGCGATGCTGGAGACCCCCAGCCTCGCCTTTGCACCGGATGTGTTCTTTCAGGAGGTCGATTTTATCTCCATCGGGGGCAATGACCTTAAACAATTCTTCTTTGCGGCGGACCGTGAAAACGAACGGGTGCGCCGCCGCTATGACACCCTGAATGTCAGTTTCCTGACCTTCTTGGAAAACCTGATCGCGCGCTGTCACGCCCATAACACCCCCGTCAGCTTTTGCGGGGAAGACGCAGGCCGCCCGATTGAGGCCGTGGCCTTTGCCGCCCTCGGGTTGCGCAGCCTGTCCATGCGTCCGGCGTCCATCGGGCCGGTCAAACACCTGCTGCGGCGGCTGAACCTCGATGATGTGCGCGATGTCATCCACGAGGCGCGCGTGCGGGGCGACATGTCCGTGCGCAGCGCCATCAGCGACCATCTGCGCGAACAGATTTAGCCTTCGCTGCAAATTTATTTTGCGCGCGCTGAAACTCTCGGCGGCGGAGGTCCGTGTCTTCCTGCATACCGCCCCAAGGATTGGGGACCGGATGACACAGTCTTGAAAGGACTCACATGTTTACGCGCCTTATGACAACCACCGCCGCCCTGACCTTGACCGCTGGTATTGCTGCCGCAGACGGCCACGCCTCAACCATGGGCTACGCCCTTGCCAATGACGGTATGACACTGGTGACGATGGACAGCATCGCCGCCCCGGCTGAGGCACAGATGTTCGATCTGGCACAAAAGGTCGACGCCATTGCCTATCGTCCGGTAACGGGCGATCTGTTGGGCTACACCAATGGCGCGATTTTCAAGATCAACCCTGCGACCGGCGAATTGACCGATCTGGGCGCGGCCTTTGCCGATGACGCCATGATCATGGAAGGTGCAACCGTCGCCTTTGATTTCAACAATGCGATTGATGCGGTCCGCGCTGTGGCGACATCGGGTGAGAACCTTGTCTATTTCCCCGAAGGCTTCGGTGACAATGACGAGCGTGCCAATTCGGTGCTGCGGTTCACCGATCTGGCCTATGCAGAGGGCGACGTGAACGCCGATGTCACACCAGGCGTCTATGCAAACGCCTACACCAACGCCATTGCCGGTGCGACCGCCGAAAGCACTTTTCAGTATGCGCTGGACTACAACGCCAATGCCTTGATTTCACTGGCCAACAATGCCGGCACGTTGGAGACGGTGGCTTACGTGACCGTAGACGGCGAGACCGTTGATCTGTCCTCCATGGGTGGGTTCGACATCGTGTCGCCCGAGGTCGGGACCGACGCGGCCTATGCCATCTTGCAGATGGACGGCGCTGAGACCGCTGGCCTTTATGCCATCGACCTTGAAAGCGGTGCGGCCACGTTGCTGAGCGATCTTGGGATGGGTGGCATCACCAGCTTTGCCGTTTCCATGGGGATGTAATCCTCACTGGATAGAGGCGGGGGAACCCGCCTCGGATGGCGGCGCAACTGGGGAGGGTGCGCCGCCATTTTCTATGGCATCCACAGCGCCGTATCAGGATGGAACTGTGACCACGCAAACCAGAAGGCCTGATGCGATCCAAGGTCTTCGCCGTCCTGCCCCACGGCGCGAATGCCGCCCGCGTCCAGCGCCAGGCGCACGTTTTCAAATGTCACCTCCGCACCCGATTGCAACGCCAACTGTGCTGCACCCCGTTCAAACGCCACCGGCGTACCAGAGGCTGTGACCACGCCGATCACGTCATCCTGCACGGCCAATCGCGGGTCCACATCGCCCACCGGAAAGATCGGCCCGTCTGCATCGCGTCCGTTGCGAAAGTCAAAATCGCGGCCCAAGGCCAGGTCTTCGACCAAAACCGTGGTGTCCGGATGCGCCTCTTTCCATGCGCCCCATGTGGTCGTCAGAACGGTCGCTTGGTCCAGCACGACACCGGCTTCAGCCAAGGGGCCTGTCACGGCGCGGCCCAGAAAGGTGTCAAACACCGACCACGTCGCGCGGTCATACATGACCTTGTTGGACCGGATCAAAAGGCCCGAGGTGCGCAGCACGGGGCGGGTCACAGCACCCGGCACATCATCTGTGAAATAGGCCTGCATGGCGCCACACAGCGTACAATAGGGGATGCCCAGATCACGCCCGCCCAAGGTGTCGTTCACCATCTCGCGGACTTCCATGATCTGGCGCGGATAGGCGCGGGCCTCCCCGTTGATTTCAATGCCGAAGACGACGTCATCCTCATCCAGCCACGTGGCCTCGGCTGCGGTTTCCACCTCAGGGTTGTCGACGGCGGGGATGCAATTGCACAGCTCATCCATGCCAAAAGGGCGGTCATCAATCAGCACACCACCCCAGCTGACCATGCGCCAGTCAATGTCGCCTTCCACAAAAATGCGGTCCCAGCCGGGCACGAAATGGGTGAAAATCCCGCGTTTGTGGGCCAGATAACCGGGGTAGGCGGGGATGTCCCATGCGATCAGGTGGTTCGTCAGTTCGTCCCAGCGGCGAAAGGCCGTGTATTCAATGCCCAGCAGGTCGGCTGCGGCCTGCGCCAGCGCATCGTCAAAATCGCGCCGCCATGTGAACCGCATCATGTCGCTGATCAGCCACGCCAGACGGGGGTCACCTGCGGCCACGATATCGGCCAAAGCCTCTTCCTGGTTGGTGGTCCACAACGACTGGGCGAGGCTTTCGACAAAGACGACGGCCACGGCCTGTTGCAGATCGGGGGACAAGTCGCCGGTCGGAATGGCGGGCGGCGTGCCGAATTCGGCAATGACATAATCCGGCAGATCGGCCTGCGCGCTGGCGGCCTGCGGCCCGATGAGGGCGAGGCCCAAAAGCGATACATCCAAAAGCGTGCGAAACCGGGAACGGGTAGGGCGGGACATCAAAACAACCTTTCGATCAGGACTGCGCGCACCATCACCGATCACACGCTCGCGCGCCAATCAAACTCTCGTCAGTCTGTTCAGATGCGCGACACCGGCGCGGGTTTGATCCTTGCCAGCTCTTCGTGAAAGGCATCCTCGACCGCATCGGCCCCGTGTTCGCGCGCAAGGGCACGCAGACCGAAGTGGACATGGGCCAAATCGGTGTAATAGCTGACAAAGGTGTAATTTGTGCCCGCCCCTGCCGCGGCCCCCAGAAGAGGCACCGTCTGGCTGGCCAGCTTCTGGCCAAGCACGGTTGCAAAGCGGGGGGCGACCCGACTGATCAAGGCATTGATGGCACTGCCGGACAGTCCAAGCCGTGCGCCGATAAAGGTGGTGTCGACTCCGTCATCCTCACCCCCGGGTCCGCCCTTGCCGAACACATGCAGGCATTGGGCGCGGGTTTCGGCGGACATGGGATCCTCGCCGTGATGTTCTGCAATTTGCTGAACTGCGCGGAAAATGACCGTCGTGGCCAGCGGCAATTCAGCAAGCGCGGTCGGCAATCCACCCAGTCCACCCAATGCGCCCGAGACCGAGGCCAGCGCCTTGTGCGCGCGGTCCGTCGCGACCAGACGGCCCAATCCGCCCTGCGTGCGACCCGCCGCGTCATAACTGCTGCGTAAGGCGCGGGTGGCGGCCCCGTCTAGGCGCGCCCGCGCGTAAGACGGCAACAGCTTCATCCCGTCCTCAACCTGGCCGCCCAGGTAGGTGATCAATTGCATCATGATGCCGGATGCGTCCTGTTGGCGTTTGGCGATGGCCCTGATTGCGTCGCGCGCTTGAGGCGTCAACGGAGCAGGGGAGGTGTCGGAGAGAGCGTCGTGCGGCGGGGTGGGTTGGGATGTCATAATCTATATTTGGGGGCGGGGGCCGTGTTTTCAATCCGGCAATGCCTCAAGCCGTTTGCGCACGCGGCCCCGGATACCAGCCCACGGGCCGAACCCAAGAACACGGTCGGGATTTGTGGGCGCAGGCATCACGACCCCATTCAGCCGCCGGAACCCGAAGCGTTCGTAATAGGGCGCGTCCCCCACCAGCAACACGCGCGGCCATCCGGCCCCGCCTGCACGCGCGAGCACATCACGGATCATCAGTCCGCCCAGCCCTTCGCCCTGACGGGTGGGGTGAACGGCGACGGGGCCCAGCAACAGCGCGTCGTGGTCCTCCACCCGGATCGGCCAGCACCGGATGGCACCGCCGACGATGTCGCCGTCCCGAATGACACTGCAAAAGGCGGGAACCGGAGGGACCTCATCGCGGAGCCGGTAGGACGACAGCGCCTTGCGACCGGGGGCAAAGCACAGATCGTATAATGATTCGACCTGTGGCGTGTCGGCGTCGGTTTCAGGCGTCAGTTCCATGAACTTGGTTGAACCGATGTTTCACCCGCATTGCAATGGGGTTATCACGAGGCACGCAACCGGAGCCCCGCGATGTTCTATGAACCCAAAGACGGCCATGGCCTGCCGCACAACCCGTTCAACGCCGTTGTGGCCCCGCGCCCCATTGGCTGGATTTCCACCCGTGGGGCGGATGGTGCGGATAATCTGGCGCCCTATTCGTTCTTTAACGCCGTGGCTTACGTGCCGCCGCAGGTGATGTTTGCATCGACCTCTGCCAAAGAGGATCGCGGGGATACGAAGGATTCGGTGGCCAACATCCGCGAAACGGGCGTCTTTACGGTCAATATCGTCGAATACGCCATGAAGGATGTGATGAACCGGTCCAGTGGCCCGTGGGCACGCGATGTGGATGAGTTTGATGATGCGGGGATCGCAAAGGCCGCGTGTCAGACGATTGATTGCGCCCGCGTGGCGGATGCGCCGGCGGCTTTGGAATGCCGGATGACCCAGATCGTGAAGATCGAAGGGGAAGCGAATTTTGTGGTCTTCGGGGAGGTCACGGGCGTCCATCTGCGCGACGATTGCATGATGGAGGGCAAGTTCGATGTGACCCGTTTCACGCCACTGGCGCGGATGGGGTATCAGGACTACACCGCCGTGCGCGAGGTGTTCCCCCTCAAACGGCCCGAATAGGATCGGCGGGGCGGGACTGTTTGGCCCTGCGGCCCAAAGGCGCCCGCCCACCGACCCGTTTGGTTTAATGCCCGCCGATGATGCCCGTACGCACTGAATAATCCACGGCGATTTCGTAGTCGGGGTCATCGTCGCTGTCGACCACAAGGTGTCCGGCTTTCGACAGCAATGCGTGACAGTCGCGGGTCAGATGGCGCAGTTGCACGGCTTTGCCCTGTTCTTCGTATTTGGCGGCCACGGCCTCAATCGCCTGAAGCGCCGATTGGTCGGCCACGCGGCTGCCTTCAAAGTCGATGATCACGGTTTTGGGGTCTGCTTCGACCTGAAACAGTTCCATGAACCCGTCGGAGGAGCCGAAGAACAAGGGGCCATTGATTTTATAGACCTTCGCGCCTTCAGGCGTGGTGTAGGTGCTGGCGTAGATGCGTTTCGCGTTCGACCAGGCGTAGGCCAAGGCGGACACGATGACACCCACGACCACGGCGGTGGCAAGGTCTGTCATCACGGTGACGATTGTGACCAGAACGATGACGAAGGCATCGGTGCGTGGCACCTTGGTCATGATCTTGAAGCTGTTCCACGCAAAGGTGCCGATCACGACCATGAACATCACGCCGACCAAGGCGGCCAGCGGGATTTGTTCGATCAGGCCGGAGGCGAACAGGATGAACGCCAGCAAAAACAGGGCCGCGACCGTGCCCGCGATCCGTGTGCGACCACCGGATTTCACGTTGATCATGGACTGGCCGATCATCGCACAGCCGCCCATGCCGCCAAAGAAACCGGTGACCGTGTTGGCCACACCTTGGGCGATACATTCCTGGCTCGCGCCGCCGCGTTTGCCGACGATTTCGCCCACAAGGTTCAGGGTCAGCAGGCTTTCGATCAGGCCGATGGCAGCCAGTATCAGCGCGTAAGGCAGGATAATGTAGAACGTCTCGAGCGTGAACGGCACGGCCGGAATGTGGAACGGTGGCAGGCCGCCTTCGATGCTGGCAAGATCGCCCACCAGCGGCACATCCAGACCCAAGGCGATGACCAGAATGGCCACGATGCCGATGCCCGCCAAAGGCGCGGGGATCAGGTTGGTGACACGCGGCCAGACCCAGATGATCGCCATGGTCAGTGCCGTCAGCGCCAACATCAGATAGAGTTTCGACCCGGACAGCCATTCACCGCCCGACACGCCGTGTCCCGTGACCTCGCCCGATCCGGGCACCTGGAATTGTGTCAGCTGGGCCAGGAAAATCACGATCGCCAGACCGTTCACAAAGCCCAACATCACCGGATGCGGCACCAGACGGATGAATTTGCCCCAGCGCATGAACCCGACGATAAGCTGGATAATCCCCATCAGGACCACCGTCGCGAACAGGTATTCAACCCCGTGGACAGCCACCAGCGACACCATCACGACCGCCAAGGCCCCCGTGGCACCGGAAATCATCCCCGGACGCCCCCCGATCAGCGCTGTGATCAGACCGACAATGAACGCCGCATACAGCCCGACCAGCGGTTCCACCCCGGCCACAAAGGCAAAGGCCACGGCCTCTGGCACCAAGGCCAGTGCCACGGTCAGACCGGAGAGAACCTCAATCCTGAGCCGGTCAGGCGTCAGATTGCGGGACGAAGGCTTCAGATCGGCGTCTTCAAGACGACCGACGAGATTGGCGAACATGGATTGACGCAACGGATCACCTAAGAAAGTTGAGGGGTGTTTTCGGGCCGTGTACCGGAGGCGCGCAGGCATGTCACCCCCCGCAGCGGAGCGGCAATGGTCTGTTGCGTCTTCACAAGCCCTGCATCACACGGCTAGGTTGCGACAAGGTTAAGGCAGGATGCATATGCAGACGAAAATCGGAATTATCGGCGGGTCGGGGCTTTATGACATTGACGGGTTGCACGATGCGGCGTGGCAAACGGTGGAAACACCGTGGGGTGCGCCGTCGGACCAAATCCGCACCGGCACGTTGAACGGGACGCCAATGGCGTTTCTGCCGCGTCACGGGCGCGGTCATGTGCATTCACCCTCAACCGTGCCCTACCGCGCCAATATTGATGCGCTTAAACGGTTGGGGTGTACGGATATCATTGCCGTCAGCGCCTGCGGGTCGTTTCGGGACGACATGGCACCGGGGGATTTTGTGATCGTCAGCGATTTCATCGACCGCACCTTCGCGCGCGAAAAATCCTTTTTCGGCACCGGCTGCGTGGCGCATGTCAGTGTGGCCCATCCGGTCTGCGCGCGCCTTGGCGATGCCGCAGAGGCCGCTGCCCGTGCCGCCGGTGTCACCACACACCGCGGGGGCACCTATCTGGCCATGGAAGGCCCGCAATTTTCCTCCGTCGCAGAAAGCCGGCTCTACCGCGATGTCTGGGGTTGCGATGTGATCGGGATGACCAATATGCCTGAGGCGAAACTCGCCCGTGAGGCTGAGATCTGCTATGCCTCCGTCGCGATGATCACGGATTATGACAGCTGGCATCCGGATCACGGGACCGTTGATATCTCAGATATTATAAAGACTTTGGGCGGCAACTCGGCGGCGGCGAAAACCATGGTCGCGGATATTCCCGCCCGTCTTGGCCGCGACCGTGCCCCGTGCCCGTGTGGCTGCGACCGCGCGTTGGAGCATGCCATTATGACAGCCCCCGACGCCCGCGATGCAGCGCTGGTTGCCAAACTCGACGCTGTTGCAGGCCGCGTGCTGTGATCTGCGTACCACGCCCCACCCGAACAAGGACCGCCCCATGAAAACCGTTCAGGATTATATCCGCACGATCCCCGATTTCCCCCATGAGGGGATCATGTTCCGCGATGTCACGACGCTCTTTGCCGACCCGCGCGGGTTTCGGATGGCGGTGGATCAGTTGCTGCATCCCCATGCGGGCGCGGACATTGATGTGGTTGTCGGGCTTGAGGCACGGGGGTTCATTCTTGGCGGGGCAATTGCGCACCAGCTGGGGAAGGGCTTCGTGCCGATCCGCAAGAAGGGCAAGCTGCCGGGCAAGACCATCGAACAGGCCTATACGCTGGAATACGGTGAGGCCGTGATGGAACTGCACGACGACGCGATTGAGGCGGGGGCCAAGGTGCTGGTGGTCGACGATCTGCTGGCCACGGGTGGCACCGCAGAGGCGGGGATCAAGTTGATCGAACGATTGGGCGGGGTCGTCGTGGGCTGCGCCTTCGTGATCGACCTGCCGGACTTGGGCGGCCGCAAGAAACTGGAAGGGATGGGGATGGACGTCCACATCCTGTGTGAATTCGAAGGCGACTAGCCCGCCACGGATCAAGCGGGATGGGCTTGGCCGTCGTAGGTTTCAAACAGCCCCGTGTTGGTGATGTTCAGCGCGTCAAAACGGGCGATCAGCCCTGCGGCGCTGTCCTCAGGCGAGACGGCGGCGGAGGCACCGCCCATATCCGTGCGCACCCAGCCGGGGTGATAGGCCCCCACGGCCACGCCATCTGACCTAAGGTCCGTGGCCAGATTGAACGCCAAATTCGTCGCTGCAGCCTTGGACGCGCGGTAGATATAGCCACCACCGGAGGCTTTGGTCGACGCGCCCATCTGGCTTGAGATGATGGCGATTTTACCCTTGGCCGCCCGCAAATTCGGCAGCAAAGCCTGCACCGTCAGGAACACGCCTGTTACGTTGATCGCGAAAACCTCTGCCCACATGTCGGCAGGAAAACCCGTGCTCAGGTCTTCGCCCCGATCCGGGAAGACGCCGGCATTGCACACCAGCAAATCCAGCGGTTTGTCACCAAAGGCATCGGCCATGGCGCGGATGGACGCCGCATCAGACACATCCACCGCGATATCGCGCCCGTATCGCGCCACAGCCGTGACCGTATCGCCCCGCGCCTCAAGCTGTGCGGTCATCTGTGCGCCAATGCCGCGGCTCGCCCCTGTGATCAAAACCTGCATTAGTTCGTCTTTCGTTTGGGCATAAAGGGAAGGGGGGCCACGGGGATCCCGTCCTCGATCAGCTTTTTGGCGTCGTCCAACTTGGCCTCACCGTAGATGGCCCGTTCAGGGGCATCACCGTCATGCATTTTGCGCGCTTCGGTGGCAAAGGACATGCCGACGTAGTCGCTGTTGTCCTCGACGTGTTTGCGCATTTTTGTCACTGCGTCCTCGGCGTCCGACATCGGGGCTGCCAAGTCCGCTGTGTTGGATTTCGCGGGCACGGACGGGGCCATAAGGCTGCGTGTCACCTGTGCCGACCCGCAGACCGCGCAGGCCAGATGACCGGCCTTTTCCAGCGCATCAAACGCGGACGAGGATGCGAACCAGCTTTCGAACCGGTGGTCTTGGTCGCAGGTGAGGGTGTAGCGGATCAATGATAGCCCCTTTGGTCTGCCCAATAGATAGGGCGCGACCGATGGCAGAGCAATATGGCGCGGTCCTGTCGGGTGTTAGGCAGGCTGAAAGCGCAGGATAATTTCACCCAGTTCCGCATCGCTGACCATGGCGGCGGCTTTCTTGCGCGACACCCACTTGCGCTGACGTTCCTTTTTCTCGGGCCAGCGGCTGTGTACCTTTTTGACCTTGAGGGCGTAAAGAACCGCCATGCAGGGCAATTCGTCCTCCGTGCGGACCTTGTAATAGCTGAACACGCCTACGGGCTGGGGCGATATTTTGCCTTCGACGCCCGCCTCTTCAAAGGCTTCGGTTGCGGCGGCGTCCATGGGGGTTTCGCCATTCATCGGCCAGCCTTTGGGCACGATCCAGCGGCCCGACCGGCGCGAGGTGACCAGACAGAATTGCAGTTTATCGTTCTTGATGCGGTAGCACAGCGCCGCAAACTGGGTGCGAAGATCGGTTTTGGCGGCATCGCCCAAATCAATCTCTTGCTGTTGCAAACCTTTCATGTTTGCCATGGGTACGGTTCTTCTTCTTAACTCTTTTTGGCGTCCTCAATGCCTTCAACCTAGACTGGTGCCCTCAAAATTGCAACGAATCGTGCAAAAACTCCTTTATTTGCTGTGCGCGGCGGGTCTTTTGACGGGCGCTGCGGCGGCGGAGCCTATCACCGTCTTCGCCGCCTCGTCGCTGCGCGATGCGGTTGAGGAGATGGCCGAAGATTTTGAGGCCGCAACGGGGGCCGATGTGGTGACGGTCTATGCCGCAAGTTCCGCGCTTGCGCGGCAGGTGGCCTTGGGCGCGCCTGCGGATGTGGTGTTGCTGGCGGACCGCGATTGGGCCGATTGGCTGGTGTCCGAAGGGGTCGTGTCGCAGGCACAGGATTTTGCCTCCAACCGGTTGGTCCTGTTGACCCGAGACGGACAAGCCGTTGATGACATGTCGGAATTTCCCGACATTTTGGACGACGGCCTGCTCGCCATGGCCCAGATTGAGGCTGTCCCCGCAGGACGATACGGACGTCAGGCGCTGGGGGAGCTGGGCCTGTGGTCCACCCTTGAGGCGCGCGTCATTCAGGCCGCCAATGTCCGCGCCGCCCTGCGTTTTGTCGACCTTGGTGAGGCCACCTATGGCATCGGCTACGCCAGCGATCTGGTGGCCTTTCCGACCTTGGTTGAGGCCTATGCCTTCCCCACCGACAGTCACATTCCGATCACCTATGCCGGCGCGGCCGTCACCATGGAGGGGGCGGCGATGATGGCCTTTGTGCTGTCGCCTGACGGACAATCCGTTCTTGCACGATGGGGCTTTTTGCCCCCGCCGGAGGGATCATGACCGATTGGCTGGGCCCTGCGGAATGGACTGCGTTGTGGCTGTCCCTGAAGGTCGCGTTCTGGGCGACTTTGTTCAGCCTGCCGGTGGGCTTTGGTGTGGCCTATGCCCTGTCACGGGGCGATTTCTGGGGGCGTCAGGCGCTGAACGTGCTGGTGCATTTGCCGCTTGTCATGCCGCCGGTGGTCACGGGCTATCTGCTGCTGTTGGGCTTTGGCCGCACCGGCCCGTTGGGTGAGGCGTTTGAGGCGCTGTTCGGTCTGGTCTTTGCCTTTCGCTGGACGGGGGCCGCATTGGCCGCCGCAATCATGGGTTTTCCGCTGATGGTCCGTGCGATCCGATTGTCGCTGGACGCCATTGATCCGGGGTTGGAGGAGGCCGCAAGCGGGCTGGGTGCCACGCGCCTGCGGGTGTTGCGGACGGTGACCTTGCCACTGGCCTGGCCTGGCATTTTGGCGGGGGCGGTGTTGGGCTTTGCCAAAGGCATGGGCGAGTTTGGCGCGACGGTGACGTTTGTGTCCAACATTCCCGGTCAGACGCAAACGCTGGCACTGTCCATCGACACGCTGCTTGAAGTTCCGGGGGGTGAACCTTTGGCCCTGCGCCTTGCGGTCGTGTCCATCGCCATCGCTGCCGTCGCCCTGATGGTGTCCGAGGGTTTGGCCAGCCGCGCTGCGCGGCGCAGGGGGCGGTGATGTTGCAGGTGGATGTCCGCAAAACCTTTGACGCCTTCACGCTTGACGCCGCGTTCGATGTGCCTGCGGGGATCACGGCGGTTTTTGGCCCCTCAGGGTCGGGCAAGACCAGCCTGATCCGCGCCATTGCGGGCTTTCTGCGGTGCGATCAAAACACCGTCACCCTTGATGGCCGCGCCCTGTCCGCCTTGCCGCCGCACCGGCGCAACATCGGATACGTCTACCAAGACGCCCGTCTTTTTCCGCATATGACGGTCCTGCAAAACCTGCGCTACGGGGGCCGCGTGGATGAGGAGAAGATCATCGCGCTGCTGGGGCTTGAGGCGCTGTTGGATCGCACCCCAGCCACCTTGTCAGGGGGCGAAGCGCAGCGCGTGGCCTTGGGCCGTGCTCTGATGTCGGGGCCGGATGTGTTGCTGTTGGATGAACCCCTGTCGGCATTGGACGCGCCGCGCAAGGCGGAGGTCCTGCCCTATCTTGAGGCGCTGCGCGACCAGACCGCAATCCCGATGCTTTACGTCAGCCATGACATGGCCGAGGTCGCACGCCTTGCCGGCCAGATCGTCGTGTTGGACCGGGGTCAGATCGTGGTGTCGGGGCCGGTCGATCGCGTGCTGTCGGACCCCGCTGCCGTGCCCTTCATCGGTGTGCAGGACGCAGGTGCCGTCTTGACGGGCCGTGTGGTGGGCCATGCGGATGATGGTCTGACCAAGGTTGAAACCGACGCCGGTGCCCTTTGGGTGCCCGGCCCCGTAGGCCGCGCGGGGGGCACCGTGCGCGTGCGGGTGCCCGCGCAGGACGTGATCCTGTCGCGCACAGCGCCTGAGGGGATGTCGGCGCTCAATATCTTGGCCGTGCAGATTTCTGCGGTGGATCAGGGGCAAGGCAATGGTGTGGTTGTGGGACTGCAAGCCGGTGAAGCGCGGCTGCTTGCGCGGGTGACACAGCGGTCGGCCAAGGCCATGGGCTTGGCTGTGGGCGAGCGCATCTATGCGATCGTGAAAACCACAGCCATCGCCTCTGCCCGCGTCAGTTAGCGGCCCCATAGGTCGGGATCAGGTCGCCCGCGGCCGGTGTCGCCGCATAAACCGCACGCGCAATCGCGCGGCTGAGGCAGGTGGCAGCTGCCGCCCCCACAGGCGCATAGCCCGCCACATCCAAGGGCGCGCCGGTGCCCGTGGACACGCCAAACACCAAATCCCCATCAAGTGGCGTATGGGACGGTACAATCGCGCGGGCCATCCCGTCATGGGCGTTGACCGCCAGCCTGTGACATTGGGTTTTTGTCAGCGGCGCATCGGTGGCGACAATGGCGATTGTCGTGTTTGCCCCTTTGGCGGCGTGCAGGCCCATGGCCTGTTCTTTCAGGCTGGGGTCAGGCGTGGTGTAGGCCACATCGGGGTCCGGGCCGAACCCGCCAAACTCATCGCCCATCTCGAACGGGGCGGCCCAGAAATGACGGTCGCCGGGTGTCGTGACCGACCCCAACGCGTTGACCACCACCAGCGCACCGACCGTCGTGCCATCCGGCAAAACCACCGAGGCGGACCCCAGCCCGCCTTTCTGACGCGCAGCCATGGCCCCCGTGCCCGCACCGGCGGTGCCAATGGCAAAGTCGACCCCAGCCGCATTGTACGCAGCACGCCCCAAATCCGGATAGGGGTTGGCCCCCCACGCCTTGTCGCCCCCGTTGATCAGGTCAAACACGATGGCACCTGGTACAATCGGCACGGTCACATTGCCCACCGCAAAACCGCGTCCGGCGTCTCGCAGGGCGTCGGCCACGCCCGAACAGGCGTCCAGACCAAAGGCGGACCCGCCCGACAGCACCAGCGCGTCCACCTGTTGGACGGTCTTGTCGGGGGCCAGAAGGTCCGTTTCCCGCGTGCCGGGCCCACCACCCATCACATGGACCGACGCCGTAAACGGCACGTCCCCCAGCAACACCGTGCTGCCGGATTTCAGGGTTTCGTCCTGTGCATTCCCCACCGTCAGGCCGGACACATCGGTGATCAGGTTTCGGGGGCCGGTGGTGTAGGTCATTGTGTCATCCATGATAGGCCGCAACGGTTTTGAGGGTGGAAAAGCCGTAGAGCGCTTCGAACCCTTTTTCGCGACCATGGCCTGATTTGCCCACGCCGCCAAAGGGCAATTCCACACCGCCGCCTGCGCCGTAGTTGTTGATAAAGACCTGACCGGACTTCAGCGCCCGCGCCAGCCGCATCTGTCGCGCGCCGTTTTCCGACCAGACGGAGGCCACGAGGCCAAAGTCGGTTCCGTTTGCGATTTCAACGGCTTGGGCTTCATCATCAAAGGGAATGAGGACCTGCACAGGTCCAAAGATTTCGCGCTGGGCTAAGGCGTGATCCGGGGGCACGTCGTCAAACAATGTGGGCGCCACATAGTGCCCCGCCGCGTCGGTGACGATCTGGCCTTGGGCCGCGATGGTCAGGTCCGCACCTTGATCCAAAAACCCCTCAACGATGGATTTTTGTTTGGCTGAGATCAGCGGGCCCACGTTGAAATCCTCAAGCGCGGGGCCTGTGCGCAGGCGTCGGTAGGCGTCGGCCATGCGGTCGCGGACACGGGCGTAAATGCCGCGCTGCACCAAGATGCGCGAGGAGGCAGAGCAGGTCTGGCCTGCGTTCTGAATACCCGCGTTCACAAGAAACGGCAGGGCACGGTCCAGATCGGCGTCATCAAACACCAGTTGCGGGGATTTGCCGCCCAGTTCCAGCGTGACGGGGATGACGTTTTTGGCGGCAGCGGCCTGTATTGCTTCGCCCGTTGCGACAGATCCCGTGAAGGACATGTGCTGGATGCCGGGATGTGCGGCGAGGGCCGCACCGGCCTCTGCCCCCAGCCCCGTGACCACGTTCAGCGCCCCGTCAGGCAGGCCCGCGTCTGTGGCGATCTGGGCGAAGGCCAGTGCCGTCAGGCAGGCGTCTTCGGCGGGTTTCAGAACGCAGGCATTGCCCATGGCCAGCGCCGCCCCGACGGAGCGTCCGATGATCTGCATGGGGTAGTTCCACGGGATGATATGGCCTGTGACGCCATGGGGTTCGCGCAGGGTATAAACGGTGTAGCCGTCCAGATAAGGGATGGTTTCGCCTGTGATTTTATCCGCCGCCCCGCCGTAGAATTCCAGATAGCGGGCCAGCGCCACAGCGTCTGCACGCGCCTGCGTCAGCGGCTTGCCCACGTCGCGGGATTCGAGCTGGGCCAGCGTATCAACATGGGTCAACACGGCCTGCCCGATGCGGGTGAGGATGCGGCCCCGGTCCAGCGCGGTCATGGCGCCCCACGCACCGTCACGGGCTGTCTGGGCGGCGGCCACCGCACGGTCGATGTCGGCGGCGGTGCCGCGTCCGATGGTGGTCAGCGGGCTGTTGTCGGAGGGGTCGGTCACGGGGAGCGTATCTGCGGCCTGCACCCATGCGCCCCCGATCAGGTGGTGGGCTTGGGGGATGTTAAAGGGGGTCAGCGGCATATCAAACCTCAGCAAAATCGGGGAGGTGCGGGGCGGCGGCCAGCAACTCTTTGGTGTAGGGATGTTGGGGGGTGTCGTAGACTTGGGCGGTTGGTCCGTCCTCAACAATGCGGCCCTTTTGCATGACCAGAACACGGTCGGTCACAGCGCGAACGACGTGCAGATCGTGAGAGATAAAGAGATAGGCCAGCCGCCGCTTTGTCCCAAGATCGGCAATCAGATCAAGGATTTGCGCTCGCACGGAGACATCAAGGGCCGAGACGGCTTCGTCGAAAATGATCAAATCCGGCTGGGTGATCAGCGCACGGGCAATGGCGATGCGCTGACGTTGGCCGCCGGAAAATTCGTGGATGTATTTGTCGGCATCAGACGGGGTGAGGCCCACGTCGGTCAGGGCCTGCGCGATCAGGTCAGGGCCGTTTGGTGGCTTGGTTTCCAGCAGGTGCCACGGTTCCGACACCAGCCGCCCCACGCGGTGGCGCGGGTTGAACGACCCATAGGGGTCTTGGAACACCACCTGCATCTTGCGCCGCACGGTCAGGTTGGGGCGGTTGCCGGTAAACACCGGATCACCGTCGAGTGTGATGGTCCCCGCCTGCACATCCTCCAACCCCAGAATGGCCCGTGTGAGGGTGGATTTGCCGCAGCCGGATTCCCCCACAAGGCCCACGCGCTCCCCCGGTGCAATCGTCAGGCTGACGTTATCAAGGGCGCGGAAATGGGCGCGGCGGCCTAGGATAGTCTGGCGCGGCAGGGGATAGGTGCGGGTGACGTTTTGAACGACGAGGCCGGGGGTGGCGGGTGTCTGGCTGGCGTATGGCTCTCGTGTGGCTGGCTGATGGCTGGACGCGGCCAGAAGGGCCTTGGTGTAGGGGTGCTGTGTCTGGGTCAGCACGCGGGTCGCGGGGCCGCTTTCCACCACGCGGCCTTTTTTCATGACAGTGATCGTATCCGCCACATCGGCCACCACGGCGAGGTCATGGGTGATCAGGATCAACCCCATCTGAAATTCATTCACCAGCGATTGCAGCAGGGTCAGGATGCGCGCCTGCGTGGTCACATCCAGCGCCGTTGTGGGTTCATCCGCGATCAGCAGCTTGGGACGCAGGGCGATGGCCATGGCAATCACAACGCGCTGGCGCTGGCCGCCGGAAAGTTCATGCGGATAGCGGTCGGGCGGCACATCCAGCCCCACGCGTTTCAGCATCGTCGCGGCCTGCGCCATGGCGTCGGTTTTTGAAGCTTTGGTGTGGATGCGGATGGTTTCGGCCACTTGGCTGCCGATGGTGTGCACCGGGTTCAGCGCGGTCATGGGTTCTTGGAACACCATGCCGATGTCATTGCCACGGATGTCACACAAGTCCGGTTCGGATGTTTGCAGCAGGTCGCCGCCTTCGAAGGTAATCGTGCCGGTGGTGTTGGCGCCCTTGGGCAACAGGCCCATGATGGCCAGCGCCGTCATGGATTTGCCGGACCCGCTTTCGCCCGTGATGGCGGTGATCTTGCCCGCCTCAACGGTCAGGTCCACGTCATGAAGGATCGGGTGGGGGCCGATATTGAGGGTCAGGTTCTTCACGCCGAGCAGGGTCATGTGCGGTCCACCCTCAGGCGCGGGTCAAGCCAATCGCGTAACCCGTCGCCCAACAGGTTCAGCCCCAGCACCATGGCGATGATCGTACAGCCGGGGATCAGCGCGGTGTGCGGGGCGATCGCCGTCAGGGTCTGGGCATCGGCCAGCATCCGGCCCCAGCTGGCTGTGGGCGGCTGCGCGCCAAGACCGATATAGGACAGCGCGGCCTCAGCCAGAATACCAAGGCTGAACTGGATGGTGCCTTGGACGATCATCAGGTTGGTGATGTTGGGCAGGATATGTTCGGCGGAGATGCGGGCAGGGCCTTTGCCCGCCACGCGGGCGGCGAGGATGAAATCGCGTTCCCACAGCGGCAGGGCCGCACCACGGCTGAGGCGCGCAAAGACGGGGATGTTGAAGATGCCGATGGCGATGATCGCATTGGTGGCCGACGCGCCGTAGACGGCGGTGATCAGGATGGCGATAACAAGGCTGGGGAAGGCGAAGACCAGATCATTGCCGCGCATAATGACTTCGTCCAACCACGTTCCCCGCCGGGCGGCGGCCAGCAGGCCAAGGGGCACACCCGCCGCGATGCCGATGCCCACGGCCAGCAGCGCCACGGCAATAGAGGTGCGCGCGCCCATCATGATCATGCTGAGGATGTCGCGCCCGAATTGGTCAGTGCCCAGCAGGTAGGTGGCATTGGGGCGTTGCAGTTTGTTGGGAATATCGAGGGACTGGATGTCATAGGGCGTCCAGACAAACGACAGCGCGGCCAGCGCAAGGAACAGCGCCGTAAGTGCTGCCCCGATGTAGAACGACAGTTTCATGCGCGCCGCCTGAGGCGCGGGTCGACAGCGGCATAGGCCAGATCGACGGCGAAATTCACCACGATGACGGTGAAGACCAACAGCATCACCACACTTTCCACCACAATCAAATCACGGGCGGAGATGCTTTGGAAAATGAGCCGTCCGAGGCCGGGCAAAAAGAACACCTGTTCGATGATGATGCCACCGGCCAGCAGGAAGGAGAATTGCAAGCCAATGATGGTGAGCACCGGGATCAGCGCATTGCGCACAGCGTGCCGCCAGAGCGCTTGGCGGCGGCTGAGGCCCTTGGCGCGGGCAGTGCGGATAAAATCCTCCCCCAGCATATCCAGCAAGGACGAGCGCATGACACGGGCCAGAATAGCGGCCTGCGGCAGGGCGAGCGCTATGGCAGGCAGGGTGAGGGATTTGAGCGCCAGCGCGGGGTCCTCCCACCCCGGAAAACCACCGGCGGAAAACCAACGCAGATTGATCGCAAAGATCAGCACAAGGATCATAGCGAACCAGAAATTGGGGATGGCCACGCCCAGCTGCGTGGCCCCCATGATGGTGACATCCGCAGGCCCGCCGCGACGGGATGCGGCAATGATGCCTGCGGGAAAGGCAATAAGGGTGGACAGCGTCAGCGCGTAGATCGCCAGCGGCAGGGACACCCAGATGCGGTCGGCCACCAGATCGGCCACGGGGGTCTTGTAGGTCCACGACGTGCCAAGGTCGCCGGTCAGCAGGCCGGTGACCCAGTTGAGATAGCGCACGGGCAGCGGGTCATTCAGACCCATCTGGTCACGCAGGGCGGCCAGCGTGTCTTCGCGGGCGTTGACGCCCAACATGAAGGACGCAGGATCGCCGGGGATGACTTCGATCACGGCAAAGATCACGATGGAGGCGGCGATGAGGCTGAGGATGAGGGACGCAAGGCGACCGGCGGTGTAGCGGATCATGGACGGATCTGCGCCTGCGGCGAATGGGGGGCCAAAATTCCGGAATTTTGGCGCGGCAAGAGGGGGGCGCTGCCCCCGTCGCGTGACCGCGCCTCCCCCGGAGTATTGAGGGCAAAACGAAACAGGGCGGCGGGGTGGCACCGCCCTGTCTGATGCTTGTTCATTCGGACCAAGATACGCCTGTCAGATCAACAGCCGCTGTGGGCTGGTCCGTCCACAGGCCATTCAGGCCGGCCTGCGCCACTGTGGGCACGGCGAGCTGGAAGAGGTAGCCGTTGACATAATCCTCGGAAATGATGGTCTGGGCTGCCGCCATCAGTTCGGAGCGCATAGCGGGATCCGTGGTCGCGTTCAGCTTTTCCATCACCGCCTGGAAGACGATGTTGTCGTACTGGAAATAGTAGTCCGGGTTCGCATAGATGCCGATATCCATGGGTTCGGTGTGGCTCACGATGGTCAGGCCGAAGTCCTTGGCTTTGAACACCTCTTCGAGCCATTGGGCCCATTCGAGGTTGGTAATCTCAGCCTCGATCCCGACCTCACGCAGCTGGGCTGCGATGATTTCCCCGCCACGGCGCGCGTAAGACGGGGGCGGCAGTTTCAGTGTCGTGGTGAAGCCGTCGGCAAAGCCCGCTTCGGCCAGCAGTTCGCGGGCGCGGTCGGGATCGTGGGGGGAGTTGCCCAACAGATCCACGTAGTCGGGGTTGTGAGGGGCAAAGTGCGTGCCGATGGGCGTGCCGTAGCCGAACATCGCGCCGTCGATGATGGCTTGGCGGTCGATGGCCAATGCCACGGCTTCACGCACCAGCACATTGTCGAAGGGCGGCATCTGGTTGTTGGTGGACAGGATCGTCTCACCTTCGGTGTTGCCGACGAGCACTTGGAACCGTGGGTCCGCTTCAAACTGGGGAAGATTTTCGGGGGCGGGGAAGCCCACGAAGACGTCCACGTCTTCGGCCATCACCGCCGCAAACGCAGCCGTCGGGTCGGAGATGAAGCGGAAGGTCGCGGTTTCCAACGCCGGGGCATCACCCCAATATGCGTCATTGCGGGTGAGTTCCAGACGGTCGCCCTGCACCCAGTCGGTGAAGGTGAACGCACCGGTGCCCACGGGGTTGGAGGCGATGGTTTCGATGCTTTCGGGGGCCACGATCACGGCGTCACCCCAAGCCATATTAAACAGGAACGACCCGTTTTGTTGGGACAAGGTCACTTCGACCGTTTGGGGGTCGATCACTGTGACCTCTGCGATGTCAGCGAAGAGGCCCTTCTGGGCATTCGTGCTGTCCTCGGCGCGGGCGCGGTCGAGGGAGAATTTGACATCTTCGGCGTCCATTGCTGTGCCGTCATGGAAGGTCACGCCTGAGCGCAGGGCGAAGGTGTAGGTCAGCCCGTCTTCGGAAATGTCCCAGCTTTCCGCCAGGCCCGGCACGACGGAGCCGTCGGCCATGAAACGCGTCAGGCCCTCGAACACGTTGGAATACAGAACGCTGTCGATGGCTTGGGCGGCGCCCCCCGTCGGGTCAAGGTTTGGCGGCTCAAGCTGGATGGCGACGGTGATGTCGGTCTGGGCGGTTGCGGTCGTCGCCATCAGGGCGAAGGCTGACACGGCAGTCAGGCGGGTGAGAAAGGTCATGGTAGGTCCCCTGTTTTCGATTGCGCACAGTCTTTACGTGCAGGCGCGGAAATTCAAGCAGTTGGTTCGTGTGACGTTGGGCGCGGCCTTACGGCAAAAGAATGGTCGTAAGGCTGAGCGCCATGACCTTGGCGGAGGCCACCATATCGGCCACGTCGATATATTCATCGGGTTTATGGGCCAGTTCCAGAATGCCCGGCCCATAGGCGATGCAGTTTTTCAGCCGCCCGATCCGGTCAATGTGTTTTTGGTCGTAGGTGCCGGGGGAGGCCACGTAGTCGGGCGTCTTGCCCATCACGTCGCGGATGGCCTGTGTCACGGTTTGGACCACGGGCGCGTGTTTGTCTGTCATCGAGGGCAGGACGGAATTGAGTTCGCGCAGGGCGTAGGTGAAATTCGGCCGGTCGGATTTAAGTCCCTCCAACATCGCTGTGATTTCTCCGCGCACGGTGTCGAGGGGCTCTTCGACGAGAAAGCGGCGGTCGATGACGATGCGGCAGCTGTCCGGCACGCAATGGGCGGGCAGGCCGGTAAAGTCATCGGCCTGTTCGGCCTGACCGCCGTGGATGGAATTGATGTTCATGGTGGATTGCCGCGCGCCTTCGGGGACGACGGGCATATCTGTGCGGCGCTTGGCCATGGCGGGGAACAGCTCGGCCTCGAATTTCTCGAGCACGGCCCCCATGTGACGCACCGCGCAATCGCCCAAGAACGGCATGGAGCCATGGGCAATTTCGCCAAAGGTTTCGATTTCGGCCCACCAGCCGCCACGATGGCCCAGACAGATGCGGTCATGGCCTAGCGGTTCGGGAATGATCACGTGTTGCACGCGCGTAGGGTCAAAATAGCCCTGTTCGGCCAGATAGGCGACACCGCCGTAGCCGCCTGATTCCTCATCCGCCGTGCCGGAAATTTCGATGGCACCCGCGAAGTCGGGATATTCTTCCAAGAACGCTTCGGCGGCGATGACGGAGGTGGCAAGGCCCCCTTTCATATCGCAGGCCCCGCGCCCGTAGACGCGTCCGTCGATGAGGGCGCCGCCAAAAGGATCTTGCGTCCAGCCTTGGCCGACCTCAACCACATCCGTATGGCTGTTGAAATGCACGGTGTCGCCGGGGGACGTGCCCTCGCGGCGGGCGACGATGTTCCAGCGGGGGTATCTGTCGCTGTCACCGGGGGTGCCGTGGGCGCGGATCAGTTGGGTGGCAAAGCCCGCAGCGCCCAAGCGACGGTCGAGATAATCGCAGATGTCGCGGTAGCAATCACCCGGTGGATTCAGTGTCGGAATGCGGATCAGATCCTGTGTCAGCGCGATCAGGTCGTCGGTTTTTGCATCTATGCGCGCCAGCAGGGCGCTGTGGGGATCAGGAGGGGTCATCGGGTCAGACTGGCGCGGAACGGCTGGCGCTGCAAGCGGCAGCGCGGCAGAACGTTTAGCCGATTTGCTAAGCGATCAAACTTTCTACAAATGCGGTGCGGCGGCTTGACGCGGGGGGGAAACACGCCACTCTTTCCCGAAAGTCTGACCTTGGAGGGATCACTATGACGCGACGCAATCTTGGCACAACGGCATTGATGGGGGCGGCGTTTGCAACGTTTGCCATGGGGGCTCATGCGGAAACCCTGCGCTGGGCATCCACGACCGACCCGCAGACAATGGACCCCCATGCGGTCAATTCCGCACCGGTTCTGTCCTTTTTGAACAACGTCTATGAAGGTCTGGTGCGCCGTGGTGAGGACATGTCGATCGAGCCGTCCTTGGCCACATCGTGGGAACCGCTGGAGGGCGAAAACGGCTGGCGTTTCACGCTGCGTGAAGGCGTGACCTTTCAGGACGGGTCGGATTTCACCGCCGAAGACGTGTTGTTTTCGTACCAGCGCGCATCTGATGAGGCCGCTGATGTGCGGTCGTGGTTCGCGCCTGTAAGTGACGTGCGGGTGGTCGATGACTTCACGATTGATTTTGTGACCACAGCGCCGAACCCGCTGTTTCCCGACAGCATCGCGAACTTCATGATCCTCGACAAAGACTGGGCCGAAGGCAACGATGCCGCCTTGCCTGCGCGCGACGCGGAAAACTTTGCGACCATGAACGTCAACGGCACAGGGCCCTTCACGCTGGCCGGTCGTGACCCTGGTGTCCGCACCGTTCTGGTCCCGTTTGAGGGCTGGTGGGACGACGCCCAGCACAATGTGACCGAGGCCGTGTTTACGCCCATCGGCAATTCCGCGACCGGATTGGCAGCCCTTCTGTCAGGTGAGATTGATTTTATCCAGCCGATCCCCTTGCAGGACGTGGCGCAGGTCGAGGGCCGCGACGGGTTCAAGGTGCTGGAAGGCGAGGAAACCCGCGTGATCATGTTCGGCTTTGGTCATGAACATGATGCGCTTCTCTATTCCGCAGACGTGACCGACGCCAATCCGTTCCAAGACCCACGTGTGCGACTGGCCGCCGCCCACGCGCTGGACATTGACAGCATCGACCGCGTGTTGTTCCGTGGCAAGATCGAGGCCGCCAACCAGTTGGTGCCCGAAGGCATTTCCGGCTATTCGGAGGCCAACACCGACCGTCCCGCCTATGATCCCGACCGCGCCCGCGAACTGCTGGCCGAGGCGGGCTATCCTGACGGGTTCTCCTTTGGTCTGAAGTGCACGAACGACCGCTACATCAACGATGAGGCGCTGTGCCGTGCGGCGGCGTCGATGTTCGCAGCTGTGGGTCTGGATGCGGAGCTGACGACAGGCCCCGTGCGCGATTACTGGACGCAGTTGCGTGAGGACGATTTCGATATGTACCTGCTGGGCTGGTCGCCCGGCACCTTCGACATGGAACACCCCATTCGTTTCCTGATGCATTCTCAGGATGATGAGGCCAAGCTGGGGTCGTGGAACTTCGGCAATTATTCAAACGCGCGCGTGGATGAATTGCTGCCGATGATCCAGCAAGAGATCGACCCCGCCGCCCGTCAGGCGATGATCGACGAGGTCGTGGCGATCACGCAAGAGGAGGTCGCCTATATCCCGCTCTATACCCAGCCGCTGATCTGGGCTGCCAAGGACAATATCGATCTGGTGCAACGTGCGGACAACTTCTTCATGTTGCGGTGGGTCACGGTCAACTGACCGGATAGAAAAGCAAACAGGCGATGGTCTATTTCATCCTCAAACGGCTGGTTCAGTCGGTCTTTGTGATGCTGGCCGTCGCCTTTTTGGCGTTTTCGCTGTTCCGGTTCGTGGGCGATCCGGTCAGCCAGATGACGGGGGTGGAAACCTCTGTCGCGGATCAGGAAAAGCTGCGCGACGATCTGGGGTTGAATGACCCGTTTGTTGTGCAATTTTATCGGTTCACGACCGATCTGTTGCAGGGCGATTTCGGGTTTTCCTACCGCACGCGCCAGCCTGTGGCGGATATGATCGCGGACCGGATTCCCGCGACGTTGGAATTAGGGATTGTGGCGCTGCTGATATCGCTCATCGTGGGGATACCGGCGGGGGTCTATACCGCGCTCAGGCCGAGGGGCGTGGCCACGCAGGCCATTTTGATGACCACGTTGGTGGGCGTGTCGATCCCCACCTTTGTCATTGGCATCATGTTGATTTTCATCTTCGGGGTGCAGCTGGGCTGGTTGCCGACCTTTGGGCGCAGTGGCACGGTGCAGATCGGCGGCTGGGAAAGTTCGCTGTTCACCATCGAAGGATGGCGGTCGCTGCTGCTGCCGGCGATCACGCTGGGGGTCTATCAACTGACCCTGACCATGCGCCTTGTGCGCGCCGAGATGATGGAGGTTATGCGGTCCGACTACATCCGGTTCGGCATGGCGCGCGGGGTGCCCATGGGGCGGCTGCATTACCGTCACGCGCTGGCCAATACGATGGTGCCGGTGATTACCATTATCGGGTTGCAGTTCGGCGGCGTCATCGCCTTTTCCATCGTCACCGAAAGCGTCTTTCAATGGCCCGGCATGGGGCTGCTGTTTCTGGAATCCATCCGCTTTGTCGATATCCCTGTCATGGGCGTCTATCTGGTCGTCATCGCGTTTTTCTTTGTGTTGGTGAACTTGGTCGTGGACCTGCTTTACGTGGCCATTGACCCGCGCTTGCGGGTGAGGGACGTGTGATGGTGGACTGGCTCAAACGCCGCGAAGGGGTGTGGTTGTTCGTTCATTCCCCCGCTGCGATTGTTGCGGCGATTGTGGCGCTTGCGATCATTCTGGGGGCGGTCTTCGCGCCGTGGATTGCGCAAGTCGACCCCTATGATTTGTCGTCGTTCAGCCTGTTTGACGGGCTGCTGCCGCCTGTGTGGGAAGACGGCGCGAACCCCAAGTACCTGCTGGGCACGGACGATCAGGGGCGGGATATGATCTCGTCGATCCTGTACGGGGCACGACTGTCGCTGGTCATCGGGATTTCCGCGCTGACCATTGCCGCCGTATTGGGGGTGGGGCTGGGCCTTGCCGCAGGGTTCTACGGCGGACGGTTTGACGCGGTGGTCATGCGGATTGCCGATGTGCAGCTGGCGCTGCCCGCGATCCTGACGGCACTGTTGATTGACGGCATCGCGCGGGGCGTGTTGCCTGCATCGGTGCAGGCGGACCTGCGGGTCGCGGTGCTGACGCTGGCGATTGCGTTGTCGCTTTGGGTGAATTTTGCACGCACGGCGCGGGCGTCCACCTTTGTGCAGATGCAAAAGGAATACGTGCAGGCGGCGATCATGATGGGCCAGCGGCCCGTGCGGATCATGTTTGTGCACATTCTGCCCAACATCCTTGGGCCTTTGCTGGTGATCATGACCGTCGATCTGGCCAGCGCCATCTTGCTGGAGGCCACACTGTCGTTCCTTGGCATCGGCCTGCCTGCGGACAGCCCCAGCCTTGGCACGCTGATCCGCATCGGAATGCAGTTCTTGCTGTCGGGGGAATGGTGGATTTTGTGGATTCCGACGCTGTTTCTGGTCGCCTTGGTCGTGTCCATTAACATCCTTGGCGACTTCCTGCGCGATGTCTTTAACCCGAGGCTGCGCTGATGTTGGTGATCAAGGATCTGGCCGTAAAGTTCCCGTCGCGGTTTGGCGATTTTACCGCGATTGAGGACGTGGATATGGTCATCCGTCCCGGTGAAATTCACGGGTTGGTGGGGGAAAGCGGTGCGGGGAAATCGACCGTTGGGGCCGCCGTCATCGGGCTGTTGTCCAGCCCCGGATATATCGCGGGGGGTGAGATTTCGCTGGGTGACACCGACCTTCGCACGCTGACCCCGTCCGAGGCCCACGCCGTGCGCGGCGACCGGATTTCGATGATCTTTCAGGACCCGCAGACATCCCTCAACCCGCTGATGACGATTGAAGATCAGCTGATTGAGACCATTCAGGCCCATTCCGATGTGACCCATGCAGAGGCCCTTAAACGCGCCGTTGATTTATTGGAGGAGATCGGGATTAAGGATGCGGCCAAACGCATCAAGGCCTATCCGCACCAGTTTTCGGGGGGCATGCGCCAGCGGGTCGTGATCGCTCTGGCCATTTGCACGGACCCCGAACTGATTATCGCGGATGAACCCACAACGGCGCTGGATGTTGCGGTGCAATCCCAAGTGCTGGACCTGATCAAACGATTGGCGCGGGACCGCGATATCGCCTTCATGCTGATCACCCACGACATCGGCGTGATTGCGCAAGTGGCCGACCGCGTGACGGTCATGCGCCATGGCAAAGTCATGGAAAGCGGGGAGACGCGGCAGGTGCTGGGCGCGCCGGAACACCCCTATACCCGCGCGCTGATGGATGCGGTCCCGCCGCTGGACCGCCGGATTGATCGGTTTCGCGTGCCCGAAGAGGCGCCGATTGCGGGCGATGGCCCGACGGGGAACCTGGCGGAAGACTGGTTGCTGGAGGGCCAACGGTCCGACCTGTTGGGCCTGAAACTCACCGACCTGACCGTCACCTTTGCCGCCCCGCGCACGTCGATTTTCCGCAAACCGGACCCTTACGTGGCCCTAGATAACGTGAGCCTGACGGTGCGTCCCGGCACGATTATGGGGCTGGTGGGTGAAAGCGGGTCGGGCAAATCCACGCTCGCCAAGGCCATCACCGGGCTGGTCAGCCCTGCGTCCGGTGAGATGCGTTTAGGGGATGCGGAATTGCCCTATGGCAAGACACGCAGCCGCTATCACCCGTCGCGGCAACTGATCCAGATGGTGTTTCAGGACCCGTATTCGAGCCTGAATTCCCGCCACCGGATCGGGGATATCTTGGAGGAGCCTTTGTGGTTCTATGGGTTTGTCACCGAGAGGGCAGAGCGGCGGCGGCTGGCGGCGGCCATGCTGGAACTGGTGGGCATGGCGCCGGATGCGATTGACAAATACCCCCATCAGTTTTCGGGGGGTCAGCGGCAACGGATCGCTGTGGCGCGTGCGCTTTTGGCGCGGCCACGGTTCTTGATTTGTGACGAGCCGACGTCGGCGCTGGATGTGTCGATACAGGCGGAAATCCTGAACCTGCTAAAGGATTTGCAATCGACCTTTGGCCTGACGATCCTGTTCATCAGCCACAATCTGGCTGTGGTGCGCCAGATGGCCGATGACACGGCAGTGTTGCGGGCCGGACGGATCGAAGAGGTGTCTTCGACCGAGAACCTTTATGAAAACCCGCAGGCCGATTACACGCGGTCGCTGCTGTCGCTGACGCCGGTGATGCCCAAGGACTGGGTCGCGCGCGGGTCCTGATATCTGGACAGGACAGGCTGTCTGGTGGCCATGACACCCTTAATTTGCTGCGTATTCAAGGGCGTCCGTTGGGGCGAAACATTCTTTCAACATAATTCTTGCAACCGGTTGCAAACTCTCTAGAGTGATCAGTGGCGAAAGTGGGAATCGCTTAGTGCCGCGGCGAGGAGGCCGCAGCATTCAGGGAACGAACATCAGGTTGGGAGACCTGAGATGTCCGCTTTCAACATGAAACGGCCTTGTCATGCGCAGGTGTGGCAGGGCTCCGGTGAGATCAAAAATGAGGCGCGCCGGACGCCTGTTCCTAGGGAGGACACCATGAACAAACTTATCCTTGCGACCGGTATCACGGCACTGATGGCAACATCCGCCATGGCCCAGACCATCGGCGCATCCATTGCCCGTTTTGACGACAACGGCCTGACCATCATGCGCAACGGCATGACCGACCACATCGGCACGCTGGACGGTGTTGAACTGCAGATGGAAGACGCCCAGGACGACGTGGCGCGCCAGCTGGACCAGATCAACAACTTCATCGCCGCTGGCGTGGACGCGATCATCGTGAACGCTGTTGACACCAACGCGACCGAGGCAATGTCCAACGCAGCCGCCTCTGCCGGTGTGCCGCTGGTTTACGTCAACCGTCAGCCCATCAACATGGACACGTTGCCCGAAGGTCAGGCGTTTGTTGCGTCTAACGAGATCGAATCCGGCACGCTTCAGGCGTTCCAGATTTGCCGCAACCTGCGCGCTGAAGGCAAATCCGGTGGTGCAACCGGCTATCTGATGAACGGTCAGCTGTCCAACCAGGCCGCCGTGCAGCGGTCCAAGGACGTCTATGACGTGATCGGCATGGACATGTGTAACTTCATGACCCTGATCGACGAGCAGACAGCAAACTGGTCCCGCGACGAAGCACAAGACCTTATGACCAACTGGATGTCCTCCGGTGAGCCCTTCGATTTCGTCATCGCCAACAACGACGAAATGGCTGTGGGTGCGATCCAGGCCATGAAGGCAAACGGCATCGACATGGCTGACGTGCAGGTCGGTGGCGTGGACGCGACACCTGACGCGCTGGTGGCGATGTCTGCTGGTGATCTGGACGTGACCGTGTTCCAGGACCTTGCAGGTCAGGGCGCGGGCTCCATCGACACTGCGCTGGCGCTGGCCGCGGGTGAGGACGTGGACAAGACAGTCTTCATCCCGTTCATCCTGGTCACACCTGAGAACGCTGCTGAATACCAGTAAGCCTATCGGCACATGATCCGAGGCGGCGCGTTTCAGCGCCGCCTCACCCCATAAAATTCCCCGAAAAATGCTGAGGACATAAGGAGCAACCGATGGCGGATACGTCCCACGGAACAGGCGGGCTGACGTTCGACAAGACAAAGCGGTCCTTGCCCGGTGAGATCAACATCTTCCTGGCTTTGATCATCATTGTGGTGATCTTTGAGGTTCTGGGGCAGGTGCTGCCCTATATGAACGGGCAGAGCTTTCTGTTCGACACTCAAGACCGGTTCGACAGCATTTTCAACGAAGCGCGCTTGCGCATCATTATCCTTCAGGTGTCGATCATCGGCATCATCGCGCTGGGGGTCACACAGGTGATTATCCTCGGCGGGATTGATCTGTCTTCCGGCCCCTTGGTGGGGGCGACGGCGATGATCGTGATGTCCTTTGCGCAGACCGAACTGGTCAACGGCAACCCTAACCCCAAGGCGGTGTTTGATTGGGCTTTTGATCTGCCGGTGATCCTGCCGGTGCTGGTGGGCCTTGCCTTTGGTGCGTTCATCGGGGCGATCAACGGATCGCTCATTGCCTTCACCCGCATCCCGCCGTTCATCGCGACCTTGGGCATGTTCCTGATCTGTCGCGGCATCGCACAGGCGTGGACACGCGGCCAGCCGGTTTCCTTCCCGACAGAAAGCTACGCGACTTTGGGCAAATCCATGAATCCGGTGTTCTGGTTCATCGGCCTCGCCATCGTGCTCCACTTTGTGATGAAATATACGCTTTACGGCAAACACACCTATGCGATCGGATCAAACGAGGACGCAGCCCGGATGTCCGGCATCAACGTCCAGCGCCACAAGGTGCGGGTCTATATGGTGGCGTCGATGCTGGCGGCTTTTGCGGCGATCATCCTGTCGTCCAAGAACCTCACAGCGCAATCCGGCATGGGCATCTTTTACGAACTTTACGCCATCGCCATGGCCGTCATCGGGGGCGTGTCCCTGACCGGCGGGCGCGGGTCGATTGTGGGCACAGTGCTGGGGGCGATGGTCTTTGGCGTCATCCAGTCGGGCTTTACCTACGTCAAACTGGACGCCTTCTATCAGCTGATGGCCATGGGGGCGATCATCATCAGCGCCGTGGTCCTTGATAAAATGCGCCAAGAGCGCGCAACATCCAGACGTTAAGGGAGGCCGACATGGCAGATGTTATTCTTGAGACTAAAGGCCTGACCAAACACTATGGCGGGGTTCATGCCCTTGAGGGGGCGGATTTCCTCCTCCACAAGGGGGAACACGTGGCGATTATGGGCGACAACGGGGCGGGCAAATCTACCTTCGTGCGCCAGATCACCGGGGTCGAACAGCGCACCAGCGGCGACATCAT
Organism: Pseudooctadecabacter sp.; assembly: GCF_020627745.1. Classification (GTDB taxonomy): domain Bacteria; phylum Pseudomonadota; class Alphaproteobacteria; order Rhodobacterales; family Rhodobacteraceae; genus Octadecabacter. The sequence goes on from NZ_JAHDGE010000013.1 coordinate 46,642, forward strand.
CTTTGACGGCAAGCCGGTGCACTTTTCAGGCCCGATTGATGCCCGTGAGGCAGGGATCGAAACCGTGTTCCAGACGCTGGCCCTGGCCGACGATCTGGATGTGCCGGACAATCTGTTTCTGGGCCGCGAGATCACCAAATGGAACTGGCTGGGGCCGTTCCGCGTGCTGGACTACAAAGCCATGCGCGAGGCCACCATCGAAGGATTGCAGCGCACGGCGGTGAAAATCCCCAACATCCGCAACACGATCCAGAACATGTCGGGCGGCCAGCGACAGTGCGTGGCGATTGCACGGACGGCGACCTTTGCCTCCAAGCTGACGATCATGGACGAACCCACGGCGGCCTTGGGTGTGCAGGAAACCGAACAGGTGGAAAACATCATCCGCACCCTGAAAGAGGCGGGCGAGCCCCTGATCCTTGTCAGCCACAACATGCGGCAGGTCATGGACCTTATGGACCGGATCGTTGTATTCCGGCGCGGACGGATCGTTGCTGATCTGCGCAAGGAAGAAACGGACGGTCAGGACATCGTCGCCTATATCACGGGCGCGAAGACCCAGCCGCAATTTGAGGGCGCTGCCTAAGGTGGTTGTAACACTGAAAGATGTGGCCGAACGGGCAGGCGTATCCCGGTCGGCCGTATCACGAACCTTTACCGAAGGCGCATCCGTGTCCGCGCGGACCCGCGAAAAGGTGGAAAAGGCCGCATCGGCCTTGGGCTACAGCCCCAATGCTCTGGCCTCGTCGCTGACCACGGGGCGCACCAAGATGATCGGGGTTGTGTCGAACAACTTTCACAACCCGATCTTTTTGCAGGTCTTTGATCTGGTCACCAAAGAGCTTCAGAACCGCGGGCTGCGGCCCTTGCTGGTGAACCTCAGCGATGAAACGGACCCCGCGAAATCCTTAGCGATGCTGCGCCAGTATTCCGTGGATGGTGCGATTGTGGCATCCTCAACCCTGCCGGTCACCTTCGCAGAGGCCTTTCAGGAGGCCGGATTGACGGTGGTGCATCCATTCGGTCGTCAGACGGCGCACCCCAAGGTCACGACCATCGGCATCGACAATCACGCCGCGGGGGCGCTGGCGGCGTCCACTTTGATTGCACGGGGATATCGCCGGATCGCCTTTCTGGGTGGCCCCGAAAGCGCCACATCCACCCAAGACCGCCACGCGGGCTTCCTTGATGAGGTGGCGAAACATTCGGATGTGGAGGCCAGTGTCTCCTATGCCGCCAGCTATTCGTTCAACGGCGGGCGCGACGAGATGCAGCGCCTGATCGGCGCCGATCTGGCCGAGGCCTATTTCTGCGGCGATGATGTGGTTAGCATCGGCGCGCTGTCCGCATTGCAATCGGCAGGCATCGACGTGCCGGGGCAGGTGGGGCTGATCGGGTTGAATGACATGGAAATGGCCGGTTGGGCGAACATCAACCTGACGACCATTCACAACCCCATCGGGGACATCATCCGCGAAAGCGTCGATTTGATCGCCCAGCAGGTGGGCTGCGACCCGAGCCCGCCCGAAGGGCGTCTGCATTCAGGCTGGATCGTGGAACGCGGCACCCTGCGACCTTTGCCGCAGGGCTAGAAGTTTAGCGGAACATCGGCGGGCGGGCATCGACCCAGGCGCCGCCCTGTTTGGCCGAGGCCACCGATTGATGCACAGCCGCCATGGACCGCAGGCCGTCTTCGGCGGTGGGGTAGGCGCCATGGGCCTCGCCACGGATCGCGGCGGCCAGATCGACATAGATATTGGCCACTGCCATGGGGAAGCCTTCGGGGTGGGCGATGGCCACACGGCTGAGGCGGCTGGCCTCATCCGACAGGCCGCCTTCGCCCTTTTCCATGATCTGCGTGCGCCCGCCCACGGGCGTATACATCACTTGGTTGGGCTGTTCGGCCCACCATTTCAAACCACCCGTTTCGCCGAAGACCTGAATGTCGAAACCGTGCTGGCGGCCAATGGCCACGGATGAGGTCCAAAGCCGCCCCACGGTGCCGCCTTCCATGCGGAAGTTGACCATAGCGTCGTCTTCCAACTCGCGGCTGGCAATGGTTGAGGCAAAATCGGCAGACAGCGAAGCAACCTCATCGCCTGCAATGAAACTTGCCATGTGCATCGCATGGATGCCGCAATCGGCAAACTGGCCGGACGCACCGGCCATGGCCGGATCGTAACGCCAGCGCACGCGCGGGTTGTCGGCATCAGTGGCATCGCCGTGGTGGCCGTGGCTGAAATTGGCGACGATCAGACGGACCTTGCCAATCCCGCCCGAGGCCACCATGTGCCGCATTTCGCGCACCATGGGATAAGCGGAATAGCAATAGTTCACCGCACAGATTTTGCCTGTGGCCCGCGCGATCTTCACGATCTCCTCACCCTCTTCGACGGTCACGGTCATGGGCTTTTCACACAGTACATTGAACCCCGCCTCAAGGAAGGATTTGGTGATCTCGAAGTGGGTGGAATTGGGCGTGGCTACAGTCACCAGATCAACGCGGTCATCGCGCTTTTGCTCGCCCTCCAGCATCTCGCGCCAGTCGCCATAGGCGCGGTCGGCGGCCACCCCAAGACGCTGGGCATATTCACGCCCACGGTCCGCGTCGTGATCCAGCGCGCCTGCGGCCAGCACAAAGTTGCCATCGGCCTGTGCGCCCAAACGGTGCGCCGGCCCGATCTGGCTGCCTTCGCCGCCGCCAATCATGCCCCAGTTCAATCGTGTCATTCTCGGTCTCCCTCAGGGCGTGTCCCCTGCTTCATCTTGGTAAATACAACTCCCCCCGGAGGGTCGGTCTGCGTCAAAATCCGATGCTCTGCAAATAGGCGCGGTTCAGTTTGGCGTCGTGCAGGGGCGAGGTGTCGCCCTCTGGGTCGCAGTCCTGTTCCACCGTGCACCAGCCCTCAAATCCGGCATCCAGCAGCACCTGCCGCACGGCAGGGAAATCCACATCGCCGTCACCCAGATTGCAGAAAATGCCCTGACCGCAGGCTTCGTAGAAATCGGTGCGGTTGGCGACCACATGGGCCTTCACCGTGGGGTCGATGTCTTTGAAGTGCATGTAGCTGATGCGGTCGATGTGCTTTTTCATAAAGGCCACGGGGTCAAACCCCGCATAGGAATGATGGCCCGTGTCAAAACAGATTTTCAGAATGGCCTCGTCGACCTCACCCAGCAAACGTTCCAGTTCGGGTTCGAAATCAATGAAACCTGCGGCATGGGCGTGCATGCCCACGGTCAGACCGTATTCTTCAGCGCCCATTTTGGCGACGGTCGCGATGCGGTCGCGAAAGGCGGCCCATTCGGCGGCGTCCATCTGCTCGGCTTCATCCGCGCGGCCAGCGGTGGGCGCGCGACGGGGGGAGATGCTGTCGATCAGCACCAGATGCTGCGCGCCATGCGCCTTGAGGGCTTTGCAGGTGCGCACGGCCCCGTCCATCACATCATCCCAGGCGTCTGGGTCGTGAAACGGGCGGAAGACCACGCCGCCGACGAGTTCCTGATCGAATTCTTCCAGCGCATCCGCAAGGATCGCGGGGTCCTCGGGCATAAAGCCCACGGGGCCGAGCTCAATCCCCTTGAAACCTGCTTTGGCGTTTTCTTCCAAAACCTTGCGCCAAGCCGGGTTGCGGGGGTCGTCTGCGAATTCCACACCCCAGGAACAGGGCGCATTTCCGATTTTAATCATGTCTGTTGTACCTTTAGTAATCTGCGACGTTGACCCAAGTACCCGCAGCACTTGAGGCGAATGTGGCGGCCACGATGCGGTTGACCTCAAGCCCTTCGCGGAACGTGGGCCAGACGGGGCGCTTTTCGGCGATGGCTGTCAGGAAATCCTTGGCCTCGATGATGATCTGGTCCTGATAGCCGGTGCCGTGGCCCGGTCCCTGACAAAACGGCAGGTAATCGGGGTGTTCCGGCCCGGTGAGGATTTTGCGAAAGCCGCGTTCGGCCTCGGGCCCTTCGGTGGTGTACAGCCACAGGGCGTTCTGATCTTCCTGATCAAAGCGGATATGGCCGTGGGTGCCGTGGATTTCATAGGCGTAGCCCATCTTGCGGCCCGTGGCGACGCGGCTGAAGAACATGTGCCCCTGCACGCCGCTTTCAAAGGTGCACATCATCTGCGCCTGATCGTCGTTGGTGACAGGTTCACCGGCGCGGGTCGGGTGGACGGTTTGCACCATCGCGTTAAGCGTCGTGATCGGCCCCATCAAGGCGCGTGCGCAGTTGATCATGTGGGGGGCCAGATCGCCCATGCAGCCGTTGGCGGCGCCTTGTCCGCGCCAGCCGCCGATGTCTGGATCTGCGAAGAAATCTTCGGTCATTTCACCCCGAAACCACGTCACTTTGCCGATGCGGCCTTCGTCCAACAGCTTGCGCACGTATTGCGTGGCCGGGGTGCGCACGTAGTTGAAACCGACCATGTTGGCCACGCCCGCAGCCTCTGCTGCGTCCACCATCGACTGGCTTTGGGCCACGGATACGCCCAGCGGTTTTTCACACAGCACCGGTTTTCCGGCGGCAAAGGCGGCTAGTGCGATGTCGTGGTGGGTCGCTTGGGGGGAGGCGATGACAATGGCCTCAACCTCAGGGTCGGCCACCATGACACGCCAGTCGGATGTGGCCTTTTCGAAGCCGTACGTCTGGCGGTAGCGTTCGGCGCTTTCGTCGCTGGATGCGCAGATGTGCACCAGTTTCGGGCGCAGCGCGGTGTCGAAGACACTGGCCACGGCGGCAAAGGCCACGGAGTGCGCTTTGCCCATGTAACCGCCACCGACGACGCCAATTCCGATGTCTGTCATGATGCCCTCGATCCTACTTTGCAACCGGTTGCAAAATGCGTATCTGGCTTTGTGGTATCGGGTCAATAGCAATAATGCGTGGCGGCGCAGACGAAGGGTGTGTGAAGAGGCGGCACAGGCCGGTCATGTGCCCAAATTTCATGCGCAAGAAATTGAATTTTCGACCGATTTTGACGGCGGCCTTGCGTTTTGCGACGAATGATCCGAGGCTGGGGCATGGATAAGCCGAAGACCTTTTTCAATGAGATGATCGGCAATGGGACCCCGCGTGCGCCTTATGCCAAATACGGGTCCTGGTTTTCGGCGCAGAATGGCGACCGATTGGCCCAGAAAAGCCAAGAGGCCGAGGGTTTTTTCCGCCGCGCGGGAATCACGTTCAATGTTTATGGTCAGGCGGACGCCGAAGAACGGCTGATCCCGTTTGATCTGGTGCCGCGCATTTTGTCGAACAGCGAATGGACCAAACTGGCCAAGGGTGTTGAACAACGGGTCCGTGCCATTAATGCGTTTTTGCACGACATTTATAACCGGCAGGAAATTCTGCGTGCGGGCGTCGTGCCGACACGGCTGATTGCGCAAAACGATGCGTTCCTGCCGCAGATGATGGATTTTGTTCCGCCCGGCGGCGTTTACACCCACATTGTCGGGACGGATATCGTGCGCACCGGTGCGGACGAATTTTTCGTGCTGGAGGACAATGCGCGGACGCCCTCGGGGGTGAGCTATATGCTGGAAAACCGCGAGACGATGTTGCAGATGTTTCCCGAGCTGTTCAGCCAGATCAAGGTGCAGCGCGTCAGCGATTACCCCAAAAACCTGCGTGCGTCGCTTGAGGCGTCGGCCCCGCCGAACTGCGAAGGGCGCCCGTTTGTGGTGGTCCTGACGCCGGGTATTCACAATTCGGCCTATTATGAGCACAGCTTTCTGGCGGACCAGATGGGGGTTGAACTGGTCGAGGGGCATGACCTGCGGATTGTGGATGGCAAAATCGCCGTGCGCACCACGCGCGGCTATCGCACGGTGGACGTGATTTACCGGCGGGTGGATGACGATTTTCTGGACCCGCTGACGTTCAACCCCACGTCGATGCTGGGCGTGCCGGGCATCATGGATGTGTACCGCGCGGGCAACATCACCATCGCCAACGCCCCTGGCACAGGCGTGGCGGACGACAAGGCGATTTACAGCTATATGCCGCAAATTGTCGAATTCTACACCGGCGAAAAGGCGATCCTGAAGAACGTGGAAACGCACCGCTGTTCCGAGCCTGAGGCGTTGAAATACGTGCTCGACAATCTGGCTGATCTGGTTGTCAAAGAGGTGCACGGATCGGGCGGCTACGGGATGTTGGTGGGGCCTGCGGCCTCCCGCCAGGAGATTGAGGATTTCCGCGCCAAACTTAAAGCGCGGCCTGCCAATTATATCGCCCAGCCCACGTTGAGCCTGTCCACCGTGCCTATTTTCACCGACGCCGGTCTGGCCCCGCGCCATGTGGATTTGCGGCCTTTCGCGCTGATGTCGCCGGGGTCGGTTGATATCGCGCCGGGCGGGCTGACGCGCGTGGCCCTGACCGAAGGCAGCCTTGTGGTGAATTCCAGCCAAGGGGGCGGCACCAAGGACACCTGGGTGCTGGAGGACTGATATGCTGGGCAAGACCGCAGGTGGATTATACTGGATGTTCAGGGGGTTGGAACGCGCCGAGAATACCGCGCGCCTGATCGAGGCGGGCTTTCGGATTGCTCTCACGCGCTCTTCCGACCCCACGTCGGACTGGCAGTCTGTCATCGTCACCTCGGCCCAGCAGGGGGCATATCTGGCGCAATATGACACCTACACCAGCCAGAACGTCTGCGATTTTCTCCTGCGGGAACCGTCAAACCCAAGTTCGGTCCTATCGGTCGTCAAAGCGGCCCGTGACAACGCACGGTTGGTGCGCACGGCGCTGACGACAGAGGTCTGGTGCGCGGTCAACGAGACATGGATGGTCCTGACGGAGCTGTTGAAAAAGCCCATCGCGGAAGAGGACGTGCCCCAGACGCTGGAGGCCATTCGCCAGCAATCGGCGCTGGTGCGTGGGGCGTTGCATGGCACAATGCTGCGCAATGACATCTACAATTTCTGCCGCTTGGGGACGTTCATTGAACGGGCCGACAGCACCGCGCGGATCATTGATGTGAAATACCACGCGCTGTTGCCGTCACCGTCCTTTGTGGGCAGCCGGCTGGACAATGTGCAATGGGAAATGGTGCTGCGGTCTGTGTCGGGCCACCGGTCGTTCCGCCACGCGGTCGAGGGCGAATATAACGCCGCCAATATCGTGCAGTTCCTGATGCTGGATGCACGGTTTCCGCGGTCTTTGGCGTTTTGCGCGGCGGCGATTGTAGAGAACCTTGATCTTTTGGCGCAGGACTACGGCGGGGAGAGCCGCAGCCTTGCAGCGGCGCAAGCCATGCTGGGGCGGTGCGCAGGGCGGGATGTGTCGTCGATTTTCGAGGAGGGTTTGCATGAATATACCACCCAGATCCTGCGTGACCTTACCATGTTGGGTGCCATGATCGAACAACAATACAGGTTCATTCAATAGATGCGCATCAAGGTTTCCCACCAAACGGAATACACCTACGCCGAACCCGTGTCCGGTGCGCTGCAACAGGTGCGGCTGTGGCCGGTGGACAGCCCCATGCAACGGGTTACGGATTGGGCGGTGACCGTTGACGGCGGCCGGGTAGAGGCGGGCTACAGCGATCATCACGGCAATCAGGTGCGGCTTGTCTGTGCCGACGAAGGGGTGCAGGCGTTGACGATTTCCGTCGAGGGGGAGGTCGAGACGGCCGATACCTCGGGAATACTGGGTCCGGTCTATGGCCGTGCGCCGTTGTGGTATTTCCAGCAGCCCACCGCCCTGACCACCGCAGGCGACGGTGTGACGGCGCTGGCCGACAGCGTGCGCAATGTCACGGGTGATCTGGACAGATATCACGCGCTGTCGGGCGCCATTCTGGACAAGGTTGCCTATGTGCTGAACCAGACGGACATGGCCACCACCGCCGAGGGGGCGGTGTCGCAAGGCAGTGGCGTATGTCAGGACCACGCCAATATTTTTGTGGCCGCCGCCCGCCATCTGGGGGCACCGGCGCGCTATGTCAGCGGGTATCTGTTCATGGACGACCGGATCGAGCAGGACGCAAGCCATGCGTGGGCCGAGGTGCATCTGGACGGGCTTGGCTGGGTCGGTTTTGATGTGTCGAACCAGATCAGCCCCGATGAACGTTACGTCCGCCTTGCTATTGGACGCGATGCCAAGGATGCAGCCCCCATATCCGGGCTGCGGATGGGGCAGGGGGATGAGAACCTCGTTGTGTCTTTGCAGGTGCAGCAATAGGGTGGCTGCCAGACTGATTTAGGGAATCCAGATGACATATTGCGTCGCCATGCGCCTGAACCGCGGCCTTGTGTTCATGTCCGACACACGGACCAACGCAGGCGTCGACAACTTCGCCTCAACCCGCAAAATGTTTACCTTTACCGTTGAAGGCGAACGCAACATCACATTGATGACAGCCGGCAATCTGGCGACCACGCAGGCGATGATCAGCCTGCTTGAGGAACGCACGCAAGCCGCAGATGACCGCGATCCGTCTATCCTGAGCCAGCCCACGATGTTTCAGGTCGCGCGGCTTGTGGGGGCCACCCTGAAAGAGGTGATTTCCTATTCCGCGCCGGGTGGCCCGGCCTCTGCCGATGCGTTCGGGGCATCGGTGATCGTCGGCGGGCAGATCGCGGGCGGCAAGCCCACCATCTTTCTGGTCTATCCGGAAGGCAATTTCATCGAAGTGTCCGAAGACACCCCGTTTTTCCAGATCGGAGAAACGAAGTACGGCAAGCCCATTCTGGTGCGCGCCTTCGATCCGGATTTGACGTTTGAGGACGCGATGAAGCTGTTGCTTGTGTCCTTTGACAGCACCGTAAAATCCAACCTCTCGGTGGGGCTGCCCTTTGACGTGCATCTGTTCGAAGACGGACAGTTTGATGCATCGCGCCGGGGCCGGGTCGAGGTGGATGATCCGGTTTATCGTACCATTTCAACAGGGTGGGGTGAGGCGTTAAAGACAGCACTGGATCAGCTGCCCGCCTACAAGATCACCTCAGACGAGGTCTGACAGTTTCAACCGCTGGATTTTCCCTGACGGGCCCTTGGGCAGTTCGGGCAGAAAGTCGATGCAGTCGGGGGATTTGAACGCGCCCAGACGGTCGTGGCACAGGGCGATCAATACAGCCTCCGACAGGATAGAGCCGCTGCGGATCGCCCCGGCAGCCACAACTGCATCGCGATAGCTTTTGCAGGGCCGCGTCAAGGCTGCGGCTTCGATGACGTCAGGTTCGGAATAAAGGACTTCGTCGATTTTGCGCGGGGCGATGTTTTCTCCGTCCTTGATGATCAACTCCTTCAAGCGACCGGTGACGTCGACATAGCCGTCGGCGTCCATATGTCCCTGATCGCCGGTGCGCAGCCAGTCACCTGCAAAAGTTTTGGCCGTGGCGTCGGGATTGTGCAGATATTCGGCCAACACATTAGGGCCACGCACGGCGATTTCACCGCTGTGCAAGGGTGGGGCGAGGGCCGCCGTTCAGCCACCTGTCAGAAGGCTCGCATGCGTATGAACGACCTCCTTGGGCGTGAAGCGCTTTTCGTGCAACATCCGACAATTCCGATAGTGCCCAGCTCATGGGGTTGAACAACCACATGTGTTTGGGATGGCCACGGCGCTGGCCTTCGCGGTGACGGCCATTGCGGGTATCCTGCTGGGCGTGCGCACCAGCTTTGGTCTGTCCGCGGGTGGTGTGCGCCTGATAATTGGGGGCGAGGATGGGATTATAGGGTGGCTCGGCTATGGTTGGGGCACGATCGTGCGTGGCGTCATTCTAAAGGTCGCGCAGACCCTGGCTCAAAATGCGCGCCGGTCACATCGCGATTCTAGTCGCCTCGGCCATCCACCCGCAGGGCCCGTTTCCGAGGGTGGAATATTGAGCGCGCGCTGTTAGAACCAGCCGCCTTGCTTAATCGGCCACCGTCATCACGCTCAAGGCACCCAAATCCGTTTGGGGTCTGATCCGCAGCCGCTTGATCTGGAACTTTTCCCCTCAGCTACCGCGTCCGCACCGACGCCGACGAAGGACCCTAACCCTTGGCCGAACATAGCGCACCATCATCATCTGTTCGGTCAAAGGCGCGATCCATACGCCAACAATGTCGGATGCTTTGCGCTACACCTATGATGACATCACCGCCCGAGCGATCGAAGCGGTAGAGGCCGGAGCCTTGATCTTGCTCCTTCATACCCGCGACAATAAGACGGGCGCGCCTTCAGTGAACCATGACGATAACAGCCCCTTTCTGGGCTGCATCAAACAGGCCAGTGATGTTGTGATGAACATTTTTAACCGGTCAATCGCTCACACTGTCCATTCAAGACCGGATCAAGCCCGCAGCCACGTTCAGCGCAGAAATGCGCCGCATGAACATGGGGTCGATGAATTTCAGCTTTAACCCGCTCGCCAGACGCGTCGGCGATGACGATTGAGGGTTCGACTGGGAAAAGGATTATGTCGCAAATCCCCACGGCGACCACCGGCAGCCAGATGGGAGGTCACGTGGGCGTGGGGCTAGACAACAGCTTGTTCATCTCGCGCGGGGAACGAGCCGAAATCAACGCCCGACGGATGGCGAACGTCAGACCCATATTAGGCCGACGCGAACATACAGAGGTTGCCCCTAAAGGATGTTTGGAGCCGCAGCGCCATTGATCCAACTGGTGCCCCAAAGGCCGCGAAAGAGCAGTTGTATATTCTGGACGATCTAGCCTTTGGTGCAACATCGAAGGTCGCGCCGAAATTCACATCTCATCCTGCCCGCGCCAGTCTATGGACAGCAGCCTGTAAAGGCCCTGCGTTCCTCAGTTATTCAACCAATTACCTGATCGACGCCGACAACAGCGTCATCGCTGACGTGGAAGGGACGCGGTCGATACGACAGGGTAAAGTCGGGGCCGTGCGCGTTTTATTGGATCGTATCAACTAACAGCATGACACCGGCTCTGAGCGTTGGATCGCAGATACAGCGTCCGGTTCTGACCCAGCGCTGGGTTGGCTCGTTGAGTGGGATATCAAACCTTACATTGCTGTTCTGGAAAAAGGGGGTCGTACCAACGGCACCTGGTTTCGTGCTGACTTTGAATGTGATCCAGAAGATAACAAATACATGCGCCCCGAAGGTGAGCCGTTAAAGCACTTCTGACGGAATTACTCGGACCCAAACCGTGGCTCAACCGGCAAGGGCGTTGCCCGGCATCAGGCGTCAAAGCAGACCTGTCAGGCCTGCCCATCGAAGATAAAGTGCGGCCAGACAGATGCGGCGAAGATCACCCGAGAAGAGCATTGCGACGCCCGGCAGGTCGCCGGGCATATTTAATAAATCAGGCAATGCGCAATCTTTATGCGGCTTCGAAGAAAGGACCAGATGCTTTTCGCCCACCTCAAACGCATCCTTGGGCTGGGAAGGCTCCGATTGCGCGGCCCATGTGGTACAAATGACGAATTCCCGCCCGCGGCCACCACACAGAACCTCCGGACACTGGCGAAGATATGTCCTGCACCGTAGCAAACGCGAAAAGCTGAAAAGAAAGACGCTCGCTTTCTACTCTGGAGCGCCACTATTTGCGCCAGCGGCACTTTGTTTTTTACACAATCGGTGGGAAGCGAATTTTTGCTGCAATTGCAAAGTGTTCGGGATGAAGTTTCCAATGCGGACCTATCGCATATTCAAACGTTTCATTTTTTGAGAAACCCACCGCTTGCTTCCTCGCGAGGCGGCGGAGTTTGCCAAAGCGGTCGAACCTGTCGGGCTCTATTGGCTTGAAGACCCGACACCTGCCGAAGATCAGAATGCCCTGAAACTTATCCGCCAGCATTCCACCACGCCCATCGCCATCGGCGAGGTGTTCAATTCCATCTGGGATTGTAACGCGCTGATCGAACGTGAACTGATCGATTTTATCCGTATTGCCGTGACCTACGGTGGGGGCATCACGCCTGTCAAACGTATCGTCGACCTTGCCGGATTGCACCACGTCCGGACGGGTTTTCACGGCGCCCCCAGCCATTCGCCTATTTCCATGGCGGCACAGCACCACTTGAACGCATGGGCTCCGAATTTCGGCATTCAGGAATACCTCGTGCTCGGCACGCCCGAATGTGACGCTTTGTTCCCATCCGATCATGTTATGGAAAACGGAATGGTCTACGTCAGCGATGCGCCGGGGCTTGGTGTTGATTTTGATGAAACCGAGGCTGCGAAATATGAATACCAAGCGGGCAGCCATCCGGTCGTGCGATTGCAGGACGGGACACTATGGAATTATTAAAGGCGGTGTCACCTAACGAGGCATCGAACGGATGGCCGTTCATAAATGTATGAAAGCAAAGTTTGATTTTTGACGACCGCGAAGCAGGGTGACACGAGGATACGCGGTCGGCAGATAGGTGAAGACGTTGCAAACTTGCGATAGATCGGCGCACCAGCCAGACGGCAATTGCCGGTCGTGAGGTCTCGTTCCTCTTCAAATGATACGCCGCCGGTTCCGAGCGCGAATATGAGGCGCGGCGTGCGGCGTCACCTTTTGAGGCGGACGCACCGAGAAATTGTTGAGCCTGTATGGCTGACGACAAAAAACATGGACCAAACGCTGGGCCGACACGTCTGAGTGTATTGAAATTTTGAGGCAGCTTGGCTGGCTGCATGCAACAACTCTCGGGTCGTTCGAACGGCAGTTATGGGCCGATCCTTTTCGATCAGGGGCTAGTGCCAGTCAGTTGGCAGCCGTCTTTAAATGAACGCAAAAGCATGCGACCGTGATGATTGAGGTCTAAGCGGTGGTTGGATCAGTCAAAACCGACAAGATTTTAGAGCTTTACGCAGAGGCGGAAAAGAACGCCGCTCGAACGTAACCGTAAAATGCCCTGAAAAATGGCGCCCTGGAAATCGACGCCCGAACAGATAAGTGCTTGATTTTATTGGAGGCGAGTACCGGAATCGAACCGGTGTACACGGATTTGCAA
>NZ_JAHDGE010000056.1:0-7852 GCF_020627745.1 Pseudooctadecabacter sp.
CTGTGCCGCGCGTGCCATCGCTGGTGGATCAAGATCACAGGGCACCTTATGTTTCATGGGCCCACCCGAGGTCGGGCCGCGCGCCTTCGCGCCTTTGCGCAACCTTTGGCCGATGGGCAGCCGCCGAAACGGCCACCCTTTGCCCAAACGCACCGGCGATTTCCGCTTATATTCCTTCTGATGCAGCACCTGCCAAAGTCTCTCCACCCAAACAGGAGGACTTGAAATGGCTGACTACGACTTCTCAAAGCCGGCACCGGACCGGTCCCATCGCATCCCGCTGGACAGCGGATCAGGCGCGGGGGGGCTTGGGTTTATCCTTGCCGGTGCCGCCATCATACTGGTCGTGCTTTACGCGGTCTTTGGCGGCGCGGCGGTGCCTGTCGACCAGACGCCAGCGGACATCGCGCCTGCGGCCCAGACCGCCCCTGCAGCGCCTGTCGCGCCGGGCGAATAACCCCGCCGACCATTCACGGACCAGGCGCGGCGGGCAGGGCGAAACCCTTGCCCCCGCGCGCACAGGTTTCGCCTGTGCGGCATCCCGCAGCGGACGAAAATCCCCCCCGAGGTCAAGGAACTTTCCGCCCCGTCGGTGCGTTACCGGATTGAGATTAATATCCAGTCTGAACGGAGTGCCGACATGGCCGATCCACACACAACCGACCGCGTTGCAGAACGCAACACCACAACGACCACGACCACCACAGGTGGGGGCGGAGGCGCCATGGGGTTCATCCTTGGCATCATCGTCGTGGTTGTCGCCATCATGGCCTATGTCATGTTTGCCGGTGACGGCAGCACGGGCGGCGGTGCCGATGACGTCAACATCACCATCGAAGGCGCAGGCGACGCTGTCGAAGGGGCCGCTGATGCGGTCGAAGGTGCAGCGGAGGGTGCGGCTGACGCAGCCGACGGCGACGCGTCCAACTAACATCACGACATCATCTGATGTTGCACGGCTTACGGCTGGTGTCCTTCGGGATGCCGGCCGTTTTGCGTTTCAGATATCCACCAGACTTGATCACAAAAGGACGGGCACGCCATGCTGACCCTGAATTGCCCCTATTGCGGCGTTGACGCGGAAGAGACCGAATTGTCGCCGGGCGGCGAGGCGCATTTGAAACGCTTCGGCCCGGGATCGTCCGAGGAGGCGTTCGAGGGCTATTTGTTTGTGCGCGAAAACCCCAAGGGGGTGCATTTTGAGCGCTGGCGGCACGCCTATGGCTGCGGCAAGTGGTTTCACGCAGCGCGTTGCACCATGACGTTGGAGGTGTTCGGGACCTATCCCGCGCAGACGTTCGAGCCACCCAAGGACATCAAGGACAAGATCACCGCCAAACGCCCCGGTTGGGCGTGGCGAGACTTCGGGGGGGACGGGGCATGAGCACACGTCTGGCGCAGCAGGGGCGGTTGATTGACCGCGACCGGCAGGTGGAATTCACGTTCAACGGGCAGCGGATGAAGGCGTTTGAGGGCGACACACTCGCCTCGGCGCTGTTGGCCAATGACCAGATGCTGGTGGGGCGGTCGTTCAAATACCACCGGCCCCGTGGCATTGTGGCAAGTGGCGCGGAGGAGCCCAACGGGCTGGTCAATCTTGGGTCGGGCGGGCGGTTTGAACCCAACCAGCGGGTCACCACGCAAGAGGTGTTCGAGGGGCTGGAGGCCACGTCGCAGAACCATTGGCCGTCGCTGGAGTTTGACGTGGGGGCTGTGAATGCCAAGCTGTCGAAATTCATGCCTGCAGGTTTCTATTACAAGATGTTCATTCATCCACGGCCTTTGTGGAAACATGTGTACGAGCCGTTTATCCGCAAGGCTGCGGGGCTGGGCAAAGCCCCCAAGGACCGCGATGCGGATGTTTATGAACACATCTATCACCACTGCGATGTCATGGTCGTGGGCGGTGGCATTGCGGGGCTGACGGCGGCCCTTGCGGCGGGCCGTGCGGGTGCGCGTGTGCTGCTGGTGGAACAGACCGCCCATTGGGGTGGTCGCGCGCCGGTAGACGGGGCGCAGATTGACGGGATGGATGCGGAGGCTTGGGTGAAGGACGCCCTGCAAGCGCTTGATAAGATGTCCAATGTCGTGACTTTGGCGCGCTGTATGGGGGCGGGTGTTTATGACCACGGTTATGTGCTGGCTTATGAACGGCTGACCGATCATCGGGCCGACAAATCCGGGCCTCGGCACCGGTTGTGGCGGGTGCGCGCGGGCCAGATTGTGACCGCGACGGGGGCGATTGAACGGCCCCTGTCCTTTGCGGGCAATGATGTGCCGGGTGTCATGCTGGCCTCTGCCGTGCGCGATTATGTGGTGAATTACGGCACATCTGTGGGCGACCGCACGGTGGTCGTGACCAACAACGATGACGCCTACCGCACGGCGATTGCGTTGAAACAGGCCGGGTTGGATGTGCCTGCGGTCATTGATGCGCGTGCGGGCGCTGGCCCCTTGGCGCGGGAGGCCGAGGCGCTGGGGATCAAGGTGATGTTCGGCAAGGCCATAGCGTCGGTCAAAGGCGGAAAGCGCGTCACAGGCGTTGGCATTTGTGCGCAGGCCGGTGAGGGTGCGGAGCTTGACGAGATCGCCTGCGATGCTGTTGCCATGTCGGGCGGCTGGTCGCCCGTGGTGCACCTGTGGTCCCACTGCGGGGGCAAGTTGGTCTGGGACGCGGAGCAGAGCCATTTCCGCCCCGATCCTGATCGTCCGCCCTTGGGCGCGGACGGCGCGGGATTTGTGGTGACGGCGGGGGCCGCTTCGGGCGGTTTGTCCACCGCCGCTTGTCTGTCCGACGCCCATGCAGCAGGGGCGGCGGCGGCCAAGGCCGCGGGGGTGTTCAACAGCCCCGGCAAGGCGCCCAAAGGGGACGCGCCGGAGGAGGCCCCGATGGAGGCCGTGTGGATGATGCCGCAGGGTGCGTCCTATAAGTTGCGGTCGAAAATGTGGCTCGATTATCAAAACGACGTCAAGGTGAGCGACGTGCAGCTGGCCGCCCAAGAGGGCTATGAAAGTGTCGAGCACACGAAACGCTATACCACGTTGGGGATGGCGACCGATCAGGGCAAATTGAGCAACATCAACGGCTTGGCCGTTCTGTCGGACGCGTTGGGCCAGCCTATTCCCGCGACCGGCACCACGACGTTCCGTCCGCCCTATACGCCGATTTCACTGGGGTCCATCGGGGGCGAGGCCAGCCGCGAGTTGTTCCAGCCGTTGCGCAAGACACCGATCCACGCATGGTCCGATGCCAATGGTGCGGAGTGGGAACCGGTGGGTCAATGGCGCCGCGTCTATGCCTACCAACGCGGCGGCGAAAGCGTCGAGGACGCTGTGAACCGTGAGGTGAAGAACACGCGAGAGGCCCTTGGGCTGCTGGATGCGTCGACCCTTGGGAAATTGATCGTGAAGGGGCCTGATGCGGGTCGGTTCCTCGATATGATGTACACCAATATGATGTCCAATCTGGCCGTGGGGAAATGCCGCTACGGGTTGATGTGCAATGAACAGGGGTTCTTGATGGATGACGGGGTTGTGGCCCGCATTGATGAGGACACGTGGCTGTGCCACACGACCACCGGCGGGGCCGACCATATCCATGGCCACATGGAGGAATGGTTGCAGACGGAATGGTGGGACTGGAAGGTCTATGTGGCCAATGTCACCGAACAATACGCGCAGGTGGCTGTGGTTGGGCCGAACGCGCGGAAGGTTCTGGAAAAGCTTGGCGGGATGGATGTGTCGAAAGATGCGCTGCCGTTCATGCAGTGGAAAGACGGTGAGATTGGCGGGTTTGCCTGTCGCGCTTACCGCATCTCGTTCTCGGGCGAATTGTCTTACGAGATTGCCGTGAAAGCCTCCGAAGGGGCGGCCTTCTGGGAGGCTTTGATGGAGGCGGGTGCCGAGTTTGGCGTCATGCCCTACGGGACCGAGGCGCTGCACGTGCTGCGCGCCGAAAAGGGGTTCATCATGATCGGGGATGAGACCGACGGCACCGTGATCCCGCAGGATCTGGGGCTGAACTGGGCGCTGTCCAAAAAGAAGGACGATTATCTGGGCAAGCGCGGTCAGGAACGGTCGGCCATGGCGGACCCGGATCGGTGGAAACTGGTGGGTCTGGAAAGCGTTGACGGGTCGGTCATCCCTGACGGGGCCTATGCCGTGGCGGAAGGTGAGAACGCCAACGGCCAGCGCAACACGCAAGGGCGCATCACATCGACCTATTATTCCGCCAATCTGGGGCGCGGGATTGCCATGGGGCTGGTCAAGGACGGGCCGGACCGCATGGGGGAGGTGATTGAATTTCCGAAGACTGACGGCACGGTCGTCCATGCCAAGATCGTCAGCCCGGTGTTTTATGATCCCGAAGGGAGCAAGCAGAATGTCTGATTTGGCAACCATCACCCGCGCCGATGCACGGGGCATGATCACATTGCGCGGCGATTTGGCCTCTGCTGCGATGAAAAAGGCGGTGAAGGCTGCCACGGGGCAGGCGGTGCCGAAACCGGGCAAGATTGCGGGGGACGGCGCGCGGGGCGTGCTGTGGATGTCACCGGATGAGCTGTTGGTGATGGTGCCCTACGCGGACGTGGCACAGACGCTTGCCGCTATGGATAAGACGTTGACGGGGCAGCATTATCTGGCCGCAGACGTGTCTGATGCGCGGGCGGTGTTCACTGTTGCCGGTGATCATGCGCGTGAGGTTCTCGCGCGGTTGTGTCCTGTTGATCTGCATGCAGACAGTTTTGCCATTGGCGACGCGCGCCGCACGCGGTTTGCGCAGGTGGCGGCGGCGTTCTGGGCCCATGAGGCGGGGTTCGATGTGGTGTGTTTCCGCTCCGTCGGGGATTATATGGACGGGTTGTTGCGCAATGCGGCCAAAGCCAGCCCCACGGGCGCGTTCGGGTGACGGCGATCTTGGGCGATGACGGCGCAGCCCGAACCTGATAGGGCTGGGGCAGAGTTACAGGACAGGCCGCACCACATGCGCATCACATCCATCACGCCGATGAAAAACGAAGCGCCGTTTCTGCTGGAATGGGTCGCCTATCACCGCATGATCGGTGTGAACGACATGCTGGTGTTTTCCAACGATTGCACCGACGGCACGAACCTGATGCTGGAACGGCTGGATGAAATGGGCGTGCTGCGGCACTACCCAAACCCGTCCATGTATCTGGACCGCGACAAGCACCATTTGCAGGTGATCAAATACATCAACACCTCCGAACGGCTGCCGCGTTCTGACTGGGTGGTGAGCTTTGATGTGGACGAATTCATTTGCGTGAACACCGGCAAGGGCCATCTGGAGGACCTGTTCAACGCCGTGCCTGACGCCAATATGGTGGTGATGAACCAGCATAATTTCGGCTGTTCCGGAGTGGTGGGTTTCGAGGACAGGTTGCTGACCGAGCAGTTTCAATATGCGTGGGACAAGGAAAAACCATACCATCCACGGCTCAACCGGCGTGGCACCAAGACATTGACGCACCGCGCGGCTCAGGCGAAGTCGTGGCACAACCATTCGCCGGTGTTTCACGCGGACAAGCTGGACAAGGTGCATTGTGTGAACGGGTCGGGCAAACGTCTGACCGATCAGGATTTCACCAAGGATATCAAAAGCCTGCTTGAGGGCAGTTTCGGGTTCGATCTGGTGCAGTTGAACCATTACGCCCTGCGCGCGGTGGAGACCTATTTGCTGAAGGTGCATCGGGGCAATGCCAACCATGCGGATGCCAAGGACGCGATGGCCTATTGGCGGCGTTACGATCACAACGATCTGCATGACACCAACATTTCACGCATGGTGCCCGACATTGCCACGGCGCGGGATGAATTGTTGAAGGACGCCGAGTTGCGCAGCCTGCACGAGGGGGCTGTGGACGTGGCCCGCCGCCGGATCGCGACCCTGAAAAAGCAGCCCGATATGCAGGATTTGTTGCGGCGGATCGAACGCTACCGCGCGCGCAATCAGGAGGCTGCTTCGGCGTAGATCTGGGCTGCGGGTCGACAGTCGTCCACCCATGCGCCGTCTTCGGCATAGCCGAGCCGGATCAGGTCGTCCCCGAAGGCCGCGTGATATTCGACGGCGATTTCAAGCGGCAGTTTGCGCGTCCATTGGGCGGCTTTGCCGGATTTGACATGACCGGCGACAAGGCCCTTGCGGTCGTCTTTCTGGCCGCCGAACAAGGACTGGTCCCAATAGGATTTGGTCACGCCGTCCACGTCGAAGCCTTCCACATCCAGATGGGTCATCATCTGTCTGAACAGGGCGGTGTCGGTGTCGTTGATCATGTCTTCGTAGCGCAGATCGGCCACATGGGGGTGGCCGTAGGGCCAGCGCAGCATTTCGCGCAAGGTGGCTTTGTGTTTGTGGTGCATTTCAAACCGCATCTGGTCCAGCGGGTTGGTCAGCGCATTGATCTTTTCCTGATAATTCAGCCCGCCCCATTGGTCGCGGGGCCGGGCGAGCCATTTTTCGTTGCCGTGTTTGGCCGTCAGATGGTAACGCGCGCCGGAGATCAGCACGTCACGCGGATCGCGGATCATGTGCACGGCGCGGGTGTCGGGCAAGTCCAGAATGGCCTGCGGGATGTCCGACGACCAGTTGACCACAAGGGCCGGGCCACGGTCGGGCAGGGCGGTCACCGGCGTTTTGCCGTTGACCCGCACCACCGGAATCCCATTGGCGGTGGCGTATTTGTGAAAGGTGCGGCGCAGCCAGACGGTGCCGGTTTTGTGGTGCGTTCCAACGCAAAGAAAACGGGGCCGCGTCATCAGTCGTTAATTTTCTGCATGGATTCAAAGATGCCGGTGTCGATGAACGTGCGAAATTCCGGCACGGTCAGCTGGTAGTCCAGCACGCGGCGCGAACAATCGGCGCAGGCGCGGACGAGGGCCGCAAGATCAGGGTCCTGCAGCCAGTCGTCCATCAGGGCCCGCACGCCATCATTGCGGATGGTGGAATCCTCATGGGTGTTGATGTCGTATTTGTCCCAATACTCCATGTCGATCCGGCCTTTGTTTTTGGAATTGGCCGTGCCGCGCAGACGTTTGAGCAGGAAATCCTCACGCGATTTGATGGCGTAGTGGTTCACTTGTGCGAATTCGTTGGTGACGTTCTCTTTGTTGCCGCGCCAGCCCCGTTTCAGGTATTGATCGCCCATGGGGCGGCCCGCGGCGTTGGTCCAGGTGATCTTGCCCGGTTCCACCTCGGTCTCTTTGCGCCATTTGGGGCGGTGCACGCCGAAAAAGTCGAATTTTGCGGGGCGGAACAGGGTTTTGAAGCCCCAGACGAGGCCGTTCTCAGGCTCTTCAAAGCTGGACCCACGGGTGAAACGGTCTGTCACCAGATCGCCCTTGAACGGGTCATTGGCCATTTTGGACTGGCCCACAGACCCCATCAGTCGCCAGTTGATTGAAATGGCATCGGGGGTGCCGCAGGCGTCGATCAGCGCGTCGATGGACCCGTCGCCCACATGGATGTTGAGGAATTCGTCGGCATCGACAATGAGCACCCAATCCGCCGATTTCACCCATTTCAGTTTGTTGGCACGGCTGTAGGCGGACCGCTGTGGGTCCATGTTCGGGCCTTGCGGATTGTCGTAGTGTTTGACGATCCCCAGCTGGTCCAACCGGTTCAGGATCAGATTGGTGCCGTCGGTGCAATCGTTTGAAAAGATACAGAATTCGTCAATTCCGATCAGACGGTGATAGGCCAGCCATTCCAGCAGGTAGGGGCCTTCGTTTTTCATGGTCGACACAAGGACCTTGCGGCCCGCGTTGGGGGCTTTGGTCATTTTGTGGTCGCTTTCTTGGGGGCCGCTTTGGTGGTTTTGGCCTTGGTGGTTTT
>NZ_JAHDGE010000056.1:7952-9889 GCF_020627745.1 Pseudooctadecabacter sp.
GTCTTGGGGGCGGGGGCCGCATCCACGACGGGCACGGTGCCTTCGGGGCTTTCAATGGTGGTTGAGGCGTCAACCGTGGCCTCATCCACAATGGTGTCCAGCGGCGGGGCCGGTTCGTTCATATCCACCACGGCTGTCGGATCAGGGGCGGGTTCGGCCTGCGCATCCAGCACCTTGCGCGCATTGGCGGCCTTGGCCAGCAGTTTGGCAGCACCAGCGTCATTGGGGTCGGCGGCCTGTGCAGCCAGTGCGATTTTCTGGGTGCGTTCGTTCATCAGCGGCACGCCCAGACCGGCGGCGGCTTCGGTGTTCATGAACGGATTGTCCAGACTGTCGCCCTTGCTTTCGCGTCCCTTCAACTGGTGGGCGTCAAGCCGTTCTTCGGCGTTCTCGCCCGCGGCGGCCAGCAGGGCCTGACGGGTTTCACCCTTTTTGGCGGTCTGGGTCTGGGCGATCATCTTGGCGATTTTCTTGTCCGGAATGCCGGCGGCCTGCAGTTCCTTGACCTTTTGCTGCCATTCCTTGGGCAGGTGCTGGATGAACAGCACCTCATCAAGCTTATCGAGGGGGATTTCAGCGGCCTCTTTCAGTTCCGCCACCCATGTGTCGTATTGACCGGAGGTGCGCAGCATTTCGACCCGTTTGGCGTGAAATTCCAACGCCTTGTCCTGCAACTCGCGCATGATCGGATCGCTGAGGATCTTGGCCATCTTCTTTTTGACGCCCTTGGCGTGGCGCGTCGCGTTCATGTGTTCTTCTTCGTTGCGATCAAACAGGGCGAAGTAGGCGGCGTTGTATTTGTCTTCCTTGTTGTTGACGTTGCCGCGTACACGGCGCAGCAGATACGCCTCATATGACTTGACGGCATAGTGGTTCAATTCGACCCATTTGTAGCCCAAGGTGGGTTTGGTCGACCGCCAGCCGGACAGCGAAAATTCATCGGGCATGGGTTTGCCCGACCCGTTGAGCCACAACTGGTCAAACAGCAGCTTGGCATTCGCCGGTTCCTGTTTGGCCTTTTTGATATGGGGGCGGTGGATGCCCAGTTTCATGTCGCGGTAGGGTTTGAACATGGTTTTCACGCCCCACCCCTTTTTGAACTGGTCAGGGGCGGCGGAGGTGTAGTTTTCCGTCACAAGGCCGGGGTTCCAGTCGGTGATCCCGTTGGAGCCGAAGAACCGCCATGTGATGGCGATGGCATCGGCGGCGGGGTCCATCTTTTCGACCAGATGGCTGATATGGCCGCGCCCGCATTTGATGGACAGGAATTCATCCGCATCCATCGTCAAAATCCAGTCACTGTCGGTGACATCGGGGTTCTTGGTGGCCAGCATCAGCGCGTTGGGCTGGGGCTTTTTGCCTTCGGGGACGTCATTGCGGAAATGTTTGACCCAGCCCAGTTCCTCAAGCCGGATCAGCATGTCATCGGTGCCGTCACCACAGTTGTTGGTGTAGACACAGATGTTATCGAAGCCGATGTGTTTGTGATAGGCGACCCATTCCACAAGGCTGTGGCCTTCGTCCTTCATCATCGACAGGATCGTAAATTGATGTTTCGCCATCAGTTGCGGCCCCGACGGTCAAATCTGGTGGAATGTGTCACGTTTATACCTGCTCTCGTCCCGCGCTTGGCGCTGATTTTCCGAATACGTCCCGGCTTGGCCGCAGCATAGCGACCTGAACCCCCAAGTCCACTGTTGCGGAAGGGGAAACAATCGCAAAAGCGACCCGTGAGGCCGAAACCGCCTTGACCTGAGGCCAAGGAGGGCTTTGTTACGTCTCAGAGATTAAAATACTTAAAAGGAGTGCCCTGATGGCTTTCGAACTTCCTGATCTTCCCTATGCCCACGACGCGCTGGCGTCCAAGGGCATGTCCGCCGAGACGCTGGAATACCACCACGACCTGCACCACAACGCCTATGTCACCAACGGCAACA
>NZ_JAHDGE010000014.1:0-41468 GCF_020627745.1 Pseudooctadecabacter sp.
GGAAATAATTGATGACGAACTTGCTGTCGGCCACAGCATGATTGTCGCGGATGATGGTTTTTGAGTCGTCCAAGGGCGCAGTTGCTGCGATAAAATTGTTGATCGGCATGACCCGTGCGGCCACATCGGTGTTCAGCGCGCCCAGATAGCCATTGCACCCGAGAATGACGTGTTTTGCCGTGATATTAGCATGTTGCGTGACGACTTTCGCGTCCGGCGTCACCTCTGTCACCTTTGATTGTTCAAAAATCCGCACACCCGCGTCCCGTGCCGCCCGCGCCAGCCCAAAGGCAAAGCGCAGCGGATGGATATGGCCGCCGCCCATATCAAGCGTACCGCCGTGATAGGCAGGTGAGCCGACAAGTTCGCGCATCTCCTCACGCCCCACGGGGCGGATCAGGTCATAGCCGTAGTCCCGTTGCAGTTTTTCGGCATAGGCGTGGGAATGGGGCACGAATTTGGCTTTGTGATCAGCCTCGATAATTCCGTCGGACCAGCCGCAGTCCATCGCGTGCTTTGCTTTAAGGCTGCGCAGTAAGTTCACGGATTCAAGGGATAAATCCCAAAGGGCGCGGGCTTGGTCGCGCCCCGCGATCCCTTCCAGATCATCCTGTCCGATCCGCTGGCCGGTGCCCACCTGCCCACCATTGCGCCCCGACGCGCCAAAGCCCACGCGCTGCGCGTCCAACAGCACCACGTCATATCCTGCCTGCGCCAGATGCAGCGCGGCCGACAGGCCCGAATAGCCGCCCCCCACCACACAGACGTCACAGCGGACAGCCCCCTTGGCCGCGGGAAACGGGTCAAGCGGTGTGGCCGTAGCCGCATAATAGGACGCAGGGTATTCCCCCGCGCGGTCATTGGCGGTCAACAGATCCATCAGGCGGCCTGATACAGCCCTTCGGCACGGATCAGGTCGTAGGTTTCATCCAAAGACTGAACCGCCCGTTCAATCAACGTGTCGATTTCACCTTCAGAGATCACCAGCGGCGGCGCGATGATCATCCGGTCGCCCACATGACGCATGACCAGACCGTTGGCAAAACAGCGCGTGCGGCAATGCAGGCCCACGGTGCCTGCGTCGGCGGCGAATTTGGCACGGCTGGCTTTGTGGGGCGTGAGCGCAATGGACCCCATCATGCCCACGATCTTGGCCTCCCCCACAAGGGGGTGATCGGTCAT
Organism: Pseudooctadecabacter sp.; assembly: GCF_020627745.1. Lineage (GTDB taxonomy): Bacteria > Pseudomonadota > Alphaproteobacteria > Rhodobacterales > Rhodobacteraceae > Octadecabacter. The sequence continues at coordinate 1,183 of NZ_JAHDGE010000014.1, forward strand.
TTGTGCCCATTTATCAGCAAGGTACGGCGCGATCTTGTCGTGGACATTCTCAATGATCCGCTCCTCTTGCAGGATGCGCAGGTTTTCCAGCGCCACGGCACAGGCCACCGGGTGGCCGGAATAGGTGTAGCCGTGGTTGAAATCGCCTGCGTTGTTCACGACCTGCGCCACTTCATCACAAACCAGCGACCCGCCGATGGGCGCGTAGCCTGACGACAGCCCCTTGGCGATGGTCATGATATGGGGCCGAATGCCCATGTAGTCGGACCCGAACCAATGGCCCGTCCGGCCAAAGCCGCAAATCACCTCATCCGCGATCAGAAGGATGCCGTATTCGTCGCAGATGCGCTGAATTTCCGGCCAATAGGTGTGGGGCGGCACGATCACACCGCCAGCCCCCTGCACGGGTTCCCCTATGAACGCGGCCACGCGGTCGGGGCCGTGGGCAAGGATCGCTTCCTCCAACTGGCGCGCACGGGCTATGCCAAAATCCTCGGGCGACATGTCGCCGCCTTCAGACCACCAATCGGGCTGATCGATGTGATGGATGCCGGGGATCACCGGCACGCCTTGGTTTTGCATGCCCGACATGCCGCCCAATGACCCACCGCCCAAGGTGGACCCGTGATAGGCGTTGGTGCGGCTGATGATGATGTTGCGGTCCGGCTGGCCCTTTTGCGCCCAGTAATGGCGGACAAGGCGGATGTTTGTGTCATTCGCCTCAGACCCGGACCCCGCGTAGAACACATGGTTCAGATCCCGTGGCGCCAGTTCGGCCAGCTTGGCCGACAGCGCAATCGCAGGCACATGGGTCGTCTGGAAGAACGTGTTGTAATAGGGCAGTTCCATCATCTGCCGTTGGGCCGCATCGGCCAGTTCGCGGCGTCCATAGCCGATGTTCACGCACCACAGCCCCGACATGGCATCGAGGATTTGATGCCCCTCGCTGTCGGTCAGCATCACCCCATCAGCTGAGGTGATGATCCGTGCGCCCTTTTCGGCCAGTTCTGCCCCGGCAGTAAACGGATGCATGTGGTGGGCCGCATCCAGCCGCTGCAGATCAGCCGTGGGCATGTGGTTGGAAATGACGTTCATCACAAATGTCCTTGAGGATGGGTCAGGCACGTGCGGCCTGAATTTTAAGCAGCTTATTTGGACCCGCAGCAGTGTCAAACAAAACCACACGTCGCGGATCACACCCTGCGCGCGCCATATTGCAAAACCCGATTGCGCCTTTCATAGTCACTTTGCAAGCGGCCAAAGTGCTGCATTCTTTTGACAGGGAAACCACTCATGACCACCAAACATCTGATGTCCGGCATCGCCGCCGCTGCTTTGACAGCTGGCATGGCCGCCGCCGAAGAAGTCCGCGTTTACAACTGGTCCGATTATATCGACGAAGACCTGCTGACGCAGTTCGAAGACGAAACCGGCATTGATCTGATCTACGACGTGTTCGACAGCAACGAGGTGCTGGAAACCAAACTGCTGTCTGGCGGGTCCGGATACGACGTCGTCGTGCCCTCGGCCACCTTCCTGCAGCGCCAGATCACCGCAGGTGCCTTCCAACCACTGGATTTGGCGCAGCTGCCCAACCACGCCAACCTTTGGGACACCATTCAGGAACGCACGGATCAGTATGATCCGAACGGCGAATATTCGGTGAACTACATGTGGGGCACCACAGGCATCGGGTACAACATCGACAAAGTGGCGGAGATTTTGGGCGAAGACGCCCCCGTCGACAGCTGGGATCTGGTCTTTGACCCTGCGAACATGGAAAAGCTGGCCGAATGCGGCGTGCACTTCCTTGATGCCCCGACCGAGATGATCCCCGCCGCGCTGAACTACATCGGCGAAGACCCCGACAGCCACGACCCTGAGGTCATCGCCAAGGCGGAAGCGGTCTTTGCGGGCGTGCGCCCCTACATCCAGAAATTCGGCAGTTCCGAATACATCACAGCGCTGGCCAATGGCGACATCTGCGTGGCCGTGGGCTGGTCGGGTGACGTGTTCCTTGCGCAATTCCGCGCAGCCGAGGCCGAAAACGGCAATGAGATCGACTATGCGATCCCAGTGGAAGGCGCGCAGATGTGGTTTGACCAAATGGCCATCCCCGCAGACGCCCCCAACCCCGAAGGCGCGCATACATTCATCAACTTCATCCTTGATGCACAAAACGCCGCCGCTGCCACCAACTACGTCTGGTACGCCAGCGGGAACGAGGCCGCACAGGAATTTATTGATCCTGAAATCCTCGAATATCCTGCGGTTTACCCCGATGAGGCCACGCTGGAAAACCTCTACATCACGCGGCCCTATCCTGCGCGCGTTCAGCGCGACGTGACCCGTTTGTGGACACGCATCAAGTCCGGCCAGTAAGCCACTGATCCCCCGCGCTTTTATCGGCGCGGGGGTTTTCCTTTTGAAAGAGATATGATGGCGCAGCCCAGACCTGATGCGGTGTTTGCCCCGTGGGATGATCCGGCCGAAGTGCCGTTGATCCAGTTCAAGAATGTCACCAAACGGTTTGGCGATTTCACCGCGATCGAAGACCTGACCTTGGACATCTATGCCAAGGAATTCTTTGCCCTTTTGGGGCCGTCGGGCTGTGGCAAAACCACGTTGATGCGGATGCTTGCGGGGTTTGAAAAACCCACCGAAGGGTCGATCATTCTGGACGGTGTGGATATCGGGCCGGTGCCGCCGAACGAGCGGCCTGTCAATATGATGTTCCAGTCCTACGCGCTGTTCCCCCATCTGACCGTCTGGGAAAACATCGCCTTTGGCCTCAAACGGTCCGACATGCCCAAAGACCAGATCGGCGACCGCGTGGAACGGATGCTCAAACTGACCCAGCTGGGCAAATTCGCCAAACGCAAACCGCATCAGATATCGGGTGGCCAAAGGCAACGTGTGGCCTTGGCGCGCAGTTTAGCGAAAGCGCCCAAGCTGTTGTTATTGGACGAACCTTTAGGTGCCTTGGACAAAAAGCTGCGTCATGAGACGCAGTTTGAACTGATGGATATTCAGGAAAGCACCGGCACCACATTCGTCATCGTGACCCACGACCAGGAAGAGGCGATGACCGTGGCCTCCCGCGTGGCGGTGATGGTGGATGGCAACCTTGCACAAGTGGCCACGCCGGACCAGATTTATGAAGCCCCGACAAGCGCTTACGTGGCGGACTTCATCGGGGATGTGAACCTGATCGAAGGCACGGTTGAGGTCCAGCCAAAGGGCGCGGACCCCACGTCTGTGGCGATTAAATGGTCCCCCACGGAAGACCCGATCAAAGCGACCGCCGACACACCACCCCCCGCCGCCAGCACCGTGCAATTCGCGATCCGGCCCGAAAAGGTCGCGATTTCTGCCGAAAAACCTGAGGCCGCCAATGTGATGGAGGGCAAGATCCTCGACATTGCGTACCTCGGCAACATTTCCACCTATCATGTTGAGGTCGCCCCCGGCCTGATCGTCAAGGCACAGGCCACGAACACGCGACGCATCTCTCGCCGGAACCTCACGTGGGAGGATCACGTCTACCTCAGTTGGACGGACACCGCAGGCGTGGTGCTTTCAGAATGAGCCGTAAGGTCCTGATCCTGCTGCCTTATGTCTGGCTTCTGGTGTTCTTTCTGGTGCCGTTTGGCATCGTGCTGAAAATCTCTCTCAGTGATATTGCGCTGGCCATCCCGCCCTATACGCCGACCTTGAAAGACGGGTTCTGGACGATGGTCGCGGGGCTTGATCTGGAAAACTACGCCTTTATCGGCGCGGGTGCGGTCTTTGCGGGGTTTGCGGCGATTGTGCTGTCGGCGGTGATGTTCCGCATCGTTTACCCGCGCGTGCGCCGTGCACTGGTGCCGGACACGCCCAACGGGTTCTTTGATACCGCCGCCGCTGCATTGACGGCGCTGGCGGTGGCCTTGGTCAATGTGGCGCTGGTGGTGGCTGTTCTCGCCTTGCTGTTCCCTGCCCTTCAATCCTTTGTCGACGTGCCGGATTTCCTGTATTTCGCGGCTTATCTGTCATCGCTGAAAATCGCGCTGATCTCGACCTTCCTGACCTTGCTGATCGGTTATCCCATCGCCTACGCCATGGCGCGGGCACCCTCCCACTGGCGGCCCACCTTGCTGATGCTGGTGATCCTGCCGTTCTGGACGTCCTTCCTGATCCGCGTCTACGCATGGATCGGCATCCTGAGCACCGAAGGCTACCTCAACCAACTGCTGCTGTCGCTTGGGATCATTGGGGAGCCTTTGACGATCCTGAACACCAACATCGCCGTCTACATCGGCATCGTCTACACCTACCTGCCGTTCATGGTCCTGCCGATTTATGCCGCCCTGGAAAAGATGGACGACAGTCTGGTGGAGGCCGCCGAGGATCTGGGCTGCACCGCCCTGTCCGCCTTCTGGCTGGTTACAGCGCCCCTGTCCAAACCGGGCATCATCGCGGGGTGTTTTCTGGTCTTCATCCCCACCTTGGGCGAATTCGTGATCCCGTCCCTGCTGGGCGGATCGGACACGCTGATGATCGGCAAAGTCCTGTGGGAAGAATTCTTTAACAACCGCGACTGGCCCGTGGCCTCCGCTGTGGCGGTGATCCTGCTGTTGATCCTGATCATCCCCATCGTGCTGTTCCAACGCAATCAGGAGGCGGACCAATGAGGCGGTTTTCATGGTTCAACGCGACGTCCCTGACGTTCGGCTTTGCGTTTCTCTACCTGCCGATGCTGATCCTGATCATCTACAGCTTTAACGAAAGCCGTCTGGTGACAGTCTGGGCGGGGTTTTCCACGAAATGGTACGGGGAGCTGTGGCAAAACGATGCGTTTCTGGATGCGGCTTGGGTCACGATCAAGGTGGCATTCTGGTCGTCCACCTTGGCCACGGTGCTGGGCACCATGGCGGCCTACGCCATGGTCCGCGCGGGTCGGTTCAAAGGACGCGGGTTGTTCAGCGGCATGATCTACGCGCCGCTGGTCATGCCTGAGGTCATTACAGGCCTGTCGCTTCTGTTGTTCTTTATCGCCATCGGATTGGACCGTGGCGTTTTCACAATCGTGCTGGCGCATACGACCTTTGCCATGTGCTACGTGTCCGTGGTCGTCACATCGCGACTGGTCAGTTTCGATCAATCGCTGGAGGAAGCTGCCTTGGATCTGGGTTGCACGCCCTTTGACGCGTTCCGCTCCGTGACCTTGCCGATCATCATGCCAGCGGTGATATCGGGATGGTTGCTGGCGTTCACGCTCAGCCTTGATGATCTGGTGATCGCGTCCTTTACCGCCGGGCCATCGGCCACGACATTGCCGATCAAAATCTTCTCCGCCGTGCGCTTGGGCGTCACGCCCGAGATCAATGCCCTCAGCACGATCATGATCGGCATTGTGACATTGGGCGTCATCACCGCGTCGCTGATCACACGGGCCACGGCAAAGAAAGCTGCCGCCGACGAACGCGCGGCTGCGGGTTAACCCAAGGCGTAGCCCGCACCGCGCACCGTGCGCACGGGGTCTGTGCCGCCGTGTTGCGTCAGCGCCTTGCGCAACCGTCCGATGTGGACGTCGACCGTGCGGGTGTCGACGTAGATGTCGCGCCCCCAGACCCGGTCCAGCAGGTGTTCACGGCTCCAGACACGGCCGGGTTTTTCCATGAAGGTCGTCAGCAGGCGAAATTCCGTTGGGCCAAGTTTGATCTCAAAGGATTTGCGCGTGACGCGGTGGGTTTCGGAATCGAGTTGAATGTCTTCAAACGTCAGGATTTGCCCCACGGTTGACGGCCGCACGCGGCGCAGTTGTGTGCGCACCCGCGCCATCAGTTCGGCCACCGCATAGGGTTTGACCACATAGTCATCCGCGCCCGTTTCCAACCCGCGCACCTTGTCGACCTCTTCCGAGCGGGCCGAGAGCATGATGATCGGGATACTTCGCGTGTCGCTGCGTGTCTTCAACTGGCGACAGACCTCAATCCCGGACACATTGGGCAGCATCCAATCAAGAACGATCACGTCGGGCGTGTCTTCCTCGACCAGCATCAGCCCCTGTTCGCCGTCTTCGGCTTTGGTGGTGCGAAACCCCTCAGCCTCCAGATTGTAGGACAGCACCTCCCGCTGGGCGGGCTCGTCCTCAACGATGAGAACATGTGGCTGCGACATGGGATCAGCCCTCCGCCTGCATGGTGGCTGTGTGGTCCATCTTGGGGCGGTCTTCGTCAGGCATTTCACCGGTGACCATATAAATGACCTGTTCGGACATATTGGTGACCAGATCGCCCATGCGTTCCACGTTCTTGGCGATGAAATGCATATGCATACAGGCCGTAATGTTGCGCGGGTCTTCCATCATGAAGGTCAGGAATTCACGGAACAGCGCGTTGTACATCTGGTCCACTTCGCTGTCGCGCTGGCGCACGCTTTCGGCCAGATCGGCATCGCGGCGCACGTAGGCATCCAGCGCGTCCGACAACATCGCCTGAACCTCTTTGGACATGCGCCGTAGGGCCGCGTCGGTGCCGTTGATGGGCTGCATTTCGGCCAGAAGCGACGTGCGTTTGGCCATGTTCTTGGCGTAGTCGCCCATGCGTTCCAGACTGGAGGCCAGTTTCAAGACCGACAAAAGCGACCGCAGGTCTTTGGACACGGGCGCGCGCAGGGCGATGACGCGGGCCGCTTCTTCGTTGATCTGCTCTTCCAGCGCGTCGATGACCTTGTCGCCCTTGCGGACAACCTCGGCCCGTTCCACGTCACGGGTTTCGAGGGATTTCGCGCCCTCAAGGATCGCGTTTTCCACAAGGCCGCCCATTTTGACAACAAGCGCCTGAATGGTCTCAAGGTCGCGGTCGAAGGCGGATGAAATATGCTCGTTCATAACTGCTCCTTACCCGATCCGGCCGGAGATATAGCTCTCCGTTCTGGGGTCTTCGGGGTTGGTGAAAATCTTGTCGGTCTCGCCGAATTCCACGAGGTTGCCGAGGTGAAAGAAGGCCGTTTTCTGGCTGACCCGCGCGGCCTGCTGCATGGAGTGGGTGACGATGACCACGCTGAAGGACTGGCGCAATTCGTCGATCAGTTCTTCGACTTGGGCCGTGGCAATCGGGTCAAGCGCCGAACAGGGTTCGTCCATCAACAGAACCTCAGGTGACGTGGCAATCGCGCGCGCGATGCACAAACGTTGCTGTTGGCCGCCCGACAGCCCCGTGCCCGGGGCCTGAAGACGGTCCTTGGCTTCGTTCCACAGTGCGGCCTTGCGCAGGGATTTTTCGACGATCTCATCCAGTTCGGCCTTGTTGCGCGCCAGCCCGTGAATTTTGGGGCCGTAGGCCACATTGTCGTAGATGGATTTCGGGAACGGGTTGGGTTTCTGGAACACCATGCCCACCTTGGCGCGCAGCTGCACCGGATCCACGGCAGGGTCATAGATGTCTTCGCCGTCGATCAGGATGTCGCCTTCGACGCGGCAGATATCAATCGTGTCGTTCATGCGGTTGATGGTGCGCAGGAACGTGGATTTGCCACAGCCCGACGGGCCGATGAAGGCGGTGACGGTCTTGTCTTCGATGTCGACGTTCACGTCTTTGATGGCGTGGTTGTCGCCGTAATAGACCTGCACGCCTTTGGCGGAGATTTTGGTGTCGGACATGAGGTGGCTCTTTTCAGTCAAATTCAGATCTTTCATGGCGGGGGTCCTTACCAGCGGCGCTCAAACCGGCGGCGCAGCAGGATCGCGATGAGGTTCATGGTCAGCAGGAAGACCAGCAGCACAATGATGCCACCCCAGGCCTTTTCGTAAAACCCGGTGTCGGCACGGGCCGCCCAGGTGTAGATTTGCGCGGGCATGGCGGAGTTGCTGTCCACAAAGCCCGAGATGATCCCGTCCGGATATTCCCGTGCCACATAGCCCACCATGCCAATCAGCAGCAGCGGCGCCGTCTCGCCCAAGGCCTGTGCCAGACCAATGATCGTGCCCGTGAGGATACCCGGCATGGCCAGCGGCAGCACGTGATGGAACACCGCCTGCATTTTGGACGCCCCGACGCCCAAGGCCGCATCGCGGATGCTTGGCGGGACGGATTTAAGGGACGCGCGGGTTGAGATGATGATCGTCGGCAGTGTCATCAGTGTCAGCACAAGGCCACCCACCAGCGGGGCCGATTGCGGCAGATGGGCGAACTGGATGAACACCGCAAGGCCCAGGATACCAAACACGATGGACGGCACCGCCGCGAGGTTTGAGATATTCACCTCAATCAAATCGGTCAGGCGGTTCTTGGGCGCGAATTCCTCCAGATAGATCGAGGCCGCGACGCCGATGGGCAATGCCAGCAGCAGCACCACGATCATCATGAAGAACGACCCGATGACCGACGCACCAATGCCCGCGCCGCCGGGGTTGTCCACGGCGGTGTCCGTGCCGGTGATGAAGTTCCAGTCAAAGGCCGTGGTGATCAGGCCTGCGGCGATCATCTCATCCACCACGTCAAGGTCTTCGACCATCAAAAAGCGGCTGTCTGTCACGTCTTCGCGCAGAAGGTCGCCTTCGAAATAGCGGCTGATGCGGGTCGAGGCGGGCAGATTGAACGTCACAGGCTGGCCGATCTGATCCGGGTTCGCTTTGTAGAATTCGCGGATCGTGGCGCCTGTTTTGGGCACCAGACGGTCGGTGATGAAATCCTCATCCACCTCAATGGTGGACCCTTGGGCGGTGAGGAATTCGTTGACCTTGGCCACCAACAGGGCCTCATATGCGGCGGTTTTCAGCAGCTGGCCTTCGGCGGCGTCATAATCTTCCTGCGTGACTGTCGCCTCTAACGCCACGACCGTGTTGGTGAACGCGGGCAAGCCCGAGCGCAGGATCGACGTCAGCAGCACGACCAGAAACATGAGGCCAATGGCGATGGCGACGATGCCGTAAGCTTTGAACCGCTTCTCAGCCGCGTTGCGCTTTTTGGTGCGCGCATCGACCGTCAGCAGGGAGGATTTGGGGGACGCGGTCATTCGTATTGCTCCCGGTATTTACGGACAATGAAGAGGGCGAAGACATTCAGCCCCAGCGTGATGACAAACAGCGACATACCAAGGGCGAAGGCCACCAGCGCCTCGGGTGACGAAAAGTCGCTGTCGCCGGTCAGCTGGCTGACGATTTTGGCGGTGACGGTGGTCATGGCCTCAAACGGGTTAAGGTCAAGGCGCCCTGCGGCCCCTGCCCCAAGGACCACGATCATCGTCTCGCCAATCGCGCGGGAGGCGGCCAACAGGATCGCCCCCACGATGCCCGGCAAGGCGGCGGGTAGGACGACTTGGCGGATGGTCTCTGACGGGGTCGCGCCCAAGCCCAGCGATCCGTCGCGCATGGATTGCGGCACCGCGTTGATGATGTCGTCGGACAGGGACGACACAAAGGGGATCAACATGATCCCCATGACCAGCCCTGCGGTGATGACGGACCGGTCGCCGGTCATCCATGCAACCCCAAGCGCACCATCCCCGCCAAAGACATCCTTCAGCATCGGCCCCACGACCAGCAGCGCGAAGAGGCCGTAAACGATTGTGGGAATACCGGCCAGAACCTCAAGCATCGGTTTGGCAAAGGCCCGCACCCGTGGCCCTGCATATTCGCTCAGGTAAATGGCCGCGAACAACCCGATGGGCACCGCCACCAGCAGCGCCACGAAAGAGATGTAGAGCGTGCCCCAAAGAAGCGGCAGCAACCCCAGTTCAGACGCCCCGCCGCGCCCCGAAAAGCTGGGCTGCCACGTGGTCCCAAAGAAGAAATCCATGGCCGGATAGAGGCGGAAGAATTCGACCGTGTTGAACACCAGCGACAGAACGATCCCGATGGTCGTCAGGATCGCGATGGACGCGGCTGCGATGAGCACCGCCATGACGCCCCGTTCCACCGTGTTGCGCGCGCGGAAGGTCGCGGTGGTTTTCATCAGCGCAAAAGCCGTCCCACCAATGGCGATCAGCAACACAAGGACAGTCTTGATCAGGTTACCGGTGGCAGAGCCTGCGCGGTAGGCCTGTGCGGCCCCCAGCACGTCCTGCGACACCTCGGACCCAAGTGCCACGCCCACATCGGCCAGGGTGCCGCGCACGTCCGTGCCCTCAGCGGTCATATTCGCGGCCTCAGCAGGCGTCAGCGCGCCTTGGGCCACGGCGGTGTCCAACCCATCGGCCAAGCGGCGCACGTCGGACATGATCAGGCTCAGCGCACCGTCATCGGCCACCTCCGTGGTGATCATGTCGGATACGTTGTTTTGCAGCACCATGGGCTGCGCGATAGTCCAGACCGCCAGCACCAGTGCGGCAGGCACAAGACCCGTCAGGGCGGCGTTGTATCCGTAGTAACTGGGCAGCGAATGCAATTTGCGCATGTCGCCATCGGCCGAGGCCATGGCCCGCCTGCGGCCCAGCACATAGCCTGCGACAGCGATAATCGCGAGGACGACAAGAAGGGTGAGGATCGGCATGGCAGCTCCGCTCGAGGGTGGAACGCGTGCGTTCCGGTCTTCATTTCGGCCCTCTTATCGGTCATGGGGCCTGTCGTCAAAAGGCCGCCCCTGATGGGGGGCGGCAAAACGGGATGGCGCGACCAGCGCCGCGCCATCCTGAAGGGGCTTACATGGCCTCTTCGGCTTCGATCTTGGCTTGTGTGGCTGCCAGCTCAGGGTCGGAGACCAGACCGTACTGGGCCAATGGGCCGTCGGGGCCTGCCAACTCATCCGCCATGAAGAACTGTGCATATTCCTTCAGGCCGGGGATAACACCGATGTGCGCGCCTTTGATGTAGAAATACAGCGGGCGGGACACAGGGTAGTCACCTGCGGCGATGGTTTCGGTTGTTGGCTCAACACCGGACATGGTCGCCACTTTCAGCGTATCGGTGTTGTTTTCGTAGAAGGCCAGACCGAAGACGCCGATGGCGTTGGGGTTTGCGTCGATGGAGGCGAGCGTTTCGGTGTAATCACCGTCGATGTCCACGGACAGACCATCGGTGCGGACAGCCAGACAGGCGTCTTCTGCGTCGTCTTCGGACATGCCTGCTTCCATCATCGCCTCAAACGCGCCGGTTTCTTCGCAGCCCACTGCGATCACCTTTTCTTCGAACACTTCACGTGTGCCGTGCTTGGTGCCGGGGATGAAAGCAAGGATGTCAGCCGCTGGCAGATCCGCGTTGAATTCGGACCACTGTGTGTAGGGGTTGTCGACGAGTTCGCCATCCACCATGACCTGTGGGGCCAGCGCGTTGAACAGATCGGATGGGGTGAAGGCCGTAAAGTCTGGGCCATCGATCTGGGAGGCAAAAACGATGCCGTCATAGCCGATGCGCACTTCGATGATGTCAGTCACGCCGTTGGCAGCGCATTCCTCAATCTCACCGTCGCGGATACCACGGGAGGCGTTGGCCACGTCGATGGTTGTCTCACCGATGCCTTCGCAGAAACGGGCCAGACCGGCGGAGGAACCACCGGATTCCACAACAGGTGTCGGGAAGTCGGTGTTGTCGCCAAAGGCTTCGGCCACGATGGACGCATAGGGCAGCACGGTGGAGGAACCGGCAACCTGAACGTTGTCACGGGCAGCAGCGGCGGTCGCGGAAATGGCAGTGATCGCCAGGGTGGAGGCGGTCGTTTTGATGAAGGACATTGAAGTCTCCTGTACGTCGTTTTCATCCCCCTGCGCGCAGGGGCTGATCCTTCGCGGATCGAAGGCTCGTGGGGAGGTGGCTACGCCCCGCGCAAAACGCTTTTGTGACGTTTATGTAAAAGATATATGACAGCCGTCGCCGCAGGCGAATTATTCTGCAGGGCCAGCCGTTCCGACCGGTAATATGACTGTGAAAACAGACCCTTGGCCGATTTCACTTTCGATCCGCAATCGGCCCCGATGACGGGTGATGATGTGTTTTACAATCGCCAGACCCAGCCCCGTGCCGCCGATTTCACGGCTGCGGTGGGTGTCGACGCGGTAGAATCGCTCGGTCAGGCGGGCAATGTGATGCGCGGCGATCCCGTCCCCCTCATCACGTACGGACAGGCGCACGCCGGGCTGCATCAGGGCATTTTGCTGGGCCGGTTCGGACAGGGTGATCGTGACAGTGCCGCCTTCGCGCCCGTATTTGACGGCGTTTTCAGTCAGGTTGCTGACGACCTGCCACAGCTGCCCCCAATCGCCCAACACTTCAATCGTGTCATCGGGCATGTCCATGACAAAGCGCGCCCCCCGCGCCGTGGCCACGGGGGCCAGCGCCTCAAGTACCTCCCCGATCAGCGTGTTCAGCGGCACCTTGTCCGTGGGGCGGATGCGTTCCTGATCTTCCACCCGGCTGAGTGACAACAGATCCTCGACCAGCCGGTGCATGCGCCCGGCCTCCTGTTCCATGATCGCCAGGAACCGCTGTTGGGCGGCGGGATCATTGCGCGCGGGGCCGCGCAGGGTTTCGATAAACCCCAGAAGGGACGTCAGCGGCGTGCGCATTTCATGGCTGACATTGGCCACAAAGCCGCGCCGCATCTCTCCTGCATCTTCGACAGCGGTCATGTCCTGAAAGGACATAACGACGGTGCGCCCTTCCGACAGGACAACGGCGCGGACCGAGACATCCCACGTCGTATCACGTGCGCCGTCATTGCCCAGATAGCGCGCCACACGCTGCCCGCCGTCGGCCATCGACGCCTCGACCGCGTCCAGAACCGCCGGTTGGCGCAGGGCCGTGACATAGTGCCAGCCGTCGCAATCCTTACCGACCAAAGTGCGCGCAGGCGCGTTGATGCCGCGAATGCGCAAATCGCTGCCCACCACAATCACCGGATTGGGCAGACTGGCAATCAGGGCGCGCAGATCGGACATGGATCAGGCTTTCTGGCTTTCCGCGATGGCGTGGGTCAGTTCGTCGATCAACAACGCGGGGTCCTCCAGACCGACAGAGACGCGGAAGAACCCTTCGGAGATGCCAAGCTTCGCGCGCCCGTCTTCTGTCAACGCGCGATGGGACGATGACGCCGGATGGCTAAGCGTCGTGCCCACATCCCCTAAGGTGGGCGCGAAGGGCAGGTCCTTTGCGGCGTTTGTCAGCGCATTGGCCGCATCACGGCCCCCTGCCACCTCGAACGACATCATATTGCCAGGACGGTCGCCCAAAACTCGAGCCACACGGTTGTGATCAGGATGATCGGGGCGGCTGGGGTGCAGGACCTTGGTCACACCGGGCAGACCGGACAAGGCCTCCGACAGGGCGGTCGCGGTGGCCTCGGCGCGGTCATAGCGCAGATCGAAGGATTGCAGGCCACGTTCCGCCAGCCAGCAGTCAAAGGGGCTTGGCGTGAGGCCCCAAGTAACATTGGCCACGTTGATCTTGTCCATCAGTTCGGGGTCGCGGGCCACAGCATAGCCAAGCGTTGCGTCCGAATGGCCGGCCAGCAGTTTCGTCACCGAATGGATGACAATATCCGCGCCATGTTCAAACGGAAGGTAGCTGCGCGGGGTGGTAAAGGTGTTGTCGACCATCAGCAGAATACCACGGTCTGCGCACAAGGCTGCAATCCCTTCCATATCGGCCACTCGGATCGTGGGGTTTGACACGACTTCGACGACAATCATCCGCGTGTTGGGCTGGATGGCGGCGGCGATGGCGGCGGCATCTGTGGGGTCGGCCAGTGAGGTTTCAACCCCGAATTTGGGCAGGTCTTCCGTCATCAGACGCAAGGTGCGGCCATAAAGCTGGTCCGCCCCGATCACATGATCACCTGCCTTCAGTACGCCCAAGAACACCGCCCCCACAGCCGACATGCCGGACCCTGTGATGATCCCGCCTGCAACCCCCTCAAGCCCGTCGATCTTTTGGGCCAGAACGGAGGCATTGGGATGCCCTTCGCGCGCATAGGTAAAGCCGGAGCCGTCTTCATACTGGCGGTCCAGCCCGTCAGGATCGGGCGACGCGTAAACGACCGACGGTTGCAAAGGGGTCACCACGGGGCGGGACACAGATGTGGGCCACGCCGGACGGCGCGCCAACGACTTGGGCGTATCAGACATCAGATTTCCTTAAGACCGGCTGCAAACCGAGCAGCGTTTTCTTGATAATGCAGGGCGGAGGCGGTGAGGCCCGCAATCGCTTGGGCGTCCAGTTCGCGCACGATCTTTCCAATGCCCATGACAAGCGATCCATCGGGGATCACCTTGCCTTCGGTGATCAGGGCCCCTGCCCCGATCAGACAGTTTTTGCCAATGACAGCCCCGTTCAGCACGGTCGCCCCCATGCCAATCAGGCTATTATTGCCAATGGTGCAGCCATGCAGCATTGCCTTGTGGCCGATGGTGCAGTTTTCACCAATCGTCAGGGGAAATCCCATGTCCGTATGCAGCACGCAGTTTTCCTGCACGTTGCTGCCCGCGCCCACAGTGATCATTTCATTGTCGCCGCGCATGGTTGTGCCAAACCAGACGGACGCCTTGGGCGCGACTGTCACCTTACCGATCAGGTGACAGCCCGGAGCGATCCATGCGGCTGGATCAATGTCCGGGCGCGCGCCCGCGAGGTCATACAGCATCACTTGCCCTCCGCGAATTCGTCTTGCAGTTGGCGCACGTGATCGGCCAGATCGGGTTGCTGATCACGGCGTTGACGCTCGGCCTCAACAATAGTGCGCAGGCGCGCTTCGGTGGCGTCCAGATCATCGTTGACCAGCACATAATCATAGCTGCGCCAGTGGCTGATTTCGTCCCAGCTTTGATCCATTCGCTTGTCGATAACCTCCATACTGTCTTGGCCGCGTGTCTCAAGACGGCGGCGCAGTTCCTTGATCGACGGGGGCAGGAAAAACACGCTCAGCACGTGCTGGCCCAACGGGCTGTCCTTGATCTGTTCGGCCCCCTGCCAGTCCACGTCAAACAACACATCAACGCCTTCGTTGATTGCATCGCGTACCGGATCCATGGGCGAGCCGTAAAAATTGCCAAAGACATGCGCGTGTTCGAGCATCTTGCCATCTGTCACGAGCGCTTTGAAATCCTCTTCGGTCTTGAAGTGATAATCGACGCCGTTGACCTCCCCCTCACGCGGGGTGCGCGTGGTGGCTGATACCGAAAACCGGATGGTCGGGTCCCAGGCCCGCAGGCGTTTGGTGTGTGTGGATTTTCCTGCACCCGAAGGCGAGGACAGGATGATAAGAAGACCGCGCCGCGCCATCGGTTACTCCACGTTTTGGACTTGTTCACGCATTTGGTCGACGACCGCCTTGAGGGCAAGCCCGATTTGCGTCAGCGCCGTCGCATGGGCCTTGGAACACAAAGTGTTTGCCTCACGGTTAAATTCCTGCGTCAGAAAATCGAGTTTGCGCCCCACCGGTCCGCCCGCGTCCAGCAGATCACGGGCGGCCTGAATATGCGCGCCCAGCCGGTCGATTTCTTCGGTGATGTCGGATTTCACGGCAATCAGGGCCAGTTCCTGTGCCAGACGGTCGGGATCCACGGAGGTCTGGCCCGCCACACGGGCCAAAGCGCGGTCCAGCTGATCCTGCAGGGTATCGGTTCGGTCAGCGGCGGCTTGAGCGGCATCCTGCGTCAACCCTTCGATGGTGTCGATCTGGCCGCGCAGCACCTTTTCCAGCGCAGACCCTTCGTGGTCTCGCATGTCAATCAGACCGGCAAGGGCCTCGGCAAAACCGGCCTTGAGCGGGGTGATCAGGGCGCCGGTGTCGTCGCTTTGGCGCGCCACCAGAACGCCCCTTTGTGCCAGAACATCCGCCGCAGTGGGCTGGCCCAATGTGACGCCCTTGTCAAAGGCACGGTCCTGTATCTGGTCTAGGGCCGCGAGGATCAGGTCCAGCCTGTCCTGATCCACCTCAAGCGCGCCATCGGTCTGGGTCCGGTTCAAACGCAGGCTGATGGACACGTTGCCCCGCGTGATTGCCGCCGCCACGGCCTTGCGGACATGGCCCTCCACATCGCTGAACCCGTCGGGCAGGCGCAGTTTCACATCCAGTCCACGGCCATTCACACTGCGGACATCCCATGTCCAGCCCGCGTCATCGGCGAATCCTTGCTGCGTGGCAAATGCGGTCATGGAGCGGATCACGGGCGGTCCTTTGGTCGGGGGCTATGCCATTGCACCTAAAGGCAAATGCAATCGGAGGGCAAGTGTCGCCCCGCCGCATCGACCGCAGGCTGCCCCGCAACATCGCCGTGTCATTAACCCATTAATACTTTGTTTAGAGAAAATGCGACGCAAATGTGTCATAAACTGAGCAATCAAACGACCCAGACAGGACAACCGTAATGAGTATGACATTTGACCCCTACAAACTTGGCAGCAAGGATGTGGCCCAAGCTGAGGACGTCATAATGACGAACCCTACAGCGTTGAACGAACTTGAACGTTATTGGACCTCGCTGCCGCGCAGGCTTGGCGTGCCGTCGCGCGCCGATCTGGACCCTGTCGCCATGGGGCGCCAGCTTGAGGACAGCTTTATTCTGGAACGCGTAGCCCCCGGCGTGGCGCGCGTTCGTGTGGCGGGACGCAACATCGGCAAACTGATCGGGATGGAGCCGCGTGGCCTTCCGATGACCGCGATTATGCTGCCCGCCTCCCGTGCGGCCATGTCGAATTATATCGAGGCCGCGTTTACCACGCCCGCCATCGTTGAATTGCCCCTCACATCCCCCCGCGCCGTAGGCCAGCCGGTCCTGCAAGGCAAGATCCTGCTGTTGCCGCTGCGCGACGACCACGGGCAGGTGACCCGCCTGTTGGGTGTGCTGGTGATGTCCGGACGGCGGGGCATGGGGGGACGCCGGTTCGACATCTCTGACGTGACAGCCCCGCGGGTTGACCCGGTGACGGGCCTGACAGCGGTCGAGGGCGGCCGCCCTGCGCGGACGCGGCCATCGCTGAGGGTTGTGACCGATCCTTCGGACACACAAAAGGCGAAGGACACGCCTGCCCTTCGCCTTGTTGTGTCGAACCCTTAAGGGGTCAAAACGCTGGTTTTTGTGGTTCAGGCGGATTGCGCCGCCAGAACCGATGCGCGGCGCGAAGACAGCTCTTCTGCCACAAGGAACGCCAATTCCAACGACTGCGACGCGTTCAGACGCGGATCGCAGGCGGTGTGGTAGCGGTCAGACAGGTCTTCGTCCGTCACAGCCCGCACGCCGCCGGTGCATTCGGTCACATCCGCGCCGGTCATTTCAAAATGCACACCGCCGGGGATCGTGCCTTCGGCGTTGTGCACGCCAAAGAATTCGCGCACCTCACGCAGGACACTGTCGAAGGGACGGGTTTTGTAGCCCGTGGAGGACTTGATGGTGTTGCCGTGCATCGGATCGCAGACCCACGTGACCTTGGCGCCCTCTTCTTCCACAGCCTTGATCAGACGCGGCAGATGTTCGGCCACGGACCCTGCCCCAAAGCGTGCGATCAGCGTCAGACGCCCTGCTTCATTGGCGGGGTTCAACTTCTGCATCAACGCCTTGAGGTGGCCAGACGTCATCGTCGGGCCACACTTCAACCCGATGGGGTTCTGCACGCCGGAACAGAATTCCACATGCGCGCCGTCGGGCTGACGGGTGCGGTCCCCGATCCAGATCATATGACCGGACCCGGCCAGCCATTTGCCGGATGTGGAATCAATCCGCGTCAGGGCCTCTTCATATTCCAGCAACAGCGCCTCATGTGAGGTGTAGAAATCCACCGTTTCCATGGCGTGCGCCGCTTCGGCGTCCATGCCTGCGGCCTTCATGAAGTCCAGCGTGCCGCTGATCTGTTCGGCCATGGCACGGTATTTGTCCGCCTCTGGTGCGCCGGTGAAGCCCAGCGTCCAGCCGTGGACCTTGTGGATGTCCGCGTACCCCCCTGTCGAAAAGGCGCGCAGCAGGTTCAGCGTGCCAGCCGCCTGCGTGTAGGCCTGCAACATCTTGTCGGGGTTCGGGATTCGCGCCTCGGGCGTGAAATCCAGATCGTTGATGATGTCACCACGGTAGCTGGGCAGTTCCACACCGCCCACCGTCTCTGTCGGGGCCGACCGTGGCTTGGCGAATTGACCCGCCATGCGGCCCACTTTCACCACGGGCACCTTGGCGCCGTAGGTCAGCACCACCGCCATCTGCAACATCACCTTGAAGGTGTCGCGGATTGCGTCGGCGTTGAAGGCCGCAAAGCTTTCGGCGCAATCGCCGCCCTGCAACAGGAATGCCTCACCGCGGCTGACGGCGGCCAGTTCCTGACGCAGGCGGCGCGCCTCGCCGGCAAAAACCAGCGGTGGATAGGAAGACAGCTTTGCCTCAACAGCGGCCAAAGCCTCCGCGTCGGTATAGTCCGGCATCTGCACCCGGGGCTTGTTGCGCCAGTCAGATTTCTTCCAGTCCGTCATGTTCTTGCTCCGATTGAAAATACATGTGATCGCGGCCTGCCCCGCAGGACGTTTGGCGATACCAGACCCGCTTATAACGAGGATGTGGATAAGGTCCAATGGCAAATGCCGCTTCGCTAAAGTCTGACCCGACGGCTATTTGTCTTGATTGTGCCATAGAAAGATGCTCAGCCTAACCGTCACCTAACGAAGCGATCACCATGCAGACATACACACCCGTCGAAGTAGAAAGCCAAACCGGCACACCGCGCCGGTTCGTCTTTGTTCTGCTGGACCAGTTCACCCTTTTGTCCTTTGCCGCAGCCATTGATTGTCTGCGTCTGGCCAACCGGATGGCGGGACAGGAGCTGTATACCTGGCGCCTGATTGGCGAAGGCGGCGACACAATCAGCTGTTCCACCGGCACGACCTTTGCGCTTGACGGTGATCTGGACGAATTGCACCGCGATGATACGGTCATTCTGTGTGGCGGGCGCGATGTGCAGGCGGCCACGACGAAACGCATCCTGAACTGGATCAGGCGCGAGGCGCGGCGCGGGCTGGTGATGGGCGGGCTGTGTACGGCGGCCTTTTCACTGGCCAAGGCGGGCCTGCTGGATGGCAAACGCGCGACGATCCACTGGGAAAACCACGACAGCTTTGCCGAAGAATTTCTTGAGGTCGAACTGACAAAATCCGTCTTCGTCAAGGACGGCAACCGCTGGACCACCGCCGGGGGCACGTCTTCGATTGATCTGTTTTTGCAGATCATCGCAGATGACCACGGCGAAACGCTGGCCAACGCGGTGGCCGATCAGCAGATTTATTCCGCGATCCGCACCGATCAGGACACCCAGCGTCTGTCGATCCCCACGCGGATCGGCGTGCGGCATCCGAAACTGAGCCGCGTTATCCAGGCGATGGAGCAGAACATCGAAGAACCGATCAGCCCCTCCATTCTGGCCAAGGATGTCGGCATGTCTACGCGGCAGCTGGAACGGCTGTTCCGGCGCTATCTGAACCGGTCCCCCAAACGCTATTACATGGAATTGCGGCTGCAAAAGGCGCGCAATCTGCTGATGCAGACGGATATGTCGGTGATCAACGTGGCGCTGGCCTGCGGGTTTGCGTCGCCGTCGCATTTTTCGAAATGCTACAGGTCACACTATGACACCACCCCCTACCGCGAACGCGGCGCCCATGCGGCGCGGCTGTCAGTGTGATGGCGCGCGGCATACGGAAAACCTGACAAGGGATTGAGGATCAAATGGCCAAACGCAATTTCACTGTCCTGCCGGTTCTTGTTGTGCTGATGATTGCAGGGGTGACCCTGTTCATGATCTTCACCGAACGGACCAATGCGCCCGACATTTCGGGCGATCCAGATTACCCCCATTATGTCTGTACGTTTGAGCGGTATTGCGTTGGTGAGGCGTGCACCTCCAACCCGATCTACATCATCGCCTATACCGAATACGTGGACGGACAGCCCCGTCTTGAAATCCCCGGCATGGACCCGCGGGCCACGCTGGACCGCACGGACGAGACGCTGACTTTCACCTCGACCGGGGGGGATGTTGCGGGACGGTTGATTCTGTTCCGCGACCGTGCGCTGGATTTCTATGCGACGTCCGACGTGGAGGGGGAACCCGATCCGCGTGAACATTTTGCGTCCGGCCGATGCGACCGCCTCGTCTCGCCCTAGCGGCGCTGGTTCTTGTGGGGATGTCGCAGACGGCATCGGCACAGTGGGTCTGCGACATGACGCAGGAGGCGTGCACGCTGTTGTGTGACACGATGCAAGTGACCTTCGACATCGACCCCAACCAGTTCGTAAATCCGCAAAGCCCGGATGAGCCACCCCGCAGACAGGTCACGCAGGTGACAATGGATGATGCGACCTTCACGGCGCAGGCCATTATGATGGCAGGTGGCATAGAAGGGTTTCATGAAGACGCGGGCGCGTTGGGGTCACGATTGATGATCGTGCGGGCGGACGGATCGGCGCGACTGACCCTGCAACCGGCCAACACTCGCTGGGTCGGGATGTGCGCGCGCGCGGACTAGGGCCGCGCCACCGGTCCGCCCACGAAAAAGGGCGCCGCATGTGCGACGCCCTTTGTGTTTGTGATCGGACAACTTAGAAGTTGTAGGATGCACGCAGGCTGAATGTGTCGACGTCAACGTCGGCACCGGCATCTTCAATGGTGTGGACCAGATACTCAGCACCCAAACGGATGTTGTCAGTCACCTGATACTTGCCACCCAGACCGTAGAAGGTGCCGTCTTCTTCAAAGCCGTCGCCGGACAGCTGGATTGCGCCAGCGGTCAGGTAAGGCATGAAGCTGCCAAGGTCGTAACCGGCGATTGCTTTCAGACGTGTTGCGTCAACATCAGCGGAACCGCCGCCACCGGACAGTTCGAGCATTTCGTAATCAAGCTCACCACCCAGAACGAAGGAGCCCAGGTCATAAAGGTAACCGGCGTGCACACCGAAGCCGTCGACGTCGAGCGTTTCGGGCGTACCCTCTGAGGAAACTTCACCCAGTGTGTACTGGGCACCGGCGTAAAAACCGGACCAGTCGAGGGACGGTGCCACGATGACGGGCGCCACAACCGGGGCCACGACGACGGGCTCGGACAGGTTACCTGCAAATGCAGTTGTGCCGGCCAGAACGAGGCCGAGAGAAAGTGAAGAAGTACGGATCATTGAGAATTTCCATCCATTAAGATATAACTACGTGAGTAATCACATAGGTGGTTTGGCGGGGCAATCACACGTGAGCAAGGTAAGGTTTTCCACCTGTGACACTGATACAACAAATAGTTGTGTTAGCCCTTCGGGGCCCGAAGTCGTTTGATCAGGCTTGAGGTATCCCAACGCCCGCCGCCCATGTTCTGTACCTCTTTGTAGAACTGATCGACCAGCGCCGTGACAGGGAGTGATGCACCGGTTTCATCCGCGGCTTCCAGGCAAATGCCAAGATCCTTGCGCATCCAGTCCACCGCGAACCCGTGTTCAAATTCACCGTCAATCATTGTCTGGTAGCGGTTTTGCATCTGCCACGATCCGGCGGCCCCCTGGCTGATCACCTCGACCACTTCGCGCCCGTCAAGGCCCGCCTGTTCGGCAAAGTGCAGCGCCTCGGACAGGCCCTGCACAAGACCGGCAATGGCAATCTGGTTGCACATCTTGGTCATCTGTCCCGCGCCGCTGTCGCCGATGCGTTTGCAGATGCGCGCATAGGTGTCGATGATGGGGCTGGCGGCGTCAAAGGCCGCCTGATCGCCACCACACATGACCGAAAGGACGCCGTTTTCGGCCCCTGCCTGTCCGCCCGAAATGGGCGCGTCCACAAACGCCAGACCAAGCGCCTCACCGGCGATGTACAATTCGCGGGTGACTTTCGCCGACACGGTCGTGTGGTCCACAAAAATCGCGCCGCGCGACATCGCGCCAAATGCGCCGTCCTCGCCGAGGCAGATTTCGCGCAAGTCATCGTCGTTGCCGACACAGGCCATGACAAACTCCGCGCCCATGGCTGCAACGGCTGGGGTGGTTGCCATTTTGCCGCCGAATTCATCCGCCCAGGCGGAGGCTTTTGACTGGGTGCGGTTGTAGACCGTGACCTCGTATCCGGCTTTGACCAGATGTCCGGCCATGGGATATCCCATGACCCCTAGGCCCAGAAATGCGACTTTCGTCATGATGTTCCCTCATACTTGCATCGTTTTGGCTGTTGCGTGATAGGTAACGGGCGCGGCCCCGTCGTCAATGGGGTGCGGGACGGTGATAAAAGGAAGACTTCATGGCGTTCGCCTTTCGTTGGCTTGTCCGGCTGGCCTCTGGGTTGATCTTTCTGATCGTGGCCGTCTTCGTGCTGGCCTACTACTTTGCCTCGCGGTCGTTGCCGGATTACGACGGCAGGCTTGAGATTGCGGGCCTGTCGGCCCCGGTCGAGATTGTGCGCGACAATGCCAATGTGCCCCATATTTT
Source organism: Pseudooctadecabacter sp. (assembly GCF_020627745.1). GTDB lineage: Bacteria > Pseudomonadota > Alphaproteobacteria > Rhodobacterales > Rhodobacteraceae > Octadecabacter. The sequence goes on from NZ_JAHDGE010000014.1 coordinate 23,527, forward strand.
CGGACAGACCGATGAGGACGTGTTCTTTTCTTTGGGGCTGGCCCATGCGCAGGATCGTTTGTGGCAGATGACGATGTTGCGGCGCACGGCCCAAGGCCGCCTGTCCGAGCTTTTCGGCGAAAGGACGTTGCCGATTGATACGTTGATCCGCCGGTTCGATTTCAGCACGTTGTCCCAACGGTCGGTTGCCGCGCTGGATGCGCGGACGCAATCGGCGTTGCGGGCTTATGCTGCGGGTGTGAACGCGTGGATCAACGAAGTGAACGCCGGTGCCCGCGGGCGCGGCGCGCCCGAGATGTGGGTGTTCAATCACGCGATTGCACCGTGGCAGGCCTCCGACTCCATCGCCATCACCAAGCTGATGGCCCTCCAGCTGAGCGGTCATCTGGAGGAAGAGGTGCTGCGTGCGCGCACGTCGCTGATCCTGAACAATGATGACCGTCTGGGCGATATTTTACCGGACTTTCCGGGGGCGGGTCTGGCGGCCCTGCCCGGTTATGCGACGCTGATGCCGGATGTGCCGCGCTATGCGCCCAACCGGCGGATGGCCTTTGACGCGCTGTCTCCCGTCAAGCCGCGTGCGCTGGCGGGGGCGTCGAACGCTTGGGCCGCGGGCCTAAGCCGGTCGGCCACGGGATCGACCCTGATGGCCAATGACCCGCATCTGGGGCTGACGGCCCCGTCCATCTGGTATCTGGCCCGTCTTGAATTGCAAAGCGGCGGCGTGATCGGTGCCACTATTCCGGGTGTGCCGGTTGTTATGGTGGGCCGGTCCGCCGATCTGGGCTGGGGTCTGACGTCATCCTATCTGGACGATCAGGATGTGTTCATCGAAGAGGTCAACCCGAGCGACGCCAGCCAATACCGCACACCTGACGGCTGGGCCAGTTTCGAGACACGCGAAAGCATCATCCGCGTGGCCGATGCGGCCCCCGTCACGATCCAGATGCAGTGGACGACAAACGGGCCGGTCCTGCCGCCCGACCAGTATGACCTTGGCACCATCCGCCCGCCCGGCCATGTGACAGCGCTGGGCTGGACCGCCCTGTCGGATGCGGACACGACCCTGCAGGCGGCGATGTCACTGATGCGGGCCACCAATGTCGAGGCCGGTATCGCGGCGCTGGAGGGATATGTCGCCCCATCGCAGATGGTGACGCTGGCCGATCGCAATTCCGTGGGGCTGAAGCTGGTGGGCCATGTGCCCAACCGCAGCCCCGATCACGTGACCCAAGGCCGCCTGCCCCATTTCGGCTATCTGCCCCAGAACCGCTGGGATGGACGCAGGCCCTATGACACCAACCCCCAATGGATCGACCCCGTGGGCGGTCTGGTGGGCAACACCAACAACAAGATTATCGACGCCCCGTTTCCGGAACATGTGAGTTTTCATTGGGGCGACAGCCAGCGGGTGAACCGGTGGCTGCGTCTGATGCAGGCCCGCGAGGTGCACACACGTGACAGTTTCATCGAGGCGCAACTGGACACGGTGAGCTATACCGCGCGGTCCATCCTGCCGCTGGTCGGGGCGGATCTGTGGTTCACCGGTGAGGCCGCGCCCGAAGGCACCCCCCAGCGGCTGCGGCAGGATGCCCTGTCCCTGCTGGCTGAATGGAACGGGGAAATGAACGAACACCTGCCTGAACCGCTCATTTATTCAGCCTGGCTGCGCGCCTTGCAGGACCGTCTGATCCGCGATGAACTGGGCCCGCTGGCGCGCGAATACACCCATGTGGAGCCTTTGTTTATCGAACGCGTCTTTCGCGACACCGACGGGGCGTCTGTGTGGTGCGACGTATTGCAATCCGCCCCCGTCGAGACCTGTTCGGACATCGCGCGGCTGTCACTTGATGACGCGCTGGTCTGGGTGGCCGAAAACCACGGCACCGCCTTGGAGTCCCTGCGGTGGGGCGACGCCCATGAGGCGACCCATGATCATCCGGTGTTGGGCGCGGCTCCGGTTCTCAAGTGGTTCGTGAACATCCGCCAATCGACGTCAGGCGGCGACAACACCTTGATGCGCGGACGCACGGCGGGCAGCGGGCCTGATCCGTTCCACAACGTCCATGCCGCCGCCTATCGCGGAGTTTATGATTTCGCCGATCCGGACAGTTCGGTTTTCATCACATCGACCGGTCAATCGGGGCATTTCCTGTCGCGGTACTACGACGATCTGGGGGATTTGTGGCGTCGGGGCGAATATATCCCCATGTCGCTTGATCCCGCACTGGCCCGTGGCGGGGCTGTGGGGATCACGACGCTGGTGCCTGTGGCCGAGTAATTTCGAATTGGCTTCGCCAATCCGATCCGGCGCCGGAATGTATGGTGTGCTTGATTGAGAGGTCGGAGGGGGCGCTGCCCCCGGCCTTCGGCCCCCCCGAGGTATTTGAGAACCAGAGAGTTCGAAGCGTCCCGGAAAACCTCTGGGGGAGGTTTTCAGGCGAGAACGGGCGGAGCCCAAGGCCGTCTTGGGAAGGCCCCAAATGGTACGTTACTCGGGCCGCCTACAGCGCGTCAGGGAAGGATTTTTCGAATTTGGCCTGTTGGTGGGCCGTCCAGCGGACCTCAAGCGTCCAGCCGGTGTCGCCCTGCGCCTCCTCCTCGATCACGCCTTCGCGTTGCAGCCAGCTGTGGGCAGCCCCCTGCGCCCAGTCAAGGGTGAGCGTCGCGGTGCGGGTTTTGCCCTTGAGGTCTTCGGAGACGTGGGTGAGCAGCGTTTCGATACCCGCCCCTGTCACCGCCGAGATGGCAAAGGTGTTGTCCTCGCGCAGGTGAATCGCCTCCATGTAGGCGGCGTCATCGGCGTCCAGCAGGTCGATTTTGTTGAGAACCTCAATCATCGGCACGTCGGGGTTCACATCCAGTGCGCGCAGCGTGTCGAGGACGGCCTTTTTCTGCACGTCTGTTTGCGGGTGGCTGATGTCGCGGACATGCAGGATCACGTCCGCCTCAAGCACCTCTTCCAGCGTCGCGCGGAAGGCGGCAACCAGTTGCGTCGGCAGATCGGAAATGAAGCCCACAGTGTCACTGAGGATCACATCGTCTCCCTTGCCGGTGTCACTGGGCAGTTCGACCTTGCGCATGGTGGGGTCGAGCGTGGCGAAAAGCATGTCTTCGGCGAAAACCTCCGCCCCCGTAAGGCGGTTGAACAACGTCGATTTGCCCGCGTTGGTGTAGCCCACCAGCGCCACGATCGGGAACGGCACCTTGGCGCGGGCCTTGCGGTGGAGTTCGCGGGTTTTGACGACTTTTTCCAGTTGTTTGCGCAGACGGTTGAGTTGCGCGTCGATGGCGCGGCGGTCAGCCTCGATCTGGGTTTCACCAGGGCCGCCCACAAAGCCAAGCCCGCCACGCTGGCGTTCCAGGTGGGTCCAGGCGCGCACCAGACGGGTGCGCTGGTAGCTCAGCGCCGCCATCTCAACCTGCAGCACACCTTCGCGGGTGCGGGCACGGTCGCTAAAAATTTCCAAAATCAATCCGGTGCGGTCCAGAAGTTTGACCTTCCATTCCTTTTCCAGATTGCGTTGTTGCACGGGGCTGACGGGGCCGTCGATCAGAACGAGGCCCGCATCGGCCTCTTCCAGCCAGCCTTTGATTTCTGCGATTTTACCGGAGCCGAACAGCATTCCGGGATGGACTTTGGGCAGACCCACGACCTGTGCGCCTACGACCTCAAGCTCAGGCAGGGCATGGGCCAGTGCCACGCCTTCTTCCAATGCCGAAACAGCATCGCGGCGGAACTGGTCAGATTTGATTTCCGGGTGCAGGACAAAGGCCCGCGTCGCGGAGGCGTCATCCCCCATGAACGGCGTCCATGCTTATTCTTCGCCGTCGTAAAGGCTGATGGGTTGGGCGGGCATGATCGTGCTGATGGCGGATTTATAGACCAGCTGGCTTTGCCCGTCGCGGCGCAGCAGCACGCAAAAGCTGTCGAACCAAGTGATCACGCCCTGCAGTTTGACGCCGTTGATCAGGAAGATCGTCACCGGAACCTTGGCTTTGCGGACGTTATTGAGAAATGCATCCTGAAGGTTTTGCTTGTCTGAGGCCATGATCCCCGTCCTTTATTGTTTTTGTGGCAGCAGTTCTGCCAATGTTTCCCATCCGGCACCACTATGTCGTGTGACGTTTTGGATTTCCACCCCCAAAACAACACCTTGTCACCGGCGGTCCACGGACCGGTCAGCGGCGCCAGAATTCAGGGTTCAGCAAGGCAATGATGGCAAGCGTTTCCAGACGGCCCAACGCCATGGTAAAGGCGAGGATCGTTTTGGCGCTGTCGGGGATGCCGGCGTAAGATATCGGGGTTTCGGCGGCGATGGCGGCCAGCGGGCCGGTGGTGGACAACGCCGCCACCGCCAGCACCAGTGCCGTTTCGAACTGCACGCCGGTGAAGGCGAGCATCACCATCACCGCAGCAATGGAAATCACAAACAGCATGAAGAAGATCCACGCGATCTGTGCGCCCTGCCTGCGGATCTGGCGCGCAGCCGCCCCCGCCCCCCCGACCGAGGACGGATGGACCAGACGTTCCACCTCGCGCTGGCTGTGTTTCCACAGCGCATAGACCCGCAACAGTTTTATCCCGCCCGCCGTTGTCGCCACCCCGCCCCCGATCAGGGACAGCCCGACAAGCATCAACCCCGGTGTTTCGAGGCCGGACCACATGCGCGTGGCGGTCCAGTCGGCGGATTCGAATCCCGTGGTCGTCAGGAAACTTGCGATCGTGAACAAGGCCCCCCACATGGCACGCGCACCGGTGACCAGATCGTTGGCGGCACCTTCGTCAAAGGCAACCAGCCCGTGGCGCAAGAACAAGACGACCGACAAAATCGCGATCAATGCCAGCCCCATCTGGAATTCGCTGTCCTTGTGCAGCGGGTTCAGTTCCTGTCCAGCCAGCCCCCGCGAAAACGCGACCCGCGACAGGGCGAACACGAAAAAGCCTGCGATGACCAGTTCACCAAGGAACCCTGCGGGCGAAAAGAGCAATCCACCGACCGGCGATATGCCGGAGGTCGCCATGACCGACATCGCATGACAAAAGGCCACGAAGGGCACTTCGCCCAAGGCCACAAGGATCAGCCACAAAAGCGCGGTCAGCGCGGTATAAAGCGGGATCAGCTTTGCCCCGAACCGGATCAGGCGCGACGACGGGTCCGTCACCTGCCCGATTTGCGTCAGGCTTTGTTCGCTGGCGGACCCGCCGCGCAGGGCACGCACCTCGAAGCCGCCGATATTGAGGGGGGCAAAGATCGAAATGGCACTGACCCACATAAGCAGACCGCCCAGCCACCCCATCAGCGCGCGCCACAGATGCACCGAAGACGGCAGGCTGCGGGGGCTGTCATACAGGGTGGCGCCGGTGGTCGTGATGGAACTGACGGCTTCGAACCACGCCTCGATGAAGGACATGCGGGGGACGGCTTCGAACATGGGCACGGCCAGCATAAGGGGCAGCACCAGAAAGGCCGCGAGCAGCGACACCAGATAGCCGCGCGCGGCGGAGGTCTGGTAATTGGCCGTGGCAAAACCGATGAACAATGTCAGCACAAAGGACAGCAATGCCGCGTAAAAGAACGTGCGGCTGACGGCGTAATCCTCAAGCATCAGGGCGTGAAGCGACGGGACCACCATCGCCAGACTGCCTATGCCCATCAGCACGACGAAAAACGGACGTTTCGACAGGCTTTCGATCATCGGATCAGAAGAAGTCGATGGACACTTGCAACAGTGCCTCGACCTCGGCCACCTGTGGGGTCATGGCGAAAATGGCGACGATATCGCCTTCCTCGATCCGCAAATCGCCCTTTGGTTTGTGCATCTTGCCGGCCTTGAGGACACCGCCCACCAGCACGCCTTCGGGAAAATCTATGTCGCGCAGACGTTTGCCGGCGATGGGGCTGGTTGTCAGGACCTGCGCCTCGATCACCTCTGCTTCGGCATCACCGATAGAATAGACAGACCGGACACGCCCGTGTCGGATGTGTTGCAGGATGGAACTGACGGTGGTGGCGCGCGGGTTGATATATGCGTCGATATCCAGCGGCGCCATCAGCGACACCAACGTGGGATCATTGGCCAGACAGATCGCCATGGGGCAGCCCATGCCCTTGGCGCGCACTGCGGCCAGCAGGTTGGTTTTGTCATCGTCGGTCACGGCCAGAACGGCATCGGCGTTGGCGATATTCGCCTCCTCCAGCAACGTCGCATCCAGACCGTCGCCATTAAGGACAATGGTGCGTTCCAACTGGTCGGCGGTGGCCTCGGCAATCTCGCGGTTGCGTTCAATCACCCGAACGCGAACGCGGTCGGTGCGGGTTTCAAGGGCGCGGGCCACCGCAAGGCCCACGTTCCCGCCGCCGATAACCACCACGCGTTCAAGCTTGCCTTGGGTCTTGCCGAAAATTTCAAGCGTGCGGGCCATGTCGGTGTTTTCCGTCATGACATAGCAATCGTCTTCGGGGAAAATCTGGTCGCCTGGGGATGGCACAAACAAGGATCCCTTGCGCCGGATGCCCACAACCACGGCTTTCAATGTCGAAAACAGATCGCTCAGCTGGCGCAACGGCGTGTTGATCACCGGACAGTCTTCGTCAATCGAAATACCCAGCAGCTGCGCGTTGCCTTCCAGAAAACTTTCCGTGTCGAACGCGGCCGGTGCGGCCAGACGTTGCAACGCCGCTTCGGCCACTTCGACTTCGGGCGAAATCACCACGTCAATGGGCAGGTGATCGCGCCGGTACAAATCGGAATAAATGGCGTTGAGGTAACTTTGCCCCCGCAGACGCGCGATTTTGCGTTGTACGGCAAAGACCGAATGGGCCACCTGACAGGTGACCATGTTGACCTCATCGGAATGGGTTGCGGCGATGATCATATCCGCATCCGCAGCCCCTGCCCGTTCGAGGATGTCGGGATAGCTGGCGAACCCTGCGATCCCCTGCACATCAAGCGTGTCGGTGGCGCGGCGCACCAGTTCGGGGTTGTTGTCGACCACCGTTACATCGTTGCGTTCCGATGCCAGATGGCGGGCAATCTGCCAGCCGACCTGTCCTGCTCCGCAAATGATGACTTTCATGAACGCGCCTATCGTCGTTTCGGTTTGATCGTGGTGACAGAACCCCCGCGTTCGGTCAATCCGTTACGCGTCGGAGCCTTCCTCCACATGGGCCACGCGCGCGCCCGCCTTGTTGGATGTAACCACCCCCAAGGTCTTGAGCTTTCGGTGCAGGGCAGACCGTTCCATGCCCACAAAACTGGCGGTGCGGCTGATGTTGCCGCCAAACCGGTTGATCTGGGTCAGAAGGTATTCGCGTTCGAACAGTTCGCGTGCCTCGCGCAGGGGCAAGGTCGCAAGGCTGCCCGATAGCAGCACACGGCCTTCGTCGCTGGGCCCTTCCGTCTGGTCGGGCAATTCGCGCGCCATGATCGGGCCGGTCCCGTCGCCGAGGATCAGAACCCGTTCCATGACATTGCGCAGCTGGCGTGCATTGCCCGGCCAGCGCATGGTCTGTAACAGCGCGCCCGCCTCTTCACTTAAAGGTCGCCCCATAAGGCCCTGACTTTGTTCAAGTTCCGTCACGAAGTGTTCAGCCAGAAGGGGGATATCCTCGCGCCGTTCTTCAAGACTGGGCACATGGATCGGCACCACATTCAGACGGTGGTACAGTTCCTGACGAAAGGTTCCGGCATGAATAGCGGCCTGCAAGTCGTTGTTTGTGCTGGAAATAACCCGCACATCAACCTGCACCTTATCGACCCCGCCCACGCGCTGGAATTTCTGATCGACCAGCACGCGCAGCAGTTTTGACTGCGTGCCAAGGGGCATGTCCGACACCCCGTCAAAATAGATGACGCCACCGTCCGCCTCTTCCAGAAGGCCCCGTTCCACACCGCGCCCTTCCGTTTCGCGGCCAAACAGGACTTCTTCCATGCCGTCCGGTTCGATCGACGCGCAGTTGACAGACACAAACGGCAGATCGGCACGGTCGGAATGGGCATGGATGTAGCGCGCGGCGGTTTCCTTGCCCGAACCGCCCTCACCGGTCAGCATAACGCGGCCATTGGATTTTGTGACTTTCTCAAGCTGGCTGACAAGTGTCTTGAACGACGCGCTTTCGCCCAGCATCTGCGTTGGCGCCGCATCCGAACGTTTCAATGCGATGTTTTCGCGACGCAAACGGCTGGTTTCCATTGCGCGGCGAATAACGACCATCAACTGGTCGATATTAAAAGGTTTTTCGATAAAGTCATACGCCCCCTGCTTGATCGCAGCCACGGCGATTTCGATGTTCCCGTGCCCGGAGATAATCACCACCGGCACCTCGGGGTGATCCTTTTTGACATGCTTGAGGATGTCGATGCCATCCATCCGGCTGTCCTTGAGCCAGATATCAAGGATCATCAGCGCCGGTGTTTCCGCCTCGATCTGGGCCATGCATTCGTCGGACGTGCCGGCCAGACGGGTCGTGAACCCCTCATCCTTGAGGATGTCTGAAATCAGTTCGCGAATGTCACGTTCGTCGTCGGTAATCAGAATATCGCCCATGGGGACCTCATGCAGTTTCTTGTTGCAACGCAGCTACGCTGGCGTCGATAGGAAGGGTGATGACAGCCATGGCACCATGGCGTCCTGTGGTGTCGAAAGCGGGTGCATCTGTCAGCGTCAGGGTGCCGCCGTGTTCGTCGATGATCTTTTTGACGATGGGCAGGCCAAGACCGGTGCCCTTGTCGCGGGTTGTCACGTAGGGTTCGAACAGCTTGGCGCGGTCTTCCGGCAGGCCGATGCCATTGTCCGCCACGGTGATTGTTGCATGGCTGTCGGCCACGGTCATGATGATGCGGATGCGGGGCGTAACCTCGACCTCGGGGGCGGTTTCCTGCAAGGTTTCAATGGCTTCGCCTGCGTTCTTGATCAGGTTGGTAAGGGCCTGCGTCATCATTGTGCTGTCCAGACTGGCCCAGATTGGGTCATCGGGGATGTCCACGTCGAACGCCACATCGGGCTGACCGGCGATCTGCAAGGTGGCGGCATCGCGCACCAAAGCGGTGATGTCATGGGTATGGCGGTCAGGCTCCGGCATGCGGGCAAATTTGGAAAATTCATCAACAATGCGTCGCAAGTCATTGGTTTGACGGACAATCACGTCGGTCAGTTGCGTCAGCGTCTCATGATCCTCCACCGCGCGGTATTTGCGTTTGATCCGTTCCGCTGACAGTTGAATAGGCGTCAACGGGTTCTTGATTTCATGGGCAATACGACGCGCCACATCGCCCCATGCGGCCATGCGTTGCGCCGATACCAGATCGGTCACGTCCTCGAACGCGACCACATAACCTTCCAGGGTGCCGTCTTCGCGCAGGCGCGGTGACATGCGCACAAGCAGGCTTTCCTGCTGGCCGCCGCGCACAAGGTTTACCTGGCCTTGTGCCACGGGTTTCTGGCCGGTTGTCAAATCCTCGAAGAGGGTCGCAAACTCCGGCACTGCCACTGAAAGGGCCATGTTCTCGGCCCCTGTGACGTCCAGAAGACGGTTGGCGGATTTGTTGACGAAGGTCACCCGCCCTTCCGCGTCTACCCCCACAACCCCTGAAGGAACGGAAGAGAGCACGGAATCAAACAGCCGGCGGCGGCGTTCGATCTGACGGGTGTTGCTGAGCAACTCCTCACGCTGGCCCCGCAGTTGGGCGGTCATCTGATTGAAATAACGGCCAAGCTGGGCGATTTCGTCTTCGCCCTCTTCCTCGCGGACCCGCACGTTCAGATCCCCCGCACCGACCCTCTGGGACGCGCCCACAAGCCGCCCGATGGGCCGCGACAACCGTTCGGCAAACCACAGGCCCACCCAGACGGCCGCGATGATCAGGATAAGCGCGAACCCCAGATAGAACAGACCGAAATCGAACAATACGCGCCCCCGGTCATCCTCAAGCTGGTCATAAAGGGCGACAGTCGCCTGGGTTTCATCAAGAAGGGCAAGGATGTCGCCATCAACCGCGCGCGTCACGTAAAGGTACTTGTCGGTGAAGGCTTCAAGGGGGATCAGCGCGCGGAATTCGTTGTTTTCCCAATCCTCGATAATGACGATTCCGTCTTCGCGCGACTGCGCCAGTTGCAACGCCGTCGGCTGTTCAAAGTAGAATTCATAAGACCGGTCACCTCGCGCCCAGATTTCACCGGTGCCATCCAGCACGAAGGCTTCTGTCAGGCCGCGTTCGATCTGCGGCTGGACGCGCGCAAGGGCCTGACGGACCTCACCGCGTTCCATGAAAAACGTCTGCAGCCGTTCGGTGTTGAGGTATCCCGCAAGGCCAAAGCCGTCGCGCGCGACCTCTTGCCGGTGTTCTTCTTCATAGGCTTCGGCGGCCGCCAGCGAATTGCCGACCACATCGCGGACCCGTTCCGAAAACCAGCCCTCAAGCCCGATATTGATGGTCAGCACCGCAAAGACGGCGACCGCCACCGTGGGGATCAAGGCAAGCAGACCGAACACACCGGTCAGGCGCAGGTGCAGGCGTGATCCGGCCGATTTCGCGCGTCGCGCAGCCACCATGGCGAAGACGCGGCTGAACACCAGTGCGGCAATGACAAGCACATAGATGATATCGGCCAAAAGGATCAGACGCAGGGTGTCGGTGCGGCCCGTCTGGTCGAGAGGGCGCAGCGCAGTGATCGTCAGGATCACCAGTACCGGGGCCAGCACCACAAGGATAACTGTCGCCGCGTTGCGGACGCTGCGACGTCTGCGCCAACGTGAAAACGCCAGCATATTGATGCCCAAAAGGGATCGCTGCACGCGAATAGCCCCGCATTTCAAGGGCTTGCGTCATGACAACGCGGCCCACCGCCTGTTGATGTGGTCCTGCATCGGGATTTGCGTCCAATGGGCCACGGTTATGTTGCCCTTTTACATCAATTTGCGGCGGCGTGTCACGTGAATATCCAGATCGGTGATCTTTTTTCTCAAGGTATTGCGGTTGATGCCCAAAAGCTCCGCACATTTAGCCTGATTGCCGGAGGTGGCGTCGAGGGCAATTTCGATCAAGGGGGCCTCGACCTCGCGCAGGACGCGCTGATACAGCCCCGGTGGCGGCAACATGCCCCCGTGCAGATCGAAATACCGCTTGAGGTGCTGTGCGACCGAACCGGACAGCTTGTCGGAATTGCCGGTTTGCAGGGGTTCGACAGCAGGTTGCGAGCCCAGCACCTGTTCCACCTCGGCGCGGCCGATTTCCTCATTTGTCGCGGTCACCACCAAGCGGCGGACGACGTTTTCCAACTGGCGGACATTGCCGGGCCAGGTATAGGCGCGCACCAGATCGACGGCGGTCTGGCCTAAGGCACGTGCGGGGGCACCTTCGCGTTCGGCGCGGGCCAGAAAATGTTCGGCCAGAAGCGGAATGTCGTCCACGCGGTCGCGCAGCGGCGGCACCGTAATGGTGACCCCTGCCAGCCGGTAATACAGGTCTTCGCGAACTTTGCCGTCCTCCAAAGCCTCCAGCAGGTCAGACCGCGATGTGGCCATGATGCGCGGTGCAGTGTCGCCCAACGCATCCAGCATCCGTACGATGCGGGCCTGCGTGTCCATGGGCAAATCGCCCACTTCGTCAAACACCAATGACCCGCCCTTTGCGCGTGACAACAGCGATGACGGCCCGTCCATGCCTTCAAGATCCGCAGCCGAGGCCACCACAAAGGGCAGCGACCGGCGGTCGGAAAAGTCGTGGATCGCGCGGGCAATCAGGCTTTTGCCCGTGCCGCTTTCGCCGGTGACCAGAACCGACAGCGGCGTGTTCATCACCCGTGCCACCAGACGGTACAGCGCCTGCATGGCGGCGGTGCGGCCCACCAGTGGCAGATCGTCTGCCTCCCCCTCCTCGGTGCGCGGGACCGGTGCCCGTTGCTTGATCTCAAGCGCACGGGCGGAGCGTTTCATCAAATCCGGCAAATCAAACGGTTTTGGCAGATAGTCATAGGCATCCGCCTCGGCCGCCTGGATGGCCGTCATGATTGTGTTCTGGGCAGAGATGACGATGACAGGCAGACCGGGGCGGGCCTCGGCGATTTTGGGCAGTTGTTCCAGCCCGTTGCCATCCGGCATGACCACATCGGAAATCACCAGATCGCCTTTGCCTTCCTCGATCCAGCGCATCAAGGTCACCAGGGATGATGTGGCGTGAACCTTGCAGCCTGCCCGCGTCAGGGCCTGTGTCAGAACTGTCCGAATGGTGCGGTCGTCATCTGCGACCAGTACTGTTCCATCCATTAGGTGTCTCCGGTGTTTGCGGTGAACGGGGTGTCTTTGGGCACGGTGGGCAGGGATACGCGGAACACGGTTTTGCCGGGCACGCTGTCGACGGAAATCCAGCCGCCCACATCCGCGATCAGTTTGCTGACCAAGGCAAGGCCAAGGCCGGTGCCGTTTTCCTTGCCGGAAATGAAGGGTTCGAACACGTCGGCGGCAATATCGGGCGGCAGGCCCGGGCCGTCGTCGATGATTTCGACCTGCAAGGGCAGCCGCGCGCCGCTGCCGTCTTTGCGCTGCACCCGCAAGGAGGGTTCGTAGAACGTCCGCAACCGGATTGACCCGCCCGGCCCGCCGACCTCGGACGCGTTTTTCAGCAGGTTCAGGAACACCTGCAAAAGCTGGTCGGCATCCGCAAAGGTGTGTGGCAAAGACGGATCGTAGTCCTCGATCATCATCATATGTGCGCCAAACCCGACCGAGGCCGATTGCCGCGCGCGGTCCAGCACATCGTGAATGTTGACCGGCGCGCGGTTGGGCGGCTGTACGTTGCCGAACTGTTCGACCTGTTCGAGCAATTTGACGATGCGGCGGGATTCCTCGACGATCAGATCCGTCAATTCACGGTCGCCGTTGGACAGGGTCATCGACAGCAGTTGCGCCGCCCCTGTGATCCCCGCCAGCGGATTCTTGATTTCATGGGCCAGCATTTCGGCCATGCCGATGGCGGACCGCGCAGCACGCACGGATTGCGCGGATTTTGTCATCCGCGACGCCATTTCGCGCGGCTCGAAAATCATCAGCATCTGCGTGCCGCCATCAGGCTGGCCGTCATCCTGAAGCGGGGCGAACTGGATGTTGCATTGCAGGGGCGGACGTTCTCCGCTGCCCACATCCACGTCATTGACAAAAAGGGAGGTGCGGTTGGCGCTGGCGCGGGCATAGGCGCCCTCGATCGGGGCGTCGATCATGACCTTGTCCCAAACCGGCGCCCCCGTCAGCGATTTGGCGGACAGGTTCAGAAAACTTTCCGCCGCAGGGTTGCTGTCCGCGATGGTGTCATCCGCATTCAAAAGCAGCGCCGGCACCGGAAGGGAATTCCAAAGCGCATTCATGCGGCGACCCGTTCGGTCAGGGCATCAGGAAGCATCGCCAGCACCCGTTTGGGGTCGCGCTCGGTCAGCACCGCCTTGCGCAGGGCCGGATCGGGGGCCGTCTGATCCATGTACCAGCCCAGATGTTTGCGCGCGGTCTTGCTGCCCAGCTCCGCGCCGTAAAACGTCAGCATGTCTTCGTAGTGGGCCGCCACCATATCGACAAAGGCATCCCCGCGCGGGGCAGGTTCCGGCATCGCCCCTGCCAGACCCGCCGCCACATCGCGCAGCACCCACGGCCGCCCTTGTGCGCCGCGCCCGATCATCACGCCGTCCCCGCCAGAGGCAGACAATGCCGCCTTGGCCGTGGCCACATCAACGATATCCCCGTTGGCGATGACCGGAATGCGCACCGCGTCCTTAACCGCCCGTATCGCGGCCCAATCGGCGTTGCCCTTGTAAAACTGACACCGCGTGCGCCCGTGGATGACAATGCGTTTGATGCCGGCGCCCTCGGCCCGCCTTGCCAGATCGGGCGCGTTGTGCAGCGTGTCATCCCAGCCCAGCCGCGTCTTCAACGTCACGGGGATCGCCACAGCCCCCACGACCGCCTCAATCAACGTCAGCGCGTGATCGAGATCGCGCAGCAACGCGGAACCAGAATAACCGTTCGTCACCTTCTTGGCAGGGCAGCCCATGTTGATGTCGATCATCGCCGCCCCGTTGCCTTCGACCGTGCGGGCGGCTTCGGCCATCCAGTAGGCATCACGACCGGCCAGCTGGACGGCAGTGTTGGCCTGATCAAACCCCAGTTCCGCCTTTTCGCGCACGCCGGGTTTCGCCTGCACCATTTCCTGACTGGCCACCATTTCCGACACGACCCAACCGGCCCCAAAGGACGCAACCAATTTGCGAAACGGCAAATCGGTGATGCCCGCCAGCGGGGCAAGGGCCACGGGGGATTTGGGATCGTGCAACAAAATGTCTTGCGTCATGTCATTGTGGTATCCCCAAGCTCCCCATGCCGCAAGCAAACCGGCATAAAAATTAGGCGCGAAACACATATCGCTTAAAAATGAGGCAGCAAGAGTGCACCCCCTTCCCCAGCAAGACAGCGCCGCCTACAAAGGCTGAAGTTTATCAACGGGATGCCCATGAAAACCGCCGCTATCATTGTCGCTGCAGGGCGCGGAACCCGCGCTGGCGGTCCGCTGCCGAAACAATGGCAGCAAATTGCCGGATGCACGGTTGTTGAGCATACGCTGGCGATTTTCGAGGCACATGCAGCCGTGGATGACATCGTGGTCGTGATTTCCCCCGATGATGACGGCCTTGCCCGCGAACTGGGCCTGTTTGATCGTGCGACAGTTGTCACAGGCGGCGCGGAACGGTCTGCCTCGGTACGGTCCGGATTGGCGGCCACACAGGCCGATCTGGTCTTGATCCACGATGCGGCGCGCTGTTGCGTCCCGCCTGAGGTGATTGACCGCGTCTTGGCCGCGTTGAGCATCCACCCTGCCGCCGCCCCTGCGTTGGCTGTCACCGATGCCCTGTGGACCGGCGCAAAGGGCCGCGTCACGGGGGTGCAGGACCGCACCGGCCTTTACCGCGCGCAGACCCCGCAGGGGTTCCACCGTGCAGCCATCGCCGCCGCCCATGACACCCACGGGTCCGGTGCCGCCGACGATGTGGAGGTCGCCCGCCGCGCGGGTCTGGACGTTTCCATCGTTGAGGGCGATGAACGCAACCTGAAGATCACGACACCGGGCGACTTTGCCCGCGCCGCAGCCCTATTGGAGACGACGATGGACATCAGAACAGGCAACGGCTTTGACGTGCACCGGTTTGGCCCCGGCGATCATGTGGTGCTGTGTGGTGTGACCGTTCCGTTTGATCGCGGCCTTCAGGGCCATTCGGATGCGGATGTGGGGATGCATACGGTGACGGACGCGATCTACGGCGCGCTGTGTCGCGGCGACATCGGCCAGCATTTCCCGCCCAGTGATCCGCAATGGAAGGGGGCGGCCAGCCATATTTTCCTTGAACACGCATGCCAGTTGGCGCGCGACATGGGCTATTCCATCACCCATATGGATTGCACGTTGATCTGCGAATTTCCCAAAATCGGCCCGGTGGCCCAAGACATGCGGGCCGAAATGGCGCGCATCATGGCGCTGGATATCGACCGTGTCAGCGTCAAGGCGACCACATCGGAACGACTGGGCTTTACCGGTCGCGGCGAAGGCATCGCGGCGCTGGCCACTGTCACACTGGTGAAATCATGAAAGCCAACACCATGAAAGATCGCTGGGCCGAAATCACAGCCACCTATTTTTACGTGGGCTATCTGAAACCCGCGCCCGGCACCTGGGGGTCACTGGCCGCCCTGCCCTTGGCATGGCTGATCTACGCGATAGGCGGTGTCTGGCTGATGGCGCTGGCGATCCCGGCCACTTACGTCAAAGGCTATCTCGCCACGAAATGGATGACCCAAGGCCGCGACAACCATGACCCGTCAGAAATCGTAATTGATGAGGTCGTGGGCCAATGGATCGCCCTGATGCCGGTGTTTATCGGGGCCGCCCACGCAGGTGTCTCCGCGCTGGCGCTCTGGCCCGGCTGGATTGCGGCTTTTGTGTTGTTTCGCCTGTTCGACATCACCAAACCCGGCCCCGTGGGCTGGGCCGACCGCAAGGACAATGCCACCGGCGTGATGCTGGACGATGTCATCGCAGGGCTGCTGGCAGCGGTCTGTGTGGCGGCGCTGGGGGCGCTTTGGCATGGCTGAGGCGACCGCAAAAGAGGTGATCGCGGCCCTCACCGCGCGCGGCTGGAAACTGGCGACCGCCGAAAGCTGCACCGCCGGGCTGATCTCATGGGCGGTGACCGAAGAACCCGGATCATCGGCCGTTTTTGATCGCGGATTTGTCACCTATTCCAACGCGGCCAAAACCGACATGCTGGGCGTGCCGCCCAAACTGATCGACGCCCATGGGGCGGTTTCCGAACGGGTCGCCAAGGAAATGGCGAAAGGCGCGCGGATGCGGTCCATGGCGCAGATCGCCGTATCCGTCACGGGCATCGCGGGCCCTGGTGGATCAGAGTTCAAACCCGAGGGCCGTGTGTGTTTTGGCCTGTCCACGATTGATGGCAAATCGCACGTCGAAACCGTTGATTTCGGCGCCATCGGGCGTGCCAATGTGCGTGCGCAGACCGCAGCACATGCCCTGTCACTGGTCTGTCGCGCCTGCGCACAAGGATTGCCCTTTTCGTAAGCAAAGACCAAAAATGTCGCCTTAATTTTAGGCGATATGCAATGTGCCTGCAAAATCAGCACCGCTAAGGCCGCACGCCTCTTTTTCAGCGCCTGCGAATCCGGTTTGACGCGCGGCAACTGAAAATAAGGGGACAGTCAAATGAACGCAGCGGATACCGCTTGGATTATCGTGGCCACAGCCTTGGTGCTGTTTATGACCCTGCCGGGTCTGGCTTTGTTTTACGGTGGGCTTGTGCGCGCGCGCAACGTGCTCAGCGTGTTTATGCAGTGTTTCGGCATTGCCTGCCTGATGAGCATTCTGTGGCTTGTCGCGGGGTATTCCATCGCCTTTGGCGACGGCAACGCCTATTGGGGCGGCCTTGGTAAGGCGTTCCTGAGCGGCGTTGATGAAGACACTATGGCGGGCAACATCCCCGAAGTGCTGTTCTTCGCCTTCCAGATGACCTTTGCCATCATCACCCCTGCGCTGATCGTGGGCGCCTATGTGGAACGCATCCGCTTTGGTTTTGTGATGCTGTTCTCCGCGCTGTGGATGCTGATTTGTTATGCGCCTGTGGCCCACTGGATCTGGGGCGGCGGCATGCTGTCCGGCGGTGAAGGGGCTTTGTTTGCCGAAGGCGTGAACGACTTTGCCGGTGGTATCGTCGTGCACCAGACGGCTGGTATCGCGGCCCTGATCGTGGCGGCATTCCTCGGCGGGCGTCGTGACAAGGGCAAGCCGCCGCACAACCCCGGCATGGTGATGATCGGGGCCGCGATGCTGTGGGTCGGTTGGTTCGGCTTCAATGGCGGGTCCGAACTGGCGGCCAATGGCTCGGCCGCGATGGCGCTGACGGTGACGCATTTGTCGGCTGCAACAGCTTCCCTCACCTGGATTTTGTGGGAGCGTATCCGCTTTGGCAAAACCTCCCTCGTGGGGCTGGTCACCGGTACAATCGCGGGTCTGGCGTCGATCACCCCGGCCTCCGGCTCTGTCGGTCCGGTTGAGGCGCTGATCATCGGCGGCATCGCTGGCATCCTGTGTCAGGAACTGTGTTCCGTGGTCAAGAATATCCTCAACATCGACGACACGCTGGACGTTTTCGCGGTCCACGGTGTGGGCGGCATGTTCGGCATCATCATGCTGGCGGTCTTCGGTTATGCCGATTGGACAGCCCAGCTGGGTGGTCTGGCCGTGGTCGGCATCTGGACGATCGTGACCACCACCGTGATCGTTCTGGTCGCCAAGGCCGTCTTCCCGATCCGCGTCAGCGAAGAGGACGAACATTCCGGCCTCGATATCACATCGCACGGCGAACGCGCCTACGACATGACCAGCTGATC
>NZ_JAHDGE010000014.1:41568-58789 GCF_020627745.1 Pseudooctadecabacter sp.
AGCTCCGCAAAGCCTCCAACGTGGCATGAAGCCCGTGACAGCAGGCGTGAAATTTGTGCGACAAGGTTTCGATGTGCCACTGCACGCCCAACCCGTCCAATGCGGTGACGTCAAAAGCCGCACCATGGGCCGCGCCGAAGGCTTCGATCCCGTCAGGCGGGCCGGTCATTCCGCCCTCAGCCCAACGCACCGCCTCGACGGCCGCACGCGCGGCCAATCCCGCATTCAGCGGCTTGCCCATGGTCCCGAATTGCGCCTTCAGCCCGCTGGCCATGGTGGCACACAGCCCGAGTGCGGCGGCCGCACGATCAGGTTCAAGGCCCCGCAGCGTGATCAACCCGACACAGGCCCCAAGCGCCCCTGCCGTTGCCGTCTGATGAAACCCGCGCTGATAATGATCGCGCCCGAGCCATAGACCAATCCTGATCTGCGCCTCGATCCCGACCAAAACCGCCCTTTCCATGCTGTCCCAATCCTTGGGCGCCAACGCCATCACCGCCGGAAACATCACCACCGAAGGATGGCCGATATGCGCAAAATGCGTGTCGTCGAAATCCAGCGCATGGGATAAGGTGCCATTGACCAGTGCGGCCTCCGCCTCCCCCAGACAGCGCCCCGCAAAGGTCCCGGCTGTGCCGGTGCCCCCTTGCTGGCGTGCCCATCGGTCAAACGCGCCGTCCGCGACGCCCGCGATCCCGCAGGCCGCCCAGTCCACCGCAGACAGCTGCACAATCTGGCGCACGGCCTGGGGCGGCTGGTGCGGGCCAAGGGCAAATTCAATCAGACGGGCGGTGATGTCCATTGCATCACTCTGCATAAGACGCGGCTAGCCGTAAAGCTCCGCCGCACGGCGCTCGAACGCGCGCACGATACGCTGCATGGCTTCATTGAAAAACATGCCCGCGGCGCCTTGCAACAACCGGTTCTTGAACTCGAAATCCACCTCGAAATGCACGTCGCACCCGCCCTCGGCGGGCGTAAACGTCCAGGTTGATTCCAGATATTTGAACGGCCCGTCTATATAAGCGGTGTCGATGCGCTTCGCCTCAGGCCACAGCGTCACACGGCTGCCGAACCTTTCGCGAAAGACCTTAAAGCTGATGACCAGATCGGCCAGCATGATGACGTGATCGCCCGCCTCCTCGGTCGACCGGATGCGCGCGGCGGCGGTCCATGGCAGGAACTTGGGATACTCGGCCACATCGGCCACCAGATCGTACATCTGGTCGGGCGTATACGGCAGGCGCTTGGTCTCTGAATGGGATGGCATGGGCGGCTTTCGGTCGTGACATTCCAGCCTCATGTCGTATGGTCCGGCGGAAAATTCAAGCAAATGCAGCAGATTGTGACCCCATGACGCAAAAGCCCTACGTGATCGACCAGATGATCTCCGCAAAGTCCATCGCAGCCCGGATTGAGGATCTGGCCGCTGAGATCGCCACCGAATACGCAGGCACCGACAAACTGGTCGTCGTCGGCCTGCTGCGCGGATCCTTCGTCTTTATCGCCGATCTGGTGCGTGAATTGGACCTGCCGGTCGAGGTCGATTTTCTGGAGGCCAGCAGCTACGGCGACGGGATGGAATCCTCGCGCGAGGTCCGCATCCTCAAAGACCTGCGCGGCCAGATTGAAGGCCGCGATGTGCTGGTTGTCGAAGACATCGTCGACACCGGCCACACCCTGCATCAGGTCATCGACATGCTGCAAACCCGCAAACCCGCGCGCCTGAAATCCATCGCCCTGCTGGACAAACCCACAAGGCGCGAGGTCGATATGAAGGCCACATGGACCGGCTTTGAAATCCCTGATGAATTTGTCGTCGGCTACGGGATCGACTACGCCCAACGCAACCGCAACCTGCCCTACATCGGCAAGGTCCGCTTTACATGAACTACACCCGCTTCCTTCTCAAGGCGAGCCAGTGGGCCCGCAACCCGCCGTCCGAGAAACGGGTCAAACTGGTGATCGGCGTGATCCTTGTGTGCCTGATCCTTGTGGGCGTCGAGAAATTCGTCGGCTGGCCGGAGTGGGCACGCGTGGAACGTCTGCGGGGCTTGTAAAGGCCGGGGGCGTCGCCACACCTTCCGTTTCTCTGGTTCAAAAATACCTGATTTACACCATTGCCCCCGAAAACAACGGTCTCGGTGGCACCGCGCCCCGCAGGGGCGCCCCCCGCCCGCCGCAGGCGCCGATCGCCAGATCGTTCTGTGGCCTCTACCGGACACCCAACTTTGCCTGCCGCGCCGCCCGCAACTTCGCAAAATCGTCGCCCGCGTGATAGCTTGACCGTGTCAGTGGCGTGGCAGAGACCATCAGGAAGCCCTTGTTGAAGGCCGTCTTTTCATAGGTCGCAAATTCCTCAGGTGTAACGAACCGGTCCACGGCGTGATGTTTTGGCGTCGGCTGCAGGTACTGGCCGATGGTCAGAAAATCAATATCCGCGGCCCGCATGTCGTCCATGACCTGCACCACGGATTGTCTGTCTTCGCCCAGACCCACCATAATGCCCGATTTGGTGAACATCGTCGGGTCCAACTCCTTGACCCGTTGCAACAGCCGCAGGGAGTGGAAATACCGCGCGCCGGGGCGGACCTCTGGGTACAATCCAGGCACGGTTTCAAGGTTGTGGTTGAACACGTCCGGTCTGGCGGCCACGACGACCTCCAACGCGCTGTCATCACAGCGAATGAAATCCGGCGTCAGAATTTCAATGGTGGTGTCAGGCGACTGGCGACGCACGGCGCGGATGGTCTGGGCAAAATGTTCCGCCCCGCCGTCTTCCACATCGTCCCGATCCACCGAGGTGATGACCACATGGTTTAGCCCCAGCTTTTTCACCGCATCGGCCACGCGGCCCGGCTCAAATACGTCCAGCGCCTCGGGCGGTTTGCCGGTGGCGATGTTACAGAAGGTGCAGGCGCGGGTGCAAACCTCGCCCATGATCATCATTGTGGCATGGCCCTGGGACCAGCATTCGCCCACATTGGGGCAGCCCGCCTCTTCGCAAACGGTGGTCAGCTTGTTGTCGCGCATGATGTCGCGGGTCTGCTTGTACCCCTCGGACGTCGGTGCCTTGACCCTGATCCAGTCCGGCTTTTTCGGCTGCGGCGCATCGGGGCGCCGCTGCTTTTCAGGATGACGTTGCGCCGGAATTTTCAGGTCACGTGTTTTCACATCTTTGGGCGACATGGGGCTCTCCTCTTGCCTTCCTATCTAGGGGCAAGAGACGTGATTGTCCAAGGGTCAACGGGCTGGAGGGGATCAGGGTTGCGCGCGCCGCATGGCTAGCCGATCTTGGGGCCCAGTTCGCCCGAGGCTTCATAATGCAGAACCAGCCGCTGCAAGGCGATGCGCAACACGACCTTGCCCGACCGCGCAGCCCAGCCCATCTGCTTTTCCGTCGTTTCCAGGCCATCCAGCAGACAACAGCAGCGCAGGGCAACCTCGGACAGGCCCGGCCCCAGAAACGCCAGCGCCCCCCGAACCTGCGCCTCTGCCGACGTTCCTTCCTGCCCGACGGGCTGATGCGCCTCGATGGCGGCCAGTAGCCCCTGCCAGTCCGGGGCCGGCTGGCCGTGAC
Source organism: Pseudooctadecabacter sp. (assembly GCF_020627745.1). Classification (GTDB taxonomy): domain Bacteria; phylum Pseudomonadota; class Alphaproteobacteria; order Rhodobacterales; family Rhodobacteraceae; genus Octadecabacter. The sequence continues at coordinate 45,149 of NZ_JAHDGE010000014.1, forward strand.
GCTGCGCATCCACCTGCGCCAGCTCATAATCCTCCCGCAGCCGTTCGGACGCGCGGACCATGGCGCGGGTCAGAAACGCCTGACCGTCACGATCCTTGCGCCGCGACAGGCTGGCGACAGGGGTTTCCTGCACCGGCATCCGGACCATCTGGGCGGTGTCCCAAGTGCCTGTGCCCTGCGGCGCATGTTCGAACGCCTCGGGCGCTTCGGCCATGGCGCGCGCCTGATTTTCGGTCTGCGCTGTCAATTCGCGCAACGCCACGCGGCCTGCCGGAGTGATCCGGTATCGCAACACCCGTCCCACGGTGTTGCCGCAGCTGATCCAGCCGCGCAACGCCAGTGTCATTGCCGTGGTAGACGGCAGTTTGCTGCCATGGTCGGGATCATCCGCAGAGGTATCTTGCAAGATCACCCCCTGTTCCATCCCGACAGCAATGGCAAGCATGGCCGCCGGGGCGGCCAGACGCCGCAGCGCCTGCATCATCTCAAGCGCATCGGGAAGGGATTTTGCGGTCTCCTCCTCGGCCAGCGCCTTGATCGCGCGATCCACCAGCGGATCATCGCGCCGGGTCTCGACCTTACGGATCTGGCGCATAATGGTCGAGGCATGGCACGCCTGTGACCGCGCCAGTGCGCGGATCGGTTGCCCCATTTCCGTGTGGAAGACATAGTTTCTCACGTCTACAGGCAACCATGACGGCACCGCGCGCGACGCGTTTTTTGCATCTTTCATGTACCTACCCAACTTCCCTTTGCCTGATCCCAGCAGATCGTCCGGCCACGCAACCTTTGCGTGTAATTGTTTCCAGATGGTTAACATTATCCACAACGTCTAAAATTGTTTCCAAAGTGTAAATAATTGTAAACGCACAGTTCGCAGGAAGTTATCCACACGCAACACCCTTAATGGTTGTGTCATCTTTGTGGCATACCGTTCATGGGAGACACGACATGCAAGACGTTCTGACACTGATTTCAGCCTTGAAACGCCCCACCCTTCTGGTCCGCACCGCCCGCCACGGCGTCGAAGACTACAACCGGTGCGTGCACCTGCGCCGCCTTCTCAAGACCGAAACCATGCCCGGCCCCGGCAAGGCGATCATCAAACTGATGGAGCTTGAGGCTGTGACCAATGAGCAACGCATCGCGAAGCGCGCGGATTATTCCGTCGCCCGTCATATTGAAATTCTGGTGGCCCTCATGTGCGAAGCCCGCATTCTGAAGGCCACCAAAGCCAGCCGCATCCGCCCCGTCACCGACGAGGTTGAGGCCATGCCCGCAACCTGACCCCATCCCTCACATGAAACTGTCGGGCATCGACGCCTTCTTGTCGGCCACATAAGCCTCCAGCTTGGCCTTCACCTGCGGGTCGAGGGCGGGGGGCTGGTAGTCCGCCAGCAGTTTGGCCACGCGCGAGGTCGCAAGGGTCTGGCTGTCGCGCGCGCCCTCCTCTTCCCAGGTCTCGAAGGGTTTGTAGTCAAACACCTCGGACCGCCAGAAGGCGGTTTTGAAATTGGCCTGCGTGTGGGCACAGCCCAGATAATGCCCGCCGGGGCCGACTTCCCGGATGGCATCCATGGCCTGCGCATTTTCGTCGTCCTCGACGCCTGAGGCCATGGAATGCAGCGTGCCCAACTGGTCTGCATCCAGTACAAATTTCTCGAAATCGGCGACAAGGCCGCCTTCAAGCCAGCCACACGAATGCAGCATGAAGTTCACGCCGGACAACAGCCCCATATTCAGGCTGTTGGCGGTTTCATAAGCGGCCTGCGCATCTGGCAGTTTCGATCCGCAAAACGACCCCGCCGACCGATAGGGCAACCCCATGCGGCGCGCCAGCTGCCCTGCCCCATTGGTGATCTTTGCGGCCTCCGGCGTGCCAAAGGTCGGCGCGCCGGAATTCATGTCGATTGACGTCACGAAGGTCCCGAAAATCGCAGGCGATCCGGGGCGGACCAACTGGCTGTAGGCGACACCGGCCATGACCTCGGCCAAGACCTGCGTCAACGTGCCCACCACGCTGACCGGCGCCATGGCCCCGCCCACGATAAAGGGCGAAATGATCGACGCCTGATTGGCGGCGGCATAGACCTCCAACGCGCCCATCATCGTCTCGTCAAAAGTCAGGGGGCTATTGATGTTAATGAGCGACGTCATGACCGTGTTGTTGGCCACAAACTCCTGCCCAAACAGGATCTCACACATCTCGATGCTGTCGCGGGCACGCTCGGGGTCGGTGACAGAGCCCATAAACGGCTTATCGCTGAGCGTCATATGTGCCAGCAACATGTCCAAATGACGTTTGTTGACAGGCACATCCGTGGGTTCGCAGACCGTGCCGCCCGAATGGTGCAGCCATTTGGACATATAGCCCAGCTTCACGAAGGTCTGGAAATCCTCCAACGTCGCATACCGCCGCCCGCCCTTGGCATCGCGCACAAAGGGCGGGCCGTAGACCGGCGCAAGAACCAGATTGTTGCCGCCCACCACAACCGATTTGGCGGGATTGCGGGCGTGTTGGGTGAATTCCGCCGGCGCGGTGGCACACAATTTGCGCGCCAGACCTTTGGGCAGCCGCACCCGTTCGCCATCCACCATCGCACCGGCGGCACGCCAGCGGTCCAGCGCGGCGGGGTTGTCCACAAAGGCCACCCCGATTTCCTCCAGCACGGTTTCCGCATTGGCCTCGATGATATCCAAAGTCTTGTCCGACAGCATCTCGAGGTTGGGAATTTTGCGTTCGATGGTCGGGGCCGTCTCGAACGACACGGCCGATCGTTCGGCGCGGCGCGCGGCGCCGCCGCCTCCACGGCCACGTCGGCCCCGTGCGGGTGTGGCGTCTGGTGCTGTGGCGGCGTCGGTCATGGTCATATCCCCATTCGAATCTCTTGTGGTCCGACCCTAACCGCGCCACCGTCCGCGCCGCCGCCACTTGCGGCCTTTGCGCCATAAAAGCGACATTGCGGCGATTGCGCCCCCAAGGTAGTCCCGCCCCATGTCCGATATCAGCAGCCATTGGCGCCCCCGCCCCCAGATCCGCACCAAAGCGCTGGCCTTGCTCTGGCGCGATGATGCCCTTTTGGTCTGCGCCATTCGCCGCGATGACGGCACCATAAAGGGGTGGCGTCCCTTGGGCGGCACGGTTGAATTTGGCGAACGCGCCGCCGATACGATCGTGCGCGAACTGTCCGAGGAAATTGGCGCCACCGCACAGATCACCGGTCTGCGCGGCGTGCTGGAAAACATCTATACCCACCACGGCCACACCGGACATGAGGTGGTGTTTCTCTTTGACGCGACCCTCACCGCCCCCGGCCTCGCTCGCGCGGACGACTTCATCCTGACCGAAGACGACGGCAGCCGCCATCTGGCCGCATGGGTTCCGCGCGACCGCTTCGCGGCCCAAACCGCCCGTCTCTTTCCCGACGGCCTGCTGGCCCTGCTGTGACGCCCCCCTTCATCTGGCCCAAAAAACTCCCCCCGGAGGGCCGGGTTGCCTCAATCCCAGCCCGCACTCATCTGCCCCCCGAATCCTTGCGCATCCCCATAGCCCCCTTTAGGTGGGCACATGGATATTATTGATCACGACCGCCTCCTCATCATCGACTTCGGCAGCCAAGTGACGCAGCTTATCGCGCGCCGTCTGCGAGAGCTGAACGTCTATTGCGAAATCCACCCCTATCAGAACGTCACCGACGCCAAACTGGCCGAGATCGCGCCGAAGGCCGTGATCCTGTCGGGTGGCCCTGATTCCGTCACCCGCGAAGGCTCCCCCCGCGCGCCTGAGGCGCTGTGGACCCTCGGCGTGCCGGTTCTTGGCATTTGTTACGGCCAGCAAACGATGATGACCCAACTGGGCGGTGAGGTGCTGGGCGGCAAGAACACCGGCGGCGGCGGCACCGCCGAATTTGGGCGCGCCTACGTCACACCCACCGACGACCGGATCGACCTGTTGGCGGGCTGGTTTTTGGAAGACCGCGAACAGGTCTGGATGTCGCACGGGGACCACGTCGCAAAGCTGGCCCCGGGGTTTGAGGTTTACGGCACTTCCCCCAACGCGCCCTATGCGATCACCGCCGATCTGGAGCGTAATTTCTACGCCGTGCAATTCCACCCTGAGGTCCACCACACACCCCATGGGGCCACGTTCTTTGAGAACTTCGTCAAGATCGCAGGGTTCACCGGCGATTGGACCATGGGCGCCTACAAAGACATCGCGATTGAGAAAATCCGCGAACAGGTGGGCGACAAACAGGTGATCTGCGGCCTGTCGGGCGGCGTCGACAGCTCCGTCGCGGCGGCCTTGCTGCATGAGGCGATTGGCGATCAGCTCACCTGCGTTTTCGTCGATCACGGGTTGTTGCGCCTCAATGAGGCGGAAGAGGTCGTGACCATGTTCCGCGATCACATGAACCTGAAGGTGATCCACGCCGATGAGGCTGAGTTGTTCTTGGGCGAACTCGAAGGGCAAAGCGATCCCGAGACGAAGCGCAAAATCATCGGGCGGCTATTCATCGACGTCTTCCAGAAATATGCCAATGAGATTGAGGGCGCGGAGTTTCTGGCTCAGGGGACGCTCTATCCGGATGTGATCGAATCTGTCTCCTTCTCCGGCGGGCCGTCCGTGACCATCAAATCGCACCACAACGTGGGCGGCCTGCCCGAGAAGATGGGCCTCAAACTGGTTGAACCCTTGCGGGAACTCTTCAAAGACGAGGTCCGCGCGCTGGGCCGTGAACTGGGCCTGCCGTCGTCCTTTATCGGTCGCCATCCCTTCCCAGGCCCCGGCCTTGCGATCCGCTGTCCGGGTGAAATCACCCGCGCAAAACTCGACATTCTGCGGCAGGCCGATGCGGTCTATATCGACCAGATCCGCAAACATGGCCTTTACGATGAGATTTGGCAGGCCTTCGTTGCGATCCTGCCGGTGCGCACCGTGGGTGTGATGGGCGATGGGCGGACGTATGATTACGCCTGCGCGCTGCGGGCGGTGACGTCCGTGGACGGGATGACCGCAGATTATTACCCCTACAGCCATGAATTCCTTGGTGAAACCGCCACGCGGATCATCAACGAAGTCCCCGGTATCAACCGCGTGACCTACGACATCACCTCCAAACCCCCCGGCACGATTGAATGGGAGTGAGAGGATCGGCCCGCGTCAGCGGCAATCGTTCCAGTGGAACGATTGAGGTCCGAGCGGGCGGAGCCCAAGGATACGCCTTCGTCGGCAACCATCCCATGGGGAATCATGTGTGTCGATCACGGGCGGAGCCCAAAGGACCCTTGGTCTGAAACGGCTTATCCGCATAATCGCGGGCCTATCCCTGCTTTACGCAAGCATGACCGCCGCCCTGTTGATCTGGACGTTCACATGGCCCCCGCCTGACCCGGGCACCATCGCCCCTGCGGACGCGATTGTGTGTCTTGGCGGTGGCATGGCACCCGACGGGACGCTGTCCGCGCCCGTGCTGACGCGGATCGACACCTGTGTGCAGCTTTATCAGGCCGGTCTGGCCCCCGTGGTGGTGTTCACCGGTGGCAGGGTGCGGCGCGGAGGACCGGATGCGGGACGTCAAATGGCACGCTACGCGGCAAGCGTGGGTTTGCCCGATGACGCGGCCATCATCGAAGGCCGCGCACACTCAACCCTGCAAAACGCGCTCTTTTCCTATGACATGATTCCCGCCACCGACCACCTGATCATCGTGACCGAGGCTTTCCACCTGCCGCGCAGCTACGCGTCGTTCAAATGGGCCGCATGGGAGGCTGGCCTGCCCCGCCCCCGCATCACGCTGGCCATGTCCGAACAGGTCCGCCGCGATGCAGATGAACGCCCGAACTGGCACATTCTGGCGCGCGAAAGCCTTGCAATCTGGTACAATCTGGCGCGCGCGCTGGTCTACTCCGCCCACCCTGACCCGGATGTGAATTGGCTTCGCTGATCACCGGCGCTAGGGTTGAGGCATGACGAAAATGCCCCTCATTCTGGCCCTTCTGGCCGCCCCGGTGCAGGCCCAAGCCGTGACCGATGACCTGATGTGTTCCGGCACAGACTGGCAGTTGGAGATCACCGGCGATGCGGCCGAATTTACCTATCGCCGGACGTCCGATCTGAATTTGATGTTGGACACGCCTGCCCAGACAGGCGACTGGCCCCGCGCGCTGACATTCATCGGGCGCGGCGACAGCGCGATTGTCATTCTTGAGGCCGCTGATGCCTGCCGCTACGGCGACACGGGCCAGATCAGCGCGCAGGTTCTGACCCAACGCGGTGAAACACCGATCCTATTGACCGGCTGTTGCCTCTGACTTCTGGGCGGCGACCAAAAGGTCCGCCACCATCTCACCCACAGAACAGGCCGCCACATCGCGGGCGCGATAGCCGATGTCGAACCATTCCTGCCGCGCGGACACGCCGATAGACACGCGCGGGCCTTCGTTCACAGGGCTGCGCCCCCAGTGGGAATGGGTGAAGGGTTCGCCCTCAAACAGCTGCGCCAGATCGACCGGTTCCAACCCGGCGCGGGCCACAAACACCCCCGCCACACAATCGACCTGCCGCGTGACCATGCCGCGCAGCGCCTCTTCCTCGTCCCGTCTGCGGGTGATTTCACGCAAGGCGACGTCGGCCACACCATGTTCCACTTGCATGGCGTGGCCCAACAGATGGGCCATCTCATAGCCCGCCTGCGGGGTGCTGGGAAAACCGGCGACATGGTAGATTGTCTTGTCCGACGTGCAGTAGAACGCGGCGTCGTTTGTCTGCGGCCCTGCCCCACAGGGCAACTCCGCTGCGGGGTCAATCGCCTTTACCTCCGGCACACGGTCAAATATCGCGCGGGCGGCATCGACCACCGCAAAGGGATCGGCGGCGGCGGGGCTGGCCAATAAGGCCGTGGCGGCTATCCATTTCATCCCCCCACCAAGGCCCCTTGCGACGTGCGTGTCAACCTGCCAAGCCTGACCCCGACCAGTATGAGGCCCCAAAATGACAGACACCCTCCGCGCTGCCCTTTGGATGATCGGGGCAATTGTGTCCTTTACGTCAATGGCGATTGCGGGCCGCGCGGTCAGTTTTGAACTGGATACATTTGAAATCATGCTCTTCCGGTCGCTCACCGGCATCGTGATTGTGCTGGGGGTCGCCCGTCTGGCGGGCACCTTGGGGCAAGTGAACCGCCAGCAGCTGGGCCTGCATGGCGTCCGCAATCTGGCGCATTTTACAGGCCAGAACCTGTGGTTTTATGCGCTGACGGTGATCCCGCTGGCGCAGGTGTTCGCGTTGGAATTCACCACGCCCATCTGGGTCATCCTGCTGTCGCCGCTGCTGTTGAGGGAACGGATTACGGCCATCGGTGCGCTGGCGGCGGCCCTTGGGTTTGCCGGTGTGATGATCGTCACTCAACCGGGCCAGACCGCGATTTCACCGGGCACAATTGCAGCCGCCACGGCCGCCATTGGCTTTGCCCTGACGGCGATTTTCACGCGGCGGCTGACGCGGACGCAGACAATCACCTGCATCCTGTTCTGGCTGACGATCATGCAGGCGGTCTTGGGGCTGGTGGCGGCGGGGTTTGACGGCGACATCGCCCTGCCCTCTGCAGCGTCGGTGCCATGGTTGATCCTGATCGGCTGCGCGGGGCTTCTGGCACATTTTTGCCTGACGACGGCGCTGTCACTTGCACCGGCCAGCATCGTGATGCCCATTGATTTCATCCGCCTGCCCGTCATCGCCATCGTGGCGGCACAGGTCTATGACGAACCGTTGCAATGGGCCGTTTTTGCAGGGGCCGCCCTGATCTTCGGGGCCAACTATCTGAACATCCGGTTCGCCAACCGTTGATTTTCTGCACCTGCATCCGTGGCGCAAAAGAGACTCCGCACCTGTCCGCCGCAACGTGACGTAGGGAAAGAATTGACCCTTTGAAAGGCGCATCCATAGGGTGCACGCAGGAGACATCCACTCACTCATGGATTTTAGGGATAGGGACATGAACAAATATATGACAGCAGGCGCGGCCCTGCTTTTGACGACCACCGCAGCCACCGCAGGCGGTATTGACCGGTCCGGTCAATTCCTCGGGCCGCTCTTTGAAGAAGGTGGCGAAACCGGCAGCTATTTCCAGTTTTCCATCGGCCGCGTCAGCCCAGAGGCCAATGCAAACGCACTGCCTGGTCCTCTTGCGCCGCTGGTGCCCAGCAATCCGCTGGAATCCTATTCTTCGGTCGGTTTCGCGCTGAAAATGGACCTGACGGACCAGATTTCCGCCGCTTTGATCATCGACGAACCTTTCGGCGTGAACGTGGAATACACTGACGGCGCGTTCGGCGGCAGCCCACTGACTGATCTGGACAATGGTCGCGCGCACATCGGTTCAACCGGTGTGACCGGCGTGGTGCGCTATGAGCTGAACAACGGCTTCTCGGTGCACGGTGGTATCCGCGCCCAGCAGATCGGCGGCGAGATCGCATCTTCCCCAGGTTTCCTGCAGGCCAGCAGTGATTTCGATTATGGCTATCTGGTTGGTGCCGCATATGAGCGCCCCGAGATCGCCCTGCGTGTCGCCCTGACCTATAACAGCGAGATCGAAAACGAGCTGTCCGGCACCGTCAATTTTGCCCCGATCGACAACTTTACGGTCACGACACCGGCCAGCTACAACCTGGAATTCCAAACCGGCGTGGCGCAGGACACCCTCCTTTTCGGGTCTATCCGTTATGCAGAATGGGACGGGTTCAATCTGACCGCGGGCGGTGCAGAATACGTCAACTTCTCCGGCGACACGACGACCTACTCTGTTGGGTTGGGCCGCAGGCTGTCGGACAATCTGTCTGTCTTTGCAACTATTGGCTATGAAGAAGCAGGCGACCGCCCTTCCACCACAGCTTTGGCACCGACCACAGGTACGACAAGCTATGGCGTGGGCGCGACCTACACCATGGACCAGCTTGAGCTGACAGCTGGTATTTCTTACGTCCAGCTGGGCGATCAGACAGTGAATGCCGCACCGGGCGTTGCTTTCGACTTTGAAGACAACTCCGCCATCGGGGCTGGTATCCGCATCGGCTACAACTTCTAAGTCACTGTAAACACACACCTGAAAGACCCCGCGCCTCTGGCTGCGGGGTTTTTTATTGCGCGAGGGTCCGTGCGGCCTTAACCAAAGCCCATGTTGTATTCCTCTGCCTCAGACTGGGCCGCCGCGCCCCGGAAACGTGTCCTTATCTTTGCCATGTCAGGACTTGGCAAAACCCATGTGTCGGGCATGTTGCGCGACACGGGCGACTGGTTTCATTATTCCATAGATTACCGGATCGGCACACGGTACATGGGCGAATACATCACCGACAGCTGTCTGGCCGCCGCGATGGAACACCCCTACCTGCGCGAAATGTTGATGAAGGACGCCATTTATCTGGCCCCCAATGTCCACACCCATGATCTGTCTGCCGTGTCCACCTATCTGGGCAAACCCGGTGATCCGGCCAAGGGCGGTTTGCCCATTGACGAATACCGCGCGCGTCAGGCTCAGTTCAAAGATGCCGAAGAGGCTGCGCTGCGCGATACCGCCAAATTTGCCGCCCGCGCAGGCGCGGTCTATGGCTATCCGCATTTTGTCTGCGACACCGGCGGGTCGATCTGCGAATGGGTCGATGCCCATGACCCCGACGATCCGATCCTGACCGCGCTGACGCAAACCTGCCTGATGGTCTGGATCGAAGGCAGCGAGGCCCACACCGAAAGCCTGATCGCGCGCTTTGACAAAGCGCCCAAACCCATGGCTTATCAGCCCGCGTTTCTGGCACGTGTCTGGGCGGAATACCTCAGCAAAAACAATGTGCAACCGGACGATGTTGATCCGGATGACTTCATCCGCTGGACCTATGCGCAGGCTTTGGCGCACCGTCAGCCACGCTATGCCGCAATGGCGCAAAACTGGGGCGTAACTGTCAGCGCCGCCGACATGGGGACTGTCCGTGATCAAGCGGACTTTACCGCGCTGATCGGTCAGGCCCTTGAGGCACGCAGCTAAGCCGCCTACATCGACGTTTCCATTATCATTCAGGACACACCCAATGCCCATCCGTCTGCCCCGCTCCCTGCCTGCCTTTGACGTTTTGTCGAACGAAGGCGTGATGGTTATGGGCCAGACGGCCGCGGACAGTCAGGACATCCGCCCCCTGCGCATCGGTCTGTTGAACCTGATGCCCAAGAAAATCCAGACGGAGAACCAGTTCGCCCGCCTGATCGGGGCCACGCCCTTGCAGATCGAACTGACGTTAATCCGCATGTCGGACCACGAAAGCCGCAACACCGCCGCCGATCACATGGCCGAATTCTACCGCACCTTTCAGGAGGTGAAGGATCAGAAATTCGACGGCCTGATCATCACCGGCGCGCCCATTGAACATCTGGACTTCGAGGATGTGACCTATTGGGACGAACTGCGCGAGGTCATGGACTGGACCCAGACCAACGTTCATTCCACCTTCGGCGTCTGTTGGGGCGGGATGGCGATGATCAATCATTTCCACGGGGTCGCGAAACATCTGCTCGATCAGAAGTTGTTCGGGTGCTACCGGCACATGAACTTTGCCCCGCAAAGCCCCTATTTGCGTGGATTTTCTGACGAACTGGCCATGCCCGTCAGCCGCTGGACCGAGATGCGCAAGGACGAGATTGAGGCCGCAGGCCTGCCGATTTTGCTGTTTTCTGATGATGTCGGCCCCGCCTTGGTCGAGGATCCCGACCACCGCGCGCTCTATGTGTTCAACCACTTCGAATACGACAGCGACACGCTGGCGCAGGAATACGAACGTGATCTGGCGTCGAACCAGATTGAGGGTGCCGAAATCCAGATGCCGGTCAATTATTTCCCTGACGATGACCCAAGGTTGACCCCACCCAACCGTTGGCGCAGCCATGCTCATCTGCTGTATGGCAACTGGATCAGCGAAATCTACCTGACCACGCCCTTTGATATCGACCAGATCGGTGTGACGAGCACCGATCTGCGAAAAACCGGTTCCGTCACGGAATAAAGCGAAACTTGGCACGTGCCCTTTGCGTTCCTGCCTCTGACGCTTATGTTAAAAGGCAACACATCATGCAGGTACGCGCTTTGGCCCTAAAACTCCTCGCCTCCCTATCCCTCGCTGCCATCGCAGGTTGCGCAGTGATCACCGACCGGCAGTCCTCTTCCCGCGTGGCCGAAGCTGAGCGGGATTTTCCGCCTGAAGGCCAGTTTATCGACGTGGGCGGACGGCAGGTTCACGCGGTTGTCGAAGGCGCTGGACCGGACGTGATCCTGATCCACGGCGCGGGCGGCAATACGCGTGAATTTACCTTCAACTTTATGGATCGGCTGACCGACCGCTACCGCGTCATCGTCTTTGACCGCCCCGGTCTGGGCTACACCGACCGCGTGTCAGACGCCTATGAAGGTGCGTTCAACACAGACGCGGAAAGCCCCGCAGAGCAGGCCGCCATGCTTCATGCCGCCGCCCAGACTTTGGGTGTCGAACGGGCGATCGTTCTGGGACATTCCTTTGGCGGCGCTGTGGCACTGGCCTGGGCGTTGAACCATCCCGACAGCGTGGCGGGCGTGGTGGATGTGGCCGGCGTGTCGCACCCCTGGCCCGGTGATTTGGGCGCTTACTACACCGTCAACGGGTCCGCCCTCGGGGGCGCCGTGATCCCGCCGCTGATCTCTGCCTTTGCGTCGGACGAACGGATCGAGGACGCGGTGTCGGGCATTTTTGCACCGCAACCCGTGCCCGAAGGCTACATCGACCACATCGGTGCCACGCTGACGATCCGGCCTGCAAACTTTCGCGCCAACACACGGCAGGTGAACACTCTGCGGCCCCATGTCGTCGACATGGCCGCGCGCTACCCGGACGAACTGACCATGCCGGTTGAGATCATCCACGGGGACGCCGATACGACCGTGCCCCTCGACATCCATTCGGTTCCGCTGTCCCAGCGCGCCCCCAACGCCAACCTGACCGTGCTTGAGGGCGTGGGGCACATGCCGCATCACGCCAACCCGCGCGCCGTCGAAGACGCCATTGACCGCATCGCCGCCCAGACCGGCCTGCGCTAAGGAGAGACCCATGACGGACCTGCCCTTCGACGGCGAAATCAGCCGCTATTTCCGCGAAGACGCGCCCGAGGATGTCCGGCGCGAAATCGAAGACGCCAAAAAGGGTGAAATCCTTGCCGCCGACGGATTTCCATACGCCAAGAAATGGAAACGGTCCGAGTATGAGGCCGCATTGGAGGCGTTGCAGATCGAATTGGTCAAGATGCAAAGCTGGCTGCGCGAAAGCGGACAACGGGTGGCCATCGTGTTTGAAGGCCGAGATGCGGCGGGCAAAGGCGGAACGATCAAGCGGTTCCGCGAAAATCTGAACCCGCGCGGTGCCAAGGTTGTCGCCCTGTCCAAACCGACCGAGACCGAGGCCGGCCAGTGGTATTTTCAACGCTACATCCAGCATCTGCCCACTGCCGGAGAGATCACGTTCTTTGATCGGTCATGGTACAATCGCGGTGTTGTGGAAAAGGTCTTCGGCTTTTGTGATGATGACCAGCGGGCCAAGTGGTTCGATCAGGTGGTCCCCTTCGAACAGATGCTGGCCGACGAAGGGATCAAGCTGTTCAAGATCTGGCTGACTGTGGACCGTGCGGCACAGCTGGCGCGGTTTCTGGACCGGGAAAGCGATCCGTTGAAACAATGGAAGCTCAGCTGGATTGACGTTGAGGGCCTCAAGAAATGGGATGACTATACGGCGGCCATCACCGAAACGCTGAAGCGCACGCATACCGACGCCGCCCCGTGGCACGTGGTGCGCAGTGCCGACAAAAGGCGCGCGCGGGTCAATGCGATCAGGTTGGTGTTGTCGCAGCTAGATTACGCCGGCAAGGATACGGATGCCTTGGGGGACATCGACCCCGCCATCGTCGGCGGACCGGAGGTCGTGGGTGCCTAAACGGGGCTATCACCACGGCGATCTGAAACGTGCGCTGGTCGATGGTGCCCTCCGTCTGATCGAGGAGAAAGGCCCCACAGGGTTTACCCTGTCAGAAGCCGCGCGGGAGGCCGGTGTCACGCCCGCCGCCGTTTACCGCCATTTCGATGGCCGCGAGGACCTCATTGCGGAGGCCGCCCGGCAGGGGTACGAGATTTTCGCCGATCTGATGGAATATGCCTACGCCAAGGGCCAGCCGTCTGCTCTGGCATCGTTCGAGGCCACGGGCCGCGCCTATCTTGCCTTTGCGCGCAAATATCCGGGCCATTATGTTGCGATGTTCGAAAGCGGCATTTCGATCCAACGCACACCGGAGTTGAATGAAGTGGCGACCCGCGCCATGGGCGTTCTGGAACGGTCGGCTGTCGAATTGTCCTTACACATTCCCGAAGAGAAGCGGCCCCCCCCGCAGATGTTCAGCGCCCATATCTGGGCGATGAGCCACGGCGTGGTCGAGTTGTTTGCCCGCGGCACGCCCGGCGCCCGTTCTCCGTTCCCGCCCGAGGACTTGCTGGAAACAGGGATCGGTGTGTACCTGCGTGGTTTGGGTCTGGTGACACCGGATCGCTAGGCTCGAATTGGCTTCGCCAATCCGATCCGCGCGCC
>NZ_JAHDGE010000015.1 GCF_020627745.1 Pseudooctadecabacter sp.
AGTGCCGGATCAAACCTGCATGATTTCTTCTTGCTTGGTCTCAAGCTGGCTGTCGACCCGTTTGATATAGTCGTTGGTCAGGTCCTGCACCTCACCCTCCCACAGCTTCTGGTCATCCTCGGACATGCCGTCGTTCTTGGCTTTCTTGATCTGGTCCATGCCGTCGCGGCGCACATTGCGGATACTGACGCGGGCGTTTTCGGCGTAGCTGCCTGCAACCTTGGTCAGCTCGCGGCGGCGCTCTTCGTTCAGTTCGGGGATCGGCAGCATGATGATGGTGCCGTTCAGCTGCGGATTGATCCCCAGCCCGCTTTCGCGGATGGCTTTTTCAACCTTGCCCACCAGTCCCTTGTCCCAGACGTTGACTGTGACCATCCGGGGTTCGGGCACGTTGACGGTGCCCACCTGATTGATCGGCGTCATCGACCCGTAGGCATCCACCATCACAGGTTCCAGCATCGACGCAGAGGCGCGGCCCGTGCGCAAGGACGCGAATTCCGTCCGCAGGTTGGCAATCGCGCCATCCATCCGGCGCTTCAAATCATCGGTATCTAGGATAAAATCGTCTGACATATTCTCTGCTCATTTGACGTGTTTGGGGTGATATACCGCTAACGGGGCGGGTTTGTATAGCGGTGGTGCGCAGAAGTTGTGCACTCCGGCGGCGCACCGCGTGACGATCGCCCCTAGGGGACGTGGCATAACGGCGGGCGCGGCACACCGCGGTCGATGTCGGTCATCCCTTCATACCAGCCGGCGGCGCGGGTGATAAAGTCGAACTCTAACCCCAACCAGGCGTTGATCCGTGGCTGGTCCAGCAGGTCCTTTTCGAAATCAAACCCCTGCATCTGCGCGATGAATTGTGTGGCCTGAAAGGTCAGGTCCTCACCACAAACTGTATGTTCACCCACGAACCGGACATACTCCGCAAAGCCATCCTCGATAAACCGGTGACTGCGGGCAATATCGTCAAACGCGGCAACCGTGCTGCACGTCTCACCGGTCATGATCTGAAATCCGAAGGGTGTCTTGAGGGGTGAAATCTCGTAAAACCGCAAATCCCCCGAAACAATTCCCGCCCCCACGAACGCGATATAGGCCTCAAATCCGGCCTTTGGATCCCCGCCCTGAAGGCTGCGGAACAGGTCGGACCCGCCGCCCAGAAAGCACCCCTCATCCACCGCTTCGGTCCCGCCAAGGCCATAGACGTTGCGAACAAAGGGCGATGCAGCGCGGATTTCGGGCGTATCCACGGTATAGGCGGCGGTGATCTGCGGCAGCCTGATCGTGCAAAGGCCGGCATCCAGAACAACGTAATCTCCGTGACGGGCCGCCTGCCCGTCGGCAAGCGCGCCTTCCGCCAGCGCCAGAATGGCATCAGAGGTGAAACCGGCGCCCCGCGCGGCATCGGCGCTTTGGGCCCCGATGGTGCAGCCGTGACCGCCCAGAAAGGCGACCAAAGGCGTTTCGGCTGCGACGGGGCTGGCCAGCACCGCACCCGCAAAGGCCGCCCAACGCATCAGTCGCGCACGGTTGTAGACGTGCCCGATCCGTCAAGAATCCCACGAAATCCGCCCTCGTCATCAAGGCTGAACACCACGATGGGCAGCGCATTCTCGCGCGCCAAAGCAATGGCAGAGGCGTCCATGACCCCAAGATGCTGCGCCAGCACCTCGTCATAGGTGATCGTTTCGTACCGGGTGGCGTCGTCGTGTTTGGCGGGATCCTTGTCGTAGACGCCATCAACCTTGGTGCCTTTGAAAATCGCCTCACAGGACATCTCGGATGCGCGCAACGTCGCGGCCGTGTCCGTCGTGAAATAGGGGTTGCCCGTGCCGGCTGCGAAAATGCAGATCCGTTTCTTTTCAAGGTGCCGGACCGCCCGTCTGCGGATATAGGGTTCGGCCACCTCGTTCATGGTGATCGCAGAAATCACCCGCGTGTGAATGTTCAGCGCCTCAAGGGCCGATTGCATCGCCAGTGCATTCATCACCGTGGCAAGCATCCCCATGTAATCTGCCGTCGTGCGCTCCATCCCCTGCGCGGACCCTTGCAACCCGCGAAAGATATTGCCGCCGCCGATAACCATGCAAATTTCAACGCCCATCTCATGGACTGTCTGCACCTCGCGGGCGATCCTCTCCACCGTTGGCGGATGCAATCCAAAGCCCTGATCCCCCATGAGCGCCTCGCCGGAAATTTTCAGCATGACCCTGTTATAAGCGGTTTTTCCGGTGCCAGACATGCGCGCCCCCTGTTGCTGCTTTCCGTTCGGGGTAAAGTGTCGCAAAAGCAGGGCACGCGCAATGGGAACCCGCATGATTGACCTGACCAAAATCGACCCCGACCGTCCTGTCCTCATTTACGGGCCGACTGCATCGGGCAAGTCCGGCGCTGCCCTCAAGATCGCGCAAACATCGGGTGGCGTGATCGTCAATGCCGACGCGCTTCAGTGCTATGCGGGCTGGCCCGTTCTGACCGCCCAGCCACCGGCCGCAGATCTGGCAGCCGCCCCGCATCGCCTTTACGGGCACCTGCCCTTTGACGCGCCCTATTCTGCGGGCGACTGGCTGCGCGACGTGACCCCCTTTCTGAAAGCGCATGCTGCAGGCGGACCGCGGCCCATCATCGTGGGTGGCACCGGTCTTTACTTTACCGCGCTGACCGAAGGACTGGCCGATATACCGCCAACGCCATCCGCCATCCGGCAGAAGGCCGATACGCTGTCCCTGACCGAACTGATCGCGGCCCTTGATCCTGCCACCGCTCAGGGAATTGATCTGCGCAACCGCGCCCGTGTCCAGCGCGCGTGGGAGGTTCAGGCCACCACAGGCCGCAGCATCCGTGACTGGCAAAATGCCACTCCGCCGCCTTTGCTGGGGCTGGATGATTGCACGCCTCTGGCGCTGTCGCCGGACCCGGATTGGCTGAACGCGCGCATTTCGGAAAGGTTTGATGTGATGATCAAGACAGGCGCGCTGGACGAAGCCCGCGCCATGCTGCCCTGTTGGGATCCGACCGCCCCCTCATCCAAAGCGATTGGTGCGGCTGAAATGATCGCTCATGTGACCGGACAGATAGATGCCGATTCGCTGAAAGAGGCCGTCATCGTGGCCACGCGGCAGTATGCCAAACGTCAGCGCACTTGGTTAAGGTCCCGCATGAAGCGGTGGCATCAGATTGCCCTACCAGATGTGGCACAGAACAGATTGTCCACATAAACCCCGTTGATTTGTTCGATTTGGACAGCAAAAATTTCACTATTCGAACCTGAGTGAAAGCTGCCCGACCCATGTTTCCAGACCCGCAGAACCGCCTTGCCCTGACCGCCATTGCGCAAAACGCAGCCCACGGCAAATGGCGCACCGAAGCCATGCGGTCCCATGAGACACCCCGTCTGATCTTTGTGGCCAAAGGACAGGGCCGGATCACCGTCGCAGGGCTGACCCGCGGTTTCGGGGCCAACAACCTGATCTTTCTGCCCCCCAAAACAATGTACGGGTTTGAATGTGGCCCGACGGTCTATGGTCAGATGCTGACGATCCCCGGTGCCATGGCGTCCGAATGGCCGGATGAGCCGCAGCACCTGCGCTTGCGCGATGTTGTGGCACAAAAGGAACTGGCCACCCATCTGGACGCGCTGGAACGCGAACTCAAATCCACCTTGCCCGGATCGCTGCGTGCCGCCCATTACCAGCTTGGCCTGCTGTCGATCTATTTCGAACGCCAGATGAACCAGCGCGATGACGACACCTTTGATGCGCGCACCGAAACAGCCTCTGCACGGCTGGTCGCGGCCTACACCGATCTGATTGAACGTCACTATCACGAGGCCAGAACAGTGTCGGATTACGCGACCATGCTGGGTGTCACGCCGACGCACCTGACGCGGTGCTGCAAAGAAACCAGCGACGCCTCGGCGCTGACCTTGCTGAATGACCGTATTCTTTTTCAGGCACGGCTGATGCTGCGCGACAGTGCGCTGCCGGTGGCCCGTGTTGCCGACCAACTGGGGTTCGGATCTGCGGCCTATTTCACCCGCAGTTTTCAGGCAAAAACCGGCCTGACACCGTCGCAATTCCGCAAAAAAGGCCCGCTCACAGCGCTTTGAAGGGTATTTCTCCCGCATTTGACGCCGCGCCGCAGCAAAGCGACCTTTCAGGTTGCATGTCGCGGACTGACCATGCGAACGTCGCAAACGTGATCTGTTTTGCCGATTGCGACCGTTGACGCTGGGCCAAAAAATCTGCCCAATGCAGATCGGACGGGTGCCACCTGCCGCAAAATCGCGGTGGGTCTGGCCACGGACCACAAAAACAAAAACGTGTATCAGGGAGAACACGCATGACAACCAAGACACTGACAGGGGCGCCGCTGCATCCAGCAGTTGACGTCTATGTGAAAGACGTCGAGGCCGGTAAACTCAGCCGCCGCGAATTCATCACACGCACAACTGCACTGGGTGTGACTGCCGCAGGCGCCTATGGCCTGATGGGCATGACCCAGCCTGCCCGCGCCGCAGGCCACGCCCAGCAGGGCGGCACCATGCGCATGCAGATGGAGGTCCGCGCGCTCAAGGATCCGCGCGCCTTTGACTGGACGCAGATGGCCTTCGTGACAGCCGGCTGGCTGGAATACCTCGTTGAATACAACTCCGACGGCTCGTTTGAGCCCATGTTGCTCGAAAGCTGGGAAGTCAACGACGACGCAACCGTCTACACACTGAACGTGCGTCAGGGCGTCAAGTGGAACAACGGCGACGATTTCACCGCCGAAGACGTGGCCCGCGTGATCACCGACTGGTGTGACAGCTCCGCCGAAGGCAACTCCATGGCCGGTCGTATGTCCGCGCTTGTGGATGCCGACAGTGGCACTGCCATCGACGGCGCGATCGAGGTCACAGGGCCCCATCAGGTGACACTGAACCTGCCCAAGTCCGACATCACACTGATCGCCGGTATGGCCGACTATCCTGCTGCCATCTACCACAGCTCCATCGACCGCGAAGACCCTGCCCGCACACCAGTCGGCACCGGTCCTTACACGATCGAAAGCAACGAGGTTGGCGTGAAGGCCGTTCTGGTCCGCAACGAAGGCCACGACTGGTGGGGCTATGAGGCGGGCAAAGGGGCCTACCTTGATCGCATCGAATACATCGACTACGGCACAGACCCCTCCGCTTGGGTTGCTGCTGCAGCCGCTGACGAAGTCGACATGACCTACGAAACCGTCGGTGACTTTGTCGAGGTCTTCGAAGGCATCGGGTTTGAGCGTTCCGAAGTGGCGTCCGCTGCGACAATCGTGATCCGTCCAAACCAGGAAGCCGAAGTTGACGGCATGAAGCCCTACGCAGACGTCCGCGTCCGCAAGGCGATCCAGATGGCCGTGGACAACGCTGTGTGTCTTGAGCTGGGCTATGCAAATCAGGGTATTCCTGCGCGCAACCAGCACGTGGGTCCGATGCACCCTGAATGGGCCGATGTGCCAAAGGTCGATCACGACCCCGAAGGCGCGATGGCCCTGCTTGAAGAAGCTGGCATGGCGGATTTCGAATTCGAAATCTTCTCCATCGACGATGACTGGCGCAAGAACACCACGGACGCCGTGGCAGCCCAGATGCGTGATGCAGGCATGAACGTGAAACGCACGATCATCCCCGGCTCCACCTTCTGGAACGACTGGACCGACTACTCCTTCTCGTCCACCAACTGGAACCACCGCCCGCTGGGCACGCAGGTTCTGGGTCTGGCCTATCGCTCCGGCGAGGCATGGAACGAGTTTGCGTATAACAACCCAGAGTTCGACGCCCTTCTGGACGAAGCCAATGCAATCGCGGACGCCGATGCGCGCTCCGAGGTGATGGCCCAGATCCAGCAGATCCTGACGGACGACGCTGTGACGATCCAGCCTTACTGGCGCACGGTCTACCGTCACGCCAAGCCGGGCTTTGTGGGCTGGGATATGCACATCGCGTACCTGCCGCAGATCTACAAGATCGGCATCGCAGCCTAAGCTGTGACACATCAAGGGGCCGTCCGGATCACCGGGCGGCCTTTTTTCGCGAACGACGAAGAACCGGTGCGGACCGAACCGCACGATCCAGCCAACCGACAGGGGTCTTTATGGGACTGTTTATTCTACGCCGCCTTGGGGTGATGATCCTCACGGCGCTTTGCCTGACCTTTATCGTGTTCTGGCTGACGAACCTTTATCCGAACCTTGAAAAGCTTGCCAAAACCCAAGGCAACTTCCGGATGTCGGACGAACAGGTAGAGACCTATCTGGGCAATCGCGGCTATACACAGGCCCTGCCCGTTAAATACGGCCAATGGCTGGGTGTGCTTCCCGGCTACGTTATCGAAGGGACCGACGGCGAAACCCGTGCGCGCTGCGCGGCCGGTCGCGCCCCCACCGAAGACACCGCCACCTTCTGCGGCATCCTGCAAGGCGAATGGGGCCAGTCCACTGTCTTCAAGGATGAGGTCGGCAGCATTGTCAGCACCCGTCTGGGCCTCACCGGCAAGCTGATGTTCTGGGTGATGATGGTGATGGTGCCCGGCGCGCTGATCATCGGCGTTCTGGCGGGGATGCGCGAAGGGTCGCGCACCGACCGTAGCCTGTCGACCGTGTCCATCGTGTCCACCGCGACGCCTGAATATGTCTCGGGCGTCATCTTGATCGCCGTTTTCGCCACGCCTCTCTTCGGGATGCAATATTTCAAAGGCACGGCCACATCGGCCATGGATGATGCCAACTTCAACAACTTCTTTTTGCCGGTCATCACCATCGCGCTTTACGGCATGGGCTACATCGCCCGCATGACCCGCGCGTCGATGACCGAGGTCATGACCGCACAATACATCCGCACCGCCCGTCTCAAGGGCGTGTCGTTCCCCAACATCGTGATGAAACACGCCCTGCGCAACGCATTGATCGCCCCCTTTACGGTGATCATGTTGCAGTTCCCGTGGCTTCTGAACGGCGTTGTGATTGTCGAGACATTGTTCAACTACAAAGGCTTCGGCTGGACGCTGGTGCAGGCCGCGTCCAACAACGACATCGAACTTTTGCTGGGCGTCTCCGTGGTGTCGGTCTTCGTGGTCCTTGTGACCCAGCTGATCTCGGACATCGGCTACGTCTTCCTCAACCCACGCATTCGCATCTCGTAAGAAGGAGCCAGCACCATGGACACACTCACCTGGACCGGCTCCCTCGGGAGCATCCTCGTCCCCGCCATCACCATCACCGCCGCCGTCTTTGTGGCTGCCGTGATCGTACAACTGATCATGGGCGTCTTTGCCGCCGACGTGAAACTGCAGGCCAACCCCGATGGCACGCTTCAGGGGCGCGGCGGTCTGCTGGGCCGTCTGGAAACCTACACCGGCTGGCTGTTCATGTTGCTGGTGGGTCTGATTGCCGCCTTCATCGTGCTGGCATGGTTTATGCCCTATGGTGAGGCCGGCATCCTTGGCGAAATCTCGCGCCGGTTCCTGCCCACGTGGATTGCTCTTATTGTGACGTTTATTGTGTCCATCACCTTCAAACGGAAACTGGGGCTTTACGGAAAACTCTTCGATTCAACCATCGGCATGATCGGTTTTGCGCTGGTGATGTTCTGGGTGTTCACGTCGATCTTTGTTGGCATGTTCGACATGATCGGCACCCATGATCCGTTGCAGCAAATCTCGGGCCTGAAGAATAAATTGCCCGGTGTGGCTGTCCCCGAGGGTCAGGACGAAGGCTTTTACCCCCACTACCTGCTGGGTGGGGACAACCTTGCGCGCGATATCTTTACGCGCATGGTTCATGGGTCCGTCATCGTGATGATCATCGCCCCGCTGGCCACGATCTTTGCCTTTATGGTGGGCATCACGCTGGGCCTGCCTGCAGGATATTACGGCGGGAAGCTGGATACGGTGCTGTCTTTCCTTGCCAACCTGATCCTCGCCTTCCCTGTGATCTTGCTGTTCTACCTTCTGGTCACGCCGGAAATCGTGGCAACAGGCCTGCCCAACTTCCTCGCGGCGTTCCTGTTCGTCTTCCCGCTGGTCTTCTTTGGCGTGCTGATCAACAGCCGCTACAAGACCCAAGGCAGCAAAAACACGCTTTATCTGGCGGTGGTGCTGATCCCGCTTGCGGTCCTCTACCTCAGCGTGATTTCGGAGGCGAATTCGCCGCTGAACATCTGGCCTAACGCGCTGGACCTCATCACCATTCCGGGCGGAATTCTGGTGGTGTTCGTGTCGGTGGTTTTCGTGAACTCCCCCACCGTGTTCCGCATCGTGCGCGGGCTGGCGCTGGACATCAAAACCCGCGACTACGTGGCCGCAGCCCAGACCCGTGGCGAAGGCCCGTGGTATATCATGTTGTGGGAAATCCTTCCCAACGCCCGTGGACCGCTGATCGTCGATTTCTGTCTGCGCATCGGCTACACCACGATCCTGCTGGGCACCTTGGGCTTCTTCGGTCTGGGCCTGCCCCCTGAAAGCCCCGACTGGGGCAGCACCATCAACGAAGGCCGCAAGTTGTTGTTGATCTACGTCCACCCCGCCCTGCCACCGGCCATCGCCCTGTTGTCGCTGGTGCTGGGTCTGAACCTGTTGGCCGATGGCCTGCGTGAAGAAAGCCTGAAGGATTAATCTTATGGACTATGATCTGCGCAATGACGCCTACGACGGCCCGATCCTTGAGATCGACAAACTGTCTATCAGCTTCTTCACCCGGCTGCGCGAAATCCCGGCCGTGATGGATTTCTCAGCCAAGATCATGCCCGGTGAGGCGCTGGGCATTGTGGGCGAATCCGGCTGCGGCAAATCCACTGTGGCGCTGGGCGTCATGCAGGATCTGGGCGTAAACGGGCGCATCGTCGGCGGGTCGATCAAGTTCAAGGGCCGCGATCTAAACACCATGACGCAAGAGGAATTGCGCGACATCCGTGGCTCCCAGATCGCCATGATCTATCAGGAACCCATGGCGTCCCTGAACCCCGCCATGCGTATCGGCAAGCAACTGATGGAAGTGCCGATGATCCACGAAGGGGTCTCGGAGAAAGACGCCTACGACCGCGCGCTTGAGGTGGTGACCGACGTCAAACTGCCGGACCCCGCACGCATCCTGAACTCCTTCCCCCATCAGCTGTCCGGTGGCCAGCAACAGCGCATCGTGATTGCCATGGCGCTGATGTCCAAACCGTCGCTACTGATCCTTGATGAACCGACAACCGCGCTCGACGTGACGGTTGAGGCGGCTGTGGTCGATCTGGTCAAGGACCTGGGCAAGAAATACGGCACGTCCATGCTGTTTATCTCTCACAACCTTGGCCTTGTGCTGGAAACCTGCGACCGCATCTGCGTGATGTATTCCGGTGAGGCGGTGGAACGCGGCTCTATCGAAGACGTCTTCGACGAAATGCAGCACCCCTACACCCAAGCCCTGTTCCGGTCGATCCCGCTGCCCGGTGCGGATAAAAACGCGCGGCCCCTGGTGGCGATCCCCGGCAACTTCCCCCTGCCCCACGAACGCCCCTCGGGCTGCAATTTCGGCCCCCGATGTGACTATTTCGAGGCCGGGCGCTGTGACGTCGGCAACATCGCCATGCGTCCGATTCCGGGCAATGACCGTCACGAATCCCGCTGTCTGCGGTTCGAGGAAATCGACTGGAACGCCCCCATCGACGTGGGCCCCCAGACCGCCAAGCCCGAACCGGGCCGTGTGGTTCTGAAAATGGACAACCTGAAAAAGTATTACGAGGTCGCGGCCTCGGCCCTGTTCGGGGGCAAGAACAAGAAGGTCGTCAAAGCCAACGAGACCCTGAGTTTTGAGGCGCGTGAGGCTGAAACCCTCGCCATTGTCGGCGAATCCGGCTGCGGCAAGTCCACCTTTGCAAAGGTCCTGATGGGGTTGGAAACGGCGACGGACGGGCAAATCCTTCTGGACAACCAGAACATCGAAAGCACCCCGATTGAGGCCCGTGACACCAAGACCGTGGCCGATGTGCAGATGGTGTTCCAGAACCCGTTTGACACCCTCAACCCGTCCATGACCGTGGGCCGCCAGATCATCCGCGCGTTGGAGATTTTCAAGATCGGCAACACCGACGACGACCGTCGCAACCGGATGTTGGAACTGCTTGATCTGGTCAAACTGCCCCGCGCCTTTGCAGACCGCATGCCGCGCCAGCTGTCAGGCGGGCAAAAGCAGCGTGTGGGCATTGCCCGCGCCTTTGCCGGTGGTGCGCGGATTGTGGTGGCGGATGAACCTGTGTCTGCTTTGGACGTGTCGGTACAGGCCGCTGTGACGGACCTGTTGATGGAAATTCAGCGCAATGAGAAGACGACGCTCCTGTTCATCTCCCATGACTTGAGCATCGTGCGCTATCTGTCTGATCGCGTTATGGTTATGTATCTGGGCCATGTGGTGGAACTGGGCACGACCGAACAGGTGTTCTCACCGCCCTACCACCCCTACACCGAGGCGCTTTTGTCCGCCGTGCCGATCGCTGACACCTCGGTCAAGAAAAAGCACATCGTGCTGGACGGCGACATTCCATCGGCCATGAATCCGCCGTCGGGCTGTCCGTTCCAGACCCGTTGCCATTGGAAAGACCGCGCTGGAAAATCGCTCTGCGAAACGCAAGTGCCGCCCATGCGCATCCTTGATGGCGGCCATCAGGTCAAATGCCATCTGAGCGACGAAGACCTTGCCAATATGGAACCCGTGATTGAAATGCCCGCCACTGCGGCAGAGTAATTCACTAACCTTATCAACACCAAAGGCGTCACAGTTCATGTGACGCCTTTTCATTTTCACCCATATGTCGGGGGTTACGACCCCCAGATCACCCGCACATAATTCCGCGTCTCGCGGTAGGGTGGCACGCCGCCATGTTGCTGCACCGCACCGGGGCCCGCGTTGTAGGCCGCGAGGGCCAGACGCCATGACCCGAAGGTGTCGTATTGTTCACGCAAGTACCGCGCACCGCCTTCAAGGTTCTGCTGTGGATCATGCGGATTGACCCGCAGATATTGGGCGGTGGTCGGCATCAGCTGTGCCAGACCAAGCGCCCCTGCGTGTGACACCGCATTGGGGTTCCACGCGCTTTCCTGCTGCACCAGACGTAAGAAAAGATCCTCCGGCACATTGTTGCGACGGGCGGCGGATTTCGCCATCTCGAGGAAGCGGCCCCGATAATTGCCGTTGTAGGCGGGGCCGGTATTGGCTGCTGCCGGGATCTCGACACGCGGCGGCTGAAGACGCACGGAATTGGCGTATTGCGATGCCGCACGCCCATCCAGAACCGAGGTTTGTGATTGAAAAAGGGACGTGCGGTTGCGGGTCGAAAACGTGTCCGCCACGACCGGCACCGATGTTGCAACCGTCGCCGCCGCTGCAAGTATCCATATCAAACGCATCACATACCCCTCATCTGCGCCGAAGATAGTCTGGCACGCGGTATGTTTCCACACAATTTGATAAAACTCCAACGCATGTCCCCCCGCTAGGGTTCCCTTAACCCATTTCTGATGGTGTAACGGTGTGCAACGAAAACAGATTCGAAGGGGGCGCCAGAATGGCCGGATCACTTAACAAAGTCATGATTATCGGCAACCTTGGCCGTGATCCCGAGGTCCGCAGCTTTCAGAACGGCGGCAAGGTGTGCAACCTGCGGATTGCCACGTCAGAGACGTGGAAAGACAAGAACACCGGTGAGCGTCGTGAGAAAACCGAATGGCATTCGGTGGCGATCTTTCAGGAAGGTCTGGTGCGCGTGGCCGAACAATATCTGCGCAAAGGCTCCAAGGTTTATATCGAAGGCAAACTGCAAACCCGCAAATGGCAGGACCAGTCCGGTCAGGACCGTTATTCCACCGAAGTTGTGCTGCAAGGCTATGACGGCGTGATGACCATGCTGGATGGTCGTGATGGCGGCGGCGGTGGCGGCATGGGCGGCGGTGGCGGTGGCGGCTATGTCTCCGACCAATCGGGCGGCGGCTACGGCGGCGGCAACCAGGGCGGGGGCTACGATCAGGGCGGCGGCTATGGCGGCGGCTCAGGTGGTGGTGGCGGCGATATGGACGACGAAATCCCGTTCTAAAGACCCCTCAAACGACATAAGGCCCGCAGATCGCTGCGGGCCTTTTTTGTTTTCCAGCATGGCAAATACCGCTAAAATTCCGGAATTTTAGCGCATCGCCAAAGCGTCGTTCAGAACATCCAAAACCAGATCGGCAGGCACATCGGCGGTCACAAAGGCCTCCCCGATGCCACGGGCCAAAATGAACCGCAGTTGTCCATCCACGACCTTTTTGTCCTGCCCCATCAAAGCCAAAAGCGCCTTTGCATCGGGCAAATCGCCGGGAATGTCCGCCAGATCGGTCTTCATGCCCATGGCCGTCAGATGCGCGCGCACGCGGCTTGGGGCTTCTTGCGCGCAAAGGCCCAGACGGGATGAAACCTCAAACGCCAAGGCGCAACCGATGGCCACACCTTCCCCGTGCAACAGCCGGTCGGAATATCCCGTGGCGGCCTCAAGCGCGTGACAAAAGGTATGGCCAAGGTTCAACAGGGCGCGGTCTCCCTGTTCCGTCTCATCGCGTTCCACGATGTCGGCCTTCATCTGCACCGACCGTGTGACGGCCCAGACCCGCGCCGCCATATCGGCACCATCCCCTTTCAGGCCCGGCCCTGCCTCTTCAAGCCAGTCAAAGAAATCCTCATCCCCGAGCAGCCCGTATTTGACGACCTCACCATAGCCCGACAGAAAATCCCGCTCCGTCAGGGTCCCCAAAAGCGCCGTATCCGCCAGCACAAGCGTCGGTTGATGAAAAGCCCCGATCAGGTTCTTGCCGGAGGGTGAATTGATCCCCGTCTTGCCCCCGACGGAACTGTCCACCTGCGCCAGAAGCGACGTAGGGATTTGCACAAACCGCACCCCGCGCCGTACCGTGGCGGCAGCAAAGCCCACCAGATCGCCGATGACCCCGCCGCCAAAGGCCACAACGATATCGCCGCGTTCCACCTTTTGGGCCAGCAACCATTCCACCGTTTGTTCAAGATAGGGCCAGCTTTTGGTGCCTTCGCCCGCAGGCAGCACCAGCGCCTCGGACGCGATGCCTGTGTCCTCCAGCCCCTTTTGCAGATCGGCCAGATGCAGCTTTGCGACATTTTCCTCAGTGACGATGGACACTTTGGGACGGCGCAAAAAGGGCGTCATGCGCGGGCCGGCCTCGGCCAGAAGGCCCGGACCGATGACCACATCATAGGCCCGTCCGGGCAGGTTCACATGGACGGTTTCAATCATGTCAGGCGCTCCAGCACGTCGGGGCGGGTCAACAGGACGGACAAAACCTCGTCCGTCATCCGCTCAATGGAAAAATCGGGGTCCGCCTTGGCACGCAGATCGGCCATGGCATAGATCGGGGCGCGGGCCTCGAACAGCTCCACCAGGGTCGCACGCGGATCGGGCGTGCGCAGCAACGGTCGCGTGTCCTTGTGTTTGACCCTGTCCCACAACAAATCCACATCCGCATCCAGCAAGACCGCGACACCGTGGGCGGAAATCTCCGCCCGGTTCCGGTCCGCCAGATAGGCCCCGCCTCCGGTAGACAACACGCAAGGGTCCGATTGCAGCAGCCGCGCGATCACCTCGGCCTCGCGGTCGCGAAAGAACGGCTCACCCGAACGGTCAAACACTTCGGCGATGGTGGCGTTGGCCGCCTTTTCAATCTCTTCGTCGGAATCAAGGTAATCGACCCCCAAGCGCGCCGCCAAAGCCCGCCCGATGGCCGTCTTGCCGGACCCCATCATGCCCACCAGCACAACCGTTCTGTGCAATTTATATGCAGGGGCGGTCGCAATATCGCCGTTTGTGTTGTCCATATGCCGGCCTCCCCCCTTATTTGCTTGGGCTTTTACGCCCTGCATCGGCTGTGTGCCGCCAATCGGGAAAAAATCCCCAACGGGTGGCGTGATCTTGCCTGCAAGGACATATATAACCATTGTCAAAGCGGCAACTGAGGCCGCACAAAGTGGGGCAGAAAAGATGGGGCGACAACCATGTGGCGGCTGATCAAGTTTTTATTCGTCTTGTGCGTGCTGGCTGCCATTGCTTTCGTGGGCTACGCCTATCTGGGGCCGGTGTTTACGCCCACGGATTTCGCGCCGCCCGTCCAGCAGGTGACGCAGCCTGTGACGCTGGGCGCGGATGGATGACAGTGCGCGGCGCGGCATGTCTGGTGGGGTTTGTGACCCTCGCGTCTG
The DNA here is from genome assembly GCF_020627745.1 of Pseudooctadecabacter sp. GTDB lineage: Bacteria > Pseudomonadota > Alphaproteobacteria > Rhodobacterales > Rhodobacteraceae > Octadecabacter. Next base: position 14,260 of record NZ_JAHDGE010000015.1, read on the forward strand.
CGCCTTTCGCACAAGAGGCCCCTCTGTCGGCCATCGACTGGCTGTCCGAAAGTGTTGAACAACCCGATACCATCGCCGTCGCCCCGCAAACCGATCCCGCAGCGCAGGGCAATCCGGGCAGTGTGGCGACCCGAACACCGCCCGCCGATGAAGCCCCCGTCACCAACAGCGCCATAACCCCGGACGTGACCGTGCAGACCCTTGGCGGCCCTGCGCCGAAAACCCTCGGCCTGCTGCCGCCCGAAACCACCGGCCTGCCCGCAAACCTCTGGTCCGGCAGCGATGTGGCCACGTTGTCGACCCTGCTGATGGCCGAACAGATCGACACCCTGCCCGCCTTGCAGGACCTGATCATTACCCTTTCGATCGCTCAGGCCGATCCGGCGCTGGATGATCCCAGCAATTCGGCCTTTTTGCTCGCAAGGGTCGACAAGCTGCTGGCCTTTGGGGCGATGGAACCCGCGCAGGCCTTGCTTGAAGACGCGAATACACAAAATCCGCAGGTGTTCCGGCGTCTCTTTGATGTGTCATTGCTGACTGGCACGGAAAACGCGGTCTGCCGGATGTTGAAATCCGCCCCTGATGTGGCCCCGACGGCCGCTGCGCGCATCTTCTGTCTGGCGCGGTCGGGGGACTGGTCGGCGGCGGCCCTGACGTTGAACACCGGTCAGGCATTGGGTGATATCGACGGCGACACCGCGGCATTGTTGTCGCGCTTTCTGGATTCTGAACTGTTTGAGGGTGAGGGCGATCTGACCCCGCCCGATCCCGTAACCCCCCTGACCTTCCGCATGTTCGAGGCGATTGGGGAGCCGTTGACCACCCGCAACCTGCCCCGCGCCTTCAGCCATGCGGACCTGCGGTCCAATGTGGGCTGGAAAGCCCAGCTTGAGGCCGCCGAACGGCTGGCCCGCAGCGGGGCGATCTCTCCCAATGCGTTGGTCGGGCTGTATTCCGATCGTGTCCCGTCGGCCTCGGGCGGCGCGTTCGAAAGGGCCAAGGCCGTCATCGCACTCGACAGCGCGTTGGACGCGGCGGACCCTGCGGCCACAGCAGAGGCGATTGAAACCCTCTGGAACGAGGCGGCGTCTTTGGGCATCGTCACCGCCCTTGCCCAACATTTCGCGCCGCGCCTGATCGAAGCCAGGGTCGATCCGTCCGCCCACGGCACCCTGTTCAAACTTCTGTTGCTGTCCGATCTGTATGAAACCGCCGCACTCGATCCCGATCTGGCCAAGACCGACCCGTTCCTCGCGGCCCTTGCCACGGGCGATCCGGCGGATGCGCTGGCCCTGCGTCCGGCCTACCCCGTTTTGCAGGAAGCCTTCCGCGCCGGGGCCGACAGCACCCTCACCGAAATGGCCTCCGCCGGACAACTGGGCGAGGCGATCCTGCGCACCATCGCCACCGTCCAACAGGGCCTTGACGGGGACCGCATCGCCCTGCGCGAAGGCATTGCAACCCTGCGGGCGCTCGGGCTGGAAGACGTGGCACGTCGCACCGCCCTGCAATACGCAATCCTGCCATGACCGCCGCAGACCGCCCCAACGAACACTGGATACAGGCCTTTCTTGAAGCACAGGCCGCCGAGCTTGACGCGGCCACCAACACGCAACTGGCCTACGCCCGCGACCTGAAGGATTTTTCGGACTGGCTGTCCCATAAGGCGCATTTTGCGACGGCCGAAAAATCCCATGTGGAACGGTATCTGATTTATTGCGACGCGCACGGTCTGTCCAAGGCCACCCGCGCGCGGCGGCTGTCAGCCATCAAACAGCTGTACCGTTTTGCCTTCGAAGAAGGCTGGCGCGACGACAACCCCGCCTTGCAAATTGCCGGTCCCGGTCGCGACAAACGTCTGCCCAAGACGCTGACCCACGCAGAGGTCGACACCCTGCTTGAGGCCGCCCGCGCCGCGCCCCGTGACCGCGACCGGATCACCTGTCTGATGGAACTTCTGTATGCCACGGGTATGCGGGTGACCGAACTGGTGTCCCTGCCCGTTTCTGCCGCCCGTGGTGATCCGCGCATGTTGCTGGTCCGCGGCAAGGGCGGCAAGGAACGGCTCGTGCCGCTGTCCCCCCCCGCGCGCGAGGCGCTGGCCCACTGGCTTGTGACCCGCGACGCAATCGAGGATGCAGCCCATGTGCGTGGTGTGCCCCGATCGCGGTTCCTGTTTCCGTCCCGTGGCAAACTGGGACACATCACGCGACAAAGCTTTTTCAACCAGATCAAACAACTGGCCATCGCTGGCGGTGTGGACCCCCGCAAAGTCACCCCCCACACCCTGCGCCACGCCTTTGCCACCCATCTTCTGGCGGGCGGGGCCGATCTTCGGTCTATCCAGACACTGCTGGGCCACGCGGATGTGGCCACCACGGAAATCTACACCCACGTTCTTGATGAACGGCTCAAGGAACTGGTGCTGGACCACCATCCGCTGGCGAAAGACACGGGCAAGTCTTGAACGTCGCAGCCGCCCGCCCCATAACAATCCAATCATGACCTGTGAATTTCCCAATGCTTGACGCTGTTTTCTGGACCACTGCCGGTGCTGTCCTGTTTCTTCTGGTGCTTTCGGGCTTCTTTTCCGGCTCCGAAACCGCTCTCACCGCAGCTTCGCGCAGCAAATTGCGCTCCAATGCGGACAAGGGCAACCGCGGCGCGGAGATTGCGTTCAACATCACAGAAGACCGTGAACGTCTGATCGGGTCGGTGTTGCTGGGCAACAATCTGGTCAACATTCTGGCCACTGCGCTGACCACGGCGATGTTCACGCGGGCCTTGGGCGAAGGCGGCGTGGCCGTGGCGACGGCAATCATGACCATTCTGATCCTGATCTTCGCCGAAGTCCTGCCCAAAACCTATGCCATCACCAATCCCGAACGCGCCGCCGGCTTTGCCGCGCGTCCGATTTCCGTCATTGTAACGCTGTTTGCGCCCATCGTGTCCTTTGTGCGCATTCTGGTGCGCGGCGTGCTGCGTGTCTTCGGGGTCCAAGCCGACCCCGACAACAACATTCTAGCCGTGCGTGAGGAAATCACCGGCGCCCTACAAATGGGTCAGGCCGAAGGCGTGGTCGAAAAGGAGGATCGCGACCGCATCCTGGGCGCGCTCGATCTGGCCGACCGGATGGTGGAAGAGGTCATGTTGCACCGCACCGAGATCGAGATGATCGACGCCGCCCTGCCCGTGGCCGAAATCCTTGCGCTGTGTCTGGAAAGCAATCACACCCGATTGCCCCTTTACCGGGACGAACGCGAAAATATCGTTGGGGTGTTGCACGCCAAGGACCTGCTGCGCGCCATGCACCGGATGCTGGCCGATGGCCGGATCGAACCGCACGAGATGGACGAGTTCGACATCCTGACCGTCGCCATGAAACCCTATTTCGTCCCCGAAACCACGACCCTTGATGACCAGATGCGCCAGTTTCTGGCCCGCCACACCCATTTTGCTTTGGTGGTGGACGAATACGGCACCTTGCAAGGGCTGCTGACGCTGGAAGATATCCTTGAGGAGATCGTCGGCGAAATCACGGACGAATTCGATCAGGACGAGGAAAAGAATGACCTTGTCGCGGACGAGGACGGCGCATTTACCGTGGACGGCGCCATGACCATCCGCGACCTCAATCGCGCCACCGACTGGGATTTACCCGATGACGAGGCCAACACCGTCGCCGGACTGGTCATTCACGAGGCGCAGATGATCCCGACAGTCGGGCAGATTTTCAGCTTTCACGGGTTCCGGTTCGAGGTCATGGCCAAGGATGAAAACCGCCTGTCCGAATTGAAGATCACCTCGCTGTCGTGATCCGGCTTGGTTTGAATTTTATCTATTTTGCGCGACGCGATTAGTGCGCCCTTAAGACCGGCGCGGGCAAACCTGTTTCACAGAACCGGAGTGAAAGGATGCCCCCATGATGACCCTGCGATGGATTGCACTTGCGTGCACAACAGCCCTCTGTGCCTGTTCAGGCGGGGGTGGAGACGCGGATGAGGGGGTCATTCTGATCACCCACACCGGGCCCGGCACCCTGTATTGGGAATGACCTGATTTTTGAGTGACCCGAGGATGGGGGCGCAACCGGCAACCGGTTTGCAGCCCCCTCCGACGTTCCCAGTGGATCAGCGGCCCTTGAACAGGCCACCGAGGATACCGCGCACGATGCGGCGTCCGGTTGTCCCTTTGAGTTCCTTTGCCACAACGGTGGCGATGGCCTCACCGAACCCGCCACCGGACCTGCGGCGGCCCCGGCTTGTGGACCGTTCCACATCGCGACCGGTATACCGGCGGCCCTTGCTGTGTTCGCGCGCCTCGTCTTCCTGCCGTTCTTCTTCGGCCTCAGCGGCTTCGGCCGCCTTGGCCGCATCCTCGGCGCGTTTGGCCAGTATTTCGGCGGCGCTGTCACGGTCCATACGCGCATCGTATTTGCCCGCCATGGGCGATTTTTTCATGATCGCAGCCCGTTCTGCCGCTGCAATCGGCCCCAACTGTGACGACGGCGGGCGGATCAACGTGCGTTCCACAATGCCCGGCACCCCCTTGTCGACCAGCATCGACGTCACAGCCTCACCGGTGCCCACGTCACGGATGGCCTCGACCGTGTCAAAGGCCGGGTTGGGCCGGTATGTGTCCGCCGCCTGTTTCAACTCCTTTTGATCCTTGGCGGTAAAGGCGCGCAGGGCGTGTTGCACACGGTTGCCCAACTGCCCCAACACGTCCTCGGGCACATCGCCGGGATTTTGGGTGATAAAATAGACGCCCACCCCTTTGGACCGGATCAGGCGCGCCACTTGTTCAACCTTGTCCACAAGCGCCTTAGGCGCATCGTCGAACAACAAATGCGCCTCGTCGAAAAAGAACACCAGCTTGGGTTTGTCGGGGTTCCCCACCTCTGGCAGTTCCTCGAACAACTCCGACAACAGCCACAACAGGAACGTCGCATAAAGTTTCGGCGACGCCATCAGCTTGTCCGACGCCAGCAGGTTGATGCGCCCCCGCCCGTCAGCCTCAATATGCATCATGTCCATCAGGTCCAGCGCCGGTTCCCCGAACAATTGCGCGCCGCCCTGATTTTCCAACACCAGCAAATCCCGCTGGATCGCCCCCACAGACGATGTCGACACATTGCCATACCGCAGCGACAGGTCCTTGGCATTCTGCCCCACCCACACCAGCAAGGCCTGCAAATCCTCAAGATCGAGAAGCGGCAGACCCTCTTCGTCTGCCACGCGGAAGGCCACATTCAGCACACCCTCCTGCGCCTCGGTCAGCCCCATCAGGGTCGACAGCAACAGCGGCCCCATCTCGGCCACCGTGGTGCGGACCGGATGTCCCTGCTCCCCCAACAGGTCCCAAAACGTGACCGGAAAGGCGTCATACGACAGATCAAGCCCGATTGTCTGCGCCCTTTTCATGAAAGCGTCATGCAGTTTGAAATCCTCCGATCCGGCATTGGCCAGACCGGACAGATCCCCTTTCACATCCGACAAAAAGACCGGCACACCCGCGGCGGAGAAACCTTCTGCCAGAATTTGCAACGTGACCGTTTTCCCCGTACCCGTCGCCCCCGCGATCAGGCCGTGACGGTTGGCGTATTCCAATAACAGGGTCTGCGGCTCTGCGTAGCCTTCGCCCCCGCCGCCAATAAAAATTCCGTCGCTCATGCCCCGTTCCTTCTTTGGTCAGATTTATCTCGTCTCAAAATACATCCTTAACCTTTATGGGCCAGTATATTCGTATCACCCGCGCATCTGTCCTTTCGTACGGGTGATGACTTCCTCCCTGTCAGACTTGCCGCGCCTTCGGGCGCGGTCTTTTTTCGGGCCGGTGCCCCCCGAAATTCACGTCACCACGATGGACAATCTGTTGTTAACGTTACCGAAACAGGTTTCTTGCACATGGTCGCGAAAACCCTGTTGACGACTGTGACACCGTTTCGTAGCGTGTCGTCAATAAGTCGGCCAAGTCCGACAGGGAGACTACGGAAGAAGGGCCTGACAGGGCCCTTTTTCTTTTTGATCGCCTCCCGAAATCCGGCCGTTCGGCCAAGGTCTGCCCAGCGTTGCTTTTGCCCTGACACGCCCCAAATCCCGTGTTAAGCCTTCGCAAACGCCACCGATCAACGGGATGTATACATGACCTTTATCGACCGACCATTCGCCAAAACCGCAGCGCTTCTGGCCACCTTTGCCGTTCTGGGCGCACCCGTTTTCGCACAAGAGACCGACACCGACGACCAGCCCGAAAGCGTGTTCAATCTGGGTGAGCCTGTGGACGAAAGCGGCAACCCCGTCGCCCCCGACCCGCAGGAGCCGCAAGAACCCCAGCCCGGCCAGCAGTATCTGCAAGAGGTTTTCAGCGATTGGGCCCTGCGGTGCCTGAAAGTGGAAGAAGGTGATGATCCCTGCCAGATGTACCAACTCATGAGCGATGAGGACGGCAACGACGTGGCCGAAATCGCGATTGTGTCCCTGCCCGACGGCGGGCAGGCGGTCGCGGGTGCCACCATCGTTGTGCCGCTTGAAACCCTGCTTACCGAACAGATTACCTTGCGGGTCGATGGCGGTCAGGCGCGCCGGTTCCCGTTCAACTTCTGCAATCTGGGCGGATGCGTGACCCGTCTGGGCCTGACGGCGCAGGACGTCGCGTTGTTCAAACGCGGGGCAGAGGCGACCCTGTCCATGGTGCCCGCCGCAGCCCCCGACCAGCGCGTGACCGTGACGATGTCCCTGTCCGGCTTCACCGCCGCATTTGATGCGGTGTCCGCCCAATAGCAATGCTGTGGCTGCGGCACCGTCGCAGTTTTAGGTATTTGTGAACCAGAGAAATACAGCGTCGCCTTTCCCCGTGAATGGCGGCGTTTTTATATTGATTTCAGCGCAATGACCGCATTGAGGCCCCCGAACGCAAAGGCGTTGGACAGCACGGCTGACACGCGGGCCTCGCGAGCGGTGTTGGGCACGACATCCAGGGCGCATTCGGGATCGGCTTCTTCATAGCCGATCGTGGGCGCGATCACGCCGTCGCGCAACGCCATGATGCAGGCCAGAAGTTCGACAGCGCCGGTCCCGCCAATGAGATGCCCGTGCATGGATTTGGTGGAGGAAATCATCAACTCATCGGCATGGGCGCCAAACACATCAGCCACCGCCGCGCATTCGGTTTTGTCATTGGCCGCCGTGCCTGTGCCATGGGCATTGATATACCCCACGTCGCTGGCATTCAGGCGCGCGTCCTTCAGCGCCCCCGCAATGGCGCGACCGGCGCCCTGTTTGCTGGGCGTCACGATGTCGGAGGCGTCCGAAGTCATGGCGAAACCCGCAACTTCTGCCAGAATATCGGCACCCCGCGCGCGGGCGTGGTCGAGGTCTTCGAACACAAAAACCCCCGCGCCCTCCCCCTGCACCATGCCGTTGCGGGTGGCCGAAAACGGGCGACAGGCGTCTTTGGACATGACCCGCAGACCTTCCCAGGCCTTCACGCCGCCAAAGCACAACATGGATTCCGACCCGCCCGTCACCATCACATCCGCCATCCCGCTGCGGATCATGGCAAACGCCTGCCCCATGGCGTGGTTGGACGATGCGCAGGCGGTGGCCACTGTAAACGACGGGCCGCGCAGGTTGTGCTGCATGGACACATGAGACGCGGCGGCGTTGTTCATCAGTTTGGGCACGATAAACGGATGAACGCGGTTCTTGCCCTCCTCGTACACGGCACGATAATTCTCGTCCTGCGTGTTCAGCCCCCCGCCTGATGTGCCCAGAACCACGCCGGACCTGTCAGCCAGATCCCCTGAAAACGACAGCCCCGCCTGTCCCAGCGCCTGTTCGGCGGCCAAAAGCGTAAACTGGGTGAACCTGTCATAAAGGCTGATCTGCTGGCGGTTGAAATGGGCCTGTTCGTCATAGCCCGTGACCTGCCCGCCAATCTTCACCGCCAGCCTGTCCACGTCGCGTATATCGAGAGGGCCGATGCCGCAGCGCCCCTCGCGCATCGCCTCCAGCGTGGTGGGGACATCATGCCCCAGCGCGTTGATCGTCCCCGCACCGGTGATGACAACGCGCCTCACGTCTGGTCCTTCACCAGTTGCTCGACCGCAGCAATGATGGATCCGACGGTCGAAATGTCGAAAGCACTTTCGCCGGGGTTATTGGCGTTGAACGGCACGGTGATGTCGAACGCCTCTTCAATGGCAAAGATGCTTTCCACCAGACCCAGACTGTCGATGCCGAGGTCCTCAAGGGTCTGGTCACGCGACACATCGGACGGCTCAAGCAAGGCTTGTTCGGCAATGATCTGGATGACTTGGGCTTCAACGTTCATAGCTGGGTGCGTCCGTGGTGGTCTGTGCTGACCTTCATTTAGGCGGTGATGACGCGGTTTGGAACCATTTTCGCCACGTCTAGCCTTTGATCAAACGTCGCAACGCTTTCAGGCCGGCCCGGTGCAGGTGTGTGGGTTGGGCGGGATGGCCGCTGACGAAGGTTCCGTCTGCCACATCGGACAGGATCACGGCCCCGCCCCCCGCGACCACATCGCGCCCGATCGTCAGGTTGTCGGCCACACCGGCCTTGCCCCCCAGAATGACGCGCGGCCCGAGGACAGAGGACCCCGCCACAGCCGCCTGCGCACATAAAAGGCAATCCGCGCCCAGCACCACGTTGTGACCGACCTGCACAAGGTTGTCGATCTTGACGCCATTGCCGACCCGCGTCGCGCGGATCGTTCCTGCATCAATGGTGGAATTGGCGCCGATTTCCACTGTGTCGCCAATGTCGACCCCGCCCAGCGAATGGATGCGGTGCCATTTGCCATCTGTCGGGTCCAGCGGCACGCCGGGACGTTGGCGGACGGCACGTTCCACATTAGACGGCCCCTGGGTTGTGAACGAAAAGCCGTCACCGCCCACCGCGGCCCCGGCCTGAACAATCACGTCATCCCCGATCCGCACCCGCGCGCCGATCTTCACCCCTGCATAAAGGGTCGCGCGCGCGCCGATCGTGGTCTCTGGCCCGATGGAACTGTGGGCCGCAATCCGCGCCTCCGGCCCGATCCGCACACCCGCTGCGATCACGACATAGGGGCCGATCCGCGCGTTCGGCCCGATACCTGCGGTCGGGTCGATAAGGGCGGTCGGGTGGATGCCGGACGGCCCCGCAAAGGTCGGGTCCGTGTCCATCGCCTGCGTCAATCCGGCCATGGCAAGCCGACCGCGCGGCGCAACAATCGCACCGTCCAGACCCAAGGCTTCCAGATCGGCCCCCGCCCAGACAACCGCCGCGCGTGCCTGTGACGCTGTCAACTGGTCTGCAAACTTCGGCGCAATCGCCAGCGCCAGATCACCTGCGCGCGCTTCGGCAGGCTCCGCCAGCCTTTCGACAATCATAGATGCGTCGCCCAGCGTTTCCGCCCCGAGCCGCGCAGCCAGATCACTCAACCGATATGCCATGAAAACCCCTCCGTCTGAGGGAAAACTTATCCGCCAATGGCGCGGACAACCACCCCTTCGCCCGCCAAAGCATTCCAGATGCGGCTGTCGCGGTTGTAGACATCCCGACGGAAATTCAGCTGGCCGGTCGTGTGGGTAAAGGCCGTGCGATAAACGATATGCACCGGCACGGGTTCGTCCAGATTCACCCGACGTTCGCGGCCCGTATTCAGGATGCCCTGAAAGAAGCCGACCGGGTCACCTTCCTGCACGGCCAGAAGGGCATAGGCAAAATCAAACGGGTCATTCAGACGGATACAGCCGTGGGAAAACGCGCGTATCTCGCGGCCGAACAGCGACTTGGCGGGCGTGTCGTGCAGATAGATGTTGTACTGGTTCGGAAACATGAACTTGACCAGTCCAAGCGCATTGCGGCTGCTGGGCGGCTGGCGCATGGAAAACGGGAAGGTCCGCGCGGTGTAGCGGCTGAAATTCACCGCCCCGCGGTTGACCACGCGCCCGTTGCGATCGGTGATTTCGATATGGCTGACCGCATTGCGGTTCCGCTGCAGCGCGGGCAGATATTCACCGACAATGATGGATCGTGGCACATACCAGCTGGGGTTGATGACCATGTGGTCCATCACGTCCGAAAATTCGGGGCTTTGACGATCGCTGTCCGTCGCGCCAATCACCGATCGGGTGGTAAAGGTGACGCTGTCGTTGTCCATGATCGACGCCGAGAAATCCGTCAGGTTCACCCAGATGTGACGCGCGCCCCGTGGCGTGTTGGTCCAACGTTCCCGTTCCATGGCCACAATGACCTGCTGCAGGCGTCGGGTCGCGGGGATATTCAATTCCGCCAGCGTGCTTTCACCGGCGATGCCGTCCTGTTCAAGACCGTGGGCTGCCTGAAATGCCAGAACCGCGCCCTCAAGGGCCGCGTCGTAGGACTGTGTGGCAGACCGGTCCATGAACCCCATGGCCACCAGCCTGTCCCGCAGGGCCACGACACGTGACCCCGATGCGCCGGGCTCAAGCTTTCCACCCGGAACCGTGGGCCCCCAACCGCCCGCCGCAATCAGGGCCTCCATCCGCAACTTTTCGCGCAGCAGACGCGCATATTCGGGTGAACTGGGCGGCAGCGACGCCAGATAGGCCTGCGGCGACGCAGATGTCAGGCCTTCAAGATAACCAAGGCGGGACCGCAAGGGAATTTCACGTTTGATTTCGGAGACGACACGGCCCGGCGTCAGGATGCCGGTTTGAATGTCGCGGGCATAAGAGACGAAAAGGCGCGACAACTCGACTTCCATCGCCCCCATCTCTGCGGCGGTCTGTGCCGCCTGCAGGCGGGCCATCAGCGCATCGGGGTCATAGGCCGAGGCAGGCAATCCGTGCTGTTGGGCATTGGCGAAGGCCGTCAGCAAAGCATTGCGCCGCGCCGCGTGCTCGGGTGATGTTCCGGTCCAGATCCCCTCGAACGATCGTGCGCGATAGAATTCGGCCAGCGCTTCATCGCGCGCGGCACCCTCGGCCACGGCCTGACGGAAGGCGGTTGTCTGGGCCTGAGCCGCAGGCGGCAGTGCAAACAACGTCGATATAAGAAGCGCCCAAAGCGCCATGGTGCGGCCAAAAAACAAAACAGGCATAATTTTCCCCAGATCGACGTGATGCGCATGGCGCACATTATAATAGTTTCATAAAGCAGAGCGTGGCGTGATGCTGTCTAGTCACAAAGGTGTCAAAGGGCGATTAAGTTCCATTTCGGCTGCCCCTACGGCAGCCGCGCCGCGACAGATTTGCAACAAAACGCCCACTGCACACAAATTGCGCAAAATTTCGCCTATTTCCCCCTTGATGATGGAACCAATTCCCCTTGGGGGTTTTTCGACGAATCTTTTTGTGCCATAACATCCGTGCATCTGGGGATAGATGGCAAATACGTTCGTGAAAACACGGACTTACAGGTAGACGACGGGACAGCGTTTCTATGACAAGTTTGACAGCATCGAGCATCTCTCGGCGTGGACTGCTGGGGGCCTTCGCGGCCACAGCCGTCGTGGCCGCGCCAACATACACCAACGCCGCAGGTTTCTTGCGCGGCGGCGGCGATATTCGCCGCATCAAAATGTACAACGGTCGCACCGGTGAAAACATCGACACGATTTACTGGATCGAAGGCCAGTATATCGGTGATGCGATGAATGAGGTGTACCGCTTCTTCCGCGACTGGCGGAACGGGCAGACCCATCAGATCGACAGCCGTACCATTGATATTATTGCGGCCACACAGAACCTTTTGGACAGTGATCAGCCCTACACGCTGATCTCCGGATACCGTTCGCCCCAGACCAATGCCATGCTGCGGTCGAATTCTTCCGGCGTGGCACGGACGTCCCTGCACCTGCGCGGGCAGGCTGCGGATTTGCGGATGCAGGGCCGGTCGGTAGGCCAGATGGCCCGTGCGGCCGCTGCATGTCGGGCCGGTGGTGTCGGACGCTACTCCGGTTCCAACTTTGTCCATATGGATTGCGGTCCGGTTCGCAGCTGGGGCAGCTAGGCTTCCCTGCACAATCTGGAAACAAACACGAAACCCGGACATTACTGTTCGGGTTTTTTGTATAATTAACAATTAGTTTACTCATTACATTGCCTGCCGCCCTCCACTTTGCTACTTGTAAACTGGGGGAGTTGTGTTGGTGATGTATGACGAAAAGCTGCCCCTTTCTTGACAGTCTCAAAGCGCAGGAACGTCTGACCGAGGCGCGCTATGACGATGACGTCTCTGAAACGTTCAGCGGCGCGGCCGATCCGGTGACCGTGTCCATGGTCGTATTCGATCAGGACGGCGACATGCCCAACTCGGGCGGTCTAAGCACCTTGTTCACCACGTTCGGGCAGTTTCTGGATCATGACATGGTCCTCACCCCCGAAGACCACGACGCAGGCACCCTTGATCTGGTCGGAATGCCCCATGACATCGCGCGCTCTGCCGTCGCTGACGAGATTTCAGACGGCGAAACCATCGCCCCGCCCAACGTCGTCACCTGGCAAATCGACGGCAGTCAGATCTACGGCTCCACCGAGGCACGCGCGGACGACCTGCGCAGCTTCGAAGGCGGGCGTTTGCGCGTGCAGGAGGATCAGACATCAGCGTCAGACCTGTTGCCTGACGCGGACAGCGACAGCTTTATGGCAGGCGATATCGACAGTGATGACCCCGTCCATCTGGCCGGCGACATCCGCGCCAATGAGAACCCCAACCTGCTGTCTTTGCACACTTTGTTTGTGCGCGAACACAATTACTGGGCCGAAAGGCTTGCCGAAGAACACCCCGATTGGGACGACGACGAACTGTATGAGGCCGCGCGGTCGATTGTCGAAGTCGAACTGCAGCAGATCACCTACAACGAATGGCTGCCCCATCTGATAGGCGACGCCGTAGACACCGATGCGCCCCACGATCCGACCGTCAACGGCGAGGTGTCGGTCGAATTCTCCACCGCGGCCTTCCGGTTCGGGCATACTCTGGTGTCCTCCGAAATCGACCTCTTGGATGAATTCGGTCTTGATGCGGGCTCTCTTGGTCTGATGGAGGCGTTCTTCAACCACCACGTGGTCGACGAAAGCGGCATTGACGCATTACTGCGGGGCCAACTGTCTTCGACAGCGCAGGAACTCGATGCCCAGATCGTGGACGATCTGAATTTCTTTCTGGAAACGCCCGATGGCGTGTCCGGCTTTTCGCTGGCGGCCCTGAACCTAGCACGCAGCCTTGACCATGGCCTCGACAGCTATGTCGAGGTCCGCGCCGCCCTGTTGGGCGATATTGACCCGGACACACTCGACCCGTCGGATTTTTCGATTATTACCAGTGACCTGGACACCCAAGCGCGCCTCGCCGAAGCTTATGAGGACGTCTTTCAGGTTGATTTGTGGGTTGGCGGGTTGGCGGAAGACGCCGTGGGCGGCACCCAGATGGGTGCCCTCTTCACGCATATCATCGCCGAACAATTCACCCGCACCCTTGTGGCCGACCAAACCTTCGGCGTCCTTGATCCGGCCTTGGGGGCCGACATCATCGCAGAGGTTCAGGACACCATTTTTGCCGACATTATCGAACGCAATTCCGATGTGGACATGGTGCAGGACGATGTCTTTCTGGCCGTCGATCGCACCCTGATCGAACTGGAGGAGGTCGGGACAGGCTGGAACGATGACCTTCTTGATCTTGCCGCCAAGGTGCTGAATTTCGATCTTTATACCCATGACGGCAACGACACGGTCATTCTGACCGGTGGCACGACGATCAACGGCAACGTGGTGTTGGGGCGCGGCGACGACAGCTTCGTTGCCTCAAGCGGGGTAATCAACGGCGATCTGCGGCTGGGGCGCGGGGACGACACCGCCGATGTGTCCGGCACGGCCACCATTGACGGCAATCTGACCACATGGCGCGGCGACGACAGTGTCCGCCTATCCGACATGGCGCGGATCACCGGCGATGTTGAAACCGGTCGTGGAAGTGACACCGTCGTTCTAGACGGACGGTCGACCATCGACGGCAGCCTTCGCACCGGCCGTGAGGACGACACAATCTCCATCGGCGGTCGCGCCACAGTGGGGGGGGAGGTGAACCTTGGCCGTGGCGACGACACCATCACGGTCGCATCAGGCGCAAACCTCGGGCTGGTGAACGGCGGCGTCGGTTTCGATACGTTGCAGTTGACGGGCAATACGCGGGTCGAATTCGGCCATGACCCCACCGACGGCACGGTCTTCTACCTCGACGAAGATGGCAACGACACGGGTGAAAGCTTCGACTTTCATTCTATTGAAAACATTACCTGTTTCACCATCGGCACCCTGATCATCACGGAACGCGGCAAGCTGCCGATTGAAACTTTGGCGGTCGGGGACCGTGTCTGGACGATGGACGCAGGCCTGCAGCCCGTCGCATGGATCGGGCAGGCCACCGTGCCCGCTACGGGTGATCTGGCCCCCATTCATATCGCCAAAGGGGCCATGGGCAACGACCGTGACCTGCTCGTGTCGCCGCAACACCGGATGATGCTGGACGGCTGGCGGGTTGAAATGCACTGCGGCACGGACGAGGTTCTGGCCCCCGCCAAGGCCCTGATCAACGACCATACCATCCGCCCCCGCGAAGGCGGCACGGTCACTTACGTGCACATTGCTTTCGCCGACCACCAGATCGTCATGGCGGAAGGCATCCCGTCAGAAAGCTTCTTCCCTGGCGCCGAGGCGATGAACGCCCTGGACGCGGCTGCACGGGCCGAAATTCTGGCCCTTTTCCCCGAATGGGACTGCCCGCATTTGCGCCCGCAAACCGCCCGTCCGACCGTCACCGCGCGTGAGGCGCGCCCCCTGCGGGGCTGCCCCTTTGGCCACGGCTGACGTCAGACGAAATCAATGTGGTTGCGCAGCGGCATTTCGCGGATGCGCTGACCGGTGGCCGCAAAAATAGCGTTGGCCAACGCGGCGGACGCAGGCGGGACCGGAGGCTCCCCAATCCCGCGCACATGATCGCCAAGCTCCAGCCCTTTGACGATAACCTCGGGCGCTTGATAAAGCCGCATGGCCTCAAACCCGTCGTAATTCAGCTGGTCGGTCATCCCGTCCGTATGGGTAATCTCTGCAGAAATGGCATGGCCCAAGGCCCAGATGACACCGCCACTGATGTGGTGTTCGAAATTGATCGGATCGACGATCCGGCCCACATTGGCCACCGCGTAAACACGGTCAATCCGGATGCCGCGGTCTGTGTTGGTGACCTCACACACCTGCGCGCAGGGCACGCCGAAGGACAGCGCAAAACCGACCCCGCGCGCGCGGTTCGGCCCCAGATCGGGGCCATCCCAGCCGGACAAATCAGCCAAAGCCTCAAGCACAGCGCGGGAATGGGGCTCTGACGCCAACCTGATCCGTTCGGCCATCGGGTCGGCCCCTGCGGCGTGGATCAATTCATCCAAGGCGCAATCGTGGAAGAACCCGTTGGTTGAGGCGCCCACCGACCGCCAGCTGGAAATCGGGGCGAGTTCGGGCGCGCGGTAGCCTGTGACGCGCACATTTGGGATCGCAAAAGGCTGATCCCAAGCGGCCTGCACAATCGCAGCATCGGGTCCGGGCACGGACAAGCCCAGCCGCCCCATCTGGCTTGAGACGACCGAGGGCATGGCAATATCAAGGTCCATCGCATCTACCTGTCCGTCTTTCACCGCCCCCCGCAGTCGCGCCATAGCGATCTGGCGGGTATAGTCGTGGGACATATCCTCTTCACGGGTGTAGGTCAGTTTGACGGGTGTGCCGCGCATCTCATTGGCCAGTTCAGCGGCCTGTTTGACCACGTCAATTTCCAGCCGGTGCCCGAAACTGCCGCCCATCATCAGCACATGGATATGAACATTGTCCGCGTCTATGCCGGTGATCTCTGCCACGGCGTCCTGCGCAAATCGTGGCACTTGGGTGCCGGTCCAGACATCGACGCGGCCCTCCGTCACCAATGCGGTGGCGTTGATAGGTTCCAGCGGCGCATGGGCCAGATAAGGCGCGCGGTATTCCGCCTCAACCACCTCATCCGCTGAGGCCAAGGTGGCCTCTATATCGCCGTCGTCCTTGTAGCGGCTGTCGTAGTCGTCGCCGGAAAGGGCCTCCTCCAAAGCCGCCCAATGGTCGGCCTGATCGTGCGGATAGGGTGCATCGCCCCAGTCGAAGGTGATGGCTTGGGCGGCCATAAAGGCCCGCCATGTGTTGTCAGCAATGACACCGACACCGCCGGTGATCGGAATCACCCGTTGTACGCCGCGCATGCCTTCGGCCTCGGTCGCGTCATAGGACAGCATGTCACCGCCCTTGCGGGGGTTGGTAACGACCGTGGCATGGACCATTCCGTCCACCTCAAAATCAATACCATAGCCTTGCGTGCCGGTGGATTTCGCCACGATATCAAGCCGCTGCATGTCTTTCCCGATGTAGCGCCACTGGGACGGATCGCGCAATGTGACCTCGGACACGGGATCCAACGTGGCAGCGGTACCGGCGAGGGCGGTGTAGTCCATCCGAGTGCCGTCAGGCAGCACCACGGCCCCGCGACTGGTGGTCATATCCGCCACCGGGATGCCGGTTTCCAGCGATGCGGCCTCTTTTAAGGTCTCGCGCGCCACCGCACCGGCCACGCGCAGCTTTTCCCAACCGTCGGCCACCGTGGTGGACCCGCCGGTGATCTGCACGCCCATGATCTTGATTGCCGCATCCATGACCGTGCGCAGCGCATTGGCGCTGAAACTGTCGTCATAGGGCGTCACCCCCGGTGCCTCACTGGACAGGGCGGAATTGTAATAGGCTTTGGACGGCGGACCGGGGTCGACAGTGACCTGATCAAGGTCGATATCCAGCTCCTCCGCGATCAATGCGGCCTGCACGTGGTAGGCCCCCTGCCCTTTGTCCGCACGCGGGGTGATCAATGTCACACCCTCGGGGGTGATGCGGACATATTCCGTCATCGACGCTTCGCCGTCCTTCAGGTCCGCCAACAACGGATTGTCCACGGGGCGGCGGTACAAATAGGCCCCGAACGCCACGCCACCGATGATGGCAGCAGACCCGATCAAAAACGTCCGGCGCGCGATTGTTTTGACACGTCCCATGTTTACGCCTCCCGCAGTTTGGCCGCAGCGGTCACAATCGCCGCGCGGATTTGGGGATAGGTGCCACAGCGGCACAGATTGCCGGACATCTCGGCGTCGATATCTTCGTCCGTCGGATCGGGGATTTGCGCCAACATGGACGCCGCCTGCATGATCTGACCGGACTGACAGTAGCCGCATTGCGCGACCTGATGTTCGGCCCAAGCCTCCTGCACCGCATGCATGGCGGCGGGCGTGCCAAGGCCGTTGATCGTCGTAACCTCAGCCCCGACCGCGTCGATGGCCCAAGTTTGGCAAGACCGCACCGCGACGCCGTCCAGATGCACCGTGCAGGCGCCACATTGGGCAATCCCGCAGCCGTATTTTACGCCTTTGATGCCGATCTCATCGCGCAACACCCACAGCAGGGGCATGTCCTCTTCCACGTCGACCTCATGGGTCTGTCCATCCACAGTGAGCCGCATCATGACCTCCATTCGCTTTCCTTAGGATTTGACATTCCGTCACATTTTGTCAAGGTGTCAATTATGACTGACGACAATACCGCCATTCTCGATGCCGCCTTGCAGGTGTTTCTGCGCTACGGGTTTAAACGGTCGACCATGGGCGACATTGCAAAGGCAGCGGGCCTGTCGCGTCAAAGCCTTTACGCGCGGTTTGCCAACAAGGACGATGTCTATGCCGCCGGTCTTGTCCTTCACGCGCGGCGCACCGTCGCGTCGATCACAGAGGCCTGGGCCGGGATTGCGTCTCTGAACGACCGGCTGGACTGTCTTTACGAGTTGAGCCTGCGCCCCACCTTCGAGATGCTGCGCGCAAACCCCGATGCCGCCGACATTATTGACGCCGCCGAAACCCCCTCCGGCCAGCGTGCGATGGAGGACGCAAGACGCCAAAAAATTGCGATGTTGACCGATCTGTTGACCCCGTTTGCCCCCGCCCTGCACCAGCACGGCCAGACACCGGCGGATGTGGCGCGGTTTACGGAAACAGCCCTTCACGCGCTTCTGACCACGGCTGACAGCATCGAGGCGTTGCAGCAGCAGTTCGCCTCTCTCAAAGCGGCGCTCATGGCGCTGACCCGTCCCGCATAAGGGCTCAGCCGAACTGTGCCTGACGTTTAATAAGGGTCTGGGCAAAAACATGCGCCTCCACCGGACGGCCAAGCAAAAATCCCTGCAACGCCTCCGTTTCCAGTTGCAACACGGCATCCAGCTGAGCCTGCGTTTCAATGCCCTCCATCACCACCCCGCACCCTTGCAGCGTGGACACCCGCACCAAAGCCTCAAGAATGTGGATCTGTGCAGGATTTTCCTCAAGCGGGGCAATCAGCATCCGATCAATCTTGACGCGGTCCGGTTGCAGTGTTTGCAAAGCGACAACGGACGAATGGCCGGACCCGAAATCATCCAGATCCAGCCTGATACCGGCCTCACGCACCTGACACAGCACATCCTTCAACGCGGGGCCGGCATCGTCCAGAAAAGACGTCTCAAGCAGTTCGAAGGATATTTTGTGATGGGGCTGAAGTTTCTGTTTCAGCTGCGCCATCAGTTCAGGCTGCAAAAAACGGTCAAGCGAAATGTTCAACGCGACAATCGGCACATCCAGCCCTTGCAATGCCCATCTGGTCTGGTCGGCCAGCACGCGATCAAGAACGTATTCATCCAGCCGCGGGGCAAGGCCGGTGGCCTGTGCGGCCGGAATAAAATCATGGGGCAGCAGCAGGCCGTTGTGCGGACAGTTCCAACGCACCAGAGCCTCCGCCCCGATCACTTCAAGCGAGGTGCTGTCAAACTGGGGCTGGTAATGGCAGATGACTTCGCATTCGTCCAAAGCGCGGGCAAGACTGTAGAAGGTCGACATATCCGTCTGCGACACCGCCCGCAGTCTGGGTGAAAACACCTTGTAACACGACCGGCCTGCGGATTTGGCAGCATAAAGCGCGACATCGGCGTTGATGAAAACCTCCGCCAGATCGGTTTGCCCGCCGGTGCCGAATGCCGCCCCGATGCTCAGCCCGAAGTTTTGCAGCAACCCTCTGAGGATCAGGGGATCGGACGCCGTTTCGACAATGTCCTGACACAGGGTTTCTACATCATCGTGGCTGTCGAAACCCTCAAGCAGGACAACAAACTCATCGCCACCATTGCGGCAGACCAACCCCCTGTCGCCCACCAGCGCCGTCAGGGTATCCGCCACGTGGACAAGAACCTGATCGCCCACGGCATGGCCCAGCGTGTCATTCACCTTCTTGAAGTGATCAAGGTCAATGTGCAGCGCCGCAAAGCTGTCATCGGGGCCCAAGCGGTCGAGCATTTTTTGTGTGCGCTCGTCCAGCAGACGCCGGTTTGCAAGGCCCGTCAGGGCATCATGACGGGAATCGTGTTCCAAAAGCGCGCGGGCCTTTTCCAGCTCCTGCGCAAGGACCTTGTCCTCCGTTATATCAAGGTTCAGGCCCAGCAGCTTACCCGTGCTGCCCGCATCCTTGATGAACCGCGCCGTGCTGCGCAGATAGCGGATTTCACCGTCCTGACGGACAATCCGGTATTCGCCCAGATAATCCCGACCCTCGGCCAAGGCACGGTCGGCCTCCGCTACACTGCGGTCGCGGTCCTCGGGGTGCAGATAGGTTTCCCACAGGTTGTCAGGCCGGTCATGCAGGTTGTCGTCCAAGCCGTAAATCTCAAGCATCCGGTCGTCCCAGTGGACTTTGGTCGTGGCTGAATCGTACTCCCACAACCCGATTCCGGCGACACCGATGGCCAGCTGCAGCTTGTTCGCCAGCTCCATCTGTGCAATTTCGCGGGCGCGAAGGGATGTGATATCCGTATCCACACCCACAATCTGAAGCGGCGCCCCCTGACTGTCCCGCGTTACCACCTTCGCACGGCACAAAATCCAGATCCATTTTCCGTCGGCCCGCTTTGTCCGGTACTGAAGGTCGACGTCGTCGGCCCCCCCCTCGATCAGGTCTTCAAAGGTGGCCCACAAATGCGCCATATCATCGGGATGCAACTTGTCGGACCACCACGCCGGGTCGGATGCATCTTTCAATGAAAAGTCGGCCGGATACCGGCGGATGTCGCGCCATGCGTCAGAAACGCTAAGCGACTGGCCCGAATAATCGAAATTCCACACGCCCTGCCCCAGATGGTTCATCAGGAACCGAAGTCGGGAACTGTCAACGGCAAGGTCCGGCGTCAACTGGCACAGATACCGTGCCTGTCCGTCGGGGCTGTCGATGCAATCCACCGACACGAAGAACGGGCCGGAGGGCAACTGCACCGAAACGCGTTGTTTCCCTGCGTCCGCCCGCCGCGCCGCCCGGACAAGCGTCGCAAGACGTCGTGGCAAATGTGCATCAAGGTGACCCGCCAGATCATCCCCCACGCTAACGTCACGCAGATTTGCAAAGGCGTTGCAGAAATCCTCATTCGCCGCAAAAATCTTGCAATCCCCGTCAATGATCGCCGCAGGCTGGGTCAGCACCTCAACAAGGTGGTGCGAAAACGAACATGAGGGCCTTCGGACATCCATAAACAGGTGGTTCCTGAAAACAACGACACCTAGGCCCATAGCAGCCGATCCTGCCCAAAAGGTTAAGGATTAGGGAAAATGGCGAAAAAACCCTGCAGGTGTTGCACCATTCCTCGCAAAACCAGGGCCGGAAAACGCGGTGAACGGCGTTCCGATTTTTGAAACCGAACAGCAGGTTACTTAGCAAAATGGCGGACCCTAGAGGATTCGAACCTCTGGCCTCTGCCTTCGGAGGGCAGCGCTCTATCCAGCTGAGCTAAGGGTCCACTGGGTATGGCTATAAAGTCGCCCACGTGGCTGCGCAATCGTGAATTTGCATCAACCGCTGATCGGCCCAAGATAGGGCTTCTTTGACCCCGACATCACGCGGTGCAACCAGATCAGATTGACGTAAGCGCGGCTGTTGTCTTCGCGCATCTTCACGATCGCCTCGGCGTAGGTGGTCAGCAGCACAGTGATCGGCCCTTGCAACGTGCGCTGCATCAACACCAGATCAATCGCGCCGGACCGCGTGGCCGCAGCCAGAAATTCGTATTGGTTGAGGACAAAAAGCGATGCGTCACGAAAGGTCGGCTTGTCCACGACCGCCGACACATTGTCCTTGTCCAACAGTTCGGCCAGCAAATCCGGTCCCAATACGCCCCCCACTTCGGTCTGGGGGCATTTGGCAATCGCGTCTCGCGCTTTTGAGATGTTGATGAGGTACTCTCGGTCCGTGCGCAACGTCTGAAGACCCTGCAACGCGTGGGAGATACGGGAGGTCTGCCACTGCGACCACGTGTTTGCGATGATCGCCAAGGCCGCCACGGCGACACCCGCGAACAGCACCGGCGCGCTGGATGTGGCGGGCGTGGGGCCCGCGTCTTGTGCGCTCAGGCTTGGGCCCACAAAGGCGAACCACGTGTAGATCAGACCGCCGCCGATCATGAATACAAGGATATAGACAGGCCAATAGCGCCACAAAGGCGGCATTGACGACAGTAAAAACCATTTCATCCTAAGGGGTTACCTTAGAGGCCAACGGTTTCTTTAATGGATCTGTTCATTGTCATGCCCCTTATATAGCGCCAAAGGCCTTAATTATCAATGAATATCACGCAAAGAGCTTATGACACAGCTCAAGCGCGTCGACCAAGGCATCGACCTCGTCCGTGGTGTTGTACATCCCGAATGACGCGCGGCAGGACGCCGTGATCCCCATGTGATCCATCAGCGGGTTGCAGCAATGCTGGCCTGCGCGCACCGCCACGCCTTTCTTGTCCAAGACGGTGGAAATGTCATGGGCATGGGCGGCCCCGTCCAGCGTGAACGAAAAGATCGCCCCCTTGCTGGCCGACTGCCCCTGCACGTTGAGCCAGTTCAACCCGTCCAGCCGGTCGCGCGCATAATCGCGCAGGCCGCGTTCATGGGCGGCGATGTTGTCCATGCCAAGGCCCATCATATAGTCCAACGCGACGCCCAGACCGATGGTCTGGACAATGCCTGGGGTTCCGGCCTCAAATTTCATGGGCGGGTCGTTGTAGATGACGGTGTCCTTGTGGACCTCACGGATCATATCACCGCCACCGATGAACGGGCGCATTTCGGCCATCCGGTCGGGGTGAATATAGATCGCACCGGACCCCGAGGGGCCGTAAAGCTTATGCCCCGTGATCGGATAGAAATCACAGCCGATGTCTTCGACGTTCACTGGCATATGCACAGACGCCTGTGACCCGTCGATCATCGTCGCGATCCCCTTGGCGCGTGCCGCCGCACAGATGGATTTCACATCCACCACCGTACCCAACACGTTGGACATATGGGTGACCGCAATCAGTTTGGTGCGGTCCGTGCAGGCATCCATCACCGCAGTTGGATCCAGATCACCATTCACGTCCACATCGACCCAGACCAGCTTCACGCCCATCCGTTCGCGCAGAAAATGCCACGGCACGATATTGGCGTGGTGTTCCATCACGCTGAGGACAATTTCATCCCCCGCCGTCAGGTTCTCCATCGCCCAGCCGTAGGCCACCAGATTGATGCCTTCCGTCGTGCCAGAGGTCAGGACGATAGAATCCTCATCCCCTGCCCCCAGAAACCGCGCGATGATCCCGCGCACGCCTTCATACTTCTCTGTCGCCAGATTGCTCAGGTAATGGAGGCCCCGATGCACATTGGCGTATTCCTCCGCATAGGCCTTGGTGATCGCGTCAATCACCAC
This sequence comes from Pseudooctadecabacter sp., assembly GCF_020627745.1. Taxonomy (GTDB): domain Bacteria; phylum Pseudomonadota; class Alphaproteobacteria; order Rhodobacterales; family Rhodobacteraceae; genus Octadecabacter. The sequence goes on from NZ_JAHDGE010000015.1 coordinate 37,115, forward strand.
CTGCGGCTTTTGCGCGGACGCCCCATTGTCGAGGTAGACCAGCGGCTTGCCGTTCACCTCACGCGACAGGATCGGAAAATCGGCGCGGACGGCGTTCACATCAAAGGGCATTTTCAACCTCAACCAGCATCTCCGGCATCAGGACCGGCAAAAGGAACATGGACAGGATCAGCAGCACGAACACCGCCAAGAACAAGGCCGCGATCATGACCATCACCGACCGGCCCATGGTGTCAAACCCGTGGGCCTGCTGCACCGCGTGGGCATAGCCGCGCATGGACACGTAGATCAGCGCCAGAGCCAGACCAAACCCCAACAGCGGCAGCGCGATCCCGAGGAACCCTGAAATCACCCCCAAAACCGTCAGCGCGATCTGCAAGGCCGCCATGACGGCCATCACCCCGGGCAGGCTGCCGCGCCCGCCGGACCGCACGCCGACCCAATAGATCAGATAGGAAAAGACCACCCCGATGATGGCCGAAAACACGCCGACGGTCAGTGGCGTCGCGGGTGCGACCATGACTTCACGCCCATCCGGCAGCAACATCGGCTGCGGGGCCGCCCCGAACAGCGCCTGATCCACGGCCCACATCACGCCGGAGATGATCCCCGCCAGCACGATCATGATCACCGACACATTGACCGGCCATCCCATGCCCAGCACGCGGCGCGACGCCTCGGCCGGATCGCGCACAAACAGCTTGGTCATGTCCCAAACCTGGGCCCAAGAAAAATCCATCAGTCCTCTTTCGACATTTCAAACAGCCCCGAAAGCCAGAACCAGATCAGCACGATAAACCACAGCGCCCCCACCAGGGTGGTGCCCGGATGATCCAATCCGTTGAACCCAACAAGTAGCCCGTAAAACAGCGCGAGCGGTGCGGCAGACAGCCACCCCCAAAAGATCGCCAGCCGCGCGCCGTAAGGTGTCGCTGCAGATCGCGCCAGTTTGGTGATCAGAAAGAACACAAAGGCGATGGCATAAAACATCAGCGGCGCGATCATCATCATCGCAAAGAACGCATAGATCACGTCACGCTGAAAATCGCTGCCCGTTTCAATCGCGGCACGCTGCAACGCGGGCAGCCGCGACAGGAACACCAGAAAACAGCCAATCATCAGCCACGCAATCGCGCGGTCTTCACGCGGGCCCATGGACAGCAATTCGCGGACCACTGTGCGCGGACCCCGATAGGTCCGCGCGATATCGCGACTGACCGGCATCAGCTGGCCCGCCGACCCAGCCAGCCTTCAAGACGTTCGTAGATCGCCTCGGCCAGGGTTTCATCCGCGATTTCTTCCAAGGCTTCGGCCAGAAACGCCAGAACCAGAAGGTCCGTCGCCTGCGCCAAAGGCACCCCGCGTGACCGCAGGTAATACAGCGCCTCATCATCAATCGCACCGGATGTGGACCCGTGCGAACAGGCGACATCATCGGCGTAGATTTCAAGTTCCGGCTTGGCGAGGAACTGGCTGTCTTCGTCCAAGAGCAGCGATTGGCTGATCTGGTAGCCATCGGTTTTCTGGGCGTCTTCCTTTACAAGGATCTTGCCCTGAAACACCCCAGTCGCGCCGTTGCGCAGCACCTTTTTGAACACCTGACGGCTTTCACAGTTCACCGCGTCATGGGTGATGAATACGGTGTCATCGTGGTGGAAATCCTTGCCATCGCCCACACAGGCACCGGCCACATGGGCCTGCGCGTCATCGCCCGTCAGCTCAATCACGCATTCGTTGCGCGTCAGCACACCGTTCATGGTCAGCGTAAAGGACTTGAAGGCCGATGTCGTGCCCAGACGGGTGAACACACCGGTGACCGCACGGCGTTCGTGATCACGACCCTGCACGCGCACGTGGTGGAACGCGGCACTGTCGGCCACATCAACCTCAAGCACGGTGTTGAACCGTGCCGCACCGGGGCCGGTTTCCAGCAACGTCATCTCCGCCCCCTCTTCGATCTTCACCACATGGTGGAGGATCGCGTCGGAGTCTTCGGAATTATGGAGGTAAATCAGGTTCACCGGTTTGCTGACCTTCCCCGTCACGCGGATCACCAGACCGTCCGTGGCGAAGGCGGTGTTCAGCGCCGCAAGGGGGCGGTCGGTGTGGGTGTGGCTGGCCCCCTCAAGCGCGCCGTAAAGGTCCTTGGCCCAATGAATGTCCTTGGACGCCGCATCTGACAGACGTTCAATCTCCAACCCTTCGACGGCCAGATCATCGGACGCGGCGGCGTCAAATTCACCATCCACAAAGACGACCTTTACACGGTCCAGATCATCCCAAAGCGGGCCCTCGTCGTTGTGAAAAAGCGCAGCTTTCGGGGCCTCGACCTGCACCAAAGACGCAGGTTTGGTGTATTTCCAATATTCGTCACGGGCATGGGGCAGACCCATCGTGCGCACGCGCGACAGGGCCGCGCTGCGCGCCTCGGCCGCCCAAGGGGCGCTGTCCGGCAGGGTCAGGGCCGCCAACCTCTCTTCGGTGGCGTCCATTTTGATCGCAGGTTGGGCCATTACGCCACCTCCGCCAGAATGTCGGCATATCCGTTGTTTTCAACTTCCAAAGCCAGCTCAGGCCCGCCGGTTTTCACGATGCGGCCATCGGCCATGATGTGCACGACGTCCGGTTTGATGTGGTCCAGCAGACGTTGATAGTGGGTGATCACCAGAAACCCGCGACCCTCATCGCGCAGGGCATTCACCCCTTCGGCCACCAGTTTCATCGCATCCACGTCCAGACCGGAATCCGTTTCATCCAGGATGCACATCTTTGGTTCCAGCATCGCCATCTGCAGGATTTCGTTGCGCTTTTTCTCACCGCCCGAAAAGCCCACGTTCACAGGGCGTTTGAGCATATCCGCGTCGATCTTCAACGTCTTCGCTTTGGCGCGCACGACCTTGAGGAATTCTCCGGCAGACATCTCCTCCTCACCGCGTGCCTTGCGCTGGGCGTTCACAGCCGTGCGCAGGAAGGTCATGTTGCCCACACCGGGGATTTCGACAGGGTATTGAAACGCCAAGAACAGGCCAGCGGCGGCGCGTTCTTCGGCTTCCATGTCCAGCAGGTCAACGCCATCCAGCGTGGCGGTGCCCCCCGTGACTTCATAGCCCTCCTTGCCGGACAGGACGTAGGACAGCGTGGATTTCCCGGACCCGTTGGGACCCATGATCGCGTGGACTTTGCCCGGCTCGACCGTCAGGTCCACACCCTTGAGGATTTTCTTGTCCTCTTCTTCAAGTTCAACGCGCAAGTCTTTGATTTCCAGCATATTATGCCCTTTCCAATAGCGAACGGAGGGCGCGCGTTGCCGCGGCCCTCTGCATCAGGTTTTCATGTGTCAGGTTGGTTAGGTGACCAGCGTCGCGCTGGCCATCATATCGGCCACCCATGTGGGCGGGTAGAACATCGCGTAGACCTCGGGTGCAAGCGCCACGAGATCCGCCTCGAACAGGAACGCGCCCATAAATCCGGCGGTCTGTACGTGGATCGCGGATTTGCGAAGGCCCAGCACCATCATCGCCAGCAAGCTTAGAACGATGGCCAGCCCAAGCGCCGTTGGTACACCGGTCAACATAGATGCCAGATCGACGCCCTTGCCGGCGGCAAAGGCCATCGCGTCGTCCAGAAATTTGAAGTCCAGCCAACGGGCCACAATCACGCTGATCGCACCGGACACCAGCGCCAGAAGATACAGCAAAATGCCCACTTTCTTCTGTGTGGATTTGGTGCGCATTTTCACGCCCGCCTTGGACAGAAAGCTGCGTTCGTCCTTGTGCGTCGCCAACCCCTCGCCCGGAACGGTCCAGGACGTGGTCTTCCCGCTTTCGATCCGCTTCATGCGTTCGGCAAATGTGGTCGTGCTGACAGCCATTGTCACCGTTCCCTTTGTCACTCGCGTTAACGATTAGCGGTGACGTAGGGCTGAAATATGGCATACCCGCGGCGTGAGCACGGCGCAAACGAAGGATTTTCAGGGTCGGCAATGGCGGATCAAACGGCATCATGCGGTCTCCTCCTGCACCAAACCCCTAGGAAAACTGGCATAAAGTGCCTCTTTCGCCTGCAAAATCCCCTCCACATAGGGCAGATCACCTGTCGGTGCGGCATTGGCCGTCGCCTCGATTTCTGCGGCGGTGATCGGGGGCTGCAATGCACGGCCAATTCCGGCGGCGTAGTCGTAAAATTTCAGCGTCGCCGCCGCGTGGATGCCCATAGGGTCCAGCCACGTGTTCGGAATGCCAAAGGCATCTGCGGTCACCAGCCCGTGCAGGGACTGGCTGATAATGTGGGAACACGACGCAATTTCGCGCACCACACGCATGGGGACCTCGTCGCGCACATCAATCAGCTTGATACGCGGATTGTCGGCGGCAATTTTGCGCAAACGCGGATCATCGGCGTAATGCATATGCGGAACCAGCCCCACAATATCGTCGCGGCGCGGGGCCTCGCCTGCGGCATCCGCGATCAACAGCCCCGTGTCGCCAAAAACCCTGTCCTCACGCTGTAACAATGCCGCTGTGATCGGGCCGCGCAACAGCGCCACGCGCACATGGTTCAGGAACGACAGATCCTTCAGGCCGGTCATCGTGCCCGTTCCCCAGATAAAAGGCTTGCGGCCCGTTTCGCGCGGCGCAATCTGATGGGTTGCAACCGACCGCATCAAACTGCCAAGCGCATACATCTCGCAGCTGGCATGACCGGACCATCTCACGTCACGCCCCGACACATGCGAGACGATTTCGGCAGATATTCCATCGCCGAAATTGGCCTCCTTGCGATACCAGAACAGCCGCAGGGGCGATTGGTAACGCATGGTTGGGGTCGGGGCCGTCACAGTCATGCCGTCGCCTTCATCATCTGCGCGGGCAACAAGGGGACGAACCGTTCGGCCACGTCGCCTGCCGCATCACCACGCCGCGCCAGCTCGTCCAGACAATGCAGCGCCAGATCAAAGCTGTCGAACATCACCGTCGCCGCAATCGCCAGCTGTTTCAGCTGATGGGAGGTCACGATCGAAATGTCCTCGATGTTGCGAATATAGACAGCATCGCCATCCAGCAGCTGTGATCCAACCGCCTTGCGGTCCAGCTTGCGCCACTGGGAATGTTTGACCGGCAGCGCCTTCTGGGTCTGGAATTTATGCAACTGGAACCCCTGGGCACGCAGTTCCAGATCCAGCTCCGCCCAAAGAGGCTCCCCCTCATACATGCGGATAAACCGCACCTCGGGGATCACGACCATGGCCTCGGACAACCTGTCGCGCCCACCTTCCACCACCGACAATTCACCGCCCTGAAGGTCCATCTTCAACACGTCAACACGCGGCAAGTCATCCAGACTGTCGATGGTGACAAGGTCCATCTCCATCTTGGTCACCTGCTTTTCATACCACCGTTCGCGACCCAGAAAATCCGCTGTGGGGCGGTAGATCGGAAACAGCGAAGACAAAACTGCGAACTCATGGGCGTAGAACGTGCCTTTCCCCTCCGGCCCGATGGCTTGGGGAAAATAGGTGGCACGGTCGTTTTGCACCTTTTGCAGATCGGCAAAGGCCTTGGGGTTCGGTTCAAATCCCCAGACATGGCACATCTGCCGGTCAATCAGCGGCTGGTAGGCCGGCACATTGATCGGGTTCGCCCCCACATCAAGGATTTTCATATCCTTCGGGTCCAGTTCGTCTTTCAGAAAGGACAGCCGGTCGGCAGTGGTCCGTGCCATCGCCCTAAATCCCCGCCCCGTCTGCCGTCTTCATGACCATGATCCGCCGCCTTTACCCCATGACGGACATTCCCGTTCCCGGAAAATGCCCCCCAAACCCCGTGTGAGGGTCCGGTTACCCCACAGACCCTTCCAACGAAATCGCAACCAGTGCCTGCGCTTCCATGGCGAATTCCATCGGCAACGCCTGCAACACGTCTTTGCAGAACCCGTTGACGACCAAAGCCACGGCTTCTTCCTCGTCCATGCCACGGCTGCGGCAATAGAACAGCTGATCGTCGTCCACCTTGGATGTGGTCGCCTCATGTTCCACGCGGGACGAATTGTTCTTCACCTCGATGTAAGGCACTGTATGCGCCCCGCATTTGTCGCCAATGAGCAGGCTGTCACACTGGGTGTAATTGCGGCTGTCCTTGGCTTTGGGGTGCATGGACACAAGGCCACGGTAGGTGTTCTGCGCCTTGCCCGCACTGATGCCCTTGGACACAATGCGCGACTTGGTGTTCTTGCCCAAATGCACCATCTTGGTGCCCGTGTCGGCCTGCTGCATGTTGTTGGCAATGGCGATGGAATAGAACTCACCCTGACTGTCGTCCCCGCGCAAAATGCAACTTGGGTACTTCCACGTCACGGCAGACCCGGTTTCCACCTGCGTCCACATCACCTTGGACCGGTCGCCCCGACAATCGGCCCGTTTGGTCACAAAGTTATAGATGCCACCTTTGCCGTTCTCATCGCCCGGATACCAGTTTTGAACGGTAGAATATTTCACCTCGGCATCGTCCAGAATGACAATCTCAACCACCGCGGCATGCAGCTGTGCGATGTCCCGCTGGGGCGCCGTGCAGCCCTCAAGGTAGGACACATAGGACCCTTCTTCGGCAATGATCAGCGTGCGTTCAAACTGGCCGGTGTTTTCGGCATTGATGCGGAAATAGGTGGACAGCTCCATCGGGCATTTCGTGCCCTTGGGGATGTAGACGAACGACCCGTCCGAAAAGACCGCCGAATTCAACGTCGCATAGAAATTGTCCTGCACCGGCACGACAGAGCCGAGGTATTTCTTCACCAGCTCAGGATGCTCTTTGATCGCCTCTGAGATCGAACAGAAGATCACGCCAGCTTTCTTCAATTCATCCTGAAAGGTCGTGCCCACAGAGACGGAATCAAACACCGCATCCACCGCGACCTTGCGCGGCGCATCGCCCATGTTTTCCGCCCCTTCAACACCTGCCAGAATGGCTTGTTCTTTCAGCGGAATGCCCAGTTTTTCGTAGGTCGCCAACAGCTTCGGGTCGACTTCATCCAGCGATTTGGGCTTCACCTCCATCGACTTGGGTCGGGCGTAGTAATATTGATCCTGAAAATCAATTTCAGGGTAATCGACCATCGCCCATTCAGGCTCTTTCATCTCCAGCCAGCGGGCATAGGCGGCCAGACGCCACTCCAACATCCACGCAGGCTCTTCGTTCTTTTCCGAAATCAGGCGCACGATGTCTTCGGTCAGACCCTTGGGCGCGTACTCCATCTCGATGTCGGTGTTCCAGCCGTACTTGTAATCGCCGCCCAGCTTCTTGACCGCATCCACGGTCTCCTGCTCGACACCTTCTTTGACTTCAACCTGATCCACGACGTTCATCGGTCTCTCCTGCTCTATCCCGCTTAAGCGCTCATGCCGACCGAAGCCGGTGGCGCTGCAATTTATCTGTCCAGACATCCACGAACCGTGTGACATCCTCATGTGTCGTCTCGGGGCCTAAAGACACCCGAATGGCACTGGCCGCATCGGCCGCGCTATACCCCATCCCCATCAACACGCGGCTGGCCTTCACCTTGCCGCTCGAACAGGCTGATCCGGCCGAAATCGCAAACCCCGCCAGATCCATGGCCATCACCTGCGTTTCACCCTTCCAGCCGGGTGTCAGCAGGCAAGATGTGTTGGGCAAACGGGCCACCTCTTTCCCGACTAAAATAGTCTCCTTTGAGGCAGCCTCAACCCCACTTTCTAGAATATTTCTAAGTTCTTCCACGCCGGTCCAAACACCCGCTTCCAGATCGCCCATGGCGGCTTCAATCGCAGCCCCCATTCCGGCAATCCCGATCACGTTCTCTGTCCCCGACCGGCGCCCCATCTCCTGTCCGCCCCCGTGCTGAAGGGCTGCAATATCCACGCCGTCACGGACAATCAATGCGCCAACGCCCTTTGGGCCGCCAAACTTATGGGCCGACAGAATGGCAAAATCAGCGCCAGTCCATGAAAAGGCGAACGGCACGCGGCCCACAACCTGCGTCGCATCCAGCAGATCGGCCCCGGCCACATCCGCCATGATCCCCGTCTCACCGGACGCAACACCCACCGCGCGCAGCGGCGCATCGCCCGCGCGCCGATGCACCCAAAGCGCATCATGGGCCGCCGGATCAACCTCAACGCCCCCCGCGACGTACCGCAAAAAAGATGCCGCTTCCGTCGCGCCGGACGTGAACACCACCTCGGCTGCAGTGCACCCCACAGCCTGCGCCACCTGCGCACGGGCACGTTCAACGACAGCCTTGGCTGCACGCCCTTCGCCATGGACCGACGACGGATTGCCCACCACATCCATCGCCGCCACCATCGCGCCCTGCGCCTCCACCCGCAAAGGCGCCGTGGCGTTGTAATCCAGATAAACGCGGCTCACGATACACCCAATCCCGCAGACCCTTCATTCTTCTGATCCGAAAACTCCGGGGGGTAAGGCCGCAGGCCGAGGGGGGCTGGCCCCCCTTTCCCACGCCCGCCGCAGGCGCTGATCGCAAGATCATCCAGACCTCTCATGCGTCCCCCGCCCCTCATTCGTCCACAACCTCAAACAGATTGGGCACCGCAGGACAGGGCGCCAATTCATTGCCCACGACATCCGACAACCGTGTCTGGTGCAAAAACACATAGACATGCGCGCTCAACCCCTCCCACAGCCGGTTCGTCATGCTCTGCGCGCGGCTGCCCGACACAGCCCCCGACGCACCTGCACCGGTGTGCATGGCCGACACTGTCTCATCCACGGCGGACAAAATCTCCACCACGCGAATGTCCGACGCCGCCCGCGCCAGCTTGTAACCGCCCCCCGGCCCGCGCACACTCTCGACCAGTCCCGCCCGGCGCAGCTTCACAAACAACTGCTCCAGATAGGGCAGCGAAACGCCTTGCCGGCGGCTCAACTCCCCAAGGCTCACCAACTGGTCGGCAGGCTGCAGCGCAATATCGGCCAAAGCCACCATCGCATAGCGCCCCTTGGTGCTTAATTTCATAGCCAAACCCCCGGGTCCGGCGACCAGAGGCGTTGACGCCGCCCCCTCCCGCCTTTACTTGAAAACAACCCGCACGGGCAGACCACCGCCCACGCGAATTAGAATCTTTCTAAAGTGCCTGAGCGTTTCCGTCAACAATCAAGCCAAACCAACGAACGGACCAAAATGCCCGAAGTCATCTTTCCCGGCCCCGAAGGCCGCCTCGAAGGCCGCTACCACCCGCAAAAGGAACGTGATGCACCGATCGCCATCGTGCTGCACCCGCACCCCCAATTCGGCGGAACGATGAACAACAAGGTCGTCTACAACCTGCATTATGCGTTCTATAACATGGGCTTCACGGTCCTGCGGTTCAACTTCCGCGGCGTGGGCCGCAGCCAGGGCGAATACGATCAGGGCGTGGGGGAGCTGTCCGATGCCGCCTCCGCCCTCGATTACCTGCAATCCATGAACACCAATTCCAAACACTGCTGGGTCGCGGGCTTCAGCTTTGGCGCATGGATCGGGATGCAACTGCTGATGCGTCGCCCTGAAATCACGGGCTTTATCTCGGTCAGCCCACCGGCCAATATGTACGACTTCAGCTTCCTGGCCCCCTGCCCGTCGTCTGGCCTGATCATCAATGGCGCCGCCGACCGCGTGGCCCCACCGGCTGACACGGTGAACCTCGTCAACAAACTGCACGAACAAAAAGGCATCACCATCACCCACGAAGAGGTCGAAGGCGCAGGTCACTTCTTCGAAGACCCGCACATGGACCCGATGATCGGCTCCGTGCAATCCTACGTCAAACGCCGCCTGACGGAGACAACCCGCTAATGTCCGACAGCCTGACCAAACTCGCCTCCAAAATGGCCGATGACGTGCTTGAGGTGCAGGACATCACCGGCGAAGACCGTTTGTTTATGGAACTGGCCGAGGTGATCGGCTCTGCCTCCCAAACCCTCGAAGAGGCGTTCCTGACCGAGGTCCGCATCCGCCTTGCCGAACGCACCGGCCGCCGGTTCCTGAACCAAAAGATCGCCGAGGCCAAGGCCGCCCAACAAGGCGGCACCGCTGGCTAGATGCAACCTGCTGATCTGCCTCTCATCCCCCTGCTTGACGGCACCCATGCGGTCGTTCAGGCGGATGAGGTTGCAGGCACCTCCGCACGCCTGTTCCTCACCCTGACCCGCGCAACCCCAGCGCAAACGCCGTCCCCGCTTGGCGCTGCCGATGTCATCGCCGTCATCACCATCAACACCACCGATGTGCCCTGGCCCATCGCCGGCTACGACGCCATCCCGCGTCTGACAGCCCCGCTGAGCGACGCGCAGACCACACCGCAGGATCCCGCCATCGCCGAAGCGCTGGCCAATGCGCTCCATGGCCTTTACCCATGGGACGGCTTCCCCGACCCTGCGTTCTTTGACGCCTTCCTCACCGGCCCGCGCCCCGATACCATCCGCCTCACCTCCCAGATGCCTTAGGTTATGTGGCCCCCCTTCATCTGGCCCGAAAAACTCCCGCCGGAGGCGCACATCAGCCCCCCGCGATCCCGCCTCTGAAAGCCCCCATGCCCATCCCCACACCTGCACAACGCATTTCCCACCAACTGGCCTTTCTGGTCGAGGCTGACAAACTCAAATCCGTTACCCGCGCCAATCCGCTGGCCGATGGCTCGCGTCTGGAAAACACCGCCGAACACAGCTGGCACCTGTGCCTTTGGGCGCTGGTCTTCGAAGACCAGTCCAAAGGCGCGAACCTGCCCCGCGTGTGGCAAATGCTTCTTCTGCACGATCTGGTAGAAATCGACGCGGGCGACCACCCGATCCATCTGCCCCGCGACGAAGACGCCATCGCCGCCGCCGAAGCCGCCGCCGCCACGCGTCTGTTCAAACTGCTGCCCGCCGATCAGGCCGTGGCCTACCGCACCCTCTGGGATGAATTCGAGGACGGCACCAGCACGGACGCCGCCTATGCCCGAATGCTCGACAAGGCAGCGCCGATGTTTCTGGCGCTCTCGAACCCGGCCATGACGCCCACCGACCGCGACGTACTGCACCAGATCCAGACCACGGGCCGCTTCGGGCACCTCAAGGATGACTGGCCAGAGGTCTTTGCGCTGGCCCATGACACCCTCAACCGCCGCCAGCCCGTCGTCTCCGAAACCCTCGCCGCACGGATGCGTTTCGTGATGGAGGCCGACCGCCTGAAATCCGTCCTGCGCGGCACCACGCTATGTGACGGGTCGCGCCGTGAAAATTCGGCTGAGCACAGCTGGCACATCATGCTCTGGGCCATGACCTTGCAGGAACATTGCGCCCAGCCTGTACGCATCGACCGCGTGCTGCACATGCTGCTCCTCCATGATCTGGTGGAAATCGACGCAGGCGACAATCCGATCCACGGGGATTTCGACGCCGACGCCGTCGCCGCACAAGAACAGGCCGCAGCCGACCGCATTTTCGGCCTGCTGCCACCCGTCCAATCCGCGCCCCTGCGCGCCATCTGGGACGAATTCGAAGCCGCGCAGACCCCCGACGCGGTCTTCGCCAAATCCCTCGACCGCGCGCAGCCGCTGGTCTGCAACCTGCAATCGGGCGGCGGGTCCTGGCGCGACTACAATGTCACCCGCGACCAGATCGAGGCCCGCGTGGCCCTGAAAGTCAAACGCGGCGCGCCCGCCCTTTGGGAGGCCCTGCGCCCCGACATCGACGCCTGGTTCGCCGCCAACACGCCGGTCGGGTAAGCGGCCCCGACCCAAGACGTATACAATCGCATACATCCCCTTTCCTTGACACGCCGAACGCGGTAGCTGACCGTGACACCAGCACAAGCCAAGGGAAATCTCATCATGGACAAGATCAAGGTCACCGGACAAATCGTTGAAATGGATGGCGATGAAATGACCCGCATCATGTGGGCCTTCATCAAGGACAAACTGATCCTGCCCTATCTGGACGTGGATCTGCTTTATTACGACCTCGGCATGGAAAACCGCGACGCCACGGACGATCAGGTCACCATCGACGCCGCCGAAAAAACGCTTGAGGTCGGCTGCGCCGTCAAATGCGCCACCATCACCCCCGACGAAGGCCGGGTTGAGGAATTCGGCCTCAAGAAGATGTGGAAATCCCCCAACGGCACCATCCGCAACATCCTGGGCGGTGTGGTCTTCCGCGCGCCGATCATCTGTAAAAACGTGCCCCGTCTTGTGCCGGGCTGGACCAACCCGATCGTGATCGGGCGTCATGCCTTTGGCGACCAGTACAAAGCCACCGACATGAAATTCCCCGGCCCCGGCAAACTCACGATGAAATTCGTGGGCGAAGACGGCGAAGTCATTGAACATGAGGTCTACGACGCCCCGTCATCCGGCGTCTACATGGGCATGTACAACCTCGACAAAAGCATCGAGGATTTCGCCCGCGCGTCCTTCAACTACGGCCTGAACCTCGGCTGGCCGGTGTATTTAAGCACCAAGAATACCATCCTGAAACAATACGACGGCCAGTTTATGCTGATCTTCCAGCGCATTTTTGACGCAGAATTCAAGGACGCCTTCGAAGAGGCCGGCATCTGGTACGAACACCGCCTGATCGACGACATGGTGGCCTCGGCCATGAAATGGTCCGGCAAATTCGTCTGGGCCTGCAAAAACTACGACGGCGACGTGCAATCGGACACCGTGGCGCAGGGCTTCGGCTCACTGGGCCTGATGACCTCGCAACTGATGACGCCAGACGGCAAGATTGTGGAGGCCGAGGCCGCCCACGGCACCGTCACCCGCCATTACCGCCAGCATCAGGCGGGCGAAGCGACCTCCACCAATTCCATCGCCTCCATCTACGCCTGGACCGGCGCCCTGAAACACCGCGCCAAACTGGACGAAAACGACAAGCTGACCCATTTTGCGGAAACGCTGGAAAAAGTGATCGTCGACACGGTGGAATCCGGTCACATGACAAAGGACCTCGCCCTGCTGGTCGGTCCCGATCAAAGCTGGCTGACCACCGAAGGGTTCTTGGAAAAGATCGACCAGAACCTGCAAAAGGCACTCGCCTGACCCCAGCGCACTGGACAGCCCCCACCGCAACGCCTAGCTGTGGGGGCATGTCCGACGACACCCGAACACCACCCAAAAACAGGCCACGGCGCCACACCCTTCTGGAAGATATCCAAGGGCTGCTTACGGGCACGACCATGGCCGCTACGGGGCTTGTCCTATTGACGCATCTGGGCCTGATCACCGGCCAGACCGCAGGCCTCGCCCTTTTGATCAGCTACGCCACAGACACCAGTTTTGCTGTGGTATTTTTCGCGGTGAACCTGCCGTTTTACTGGCTGGGGTTGCAACGCATCGGCCTGCGATTTGTGATTAAAACCTTCATCGCGGTGATCCTCGTGTCAGGATTTTCCATCCTGTTCCCGCCCCTGATGACCTTCAAAACCCTTGATCCGATCTTTGGCGTAGCCCTTTTTGGCCTTTTGACGGGCGCGGGTCTTTTGGCGATCTTTCGACACGGGGCTTCCTTGGGCGGGGTCGGTATTCTGGCCCTTTACATCCAGGACAAAACTGGCTTTCGCGCAGGGTTGGTGCAACTGGGCTTTGACGCCTGCATCTTCCTCGCGGCCTTTTGGGTTCTGCCTGTCAAAGCGGTCTTACTGTCCATGCTGGGCGCGCTCATCGTGAACCTGATCATCACCTTCAATCACCGCAAAGACTGGTACGTCGCCACCTGAGGTCCGCCATGCCCACCCATTTCATCACCCTGATCGTCGCCGTGATCTTTGAAACCATAGGCACCACCGCGCTTCCGGCAAGCCAGCAGTTCACCAAACCGCTGCCGTCGCTCATCGTGGTCATCAGCTACGCCGCCGCCTTCTATCTGCTGGCCCTGACCCTCAAACACATGCCCGTGGGCATCATGTATGCCATCTGGTCCGGCTCCGGCATCGTGCTGATCGCGCTGATTGGCTGGGTGGTCTTTCGCCAGACCCTCGATCTGCCCGCGATCCTCGGCATGACGCTGATCCTCGCGGGCATCGTCATCATTCAGCTGTTCAGCAAAACCGCCGCCCACTGACGCGCATCCACACTCATCTCGCAAACCCCGCTTCTTTGGTTCTCAAATATGCCGGGGGGAGGCCGCAGGCCGGGGGGCAGCGCCCCCAACCCCAAAACAATAAAGCCCGCCCAGCGGACATTCAGATCACACCCCCTTTGCTTTTGCAGCAAGGCGCGATATGGCCCGCCCAACTCTTATATCAGGACGTCACCCATGGAACTCCGCAATATCGCGATCATCGCACACGTTGACCACGGCAAAACCACGCTCGTGGATGAATTGCTCAAACAATCCGGCACCTACCGCGACAATCAGGCGACCACCGAACGCGCCATGGACAGCAACGATCTGGAACGCGAACGCGGCATCACGATCCTCGCCAAGGCGACGTCCGTGGAATGGAAAGACCACCGCATCAACATCGTCGACACCCCCGGCCACGCCGATTTCGGCGGCGAGGTTGAACGCATCCTGTCCATGGTCGACGGCGTGGTTTTGCTGGTGGACGCCGCCGAAGGCCCCATGCCGCAGACGAAATTCGTGACCTCCAAGGCGCTGGCCTTGGGCCTGCGGCCCATTGTGGTCCTTAACAAGGTCGACAAGCCCGACGCGGAGCCTGACCGCGCGCTGGATGAATGTTTCGATCTCTTTGCTTCGCTGGATGCGACCGAAGAACAGCTTGATTTCCCGCATCTCTACGCCTCCGGTCGCTCGGGCTGGTGTGACGCAGAGTTGGACGGGCCACGCGAAAATCTCGATGCGCTCTTTGATCTGGTTCTGGACCATGTTCCCGCCCCCAAACAGGTCGAGGCGCGCGATGAACCCTTCCGTATGCTGGCCACGACACTGGGCTCCGACCCGTTCATTGGCCGCATCCTGACGGGCCGTGTTGAAAGCGGCACCTTGAAGGCGGGCGAAACCGTCAAAGCGCTGAGCCGCGAAGGCGATCTGATCGAAAACTTCCGCTGCACCAAAATCCTCGCCTTCCGTGGTCTGGGCCAGCAGCCCATTGATCAGGCCGAAGCAGGCGACATTGTCACGCTGGCCGGCATGACCAAAGCCACCGTGGCCGACAGTATCGTCGCCACCTCCGTCAGTGATCCCCTGCCCGCGCAGCCCATTGACCCGCCCACCATCACCGTGACCTTCGGCATCAACGACAGCCCACTGGGCGGTCGTGACGGCAAAAAGGTCCAATCCCGCGTCATCCGTGAACGTCTGATGAAAGAGGCCGAAAGCAACGTGGCCATCAAGATCACCGATACCCCCGGCGGTGAGGCGTTCGAGGTTGCCGGTCGCGGCGAATTGCAGATGGGTGTCTTGATCGAAAACATGCGCCGCGAGGGGTTCGAGCTATCTATTTCCCGCCCGCAGGTGCTGTTCCAAGACATCGACGGCGTAAAGCACGAACCGGTTGAGGAAGTCACCATCGACGTGGATGACGAATACTCCGGTGCTGTGATCGAAAAGCTGACCGGTGCCCGCAAAGGCGATCTGGTCGAGATGAAACAGAACGGTGGCAAGACCCGCATCATCGCCCATGTCCCCTCCCGCGGGTTGATCGGCTATCACGGTGAATTCCTGACCGACACGCGCGGCACAGGCGTCATGAACCGTGTGTTCCACGAATGGGCCCCCCACAAGGGCCCGATCCCGGGCCGCCGCGCGGGCGTTCTGATTTCCATGGAAAACGGCACATCCGTGGCCTACGCCATCTGGAACCTTGAGGACCGTGGCAAATTCTTCATCGGCGCGCAGGAAGCGGTCTATCAGGGCATGATCATCGGTGAACACAGCCGTGAAAACGACCTTGAGGTGAATCCGCTGAAGGGCAAAAAACTGACGAACGTGCGGGCGTCGGGCACCGATGATGCCGTGCGTCTGACCACCCCTGTGAAGATGTCGCTGGAAGAGGCGATTGCCTATATCGACAACGACGAATTGGTCGAAGTGACCCCCAATGCCGTGCGTCTGCGCAAGCGGTATCTGGACCCCCATGAGCGCAAGCGCATGGCGCGGTCTGAGTGAATTGGTGGATCGGATGAGCTTCGCTCATCCGATCCGCTGGGGCGCTGCCCCAGACCCCGAGGTATTTAAGAACCAGAGAGTTCGAGCCGTCTAGGAAAACCTCCAGTGGAGGTTTTTAGGCGAGAACGGGCGGAGCCCAAGGCCGTATTGGAGAGGCCCCAGTGGGGCGTCTCAGGCGCAGAATGGTCGGGACCAAGCCGTCTCGGAAAACCTCCAGTAGAGGGTTTTGGCCGAGAACGGGCTGGCAAAACTAGGTTTTAACCGGCCCGCGTTACGCGATCACCCACCCGAATAAGCCCCGGTTCCAGAACCGTGGCACACCAGCCGCCGTGGCCGCGCATGGCGTTGTAACTCCCTGGCCCCAAGGCCTTTTCCATCCGTGAACAGGGCGCGCAGACGGTGGTAAATTCCACCACTGCCCCGCCGATCCGCACCGGATGATTGCGCAATGCCGTGAGGGTAATGCCGCTGATCACAAGGTTTCGACGCAGCTGGTCCGGCGCAATGCTGTCCAACCGCGCGAGCGCCGCGATCACCGGCAGATGCTCTGCCTGTATCAACGTCAGCGCCCGTTTGCCCGGCCGCGCGTGATCTCCGGCCAGCCCGTCCTCCAACAGCTCAGCGGCCTCAACCGATATCAGAGGCTCCAGCCGCGCGGGGCGCAAGCCGATCCAGTCGACACGGCCGGCGCCGGCATGGGTGGCCAGCATGTCTGCAAAGGCGCTCACCCCTGCAAGACAGCCTCAGCCGCGGCGATCGCTGCATCGGCGTTGGCCGCATCCTTGGCCCCGCCCTGCGCCATATCCGGACGGCCACCGCCGCCCTTGCCACCCAGTTCGACCACGGCGGCCTTGACCAGATCAACAGCACTGACCTTGTCTGTCAGATCCGAGGTCACCCCCGCCGCCACGGCGACCTTGCCGTCGGCATCGGCAATCAACAGGACAGCGCCGCTGCCCATGGCGGATTTCATCTCGTCAATCATGCCGGGCAAATCCTTGCCGGTGACGCCCTGCATGACTTGCGCCTTGAACGCCACGCCGTTGATGGTCTTGGCCGCATCCGCCTCGGCCTTGCCGCCGCCCATCGCCAGTTCGCGACGCAGCTGTGCCACCTCATTGGTCAGCGCCTTGCGCTCCTCCAGCAGGGATTTCACGCGCTCGGGCACCTCAGCCGCCTGCGTTTTCAGCGCCAGCGCCGTTTGCGCGAGGGTCTGGTCCTGCCCTTGCAGATAGTCCAGCGCCGCCTGCCCCGTCAGCGCCTCGATCCGGCGCACACCGGCCGAGGACGCACTGTCACCCAAAGTCACAAAAGCACCAATGTCGCCCGTCTGGCGCACATGGGTGCCGCCACAGAGCTCCAACGACCAAGTGTCGCCGTTCACGCCCTTGCCCGTGGGCGCACGGCCCATCGACACCACGCGAACCTCATCACCGTACTTTTCCCCGAACAGCGCCTGCGCACCAAGCGCACGGGCATCATCCGGCGTCATAATGCGCGTTTCCACAGCCGTGTTCTGGCGGATCATCGCGTTGACCTGTGCTTCGATCTTGCGCAGATCCTCAAGGCTGACCGCCGCGTTGTGGCTGAAATCAAACCGCAAACGATCCGGCGCATTGAGCGACCCGCGCTGCGCCACGTGATCGCCCAAAGCCTCACGCAGGGCTTCGTGCAACAGGTGCGTGGCCGAATGGTTCGCACGGATGTCCGACCGGCGCCCGTGGTCGACCGCCAGTTCCGCGCCTTGGCCACGTGTCAGCGTGCCTTCGGTCACTTTGGCCATGTGCAAGAAGACGCCTGCGACCTTCTTGGTGTCGGTCACCTGCGCCACGCCGCTGTCGGTCTTGACGGTGCCGGTGTCGCCCACCTGACCACCGGATTCCGCATAGAACGGCGACTGGTTGAAAACCAAAGCGACCTCATCGCCGACCGACGCCGCATCCACCGCGTCCGCGCCCTTGACCACCGCCAAAAGCTGCCCCTCAGCCGTCTCGGTTTCGTAGCCAAGGAATTCCGTCGGCCCATGTTGATCGGCCAGATCAAACCAGATCGCCGCATCGGCAGCCGCCCCCGTGCCGGACCATGCCGCACGCGCCTTGGCCTTCTGGGCCTCCATCGCGGCGTCGAAACCTTCGGTGTCTACACCGCGCCCCTTTTCGCGCAGCGCATCCTGCGTCAGATCGAGGGGGAAGCCATAGGTATCATAGAGCTTGAACGCCGTCTCACCGGGCAAATCCGCACCCTCGGCCACATCCTCCAGCGCGTCATCCAGCAGTTTGAGGCCACGGTCCAGCGTGGTCTTGAACCGGATTTCTTCATTCAAAAGTGTATCTTCGATCAGGGTCTGACCTTGGCCCAATTCCGGGTAGGCCGCGCCCATCTCGCGCACCAATGCGGGCACCAGACGGTGCATCACGGGGTCCTGCGCGCCCAGCAAATGCGCATGGCGCATGGCGCGGCGCATGATGCGGCGCAACACATAGCCGCGCCCCTCGTTCGACGGCAGCACGCCTTCTGCGATCAGGAAAGACGTCGACCGCAAATGGTCCGCGATCACGCGGTGATGCACGTTCTGATCCCCGAACGGATCGGTGGACGTGGCATGGGCCGACGCCTCGATCAGGGCTTTGAACAGGTCCGTTTCATAATTGTCATGCCCGCCCTGCAACAGCGCGCCAATCCGTTCCAGCCCCATGCCGGTGTCGATCGACTGCATCTCAAGGGGTTTCATCGTGCCGTCTTCGAACTGTTCATTCTGCATGAACACGACGTTCCAAATCTCAATAAACCGGTCGCCGTCTTCATCCGCAGATCCGGGCGGCCCACCCCAGATGTGATCGCCGTGATCGTAGAAAATTTCCGTACACGGACCACAGGGCCCCGTAGGCCCCATCCGCCAGAAATTGTCATCCGTGGCGATGCGGATGATGCGGTCTTCGGGCACGCCAATCTTGCGCCACATCTCAAAGGCTTCATCATCGGTGTGATAGACCGTTGTCAGCAGCTTCGACTTATCAATCCCGAAATCCTTGGTCAGCAATTCCCACGCAAAGGGAATGGCCTCGGTCTTGAAATAATCCCCGAAGGAAAAATTCCCCAGCATCTCGAAAAACGTGTGATGGCGCGCGGTATAGCCCACGTTATCAAGGTCATTATGCTTGCCACCGGCACGCACGCACTTCTGGCTGGTGGTCGCACGCTGATAGGCGCCGCTTTCCACACCGGTAAAGCGGTTCTTGAACTGCACCATGCCCGAATTGGTGAACATCAACGTCGGATCATTGCGCGGCACCAGCGGGCTGGAGGCCACAACCTCATGCCCCTGCCGTTTGAAATAATCAAGAAACGTCGAACGAATGTCGCTGAGGCTGGTCATGGGAAGTCGGTCCTTACAAACTGTCCCGCCTCAAATAGCCCTGCGGTCCCGCACTGTCCACAGCCGCCGCGCGCCCCTTGTCTTTGTCTTGTAAATATCCCGGGGGAGCGCGGAACGCGCGGGGGCAGCGCCCCCAAATCGAAACAGTGGCAGCGCCCCCTAACCAAACAAAAAAGCCGGCCCCAAGGGGGCCGACCTTTATCTCACATCGCAGCGCGGATCAGTCTTCCAGAAGCGCGCCGTCATCCTTTTCGTCCGCACCGGGCTGGAAATCAAAATCCAACCCGTGGGCCGCGCGGATCTTGTCCTCAATCTCCAGCGCGGTGTTGGTGTTTTCCTTAAGGTAGGTCTTGGCGTTTTCACGCCCCTGCCCGATCCGTTCATCCCCGTATGAGAACCACGACCCTGATTTTTCAACCACACCGGCCTTCACAACAAGGTCCAGCAGTTCCCCCATCTTCGAGATGCCTTCGCCATACATGATGTCGAACTCCACCTGTTTGAACGGTGGCGCGACCTTGTTCTTGACGACCTTGACGCGGGTGGCGTTGCCCACAACCTCATCACGGTCCTTCAGCGCGCCGATGCGGCGGATATCCAACCGGACGGAGGAGTAGAATTTCAGCGCGTTGCCACCCGTCGTCGTCTCGGGGGATCCGAACATGACGCCAATTTTCATGCGGATCTGGTTGATGAAGATAACCGTGCAATTCGTGCGGTTGATCGACCCGGTCAGCTTGCGCATCGCCTGGGACATCAGACGTGCATGCACGCCAACAGAACTGTCGCCCATGTCGCCCTCAAGTTCGGACTTGGGCGTCAAAGCGGCGACGCTGTCGACCACAATCATCGACACCGCACCGGACCGCACCAGCGTGTCCACAATCTCAAGCGCCTGTTCACCGGTGTCGGGCTGTGAAATCAGCAACTCGTCCAGATTGACACCCAGCTTTTTGGCATACCCTGGGTCAAGCGCGTGTTCGGCGTCCACAAAGGCACAGACGCCGCCCTTTTTCTGCTCTTCAGCGACGCAATGCAGCGTCAGCGTGGTCTTGCCGGAGGATTCCGGCCCATAAATCTCGACGATCCGGCCTTTCGGAATGCCGCCAATGCCAAGGGCAATATCAAGGCCAAGTGACCCTGTGGATGTGCTTTCAATCTCCTGCACGGCATTGCCGCCCAGCGTCATGATGGATCCCTTGCCGAACTGACGTTCGATCTGGGCCAGCGCTGAATCCAGCGCCTTTTGTTTGTCCGAAGACTTCTTGTCTGCCATCTTGAAAAGCTCTGCCGTTGCCATGATTTGCGTCCTTATCCCATGCCCCTCAAGGGGCTGCAATTGATTGCTTCGTTCACCTCTTGTTCTCACTCTTATGAGATCAAAAAGAGAACATTGCAATTAAAATCGTTCACATCTCACCTTTCGCCAAGATTGGTTAAAGAGTAGTTTACACCAAAGATCGGGAGGAGTGACGGCCCCAAATGCTTGTTTTCGCGAAAGAAAAACTGGTCTTTCTGGCCGCCCCAAAGACCGGAACCACCGCATTGGAGGGCGCACTGGCGCCACATGCGGATGTTGTCATGCGCAATCCGCCGATTCTCAAACACACGCCCGCCTATAGATATCACCTCCGTCTGCGCCCCTATTTCGAGGTCTCGGGCCTGAAGGATCTGTCGCTGGTCTGTGCGCTGCGCGAACCGGTCAGCTGGCTGGGAAGCTGGTACAGATACCGCCAGCGCCCCGATCTCGACGGGGCGGCCAACAGCACCAGGGATGTCACCTTCGACCGCTTTGTCGATGAATACTGCAAAGGCGCGCCTGCGCCCTTCTCGGACACATTGGGATATCCGCCCAAATTCATTCGCCAGACCGACGACATCATTGTGGACCACCTGTTTCAGTATGAACAAATGGACAAACTGGTCGCCTTTTTCGAGGAGCGGCTGGATGTCTCATTAAACCTCAAGCAGATCAACGTATCGCCTGCCGGCAATCTGGATCTATCGGCCAAAACCGAAGCCAAGCTGCGCCGCAAACGCGCGCAGATGTTCGACGACTGGGAAA
>NZ_JAHDGE010000016.1 GCF_020627745.1 Pseudooctadecabacter sp.
TGATTATCCCCCTTTCCGACCCGCCAAGTTCAAGATAGCCGTCAGACATGACCGATATGACCGCCGCCCAGCGCCGCCGCGCGATCACCTTTATCCTCGTGACCCTGACGCTGGACGCCATGGGCATCGGCCTGATCCTGCCCGTCATGCCCGACCTCATCAGGGAGGTCGAAGGCGGCACCCTCGGCACAGCCGCCCTCTGGGGCGGGATCCTCGCCACCACCTTTGCCGTGATGCAATTCATCTTCGGCCCTGTTCTGGGGTCCCTGTCGGACCGATACGGCCGCCGCTCTGTGCTGCTGATCTCGCTGCTGGTCATGACCGTGGATTATCTCGTCATGGCCGTTGCAGGCTCGATCTGGCTGCTGTTTGTGACCCGCGTGGTGGGCGGCATCACAGCCGCCACGCAATCGACCGCAGCCGCCTTCATCGCCGACATCTCGAAACCGGAGGAAAAGTCCGCCAACTTCGGGCTGATTGGCGCGGCCTTTGGGGTGGGGTTTGTGCTGGGCCCCGTGATCGGCGGCCTGCTGGGCGAATGGGGCACCCGCGCGCCGTTTTATGCCGCCGCAGCCCTCGGCGCGCTCAATCTGGTGTTCGGCTACTTCGTCCTGCCCGAAACCGTCACCGACAGCATCCGCCGTCCGTTCCTGTGGCGCCGCGCCAATCCGTTCGGTGCGTTCCGCGCGCTTGGCCAGCTCGACGGTGTACGCCGGCTTATCTTTCTGGTGTTCCTTTATGAATTTGCCTTCATCGTCTACCCCGCCACCTGGGCCTATTTCACGAAAGAGGCCTTCGGCTGGTCGCCCGGCATGGTCGGTGCATCACTGGCGTTGTTCGGTATTGGCATCGCCATCGTACAAGGCGCGCTGATCCGCCCCGCCCTCAAACGGTTCGGAGAACGCGGCACCATCATCTACGGCATCGCCTTCAACTTCGCAGCCTTCGTGCTGCTGACTGTCATCACCACCGGCTGGGTCGCGCTGGCCTTCATCCCTGTCACAGCCCTCGGCGCGGTGGTGACACCCGCCCTGCAGGGCCTCATGTCCCAACGGGCCGGCGACGACCAACAGGGCGAACTGCAAGGCGTCATCGCCTCAGCCAAATCCATCGCGATGATCTTTTCCCCGCTGGTCATGACCCAATTGTTCTGGATGTTCACCAACGACACCGGCCTTTACTTTCCCGGCGCGGCCTTCGCCCTGTCAGCGGCCATCATGATCGTCTGCATGATCACATTTCTGGGCCGCCCCCGCGCCGCCTAGTCCCCCGTCGCCTGCGCATCCGCCTGCGCCTTTTGCTGCACCGGCAGCGGCTCCTTGAACGTCAGCGTGCGATACGGGAACGGGATCTCCAGCCCGGCCTCGTCCAGCCCGCGCTTGACTGCGGCCACCACCTCATCACGCGAAGACCGCACATCAACCGGCGCGGACCCCGTCCACCACGTCACTTCGAAATTGATCGAAGACTCCCCGAACTCCTGCGCGAATATCTGGACCGGATCATCACTGTGGCGGACACTGTCACACCCCTTGACCGCACGGGTGATCACCTCGCGCGCCTCGTCCACATCCACATCATAGGCCACCCCGCAGGCCACCGTCACACGGCGCTTGTCCTGATCGGTGCGCACCCAGACAGGGTTCTTGAACAGGATCGAATTGGGCACAATCACCAACTGCCCGTCCGTCTGCCGGATATGGGTCTCGCGGATGGCGATATGCTCCACCTTGCCTTCGACATCCTCACATTCGATGTGATCCCCGATCCGCATCTGCGGCCGGAACAGGATGATGATGCCCGCCAGAAAATTCTCGAACACATCCTTGAAGGCAAACCCGATCGCCACAGACCCAAGGCCAAGCCCCGCCAGAATACTCGACGGCGTCAGATTGGGAAACACGATAACCATGGCCACAAGGACACCGATGGTCCAGATCAGAATACCCATCAGCAACTGGAACAATTCCCGCAGGCTCTTGCGCAGGGACGTCTTGTCCAGCGATGTGCGCAACACAAACTGGGCCAGCTTGCTGACCCCCCACGTGATGAACAAAAACACTATGGCAATCAAAAGCTGCGGGGCAATGGCAATGGCCCCTTCTGCAATGGCGCGCAACTGCTCCAGCAGGATGTTGACCGGGTCCTGTTCCAATCCCAATTCCATGACCCGCACCCCTTTGATTTATCTGTCCTAACGCCCTGTCGCCGCTTGGGTTCCCACGCGTCACGCCATTTGCGACCTGTCATGTCGCATTCTCCCTTGCCCTGAACGCCGCCACTTGACCTATTGGGTAAAACCGACCGGAGACATCTTATGCCCCTTATCAAAGCCGCCGTCTGCCACACCTTCGGGGCGCCTTTCACCATAGAACAGATCGACCTGCGCGCCCCCACGGGGGAAGAGGTCGAAGTGACCCTTGCCGCCTGCGCCATCTGCCACTCCGACATCTCCTATGCGGACGGCATCTGGGGCGGGTCCCTTCCGGCGGTCTACGGGCATGAGGCCGCAGGCACCGTCACCGCCACAGGGCCGGGCGCCAAAGGCGTGGCTGTGGGCGACCGTGTCGTTGTTACGCTCATCCGGTCCTGCGGCACCTGCCCCAGCTGCGCCACCGCACGGCCCACCAACTGTGAAACCCCCTATGATGGCGACCACGGCCCGATCAAAACCGCCCAGGGCGGCAAGCTGCATCAGGCCATGGCCTGCGGCGGCTTTGCCGAAAAGGTCGTCGTGGACGCAAGCCAGGTGGTGCCGCTGCCCGACGGCATCTCGATGGAGGCCGCCTCGCTGCTGGCCTGCGGTGTCATCACCGGCATCGGGGCTGTGGTCAACGCCGCACAGGTCCGCCCCGGACAGGACGTGGTGGTCATCGGCGCGGGCGGCGTGGGCCTCAACGCCATTCAGGGCGCGGTGATCGCAGGCGCGCGCCGCATCGTCGCCGTCGATATGGAACCCAGCAAACTCGACGTCGCCCGCGACTTCGGCGCGACCGATGCGGTGCTGGCCAGCACCGATGCGCCGTGGCGGGATGCAAAGGCGGCCATGGGGCGCGGTGCCGATGCGGTTCTGGTGACCGTGGGCGTCGCGGGCGTCTACGATCAGGCCCCGCGCTATCTGGCCAAGGGCGGCAACATCGTCATGGTCGGTATGCCCGGCTCCGGCCAGCATTCGACCTATGAGGCCGCCAATTTCGCCGCCGCAGGGCAAGGCATGATCGGCTCCAA
Source organism: Pseudooctadecabacter sp. (assembly GCF_020627745.1). GTDB lineage: Bacteria > Pseudomonadota > Alphaproteobacteria > Rhodobacterales > Rhodobacteraceae > Octadecabacter. The sequence goes on from NZ_JAHDGE010000016.1 coordinate 3,229, forward strand.
AATGGGCGACGTGGTGATCAAACGCGACATCCCGTGGATGGTCGACCTCTACCTGCAGGGCCGCCTCAAGCTGGATGAGTTGATCTCGGGCCGCTGGTCGCTGGACCAGATCAACGACGCCATAGAAGACACCCGCACCGGTGCCGCCAAACGCAATGTCATCGTGTTCTAGGCTGTACCGCCCCGTACATACAGGATGTGTACAGGTTGTGTACGCGATGTGACACGCTGGTCCTAGCGCCAGTTGACCAGATCATAAGACCAGATCGTTAACGATTGGACCCCTCATGAAGCTTTCCGACCTCGACATTATCGTCACCGCGCCCCCCGCCCCCGGCTGGGGCGGACGGTATTGGATCCTGGTCAAGGTGACGACGGACACCGGCATCACCGGCTGGGGCGAATGCTACGCCAGCTCTGTGGGGCCTGACGCCATGCGCGCCGTCATCACAGATGTCTTCTCCCGTCATATGGCGGGCGAAAACCCTGAAAACATTGAACTTATGTTCCGCCGCGCCTATTCCAGCGGCTTCACCCAGCGGCCTGACCTGACTGTCATGGGCGCATGGTCCGGCCTTGAAATCGCCTGTTGGGACATCCTTGGCAAAGACCGCGACAGGCCGGTTCACGCGCTGATCGGGGGCCGCCTGAACGACCGTATCCGCGCCTACACGTACCTTTATCCGCAACAAAATCATACACTTCCCGACTTTTGGGCCAGCGCCGACATGGCCGCCGAGGCCGCAGCGGCCTATGTGGCGCAGGGCTACACGGCGGTCAAATTCGACCCCGCAGGCCCCTACACGATCCGCGCAGGTCACATGCCGTCGATGCACGACATCGACACCTCCGTTAACTTCTGCGCCGCCATACGGGAGGCTGTCGGCCCCCGCGCCGATCTGCTCTTTGGCACCCACGGCCAGTTCTCCACCGGCGGGGCCATTCGCATGGGGCAGGCCATCGACCGGTTCTCGCCGCTCTGGTACGAAGAACCCATCCCGCCCGACGCCGTGGGGGAAATGGCCAAGGTCGCCGCAGCCGTAAAAACACCCATCGCCACAGGCGAACGTCTGACCACCAAGGCCGAATTTGCCGCCGTGCTGCGCGCCGGTGCCGCGACCATCCTGCAACCGGCGCTCGGGCGCTCCGGCGGCATCTGGGAAACCAAGAAAATCGCCACAATAGCAGAGGTTTACAACGCCCAAGTGGCCCCGCACCTCTACGCCGGTCCCATCGAATGGGCGGCCAATATTCAACTGGCCGCAACCCTGCCCAACATCCTGATGGCCGAAACGATCGAAACGCCGTTCCACGCCGCGTTGATCAAGAACGCCATCACCGTCGAGAGGGGCTACATCCCCGTCCCCACCGCCCCCGGTCTGGGCATTGACGTGGACGAAGACCTCGCCCGCGCACATCCCTACACAGACACCGGCCTGCATCTCGAAATGCAAAGCGACCCGATCAGCTACCACGGCCAGAACGTCTTCGCCGGCGGCGCCCCCGTCAAAGCCGACTGATCCCGCATTAACCTTAACGCGCGCGCAACCCTGTTTCGTTTTGCCCTCAAATACTCCCCCCGGAGGGCCCATTTGCCAAACGCGCCCCGCCCCCTTAGACAGTGAACACAGTTCATGTCGGAGGCCCCATGGCCGGAAAAGTCCAAGCCCGCCGCGCCGCCCTGCGCGACACCCTGATCATTAACGCCGAACGCCGAATCGCCGCAAACGGCCTAAAAACCCTCCGCGCCCGCGATCTCGCCCAAGACGCCGGATGCGCCTTGGGGGCCATCTATAATGTGTTTGGGGACCTCGACGATCTGGTCTTGGCCGTAAACGCGCGGACGTTCAAACAGCTGGGCGCCACTGTGGCCGAGGCGCTGGCCGACGCCCCGCAGGACGCGACCCAACAGCTCATCGTGATGTCACACGCCTACCACGCCTTTGCGGCCCAGCACTTCAACCTGTGGCGCGCGCTGTTTGACATTGAACGCGCCCGAGGTGAGGCCGCACCGGAGTGGTATCTTCAGGAAATGGCGCAGCTCTTTGCCTATATCGACGCGCCGCTGTCCGTGATCTTTCCCGATCACGACGCCGAAACACGTGGTTTGCTGACCCGCGGGCTGTTCTCATCCGTTCATGGAATCGTCCTTTTGGGGCTGGATGAGGCATCAGCAGGCGTGCCTGCCCCGCATTTGGACAGAATGATTTCTCTTATTCTCAGCCACTTAGCCAAATAATTCCTGAATTTTTGAACATTGTTCAAAAATATCCTTGATCATAGATCGCGACCTTTCTATCTCTATTCGTGAACGTTGTTCATGAAATCAGAACCCGAAAGGAAGACACCATGTTCAAGACCCTCTCAACCCTGATCGCAGGCGCAAATGCCCGGTCCGAAGACCGCGTCCGCGATGCCTTTGCCATCGAACTGATCGATCAAAAAATCCGCGAGGCCGAAACCTCCCTCAAGGCGGCGAAGGCCACGCTGGCCTCCCTGATCCAACGGCAACGCAGCGAGGACCGTCAACGCGACGCCCTGCAAAACCGCATCAAGGACATGACGAAACGTGCCGAACAGGCGCTGGATCAGGACCGCGAAGACCTCGCCACTGAGGCCGCCAATGCCATCGCCCAAATGGAGAACGAACGGACGATCAGGTCAGAAACCTGCGCGCGGCTCGATCAGAAGGTCATCCGCCTGCGCACCTCGATTGAGGCAGGCCACCGCCGCATCATCGACCTGAAACAAGGGGCCATCCAAGCCCGCGCCGTCCGCCGCGAACAGGCCATCCAGTCCAGACTGAACACGACCATCGGCACCACGTCCGCCACCGAAGAGGCCGAGGAGTTGATCGCACGTGTCATGGGCCGCGACGACCCGTTTGAGCAATCGGAAATCCTGCGCGAAATCGACCGTGACCTTGGCCATGAAACGCTGGCCGACCGTATGGCCGCCCAAGGCTGCGGTCCCGCCACACGCACCACAGCGGACGACGTCCTTGCCCGTCTGAAAACCAAAACATCCAAATAATTCAATTCAATAGGAGAAACCAAATGACAAACTTCAACAAATCCGACAACGGCCTGATCATCTTCTTCAACGGCATCGGCGTGGTCATCGCCTACGGCATGCTGGCGCTGTCCCTTTACATGTCCCCCGACGTGCCGCTGGCCACCAAAGGCTACTGGGGGATCGGCATTTTGCTGCTGACCCTCGCATTGGTGAACTTCGTCAAATTGCGCTTTGATGAGCGTCTGTCCGAAGACCGCATCACCCGCGTGGAAGAGGCCCGCAACGAACGTCTCTTGGCCGAATATGTCGGCGGCGACGACGCCGACTGACCCTTGCCCGTTACGGCAAACGCGCCCTGCCCTGCCCCTGTCCCGACAGGGCGGGGCGCACCCAATTCACACCCTGCCCTTCCAAAGCCCGCAAACCTCAGCCAAGATGCCCCAGATGAATGCCATTCTGACCTTTCCCCGCAGGCTTGCCGCCAAAATCGTGGGCCTCGCCATTTCGCTTCTGGTGCGGTTTTTGACCGCCGTGCGGCCTGACTGGCGGGGGATCGAACCGGTGCCGCGACAGCGGGTGTATTACGCCAACCACGTCAGCAACGCGGACATGCCGATGATCTGGTCCGTCCTGCCCCCCAACATGCGCCGCACCGTGCGCCCAGTGGCGGCGGCGGATTACTGGCTGAAAAACAAACTGCGCGCCTTTGTGGGGCCTGAGGTGTTCAACTGTGTCCTCGTCGATCGCAGGCCGGAGGCGCGTGAGGCTGGTGCAAACCCCATGCAGGCCATTCTGGATGCGCTGGATGAAGGATCGTCGCTGATCATCTTCCCCGAAGGCAACCGCAACATGACCGAAGACCCGCTGCTGCCCTTCAAGGCGGGGCTTTACAACATGGGCACCGCGCGCCCCGACGTGGACCTTGTCCCCACCTGGATCGCCAACGTCACCGACATCATGCCCAAGGGGGAGGTCATCCCCCTGCCACTGATCTGCACCGTCACCTTCGGCGCGCCGGTTCATGTGCGCGAGGGCGAGGACAAGGACACGTTCCTGCACCGTGCTGCCGCGTCTCTGGCCGATCTGGCGCCGAAAGGGGAACGGTTATGAGTTCGACCACCGCTGAATTGCTGTGGCTGTTCGTGGGCACCTGCGGGCTGATGACCGCGCTCACGCTGTTGGGGGAAATCCTGCACGCGCGTGCAGGTCACGATAATCCGGTGATCGAGACCTTCATGACCCGTGTGCGCAGCTGGTGGGGCATGGTCATCCTGTTCACCTTGGCACTGATCATCGGCAAGCTGGGGATCATCCTTCTTTTTGCGTTCACATCCTTCGCCGCTTTGCGGGAATTCCTGACGATGACCAGCAAACGCAAGGCGGATCATTTGTCGCTGGCGCTGGCGTTCTTTGCGATCCTGCCGTTGCAATATCTGTTTGTGGGTATGGAATGGCAGACACTTTATACTGTGTTCATTCCGGTCTACGCGTTTTTGCTGTTGCCCGTTGTCTCTGCATTGCGCGGCAATCCGGACCGGTTTTTGGTGCGCGTGGCGGAAACCCAGTGGGCGATGATGATCTGCATCTTTTGTCTGTCCCACGTCCCTGCCCTGCTGTCGATTGAGGTTGCAGGCTACCCTGATGATCGCGGCGTCATGCTGATCGCGTTCCTGATCATGGTTGTGCAATTCGGCGACCTTCTGGATTTCTTCTTTGGCCGCCGGATTGGCCGCACGCGCATCATCCCCGGTATCTCCGCCAAAACGTGGGAAGGGATGGCTGCGGGCGTTCTATGCGCTGCCATCATTGGCGCGCTGCTGGCGTGGATGACGCCGTTTTCGGTCATGGGGGCCGCCGGCATGGCTGCCCTTGCGTCACTGGTGGGTATGTTCGGCAACCTTGTTTTTGCTGCCGTCAAACGGGACCGTGGCGTCAAGGACTGGTCGCACCTGATCCCCGGCCAAGGCGGGTTCATGGATCAGTTTGACAGTGTCATCTTTGCAGCCCCCGTCTTCTACCACCTCACGCATCTGATCTACGTCTGAGGCGGCACGCAGGGTCCCCCCTTCATCTGGCCAGAAAAACTCAAATCCCGCAGCCGCCCCACGCGCTACGGCAGCCGGAAATCCCCCACGACGGGATAGTGATCTGTGGGCCATTCGCCGTCAAACCGGCCCCGGATCGAAAACACATCCCCGACGGGGGCAATCCCGCCCGTGCCGCCGATGTGGTCGATGGCGGGAAACAGGTTCAGCCCGCGATTGAAGTGAAAGGTCGATCCTTGCGCAGGCCAGAACGTGACGCCTGCCTCTTCCAGATTGCGCAAGGTGGCCGATCCTCGGATGGCATTGAAATCCCCGATCACAAAGACCGGCATCCGCGATGCGGGCTCTGCGATCCGGTCTGCGACCAAGGCTGTGGACAGCCGCCGGTTCGACGCACTGCGGTATTCGGTGTGGATGTTGTAGACGCGAAAGACCGTGCCGGTCCGGTCTTCAAACTCCGCCCAGCTCGCAAACGCCGGCCATGATCCGTTGAACGTCCGCGAATAGATCACATCCGGCGTGTCCGAGAAAAAGAACCACCCCTGATCGCGCAATTCCAAGGCCGCACGGCGGTAGAAAATCGGCTGGGTGTAGGGAAACTCCGACGGGTCGCCGATGGCTGCGGCCCCATAATCGGGGTTCTGTTCGATCAACCAGTCAAGGGTCAGGTTCTGCGGGGCCACGCCGCGCCCGAAACTTTCCATCTCCTGAAAACCGACCACATCGGCCTCCATGGCGCGAAAGGCGGCTTGCAACGGCCCCTTGCGCCGGTCCCAATCGCCCACGGACCAATCGCCCGTTTGGCGGTTCAGCCAGATGTAATGCACGTTATAGGTGCCCACCCGCAGCGTATCTGGGACAGGCGCTTGCACCGGCTGGGGCAGCGAATTGCATGCGACCATTCCGACCAGCAAGGCCACCAGCCCCATGACAACCAGCCCCAAACGGCGCAGGGCGCGGATCACGGCATCACCAGAAGGGCGCGAAAATCATTTACGTTGGTCATGGTTGGCCCTGTTACCACCTGTGCGCCTATGGCCTCAAAAAAGCCGTGGGCATTGTTTTCGGTCAGCTGTGCTTGCGCGGATATGCCCATCGCTTCACCCAGTGCAAGTGTCGTGGGATCAGCAACGGCACCTGCGACCTCTGCTGCGCCGTCAACACCGTCGGTGTCACAGGCAATAACGTGGATTTTCGGATGTCCCTGCAACGCCACCGCTGCGGCCAAGACAAATTCCGCATTGGGGCCTCCGACACCGGCACCGCGCCGGGTCACGGTACATTCCCCACCTGACAACAACAGCACGGGCCTGTCCACTCCGGCGGCGGACAGATCCACCGCCAGTTGGGCCTGCTGGGCGGCCAGATCACGGGCCTCGCCTTCCAGATCATCGCCCAAGATGCGCACCTCAACCCCGTGATCCATGGCGAGATCGGCTGCGGCCTTCAACGAATGGGACGGGGCGGCGACAATGATGTTTTCGACACCGGCCAGACGGGGGTCTTGGACATTTAGTGGAGTGCCGCCCGCCGTGAGGAACGCGGCAATGGACGGCGGCGGCGTCACGCGCCAGTTGGCCAGCGTTTCCAGCGCCAGTGCGGCATTTCCGGCATGACCCACCGTCGGACCGCTGGCAATGTCGCCGGGTGCGTCCCCCGGCACGTCCGAAATCATCAACACCCGCAACTGCGCGGGGTGCACCGCAGCGGCCAGCCGCCCGCCCTTGACCGCAGACAGTTCTTTGCGGATGCCGTTGATGTCCCCGATGGGCATGCCCGACGCCAGCATATCCGCCGCCAGCGCCTGTTTGTCCTCAAGCGTGATCCCCTCCGCTGGCGCACACAGCAATGCAGACCCGCCGCCGGAAATCAGCATGATGCAGGTGTCGTCCGCAGTCAGGTCCTGTGCCTTGGACAAAAGCCGTCGGGTCGCTGCGACACCGGCGGCGTCGGGCACCGGATGGGCCGCCTGTGCAATCTCGATCCCTCGGGTCGGGCGGTCATAGCCGTAGCGCGTGATGACAAACCCCTCCATCGGTCCCCACGCCGCCTCGACCGCTTCGGCCATCCGGGCGGAGGCTTTGCCAGCGCCCAGCACGACACAGCGCCCTTCAGGCTTCGGCCCCAAATGATCCGGCACGCAGCGCATGGGGTCTGCGCGGGTCACGGCCTCGGCAAACAGCATGCGCAGAAAGGCGTTCGGATCGCTCAACTCAGCCATGTTGCATAATCACTGACCAGCAGATGTGTGGGCTCCGCGTCTTCCTCAATCTCAGCGAAGCGCCCAATCGGCGCGCGGAAGATATTGTCTGTCTCGTCATCATTGACGGTGCTGACTTCGCCAATCAGAACATCGCCGCCCTCACCCCAAAAAGCATGCCAGTCACCGGGCATCAGGGTGACACTTTCACCGGGGGCGAGTTTCAGCTTTTCACCGGGCGCAAAATCGCGCCGCAGCCCGTCGCACCACACGGTGCCGCCTGCGGTTTCGTCAAAATGGCCTGCGGGGTCTGATCCGTAAAGTTCGATCACCAATGTGGCCCCGCCGCGATTGATGATGTCTTCGGCCTTGATCACATGGGTGTGCATGGGCGACAGCTGATCCTGCTTGGAAATCAACAGCTTCTCGGCGTAGCACATGCCCCCGCCCCGCTGCAGATCGGCCAGACGGCCGTTGCGCAGGGTAAACAGGAACAGCCCCATTTTGTCGTAGTCCCCTGCGCCATAATCGGTGATGTCCCAGCCATTGCGCGCTTTGATCACCTCAGCCGCCTCCGACGCGCGGGTCCTGAATTCAGCCGGTGTCCAATACGCCCAAGGCGGCAGCACGAAGCCGTAAGACCGGATCATGTCATCTGCTTCGGCCATAATGGTATTGATGCGGGAACGTTTCATATCAGACCTTTCCTACCGGTTCGGCACAGGCATAGAAGGCCGCATAAGTTTCGGCAACGTTTCGGTTATCGCAAAAGCGTCAGCACATCGCGGGTGGCCGTTCCCGTCACGGCAACACCGGCGCGCGCTTGCAGATCGCGGATCGCGGCCTCGGTGCGGGCGCCAATGACGCCGTCGATCGTGCCGATGTCATAGCCCCGCGCGGCCAGCCCCCGTTGCAGTGCCAACCGGTCGTCCCGTGTCAGCCCGTTGCGGTCCGGCGGGAAGGACCCGCGCAAGGGGCCAGCGCCGCCCAGCCTGTCCGACAGATGCCCCACAGCCAAGGCGTAGAAATCGGAATTGTTGTAGGTCTTCAGCACGTTGAAATTGCGCGTAACCGTAAAGGTCGGCCCACCCGTTTGGGGGGTGACAGACCGGCCACTGACCCCGCCTGTGCCTGCCTCCGCGCCCCAGCGCAGGCCGGACCGCCAGCCATTGCGCGCCAGATAGCTGGCGGTGGATGCCAAAGCATCGCCCGGATCGTCAGCCCAAATATCGCGCCGTCCGTCACCGTTGAAATCAACGGCAAACCCTTCAAAGGACGTAGGAATAAATTGCGTGTGGCCCATGGCCCCTGCCCAACTGCCCGTCAGACGCGCAGGCGTCGTGTCGCCGCGCTGCAGGATCCGCAGCGCCGCGATCAGCTGGCTTTCGTAGAAGGCACCGCGCCGTCCGTCAAAGGCCAGCGTTGCCGTAGAAGAGATGACGGGAATTTGCCCGCGTTTTTCGCCAAAGGTGCTTTCCATGCCCCAGATCGCCGCCACGATCATGGCGTCAACGCCGTATCGGTCTTCGACGGCTTGCAGGGTTCCGCCATGCCGCGCGATCGCCGCGCGGCCCTTGGCCAACCGTTCGTCCGATGTGGCAATGGACAGATATTCCTCAAACGTGCGGCGGGTCTGGATCTGGCTGCCATCGCGTGTGATTACGCCGGGAATGTAGCCCGCATTGGCAAAGGCCGCATCAAAGGTCGCGTCCGTAATGCCCGCCCTGCGTGCCCGCGCGCGAAAGGTCGCGACCCAATTCCTGAAATCGGTCCGGTCGACGGGTTGCAGATCGGGGGCGAGGGCCTGCCCGACCCGGCGCAGGGGCGCGACACTGTCGGCGGTGGCGGAACAGCCCGTCAGGGCAAAGCCCCCAAGGCCAAACAGAAAATGACGTTTACAGATATTCATGTCTGCAAGACTAGCGCGGCACGCGCCCCGCGACAGTGAAAAACCGCGCCGTCCGTGCGTCATGGGCCGCTTCTTGCCCAAAGCCATCTGGCGATCCCTGAAGGACTCGAACCCTCAACCTGCTGATTAGAAGTCAGCTGCTCTATCCAGTTGAGCTAAGGGACCGCACGCCTTGCTTCTAGCGGGGGAAGGCTGCGCACATCAAGCGGAGTTTAGTGGGTCCAGGCGCCACGCCGGTTGGTGGCAAAGTTCTCTCCGTAGCCACCGGTACGGATGTTCACGCCACGCTTTTTGGGGTCCTGCACGACAGCCTCGATTCCGTTGTCCTTGGCATAGTCCAACGCGGCCTCTTTTGTGGCAAAGGTCATTCTGACCTGCGTCTGGGTGTCGCTGGATGACGTCCAGCCCATCAGCGGATCAACCTCACGCGCGCTGGTTTGCACAAATTCAAGAACCCACGTCCTTGTCTTTGCGGTCCCGGATGACATCGCGGTCTTGGCAGGCTGATAGATACGTGCGCGCATTTCGGTCTCCCTTGGCTGGCGCGTATATCGGGGATTCCATCGCCCCTTGCAAGGGTTTCAAAGGTGGCATCCAGACGAATGTCCCCTGACCGTCGGGGTTAGCACGCACGGAGAAGGTCGGTGATCGAGGGCGGCATCCTCACACGGCACGGCGGGCGGGAGGTGCTGGTTTGCAGCGCCAGATCAAACCTCTTGTCGCAGCGACCTATCCGCGGGATCAGATACATGCAGCCCAACAGGCTTTCGCAGACAAGGGATTTATCGGAAAGATCGTGCTGACAATTTCTTGATACCGGCCCCTTGACCCTGCTGACAGACCGCTGTCAGCAGCCCCTCTTGATCCTCTCCCCTCAAAGGTCACATAGAGGGTACTAAGGAGTGCCCATGCCCTACGCCCAGACCGACAAATCAGAAGCGCCCACATACCTTGCCAATCCGGCCGAGGACGTGCGCACCCGCGAGAAAATGGAAGGCGGGCGCGCCTTCGTTTTGGACACGGAATTTGAACCCGCAGGCGACCAGCCCACGGCCATCAAGGAACTGTCGGCAGGCGTGCTGAGCGGGGAGCAGGACCAAGTTTTGTTGGGGGCCACGGGTACCGGTAAGACCTTTACGATGGCCAAGATCATCGAAGAAACCCAGCGGCCTGCCATCATCCTTGCACCGAACAAGACGCTGGCCGCCCAGCTTTATGGTGAGTTCAAAGGTTTCTTCCCCGACAACGCTGTCGAATATTTCGTCAGCTACTACGACTACTACCAGCCCGAGGCCTACGTGGCGCGGTCGGACACCTACATCGAGAAAGAAAGCCAGATCAACGAACAGATCGACCGGATGCGCCATTCGGCCACGCGGGCGCTGTTGGAACGTGACGATGTGATTATCGTGGCCTCGGTGTCTTGCATTTACGGCATCGGGTCGGTGGAAACCTATGGTGCCATGACGCAGGACATCCATGCGGGCAACGACTACGACCAACGCCAGATCATCGCCGATCTGATCGCACAACAATACCGCCGCAATGATCACGCCTTTCAGCGCGGCACATTCCGTGTGCGCGGTGACAGCCTTGAGGTATGGCCCGCCCATTTGGATGACCGCGCGTGGAAGCTGTCGTTTTTCGGGGAAGAGCTTGAAACCATCACCGAATTTGATCCCCTGACGGGCGAGAAGGCACGGACCATGGACAAGGTCCGCATCTATGCCAATTCCCACTACGTGACGCCGAAGCCGACCATGCAGCAGGCCGTCATCGGCATCAAGAAAGAGCTGCGGATGCGGCTGGATCAACTGGTGGCAGAAGGCAAATTGCTTGAAGCCCAGCGACTGGAACAGCGCACCAATTTCGACCTCGAGATGCTGGAGGCCACGGGTGTCTGCAACGGGATCGAGAACTATTCGCGCTATCTGACGGGCCGTGCACCGGGTGAACCGCCCCCCACCCTGTTCGAATTTATCCCCGACCACGCCATTGTGTTCGCAGACGAATCCCACGTCTCTGTCCCGCAGATCGGCGGCATGTACAAAGGCGACTACCGACGCAAATTTACTCTGGCCGAACACGGGTTCCGCCTGCCCAGCTGTATGGACAACCGACCCCTCAAGTTTGAGGAATGGGACGCCATGCGCCCCCAGTCCGTCTTTGTGTCCGCCACCCCCGCCGCGTGGGAATTGGACCAAACCGGTGGCGTGTTCACCGAACAGATCATCCGCCCCACCGGCCTTCTGGATCCGGTCATCGAAATCCGCCCTGTGGAAACGCAGGTCGATGACGTGATGGACGAAATCCGCAAGGTTTCCCAAGACGGCTACCGCACCTTGGTCACCACCTTGACCAAACGCATGGCCGAGGATCTGACCGAATATTTGCACGAAAACGGCATCCGCGTGCGCTATATGCACTCGGACATCGACACGATCGAACGCATCGAAATCCTGCGCGATCTGCGGCTGGGCGCTTTTGACGTGCTGATCGGGATCAACCTTCTGCGCGAAGGTCTGGACATTCCCGAATGCGGGCTGGTGGCCATTCTGGACGCCGACAAGGAGGGTTTCCTGCGGTCCGAAACCTCGCTCATCCAGACCATTGGCCGCGCCGCGCGAAACGCCGAAGGGCGCGTGATCATGTACGCGGACAAGATCACCGGATCTATGGAACGTGCCATGGGCGAAACCGACCGCAGACGGGCCAAGCAGATCGCCTATAACGAAGAACATGGCATCACACCGGCAACCGTGAAGAAGAACGTCGAAGATATTCTGGCGGGACTTTACAAGGGTGATGTGGACATGAACCGCGTGACTGCTCAGGTCGAAAAGCCGGGCGCCAATATGCAGGCGGTGCTCGAAGGGCTGCGCACCGACATGCGCAAGGCCGCCGAAAACCTTGAATTCGAAGAAGCCGCCCGCCTGCGAGATGAGGTCAAGCGCCTAGAAACCGTTGATCTTGTCGTCTCCGACGACCCGCTGGCGCGTCAGCAGGCTGTCGAAAAGGCCGTGACCGAAGCCAATAAAATGACAGGCCGGTCCACCGCTGGCAGGCCCGGTCAAAGGGGGGGCGTGAAGCCGCGAAAGAAACGCGGGGGCTGACGGGCTGGCCTTTGAGCATCGCACCGTTTGAAAAGAACCGGTTTTCTGCGGGAAGCGGCATTCGATATGCTTCCCCGGAAACGCGTCTTTCAAGGGGAGTTCGGGGCGATGGCGCGTACCTTGGGCTGGCCAAACCGGGCATCGCACCTACATGTCAATCATGCGCTTTGCCCTGATCCTGACAGTCCTGCCCCTGCCTGCTTTCGCGTGGGACTTTTCACCCGATCCGGTCTGCACCCTGACCCATCAAACCGACACAGCAGAAATTGCGATCACCTATGATGTTTCGCTGCCGGAGTATGCTTTGTTCATCACGCTGCGCGAGGGCGAGTGGGACGACGCACCCTCGTTCCAGATGACGTTTCAGGGGGGTGTTCCCGTGACGATTGGTACGACCCGCCATATGTTAAGCGGGGACAGCGCAACACTGTCCGTCCGCGACCGCGGTTTTGGCAATGTCCTTGACGGGATTGAATTCAACACAAGTCTGGCCGCAGGGACCGGCGCTCGATTTGTCACCGCCGATACATCCGATGCCGCCGCCGCTGTTCAGGCGTTTCGGAATTGTCCATCAGACGATCCCGCTGTGTCGTAAGACGCTGACATGCCCAGCCCCATCCGCCCTACCAGTTCCGAAGCCCGTCAGATGGCGGCACGCCTGTTGCACGATGCGCGCCATGGTGCGTTGGGTGTGATCGACCCCGCAACCGGCGGCCCGATGGTCACGCGGGTGGCCAGCATATGGATTGACGATGCTCTTCACCTGTTGGTGTCCGACCTGTCATCCCATACCGCGGCCCTGACCGCCGATCCAAGATGTTCCATGCTGATTTCCGACGCCGCCCAGAAAGGTGATCCTTTGGCCCACCCGCGACTGACCATCCAATGCAGAGCGACATTCGTGGAGAAACCTCCGCTTCGCGACCCGTGGCTCGCCGCTTACCCGAAAGCGAAACTCTATATTGATTTTGCAGATTTCAGGATGGTCCGTATGACGGCCACGGCCGCGCATCTGAATGGCGGCTTCGGGAAGGCCTATCGCCTGACACCTGCGGACCTGAACCAATAGGGGGCGCACCCAGCGCCCCCTATCCCCGCATCGGTCCCGTGGTGCCCGTCAGTCCGCCGGATTGTCCATCCGAACAGAGAACCGCACCTGACCGCGCACAGGTTCCGGCCAGACCACGTGGAATTCCCCTTGCGACGATCCCCGTTCCTGAACGGTATAGGGATTGGCAAAGACAGCCGTGTCAGCCGCATTGCGGATCGCATAGACGGGCACCACCTGATCAATCACACGGGTTTCGCCACCAAAGGGCAGGTAATTTCCGCTGTCGATCACCCACGTCTGGTCTTCGGTATTTTGCACGTGGACGTCGATGTAGGGGTTGCGCGTTTGCTGATCGACCCCGTGGAAGGAATTGCCGCTGAAGATGATGTTTCTCGCACGATTGTTGTTCAGTGTGGCGAAGGTCGTATCGACATCCTCGACCCGTTCAATATCTGCGCCGAAGGTGCGGAAGATGTTCCCCTGCACATTCAACCCGTTGATATAGTGACCCGGACCGTAGGGTTTGATGACGAACCAACGGAAGGCCGGTGTGACGTTGATGCACATGAAGATATTGTTCGTGATCGACAGCCCGCTGAAAGAATAGCCGGATACGTCGGGCGTGGCGTCATGTTCATTCGTCCATTCGATAAAATTGTTGTCGATGTAGTTTCCGGTGACGGTCGTCACAGGGCTGGGATTTGTCAGGATAAGACCGCCGACGCGGACGCCCGCTGCCTCGTTGTCACCATTGAACCAGTGATTGCCCGAAATCATGTTGCCTGTTCCGTTCATCACGCCGAAATAACGAAACTGCGCGGACCGGTTGTTGCGGACTTTGACATCATTCTTGTTGGTGTTGAAACACAGCGACGTACGGTTTTGCGAGGGGATGTTGACCTCGTTGGATTCAAAATTACACCGGTCGATGATCATGCCCTGACAGGCCGATCCGTGGGACGTGATGGCGCGGTCTTTGGGTCTGTTGAACCAGCAATCCAGATACTGCATCAGCAATCCGCGTTCGGGCATCAGAACACCGCTGGACACGCCGTCACACCGGAATTCCATATGATCAAGGATCAGATCGGACAGCTTGTCGAAGCCGCTGAAATCCAGAAGGTATTTGAAACGGGTGAAGGTAAAGGCTTGTGTCCCTTGCGCGTCAAACAGCTGGTTGCTCAGCGTGATCCGCCCCCCTGCAACATCCACCCGTGTCACATAGACCTCACGGCCAACGCCATTGCCTGTCACCAGTGATCCCGGACGAATTGCAGCAATATTCGCCACATTGCTCAAGATAAGGGGGTCGTTGTTTGAATAGGTTGCTTGGGCGACCATGACGTCGTCTTCCCACGCAGGGCCCGCAATCGCCTCAAGCTGGCCGTTGCGGATCACGCGGCGGACTGCGAATTCGGTGCGATTGTTGACGGCGGCCTGCATATCCACCGGCGCGCTCAAGGCGATCCGGCGTCCGCCCAGATCAAGCGATTCATGATCCGAAAAGTTGAGAAGGGCCTGAAACGCCTTGCGGAACGCCGTTTCCTCATTGCCGAAAGCATCGGCATAGGTTTCGAAGTCGAAATTCTTCTGAAAAATGAGGCGATGTTCCTCACCCATGACGACAGTCCCTTCGAACCGGACCTGGCTTTGAAATGTCACATGGTCGCCAAGAAAATAGGTGCCTGCCGTGACAACAACTTCGCGACCTCCGGCATCGCGGTCTGCGGCCTCGAAGGCTGCGGCATCATCTGTCACGCCGTCGCCCACCGCGCCGTAATCACGCACATCCACGATCCCAAGCATATCGCGCAAAAATGCGCCGGTGATGTCTTCAATCTGGATGTCGTCCACGCGCACGACGGCACCGTTAGGCCCCGTAAAATCAAGACCGATGTGGCCGTAATTGGCATCTGCCCAGACCATATCGACTCCGTTGCGCTGCCCCGTACCGATGATGGCCGACACCTCGAACACCTGACCGTAAGACGTCAGGGAAACAGATGGTCCCGTGGTTGTCACACCTGTCAGCTCGGCACCGCCGGCCCGACCGGGCCAGCCTGCAATGCGCACGTCAGGCAAAGCGCCCGACAGGCATTTCACCCGCGCCGTCACCCGCAGATAACAACCGGGAAGGATTGCGGTTTCGCCCATGTAGCGCAGCTGCGTGACACTGGTTCCTTTGACAATCTCAAGTGCACCGGCAAAGTCCTGATCGGCAGGCACAAAGACGCCACCGCCTGCCCCTGCATATGTGTCAGATCCGGGCGTTCCGTCGCCGCTGGACCACACATCTAGCCCGTCCGAAAACGGCGGTGGCATCAATTCCAGACCGTCGGTGATAACCTTGTTCATCGCAAAACCCCTTGTTGCCGGGGTCACGTCATGCGGCCCCCAATCCCCGGCCGCACGCGGTGCTGGCCTTCGGGGTAAGGGGTAGTTGTGCGAGGTAAACGAGGTCTGAGGCCACCGTGACGGTGCCCCTGTCAGCTGCGCAACGCTCAGGACATCATTTCGGGCGCGGGAATAACCTGAACACCATTGATCTGCCAGCCGTCGGGTGTCTCAATCATTTGATAATCAAGGATATAAAACAAACCATCCGGTCCTTGGATTTGCACCTCTTGGCGCATCACGCGGCCCATATCCTCACGGTCCAAAAACCGCACATCGGAATTGTCCCAGACCATCGGATAGCCATTGCGCACCATCATGCCAAAGTTGTCGGCGGTGCCGAACATGCCCTTGATCATCGGGCTCGCATGTTGCCAGGCCTCTGCCACATCACGGTCATTGAACGCCTGCAACTGGGACGTAATCACATCCTCGATTGCATCCTCTTGGGCCGTGGCCACAAACGGCGCCAGCGCCAGTCCGAGCGCAAAAACAAAAGCCTTCATATCATGATCCTCCGCGTATCCATCATCACAGATACGCGTCAGACCCTAAGTTGGTTTCAATTCGTCGCGTTAGGCCAGTTCACCGCGGGCGCCGGCTTCGATCAAAGCGATGCTTTCCTCACGACCATATAGCGCAATGAACCCGCCAAAGCGCGGCCCCTGCTTTGCGCCCAGCAGCACTTCATAAAGCGTGCTGAACCACGCGCGCAGCGGGTCGAACCCATGCACCTTGCCAACTGCAAACACGATGGATTGCAAGAACTCGTCATCGCCCCAATTGACCTCGGGCAGGGCCACGTCTTTGCCTTCCTTGGCGTTCTTTTCAGCGATGATTGCCAAGGCGGCCTCATCGGATTTCAACGCCTCCGCCAGTGCGGTCAGGGCCGTCACTTCATGGGCCTCAGGCGTGCGGAATTCCTTGGTGGGTTCAACGAAGTCCTTATAGTACCGCACCGCATGGCCTGCCGCCGCATCCAGATCGGGGTTTGCATCAGGCGACGCATCAGGCGCATAGCGCTGGATAAAGCCCCACAGCTTGTCCTTGTCTTCCGCCTGACTGACGGAGGCGAGGTTCAACAGCATCGCAAACGGCACCACCATGGTGGACACCGGAACATCCGCCCCGTGGATATGGAACACCGGATTGTTGGCTTGTTGTGCCGCATCCTGACCGGGATAAGCGCGCAACTGTTGGTGATATTCGTCCACCGCCTTGGGGATCACATCGAAATGCATCCGCTTGGCCGTCTTCGGCTTGAGGTACATAAAATACGACAGCGATTCCGTCGACGCATAGGTCAGCCATTCATCAATGCTGACACCGTTGCCCGACGTCTTGGAAATCTTGTGGCCTTGGTCGTCCAAAAACAGCTCATAGGTGAAATGTTCGGGCTTCTTGCCGCCCAAAATCTCACAAATGCGGTCGTAGATCGGCGTGTTGGTGCTGTGGTCCTTGCCATACATCTCGAAATCGACACCCAGCGACGCCCAACGCGCGCCGAAATCAGGCTTCCATTGCAGCTTCACATTGCCGCCGGTCACCGGCACGGTCCACTCCCGGCCGGTCTCGTCGTCAAACGTGACCGTGCCCTCTTTGGCATCCACGTGCTTCATTGGCACATACATAATCCGTCCGCTCTCGGGATGCTTGGGCAGGAAGATCGAATAGGTCTCCCGCCGTTCCTCACGAAGCGACTTCAGCATCACGGCCATCACATCATCATACCGTTCCGCAGCCCGCAGCAGGACCTCATCAAACTGGCCGGTTTCATAGTATTCCTTGGCCGAGATGAACTCGTATTCGAACCCAAAGGTATCCAAGAACCGCCGCAGCATGGCGTTGTTGTGATGGCCAAAGCTTTCGTATGTATCAAACGGGTCAGGCACCTCAGTCAGCGGCAACTGCAGATACTGTTGCAGCCGTTCGGGATTGGGCACATTGCCCGGCACTTTGCGCATCCCGTCCAGATCGTCCGAAAAACAGATCAACCGCGTGGGGATGTCCGAAATCACCTCAAACGCGCGGCGCACCATCGTGGTGCGCGATACTTCCCCGAATGTCCCGATATGCGGCAGGCCGGACGGACCATAGCCCGTTTCAAACAGCACGTGGTCCTTGCCGGTCCGCTCCACCCGTTTCAACAGCTTGCGTGCCTCTTCAAAAGGCCACGCCTTCGAGGTCATCGCAGCATCACGCAAAGCAGTCATCGGAACCATCCATTCTATGTCCACTGCGCCCCTTTGGCACAGTCGCCGCTGCACCTATTGCAGTGCAGCATCCGCGTCAATAAATGGGTCATAACTGGCAAGGAGCAAGAGAATGTCCGACACCCCATCCATGACCGCCCAAGACGCGCTTTGCGCCGTCATGATCGCTGTCTCCGCCAGTGATGAGGAAATCCGAACAGCCGAGTTGGTCAAAATCACCAACATCATCAACAACTTGCCCGTATTCGCCAATTACGATGCGGACCACGTCCCGACAATTTCGCAAACGGTGTTTGACCTGTTCAGCCAAGAAGACGGCCTTGATGCATTGTTCGGCCTGATCCGCGACGCCTTGCCCGAACGTTTGCACGAAACCGCCTATGCGCTGGCGTGTGACGTGGCCGCCGCTGACGGCGATATTGCCCAGTCGGAACTGAGGATGCTGGAAGAAGTCCGGTACGAACTTACAATCGACCGTCTTCACGCTGCTGCCATCGAACGCGGCGCACGTGCACGTCATATGACGCTTTAATCGGTCAGTTCAGCCTCATTCAGGTCGACATCTTCCAATTCGGGCAACTCGGGCGTATTGCGATAAATCAGCCCCCAGCGTTGCAGAAGTCGCTGTTGAAGGCGTCGCGACCTCCGGTTCCATGCAATTGACCCCTCCGGGACCTCATCACCTGTGGCCTTACCCCGTTCGCGCCGATCCAGATTGGCGGTGAAAATCGTAAAGACCAGATCTGTCCCGTCCGGCGTTTCGATGTAACCCGACAAGGCACTGACGAAATTCAGCGTCCCCGTTTTGGCCCGCACAGTGATTGGATAATCGTCAAGTCGCCTGTTCTCAGCATCACGCATGGGAATGCGCCGCAAGATCGGCTTGAGCGGGCCATCAACGCCAACCTGCAGTTGGATGCGTGTCATGGCGTTCGCAGAAATCCGGTTCGCGTCGCTCAGCCCGGAATGATCTTTGAAGTCGCACTCAACGCCGTAAGTTTCCCCCAGCCAGCGCGTCATCTCCTCCGCCGATCCAACAATATCGACCGGACGGCCCAGTTTGGCCCGTGTCGCCGCCAGGCCGCACACCTCTGCGGTCAAATTGGTCGAATACAAAAGCATTTCATTCAATATGCTGCGCAGGGTCGGACTGTCGTGGCG
Source organism: Pseudooctadecabacter sp. (assembly GCF_020627745.1). Lineage (GTDB taxonomy): Bacteria > Pseudomonadota > Alphaproteobacteria > Rhodobacterales > Rhodobacteraceae > Octadecabacter. The sequence goes on from NZ_JAHDGE010000016.1 coordinate 22,330, forward strand.
GGCAATTTCCATACCATCGGGCAGCGTATCGACGACCTCCGGACGGGGCAGATCAATATCCAGATCACCAGCCAGTGTTTGAAAAACATCCCCTGCATACAATGCGGGCTGACGCACGGGCAGCCATCGTGACCCTCCATTGCCCAACGCGGACAGGGCGACCGTCCAGCGATCCGGTGATGTGGTATCGAAGACAGGCGTGCGCCGGTCCACCAAAGACACGCGGGCCATGGACACCGGCGGGACGCGGTTTTCCGTGCGAGCATCCATCGTGGTCTGCCAAGACCCGTTCACCCGCCGCCATTCAAAATGCACGCGGTTGTAATTCAGGTTAAGGCCGGACACAGCGGGATTGTATCCCAGATAATCCAGCTGGGACGGCTCAATCTCTTCTGCGTAGGGAAGCGCGCCGCGATAACACAGGAAGCGTCCCGCGACGCGTGTGACACCGGCCGCATTCAAATCATCAGCCAGTTCGGCCAGATGATCGGCGGACAGGGTCGGGTCTCCTCCCCCCGCCAATATCAAGTCACCACGCAAAACAGTATCCTCGATGGGCCCTGTCGCAAATAAGCGCGTTGCAAACCTGTAGTCCCCGCCCAGCGCATCCAATGCGTAAAGCGCGGTGACAGACTTTGTCACTGACGCCGGAGGCACCGCCACATCCGCCTCGATCGTTTCAAGAATCTCACCGGTCTGCGCATCGGCAAGGACGCAACCGACCGTCCCGCCAAGGTTTGCATCGGCAATCATATCCTCGATACTGGCGCGGACACGCGGCGCGATCCGTGGGATCAGACTGACATCCGGCGCTGCGGCATCCGCGGCCGTGCGGGCCAAGGGACGCAAGGACGTCAGGGGGGCCTGTGCGGCTGCAACACTTGCCACACCAGACATAAGGCCACCCAGAATGGCACGACGAGACAAGACAGCAGACATGATGAACCCCTAACGCGCCAGTTGAGGGTCAACAACCGCCCCCGCGCCCCAGTTCCCTGCATTTCTGATCGCGGTCGATGACGATTGGGTCATCGGCAGGTTGATAAAGGACCATGCAGGGGCGTGTGCTGAGGCCAGCAGCGCCGATTGGCGCCCTGTCAGCCGGTCTCCGCGAAAGACCCGCGCGGCTTTGGACATACGCGCGGAAATCCGGTCGCCCGGTCGCGCCAATACCCCCACCGGCACCCGCGACATGATTGTCTGCCAGTCCTGCCAGCGATGGAATTGCGCCAGATTGTCCGCCCCCATCAACCAGACAAACCGGACCCCTGGATACTTCATCTGAAGGGCGACAATGGTCTGCGCCGTAAACCGCGTGCCCAGGCGCGTTTCTATATCGGTCACCTCGACCCGTGGGTGCGTCATCACTGCGCGCGCTGTGGCCAGACGGTCGGGCATAGGGGCCGGCCCGTGTTTTTTCAAAGGGTTGCCGGGACTGACAAGCCACCACACCCGATCAAGGCCAAACCGGGTCAACGCCGCCCGCGTGATCGCGACATGCCCGTCATGAGCCGGATCAAAAGACCCCCCCAGAAGACCTATCTTTTGCCCTGAACGTGCGGCGGGTCCATTGTACCGCTCCATGGTCATCTCCCTGATGTCCTTGAACGGGCAGATCAGCATGTGCGGAAAAAAAGTCAATTCCTAATGAAAAAGTTACGCCCCTTAACGGTTAAGCAGGGTTTCATCCTCTATGCAGAACCACACATTCGGGATCTGGCACGTGACGAATTCGACCATTATTTTCTTCAGCACCTTTGGGGCCGTGCTGCTGTGCGGCGCAGCTGTCTTTCACCTGTTCGCCCAGAACCGGATGTTGCGGCAGCGCATGGGTGCAATCCAGGACCACACCTCTGACATCCTGCGCGATCTGACCCATCTTCGACTGTGTGTTGAAAACACGTCTGACGGCATCCTTTTGCAGGATCTCAAGGGCCGTATTCTGTGGTGCAACAATGCCTACTGCGACATTATGAAGGTACTCAGATCTGACATCATCGGACGCAATCCGCTCGAATTTGCATTGCCCGACAACGCACGCCTCCCGCCTGAGGTTATTGAGGCTTTCGAATACGACAAATCGGATGAACAGCTGAAAAAACTGCAACTTTTTCGCAATCAACGCGGCGACGGCAGTCTGTTCTGGAATCAGTTGAGCGTTGCTTTTCAGACGGGGTCGGACGGACGTGACTACGCCATTCTGATCTGCCGGGACGTGAGCACGCAGGTCGAAAGGGAGCATTACCTTGAAGACCTGAGCGGGCGCCTTGAACACGAAGCCACCCACGACAACCTGACCGGCGTGCCCAACCGGGCGGCTTTCCTCGACTTTATTGAAACCGCCTTGAAGGAAGACCGCGACGGATCGGTTGGTTTGCTTCACGTCGATCTGGATAATTTCAAGACAATCAATGACACGCACGGGCATTCGGCAGGCGATGCAGTGCTGCGTCATACCGCCCAGACAATCCGGTCAAGCCTGCGCAAAAGCGATCTTGTGGCACGGATCGGAGGGGACGAATTTGTGGTGGTCTGTCTTGGCAGCGAAAGCCTCGACTACCTTGAAGCTGTCGGGCAACGCCTGTTGGACGCACTGTCCACCCCCCTGACATGGTCTGACAGAAGTCTGCTGTCGGAAGCCAGCATTGGTGCCGCCCAAAGTGAAGCGGGCTGCATGAACGCCGAAGACCTGCTGAATAAAGCCGACTTTGCCCTATACGAGGCCAAGCGATCAGGCCGGGGTTGCATCGAATTATATGACGCCGCGCTTCACAATCGCCATGCGATTGAAATGCAACTGGCCGCTGATCTGGCCGAAGCCATTGATACAGGCGCGATTGATTTCTGGTTTCAACCGATCAAAAACCTCTGGAACGACCAGATCGTCGGATTCGAGACACTTGCCCGGTGGGTTCATCCGGACACAGGGCGCGTCTATTCCCCGGCGGAGTTCCTTCCCGTGGTTGAGGATATCGGTCTGCTGGGGGAACTTGACATGATTTCCATGCTGACCGCGCTCGAGAAAAAGGCCTCCCTCGCGGCATCGGGGTTTCCAGACATGCGCATGTCTTTTAACGCCTCACCGGAACTTCTGGCGCATCCCGACTTTATCAACCGTCTGATCTGGGCCGTCGAGGCCAGTAATCTGGATCGCCACCAGATTACGATTGAGGTGCTGGAAACCAATAACTTCGGCGATGCCGCCGAAACGTCATCTCAGGGTGCCATTATCAGGGACCTGAAACAGGCCGGTTTTCGGGTCTTTCTGGATGACTTCGGCGTGGGATTTGCCGGTCTGTCCCATCTTGCGACCCTCGATTTGTCAGGGGTCAAGATCGACCGAAGTCTGGTCAGCTGTATCCTGACCGATGACGTCAGTTTCAAAATTGTCCGAAAGGCAATCGAGCTGTGCAACGACCTGTCCATCGCTATCGTGGCCGAAGGGGTCGAGGATGAGACAACCGCGAAGACACTGCAAAAAATGGGGTGCAGCCTGATCCAAGGGTATTGGGTATCCCGCCCCCTGCCTGCCTCCGACGTCGTGCCGTGGTTGGCGGAGGATAGCGCCCCTCGGGTCAGAATTTCCTAAACGCTTCATACGGGTCCACCCCGCGCCGTCTTGCACCCCTGATCACCCTTGCGTATGCACGGTCCAAACCCGTTTTACATGCAGGATTTGACCCATGGCAGCCTATCAATACGTCTACTTTATGGACGGAGTGTCCAAGACCTACCCCGGTGGCAAGAAAGTCTTTGAAAACATCCGCCTGAACTTTTTGCCGGGCGTCAAGATCGGCGTGGTTGGCGTAAATGGCACGGGTAAATCCACCCTGATGCGGATCATGGCGGGTCAGGACAAAGAATTTCAGGGCGAGGCATGGGCCGCAGAGGGCGCGCGCGTGGGTTACCTCCCACAGGAGCCGGAACTCGACCCTGCATTGACGGTTCGCGAAAACGTCATGCTGGGCGTTGCCGACAAGAAGGCGATCCTTGATCGCTACAATGAACTGGCCATGAATTATTCCGATGAAACCGCAGACGAAATGGCCAAACTGCAAGACGAGATCGACAGCCAGAACCTGTGGGATCTGGACGCGCAGATCGACGTGTCGATGGAGGCTCTGCGCTGCCCGCCGGATGATGCCGATGTGACAACCCTGTCGGGCGGCGAAAAACGACGGGTGGCCCTGTGTCAGCTGTTGCTTGACGCACCTGATATGCTCCTCCTTGACGAACCGACAAACCACCTCGACGCTGAGACGATTGCATGGCTTCAACAGCACCTTATTGATTATAAAGGTACAATTCTGATCGTCACGCACGACCGCTACTTTCTTGATGCAATTACCGGCTGGATCCTTGAACTTGACCGCGGGTCGGGCATCCCGCACGAAGGCAACTATTCAAGCTGGCTGGAAGCCAAGGCCAAACGCCTCGAACGGGAGGCCAAGGAGGACAAATCCAAACAGCGCACGCTTGAGCGTGAACTGGAATGGATGCGTCAGGGCGCCAAGGCACGTCAGGCCAAATCGAAGGCCCGGATCAGCGCCTATAATGAACTGGCCAACCAGTCCGAACGCGAGAAGATGGGCCGTGCGCAGATCATCATCCCCAATGGTCCACGGCTTGGCGACAAGGTGATCGAGGTTGAAAACCTCACCAAGGCGATGGGTGACAAGCTTCTGGTTGAAGACCTGTCCTTTGATTTGCCGCCAGGCGGCATTGTCGGCGTGATCGGTCCCAACGGCGCGGGTAAATCGACGCTGTTCGGGATGCTCACAGGTCAAATCGAGCCGGATTCAGGGACGGTCAGCTTTGGAGATACCGTTGAGCTAAGCTATGTCGATCAATCCCGCGATGCGCTTGATGCGAATGCGACGGTTTGGGAAGAAATATCCTCAGGTGGTGAAATCATCCAGCTGGGTGATGCGCAGATGAACTCCCGCGCCTATTGTTCCGCATTCAATTTCAAAGGGGGCGACCAGCAAAAGAAGGTTGGAATTCTGTCGGGTGGCGAACGCAACCGCGTGCATATGGCCAAGCTGCTGAAATCGGGTGGCAATGTTTTGCTGCTCGACGAACCGACCAACGATCTGGATGTTGAAACCCTGCGTGCGCTTGAAGATGCGCTGGTGGATTTCGCAGGCTGCGCCGTCGTGATTTCCCACGATCGTTTCTTCCTTGACCGGATCTGCACCCATATTCTGGCGTTTGAGGGCGAAGCCCACGTCGAATGGTTTCAAGGCAATTTCGAAGACTATGAAGAAGACAAAAAACGCAGGCTGGGGGCCGATGCGATGGAACCCAAGCGGATGAAGCATAAGAAATTTGCGCGGTAAGTGACTCGGGGCGGACACAAGTCCGCCTCGCAGCAATCGGGGTGGCAGACGGCCGGGTCGCTGTTCACCAGATCGGGAGTGCGGCCCGCGGACAGACGGCTGGACGGGGGCTCATTTATCCAAACCTTGCCTCTGACCCTTGCCAAACACGTCCCCCTGCCCCATATGCGGTTGTGCAGACGTTACCCTATATCGACCCCTGTCTTCCTTTATCGGCTTACAGTTCTTCGACCTAGCACTGACCAAGCCACAGCTGCCGCACTCCGCGGGCAGCCTCTTGAAAAGGAAAACATGACATGGCCAATGGCACCGTCAAATGGTTCAACACCACAAAAGGCTTCGGCTTTATCGCTCCTGAAACGGGTGGCAAGGACGTTTTCGTCCACATCTCCGCTGTCGAGCGTTCCGGCCTGACAGGCCTCGCAGATGACCAGAAAGTGACGTTCGACGTCGAAGCTGGCCGCGATGGTCGCGAGAGCGCAGTGAACCTCGCACTCGCATAAGGCGAAAGCCAGATTTTGGAAAAGGCGGTCTTCGGGCCGCCTTTTTCTGTCTAAACCCCTGTCCAAATCTCCGGCCACGGATCGCCGAAAATACAATCCTTGCGCGATTTTTCTTGATTTGCCCCTAGGTCAGGATCACTTTCAGGGGGCAACGTTATACACGATCCAGACTGCTCCTTTCACGGCCCAGTGACACGATCCTGCACTGACGCGCCACGCCGCTGCATGCTGCGAGCGGAAAAAAGACAAGGAGAACAACAGTATGGCTAACGGTACGGTAAAGTGGTTCAACACCACAAAAGGCTACGGCTTTATCGCGCCCGAGGGCGGATCGAAGGACGTTTTCGTTCATATCTCTGCGGTTGAACGGTCGGGACTCACCGGGCTGGCTGACAACCAGAAGGTGACTTTTGACATTGAAGCTGGCCGCGACGGACGTGAAAGCGCCATCAATCTGGCCTTGGCGGATTAAGCCCCATTCCGAAATTCAAAAGGGCGCGCAGGATCGTCTGCGCGCCCGATTTATTTGAATTCAGTCTTGAAGGACGAAGGTGACTTTCAAAACCACGCGGTACTCATCCACCTTGCCATCTTTAACGGTGACTTTCTGGTCCGCGACCCAAGCACTTGTAATGCCCTTGAGAGTTTTTGACGCCCGCTCAATTCCGTTTTCGACAGCATCGTCAAAGGATTTGCTAGAGGATGAGATGATTTCAGTGACTTTTGCGACAGACATGTTTTGCTCCCTTATTGCGGTTCAGAAAGGCTAACGGTCCGGCTTGGTTAAGTCGACATCCGTTTCCTTCACAATTTCAACACCGCCGTCCGCCAAAGGTTGCACAAGCAACGATGCGTCCGCTGCATCGCCCATCAACCAGGTAGCAACCTGATCAGCCTTCAGGATCACCCCCATCCGGTGATGAATTTGGCGAACTTCTGCGTTAGGCTCACACGTCACCGTCGCCACCTGCGGCACCTCAACACCGCCCGGCCCTGCCCAAATATCGAAAATCGCGGCAACGCCCACGACGCCACCACCAGTGGGGGTCAACCGCCAAGCGGTCTTTCTGCGTCGCTCCCCCGTCCATTCGTACCAACCATTGATCGGAACAACCGCACGTCCGACACCCTCAAACGCGGTTTTGTCGAACACCGTTTCGCCGCGCGCGTTGATGATCGTTTCCATCACGGGGCGTCCACGGGCGTTTTTGCGCCCTACAGGGATCATCCCCCAGCGCATCATCCGTGGCCCATCAGCGGTGAGCGTCAAAACCTCTTCACCCGGCGCGATGTTTTGCCGTGGGGGCACATCGGGGATGATGCCCCCTGCGAAGGCAGACACCTCATCCGGCGGGGACGTCAGAAACATCCGTCCGGGCATTTATTCAATCAACGCCAGTACGGAGGGGCCCATGGCCTCGACAATCCGCGCAACCCCGTCAGGGTTCGGGTGGATGCCATCCGCCTGCATGTATCGCGCCCGTGCGGCCTGCATATCCCCATCCTCAAGCAGCCCGTCAAAGAACGTGCCATATAGTGGCACGTCATAGGCCTCAGCCAGGTCAGCATACATTCCGTCAAACTGCGCCTTAAACGTCGCCCCGTAGTTCAACGGTGCTTCCATGCCGACCAAAAGCATTTCAACACCTGCGTCTTCGCCTGCCGCCAGAATGCCATCGAGGTTGGCGCGGCTGTTTGCCGGATCAATCCCGCGCAACAGGTCATTGCCGCCCAGCGCCACGATCATCGCATCCACATCCGGCGTCAGCGTCCATGCCACACGGCTAAGCCCGCCTGCGGTTGTATCCCCCGATACCCCTGCATTGATGACCTCAACGTCGGCGCCTTGGGCGCGCAACCACGCCTCAAGCTGCGGCACAAACCCGTCCTCTTGGGCCAAGCCATAGCCTTGCGTCAGGCTGTCGCCCAAGGCCGCAATCATCACAGTATCCGCCTCGGCTGCCCCTGCGCCCACTATGATCGCAAATCCAAGGTTGCGACAGGCGCGTATCATCTTACATGAAACTGAACCGACCCGTTCAAAGGCCCCCGACATGACAGACGCCCTCGACCTTACCGATGTTTCGCTATCGCTTTCGGGCAATGCGGGACAGGTGGACATCCTCCATGACATATCGTTGACGGTGAAACAGGGGGATACCTTGGGGCTGGTCGGGCCAAGCGGGTCGGGCAAATCGTCTCTCCTGATGTTGATGGGCGGGCTGGAAACCGCCACGTCGGGGCAAATTCTGGCACTTGGAACAGACATCACCGCCATGGGTGAGGACGATCTGGCGCGCTTTCGTAGGGATAATATGGGGGTGGTCTTTCAATCCTTCCACCTTATTCCCACAATGACTGCGCTGGAAAACGTCGCAACCCCGCTGGAGCTGGCCGGTGTGCGCGATGCCTTCGCCCGCGCCGAGGCAGAGCTTAAGGCCGTGGGCCTTGCCCACCGCACTGATCACTATCCGGCCCAAATGTCGGGGGGCGAGCAACAGCGCGTGGCGCTGGCCCGCGCCTCGGTGACCCGCCCGAAACTGCTGCTTGCGGACGAACCCACGGGCAATCTGGATGAAACAAACGGTGCCGCGATCATCGACATGCTCTTTGGTCTGCGCGACCGGCACGGGGCGACCTTGATCATGGTCACCCACTCCAACGAACTGGCCGCACGCTGTGATCACGTCCTGCGTTTGCGCGACGGGCGTATCGACACCACATTGAAGGCTGCCGAATGACACTGTCGCTGGCTTGGACCTTTGCCAAACGTGAATTGCGCGGCGGCCTGCACGGGTTTCGCATCTTTCTGGCCTGCCTTGCCTTGGGTGTGGCCGCCATCGCCGCCGTGGGCACCGTGCGCGCCTCCATTCAGGCCGGATTAGAGGCTGAGGGCGCATCGCTGCTTGGCGGGGATGCGGTCGTGCGGTTCACCTACCGGTTTGCAAATGACGCCGAACGCGACTGGATGAACGGCATCGCCACTCGCGTGTCCGAGACGACGGATTTCCGGTCCATGGTCGTGGTCGACCGCGACACAGTCGAACGCGGTTTGACCCAAGTGCAGGCCGTTGACGACCTCTACCCCCTGATCGGTACCGTCGACCTCGACCCGCCGATGCCTTTGGCGCAAGCCTTTGCAGGCGACGGCACCCATCCGGGCGGGGTCATGGAACGGGTCTTGGCCGACCGGTTGGCGCTGGCCCCCGGTGACAGGTTCAAGCTGGGGGATCAGACATTTGTCCTCTCCGCGATCCTTGAAAACTACCCTGACAACTCTGGCGGCGGGTTCGGCCTTGGCCCACGATCACTGGTTCTGTTGGACGATCTGGCCAATGCGGGTTTGCTGGCCGAAGGCACGCTGATGGACAGCGCCTACCGCCTTGATTTGCCGGAAAACACCGACCTTGCCGCGTTAGAGGCCGAAGCCGAAGCGAAGTTCCGCGACAGCGGCCTGCGTTGGCAGGATGCCCGCGCCGGCGCGCCAGGTGTGTCGCGGTTTGTCGACCGTATCGGGGCGTTCCTGATCCTCGTGGGGCTGTCCGGCCTTGCGGTGGGCGGCGTGGGTGTCTCCGCCGCAGTGCGGTCCTACCTGCAAGGCAAAACCGCCGTCATCGCGACCCTCAAGACCCTCGGGGCCACCCGCCGCACGATCTTTTTGACGTATTTTCTGCAAATCGGCGTCCTAACCCTCGCCGGGATCGCCATCGGCATCGCCCTCGGGGCAGCCATTCCACTGGCCTTCGCACCCATCATTGAGGCCCGCCTGCCGATCCCGACACAATTCACCCTGCATCTCGCCCCCTTGGTGGAGGCTGCGATCTACGGCCTCCTCGCCGCCTTGATTTTCACCCTATGGCCCTTGGCCCGCACCGAAGACATCAAAGCCGCGACCCTCTTTCGCGATGCCTTCGGCGCTGGGAAAACCTTGCCCGCGACACGCTACATCCTTGCGACGATCCTCTTGTTTGCGGTTCTGATCGGCACGGCGATTGCCTTTTCCGGCACTGCATTTTTAACGCTGTGGACCGCCGGTGGCATCCTCTTTGCGCTCGCGCTTTTGCTGCTGGCCGCAGCTTTCGCCCGTTTCACCGCCCGCAAGTTCAGGCGCCTGTCACGTGGCCGTCCTACCCTGCGGTTCGCCTTGGGCGCTATCGGTGCGCGCGGCGGGGAGACAACCTCGGTCGTGCTCTCCCTTGGCCTCGGCCTTGCGGTGCTGGCCGCCGTCGGCCAGATCGACGGCAACTTGCGCAACGCCATCGCCAATGACCTGCCCGAGGTCGCCCCCAGCTATTTCTTCGTCGACATCCAGCCCGACCAGATCGACGGCTTCCGCGACCGTCTGGACAGCGACAGCCAAGTATCGGGGTATGAGGCCGCCCCCATGCTGCGGGGCATCATCACCCAAATCAACGGCACCCCCGCACGTGAGGTCACGGACCACTGGGTTCTGCAAGGCGACCGCGGCGTGACCTACTCTGCGCAGCCTGCCGAGGGCACCGTGATCACCGAAGGTGAGTGGTGGCCGGAGGACTATTCAGGCCCGCCGCTTGTCAGCTTCGCAGCTGAGGAAGCGATGGAAATGGGTCTGCAAATTGGCGACACAATCACCACCAACATCCTTGGTCGTGACATCACCGCGACCATCGCGTCCTTCCGCGAAGTGTCGTTTGAAGACGCAGGGATAGGTTTCATCATGTCGATGAACCCCACAGCCCTGCAAGGCGCGCCCCACAGCTGGATCAGCACCGTCTATTCCGAACCACAGGCCGAGGCCGCAATCCTGCGTGACCTTGCCACGGCCTACCCCAACATCACCGCGATCCGCGTCCGCGACGCGATCGACCAAGTGGTCGATCTGCTCGGCGGTATTGCGGCGGCCACCCGCTACGGCGCTTTGGCGACTTTGGTGACAGGCTTTCTGGTTCTTATCGGGGCGGCGGCGGCAGGGACCCGTGCGCGGACGTTCGAATCTGCGGTGCTCAAAACCCTTGGGGCCAGCCGCGCGTCTATCTTGCGCAGCTTCGCCCTGCGCGCAGCCCTTCTGGGGCTTGCCGCCGGTCTGGTGGCCTTGGCCGCAGGGATCGCCGGTGGCTGGGCGGTCAGCACCTACATCATGGAGACGGAGTTTACCCCCATCTGGTCTTCCGCCAGTGTCATCATCCTAGGCGGCATGGCCGCCACGATGATCGCAGGCCTTGCCTTTGCGTGGGGGCCTTTGGCCGCAAAACCCGCGCGTGTCTTGCGCGCCCGCGAATGATCACGCAGACCACGGCATGACCCATCCGCGCTTCTTTGGCTACGGCTCCCTCGTTAATCTGGCGACGCACCATTACCCCGATCCGCGCCCCGCAACCCTCACCGGGTGGCGGCGCGTCTGGTGTCAGGCCAAAGCGCGCCCCGTGGCGTTTTTGTCTGTCGAACCGTACGATACAGTGCTGCATGGGATCACAGCGCAGGTGCCGGACGATGACTGGGCCGCCTTGGACCTGCGCGAACATGCCTATCTGCGCCGTGACGTGACCGCGCAATTTGATAACCCGACAGCTGTCTATCAAGCGAATCCCGACCATACGGCCCCGGCCTCAACCGGCCATCCCATTTTGCTCAGCTATCTGGATGTTGTCGTCGCGGGCTACGACGCTCTCATGCCCGGCGGGCCCGCGCATTTCTTTGACACAACGACCGCATGGGGGCCGGTGCTAGATGACAGGGCAGACCCCCTCTATCCGCGCGCGCAACCGTTGGCCGATGTCATACGCGACATCGTCGATGCCGCCCTTGCGGCCCTAGCGGTTCCGGTGCAGCCAGCCGAAGACGCGCGCCTGCTTGTCGAGGCCATCAAGACGGCCCACGTCCCCGCCTCCGTCGTTCATGATGCGCAGGGCAACCCAGACAGCAACGGCGGCAAATAAAACGCCGCCCACCGCCTGCCCGATCAACACGCCCGCAGCCCCGAACCACGCTGAGAAGATCATCACAAAGGGGATCGTGCCCAAAGTATGCCGCCCCCAGTTGACCAAAGTGCTGTAGAACGGATGCCCCATATTGTTGCACGCGGCGTTGCTGACAAAGATCAACCCGTTGAAGAACCACAACAGGCTCAGCGGGCCGGCAAACAGGAACACCAGCGTCAGGGCTTCCCCGTCCAGATCAAACAACATGCGCAGGGCCGGCCTGAGGAGGAACAAAAGCAAGGACATGCCCACCACGACCACGGCTGTAAAGATCACCCCATCCCGAAACGCGCCCTTCACCCGCACGCGGTTGCCCGCACCGAAGTTCTGGCCAATCACCGGCCCGATGGCCCCGGACAGCGCAAAAATCACCGCAAAGGCCACCGGCGTCAGACGACCCACAATGGCCATCCCCGCCACCGCGTCCTCGCCAAAGGTCGACATGGCACGGGTGACGTAGGCCTGCCCGATGGGCGTGGCAAGCTGGGTGAGGATGGCAGGAAATGCAATGACGACGACAGGCCGCAAATCAGGCAGCACGGATGCAAAGGTCGGACGGCCGAAGCCGCCATAAAACCGCACAATCGGGATCAAGGCCGTGGCCCCAATGGCCAAACGTGCCGCGACCGACGCCCAAGCCGCCCCTTCAAGCTCCAAACCAGCGCCGAAAATCAGGATCGGGTCCAGAACGCCGTTCACGATCGCGCCATAAATGGTCGCCATCATCGACCGGCGCGCGTCCCCATGGGCGCGCAGGATCGCCCCGCCCACCATCCCCGCCAGCAACAACGGCAAGGACGGAATGATGATACGCAGATAGGACACAGCCAAATCAGCCGTTTCCCCCGTGGCCCCGACCAATCCCACGATGAACGCCAGATTGAACCAGACAAGGGCCGCAAAGACGGCCCCAAAGACGACCCCGTAAATCAGAACATTGGTGGCCTGTCGCTGGGCCTTTTCGCGGTCCCCCTCGCCCAGATCGCGTGCGACCAATGCCCCCGCCGCAATCGCCATGCCGATCCCGAAGCTGGAGGTGAAGAACAAAATTGCCCCGGCATAGCCGATTGCGGCTGCCAGCTCTGCCTTGCCCAACATGGAGATAAAGATCATGTCGATGAAATCGACCAAGAACACCGCCATCAAGCCAACGGACGACGTCAACGCCATGACGGTGATGTGCCGCATCAACGATCCGGTCAGAAACTTCGCTTGGGTATCAGCCACGGGCAGAAAATCCTCTGATTTTCCGTCACCAAACTCTTTTCAAAGAGTTTGCGCCACCCCTAAACGCGGGGCTTCACCTGCAACAAGGGCATGACGTCCGCCATTTCTGGCCCACGGGTCCGGCCAGTGATCGCGTGGCGCAATGGCATAAAAAGACCCTTACCCTTGCGGCCTGTTGCGTCCTTCACGGCCCCTGTCCAGGTGGACCATGTGTCGTCGGCATAAGGCGGCTCACCCAGCAGGCCAAAGGCCTGTGCTACAAACTCTGCGTCTTCTTCAGCAATCTCAGGTGTGGTGCCATCGCGGAACACGGCCCACCAGTCCCGCATTTCCTCCAGTGACGAAATGTTCTCGCGCACCACATTCCAGAACTGCTCCCCCAGTGCATCGGGCACGCCCAGCGCGCGCACGCGGTCGGCCACGTCGGCAAAGGGGCGTGCGGCCAGCCAGCGGGCCGTCAGCGGCTGCAAATCATCCGCGTCGAATTTTGTGGGGGCTGAGCCGAACTTCGACAGATCAAAACCCGCAACAACCTCATCTACTGTTTCGCGCAATTCCACCGGGTCAGAGGACCCCAACCGCGCCATAAGGGACAGGATCGCCATCGGGGCCACACCGTTTTTGCGCAGATCACGCAGGGCCAGAGTGCCCAAGCGTTTCGACAAAGCCTCCCCCTGTGGACCGGTGAGCAAAGAATGATGCGCAAAGGTCGGCACCGTGCCGCCCAAGGCCACAATCATCTGGATTTGTGTGGCCGTGTTGGTCACGTGATCGGACCCGCGGACCACATGGGTCACGCCAAATTCCGTGTCATCCACGACGGACGCTAGGGTGTACAAATACTGTCCGTCACCCCGGATCAGCACCGGATCGGATACGGAGGCTGCGTCAATCGACAGATCACCCAGAATGGCATCGGTCCACTCGATCCGTTCCTGATCCAGTTTGAACCGCCAATGCCCCTGCCGTCCTTCGGCGCGGTAGGCGGCCTTCTGGTCCTCTGTCAGGTCCAGCGCTGCGCGGTCATAAACCGGTGGTTTGCCCATGTTCAGCTGTTTTTTGCGCTTGAGGTCCAGTTCAACAGGCGTCTCAAAACATTCATACAAACGTCCCATCTCGATCAGCTTGTCACGGGCCGCGTCGTACTGCGCCAACCGTTTGGATTGATATTCAATCCGGTCCCATGAAATCCCCAACCACGTCAGGTCCTCCTGAATGGCATCCACGTATTCCTGTTTGGATCGCTCGGGGTCTGTGTCATCAATCCGCAGGATGAATTCGCCGCCCGCCTGACGGGCAATCGCGTAGTTGAACAAGGCGGCGCGCAGGTTGCCGATGTGCAGATAACCGGTGGGCGACGGGGCGAAACGGGTGGTTGTCATTGGAATACTCCTGTTGGTCCCGCGCTTGTCATAGCGCGCGCAAAATGTCCATATCCGCCCCATGACGACGCTTGCTGAAATTGAACGCATCGCGCTTGAAACCGTGCGGAACCTACCTGCCCCGTTCGCTATGCTTGCCAGCGATGTGGTGGTGCAAGTCGAAGACGCGGTGCCCGACCATCTGCTGGACCCTGAGGATGACCCGCAGGCCCAACGCGATGAGATTACGGGGATGTACGACGGCATCCCGCTGACCGAGAAATCCACCTTTGACGCCCCCTACGGCCCCGATGTGGTCTGGCTGTTTCGCCACCCCATCGTGATGGAATTGGCAGAGCGTGACGTCACCCTGACCGAACTGGTCGCCCACGTGACCATCCACGAATTCGCCCATCATTTCGGATGGTCGGATGACGACATTGCGGCGATTGATCGTTGGTGGGAATAGCTAAGCTAGCTGCCTGTCACCGGATACTTTTTGCCCAGATCATCGACACCGCGGCGCACCAATTCCTCAACGACGGATAAATCCACATCCGCCAGTTTGTTGATGTAAAGGCAGGCTTTGCCGATCTTGTGTTTGCCCAAACGGTCGCGGATGTCGGAATAATCCTGATACCCCGGCATAATATAAAGGCTGAGGGCCGCTTTGCGCGGGCTGAACCCGGTGGCCAATGACGTGCCCGACCGACCGCTGTCGTAGACGTAATCATAGGATCCATAGCCCACGATTGTCGGCCCCCACATGCGCGGGGTCCAACCGGTGATCTGCCGGAACATCGCGTCCAGAACCAGCCCATCGGCGCGGCGCACGGGGTGTTCCACCGCCTCCAGAAAGGCTGTAACATCGTGATCTGTCGCTTTGGTCTTATTCTCGGCCATGGCGCAACATAACACGGCCGACGATCAAAATCACGCCTGTCCGCTATCATCCCGCCAACGGTTCACAATGGGATAGCGCCGGTCGAGCCAGAACGCCTTCATCGACAGCCGCGGACCAGGCGCCGATTGGAACCGTTTATATTCGCTGATGTACAGCAGATGTTCGACCCGTTTGACCGTATCGCGGTCATATCCGGCGGCCACACAGTCCGCCACTGACGCCTCACCGTCGACCAGCATTTCCAAGATACCATCCAGTACGGGATAGTCCGGCAGGCTGTCGCTGTCCTTTTGGTCCTCGCGCAGCTCAGCCGACGGGGGCTTGTCGATGATCGCCACGGGGATCACCTCCCCCGCAGGGCCCATCATCCAGTCGCGGTGATTGGCGTTACGCCAGCGGCAGGCGTCGAAAACGCGGGTTTTGTACATATCCTTGATGGGGTTATAGCCCCCCGCCATATCGCCATAGATCGTGGCATAGCCCACTGCGACCTCGGATTTATTGCCGGTTGTCAGCAACATCTCCCCGAATTTGTTGGATTGCGCCATCAACAGCAGGCCGCGGATGCGGGACTGGATGTTTTCTTCGGTCAGCCCCTCATCGTAGCCTTCAAACAAGGGGGCCAACGTCTCTGTCACCGCGCGGCGCACATCGCCAATCGGCACAATATCGTATGCCACGCCGAGGGCATCAACGGCGGCTTTGGCATCGGTCAAAGAGGACTCAGACGTGTATTCCGAAGGCAGCATCACACAGCGCACATTGTCCGGCCCTAAGGCATCGACGGCAATGGCCGCCACGATGGCTGAATCAACGCCCCCTGACAGACCAAGCAGCACCTTTTTGAACCCCGTCTTGGCCATGTAGTCACGCAAGCCCATGACCATGGCAGCATAATCTGTTTCCAGCGGTGCGGGCAGGATCGCTTTGTCGCCCTCCTCTGCCGCCCAGCCGTTGTCCGTTTTGACAAAATCCACGGTTGTGACGCTTTCGGCAAACCACGGCATCTGCACCGCCAACGTGCCGCCCCGGTTCAGCACAAACGACCCACCGTCGAAAATCTGGTCGTCCTGACCGCCCACCATGTTCAGGTAGGCCAGCGGCACTTCGTTCTCCACCACGCGGGCGACCATGTTGTTCAGACGCACATCAAACTTTTCGCGAAAATAGGGGCTGCCGTTGGGCACCAACAACAGCTCTGCCCCGCTTTCAACCATGGCTTCACAAACGTCTTCGTACCATGCGTCCTCACAAATGGGCGTGCCGATGCGCAAAGGCCCCGCGTCCCATGGGCCTTGCATACCGGCGCGCGAAAACAGACGGACTTCGTCGAAGACGTTGAAATTGGGCAGGAAATACTTGCGCGTAATGTTGTGGATCACCCCGTCTTTGAGGATGAAATAGGCGTTGTGCAGCTTTGGCACCTCAGCCAATGGCCCACCGATGCCCAGCATCGGCCCATCCGCGCAATCGCGCGCCAACGCCTCGACCGCGGCCTGACAGGCGGCCACGAAGGCGGGTTTGTGGACCAAATCCTGCGTCTGATATCCGGCGATAAACATCTCAGGCAGCATGACCAGATCGGCGCCTGCTGCCCGGCCCTGGTCCCAGGCATGACGTGCTTTGGCGGCGTTGCCGTCAATATCGCCTACGGTGGGGTTCATCTGTGCCATCGTCACGCGGAAACGGTCAGTCATAGCGGGGCCTTTCATCGCTTTGCCCTTCATCTAGTCCGCAAAGCAGGCAAGGGGAAGCCGAAGGTGTAAACGCCCCGTTGCGCCACCCCGCCCTTGGCCCTATCGTGCACAAAAGTCTCTAGGGGGAGCAGCCCGACCATGAAGCGTTTTACACCGCACCTGATCGCCTTGACGATGCTGGCCACGCCTGCGTTGGCCCAATCGGTCCAGACCAAGCAATACGACGATGGTGGCATCTATGAGGGGCAGTTCCTCAACGGGTTGCAGCACGGCATGGGCACCTATACCTTGCCCAATGGCTACCGCTACGAAGGGGAATGGTTCGAGGGTGAAATCCGTGGTCAGGGTGTTGCGAACTTCCCCAATGGCTCTGTTTACGAAGGTCAGTTCGCAGCTGGCAAACCCGAAGGATTTGGCCTGATCAATTTTGCCGATGGCGGCACCTATGAAGGCGACTGGACCGACGGCAAGATCACCGGCCGCGGGATTGCCCGCTATGCCAACGGGGTCGTCTATGATGGCGATTTCCGGAATGCCATGCATCACGGACGCGGCAAGATGACATCACCCGGCGGATACGTCTATGACGGCCCGTGGGTGAACGGCGTCAAGGAAGGCGAGGGCCAGATCACCTATCCCGACGGGGCAATCTACGAAGGCAATTTGGCAGACGGAGAACGGCAAGGCGTCGGGACACTGACCATGCCGGACGGTCTGATCTACGAAGGCACATGGTCTGCAGGCCAGATCGAAGGGTCAGGCCGGTTGATCCAGCCCAATGGCGACATCTACGAAGGTGATCTGGTGGCCGGCAAACGCGAAGGCACGGGCACCGTGACCTATGCCAACGGTGATGTATATCAGGGCGGGTTCGTCGCCGATCTGCGTGATGGCACAGGCACGTTCATCGGCACCGATGGATACCGCTACACCGGAGACTGGTCGGAAGGGCAGATCGAAGGGACCGGCGAAGTCACCTACCCCGACGGGTCTACCTATGCAGGCACATTCGCCGATGATCTGGCGGACGGCACCGGAAAAATCACGTATCCCGACGGGTCTACTTATGACGGCCAATGGGAAGCGGGTGTCATTCAGGGCCGCGGCATTGCCACCTACGCCAATGGTCTGGTGTATGAAGGTGAATTCCTGAATGCCAAAAACCATGGCACCGGCACAATGACCTATGCCGATGGCTACACCTACGAAGGGTCATGGGCCGACGGGCAACGCGAAGGGTTCGGTACCGCGACCTATGCGGACGGCACCGTCTACGAAGGGGAATTTCTGAATGGGCAACGGCACGGAACCGGCAAGATCACCATGCCTGACGGATTTATCTACGAAGGCGCATGGGATATGGGCGAAATCTCGGGCCTTGGCGTGGCAACCTATACGAATGGCGACGTCTATTCAGGCCAGTTCCGGTCGGGTCGCAGGCAGGGCGAAGGCACAATGACCTACGCATCCGGGCAGGTAGCCGGGGGAGAATGGCAGGACGGCGCTCTGGTCACTCAAAGCGCGACAAGCCCTGCAACAGACAGTGTTATTGTCGAAGAGGCCCCCGCCACCGAATAGGGGGTTATCCGTCGAACAGCGGAATGGTCGAAATCGACATCTTGGCCGAACCTTGGCTCAATTCGTTGGCGTGGCTGAGGTAGATCAGGACCTGATTTTCCTCATCCAGAATGCGGGTCAGACGCAAGGATTTGAAAACTATCGACCGACCTTCGCGAAACACTGTTTCGCCATCCCGCGACCTGTCGATATCACCAATGACGATTGGTCCGGTCTGCCGACAATCCACCGAGGCATTTGACGGATCCTCAAACCAGTTGCCGTTCGACAACCGGTCAATCAGGCTGCGTTCGAAATAACTGATGTGACAGGTGACGCCTTCCACGTCGGGATCGGGGATCGCTTCCACGATGATGTCGTTGCCCACCCAGTCCACGCCCACACGACCCACTTCTTCAGCGGCCACAACAGTCGCAACGAAGGTGGTGAAAGTCGCGGCAATCACGGCGATAAGGAATTTCATAAGGGTGCCTTTCCAGCAATACACCGGCCAACCCCTGACCTGCCGTCAATGTTCCCTAAACGATATCACCCGCATCGAGTTTTTGCAGAAACCTGTCGGCATCTTTCAAAACTGCGGTCCGCCGGTCCTCATCCATCCGGTCCCAGACCCGGTACATATTGCCCATGCGGTGGTTGTCCTTGAACCTTTCGCGGTGCCGATCCAGAAAGTGCCAGTAAAGAAGATTGAACGGGCAGGCATCCGGTCCGGTCTTGTCCTTAACCTTGTAGCTGCAGCCCTTACAATAATCCGACATCTTGTCGATGTAGTTTCCGCTGGAAATGTAGGGCTTTGACGCAATGATGCCGCCGTCGGCAAACTGGCTCATCCCGATGACATTGGGGGCCTCGACCCATTCATAGGCATCCGCATAAACCGCCAGATACCATTCATGAACCTGATGGGGGTCAATGCCCGCCAGCAACGCAAAATTTCCGGTAACCATCAAACGCTGAATGTGATGGGCATAAGCCTCGTCATGGGTCTGTTCGACGGTTTTCGACACGCAGGCCATCCATGTCTTCTTTCCCCAGAAGAACGCAGGCAAATCGCGGTCATGTTGCAGGACATTGCGGCTGGTGTAGTCCGGTCCTTCCAGAAAATAGATGCCACGGATGTATTCGCGCCAGCCGATGATCTGCCGGATAAATCCTTCGGCCGCATTAATCGGCGCGTCGCCCGCTTTCCACGCCGCCTCGACAGCCTCACAAACCTCCATGGCGTCCAACAGCCCGGCGTTGATGTAAAGTCCGACAATTGCGTGATAAAGGAACCGTTCATCCCCCATCATCGCATCCTGAAAGTCCCCGAACTTGGGCAAACCGCCCTTGATCCAATGGGCCAGATGCTGACGCGCCTGCCCCTGATCGGTGGCAAACCAGAAATCATCGACGGTCCCGAAATTATCCGCGAACCGGTCGCGCACCAGATCAAGGACCGTGCGCGTGACATCATCGGTCTGAAAGCGCATCGGCCCGGAATACTCGACCGATCCGGGCGCCGGTTTGCGGTTGTCGTGGTCAAAATTCCATTTCTCACCGGCAGGCTTGTCGCCCTCCATCATCAGACCGGTCTTGCGCCGCATCTCACGGTAGAAATATTCCATCCGCAGCGCCTTGCGTCCCTCGGCCCAGTCCTCAAACATCTTGTGCGATGCAATGAACCGGTCATCTTGGAGAATTTCAACGTCCAGCGGCACCGTTTGCAGCGCCTCAATCAACCGCCATTCGCCCGGTTCTGTCACCACAACCTTTGACGTCCCCGCCGCCTCAGCACGTTGCAACAAAACCTCGCTCAAGGACGCGGGCGTATCAGGGTCGTCAAGTTTGGAATATTGAACATCCCAGCCGTCTTTTTCCAACCGGGCCGCAAATTTCCGCATGGCAGCAAACAGAAATGCGATCTTTTTGGGGTGATGTTTGACGTACTCCGCCTCACCCATCACCTCCGCCATGACGATAATGTCCGACCCTTTGTCTGCGGCCTTCAAAGAGGACAGGCTGTCGGACAGCTGATCGCCAAGAACCAAAACCAGCTTCACCATGGGACATCCTTCCCCGCATAATCGAAAAACTGCCCCGTCTGATCAGGCCTCAACGCCTCCATCACATCACACAGGTTCTTTGCAGCCTCCGCCGCCGGCACCTTTTTGTGGCCGGGATATCCGGCGGTGAAGGGCGTCTCTACCGTACCGGGATGCAACGCTACGATGGCCGCCTCCTTACGTTTGCGCCCGATTTCAATGGCGGCCCCACGCACAATCTGGTTCAGCGCCGCCTTGGACGCGCGGTAGGAATACCACCCCCCGATCTTGTTGTCCCCGATGGACCCGACCCGCGCCGACAAGACCCCCACCACCGATCGCCCGTCCCGTGGCAAAAGCCTCTCGACGTGGCGTAAGATCAACGCAGGCCCCACCGCGTTCACAGCATAGACATCCAGCATCTGCTGCGCTTCAACCGCGCCCAACGTCTTTTCAGGCGCGCCGCCCACAGCCAAAGTCCCGATGGCGATGATGACCAGATCAAACGGCCCGTTGACCGCACCCAACACCCTATCCACAGAAGCCGGATCGGTCACATCCAACCCGTCCGCCGACCGCGACACCCCCGTCACACCGTAGCCGCGCTGCTCCAACTCCTGCACCAAAGCGGACCCAATGCCGCCCTGCGCCCCGATAACCAATGCCTGTTTCATACGCCGCAGGTAGCCTTGTTACACCGTCCTTCCAGTTTCTCTGGTTCATAAATACCTGAATTCCACCCGCGCCTCAGCCACGCCCCTTCGCGGATGACCCTCTTGCGTGCCTCGCGCGAACATTTCCCTTTTCAAATGCGCCCCCATCCGTATAGTCCGCCCCATGAGCACGTCCGCACATACGCAGGCCACCTTGGGCCTACTCCTTAGCCGCCTCTGAGCGTGCCTTTTGGCGCGACCGCTCAGAGGGGACGACGCGCCAAGAATATCTAAGGAAAAACAAGGAATTACGAAATGACCGATCATGTTCTGATCTTTGACACCACCCTGCGCGACGGCGAACAATCCCCCGGCGCCACCATGACCCACGCCGAAAAGCTCGAGATCGCTGAAATGCTCGACGATATGGGCGTGGACATTATTGAGGCCGGGTTTCCCATTGCCTCCGAAGGTGATTTCAACGCGGTGTCCGAAATCGCCAAACGCTCCAAATCCGCACAAATATGCGGGCTGAGCCGCGCGAATTTCAAAGACATCGACCGCTGCTGGGAGGCCGTGAAGCATTCCGAGCGCCCCCGCATCCACACCTTTATCGGCACCTCGCCCCTGCACCGCGCGATCCCGAACCTTGACATGGATCAAATGGCCGACCGTATCCACGATTGCGTCACCCACGCGCGCAATCTGTGTGACAACGTTCAATGGTCCAGCATGGACGCCACCCGCACCGAATGGGATTTCCTCAAACGCACTGTGGATATCGCCATCAAGGCGGGTGCGACGACAATCAATATTCCCGATACAGTGGGCTATACCGAACCTGAGGAATCCGCGAACCTGATCAAACGTCTGATCGCCGAGGTGGATAATGCAGATACAGTGATCTTCTCGACCCATTGTCACAATGACCTCGGCATGGCGACGGCCAATTCGCTGGCCGCCGTCAACGGCGGCGCGCGCCAGATCGAATGCACGATCAACGGTCTGGGCGAACGCGCTGGCAACACCGCCCTCGAAGAGGTCGTGATGGCCCTGCGCGTGCGCCACGACATCATGCCTTATGACACGCGGATCGACACCACGAAGATCATGAACATCTCCCGCCGTGTGGCCACGGTCAGCGGCTTTCCGGTGCAATTCAACAAGGCCATCGTCGGCAAAAACGCCTTCGCCCACGAAAGCGGCATCCACCAGGACGGCATGCTGAAAAACCGCGAGACGTTCGAGGTGATGAAGCCCGAGGATGTTGGCCTCAGCGGCACGTCCCTGCCGCTGGGCAAACACTCTGGCCGGGCGGCCCTGCGCGATAAGCTCGACAAGCTGGGCTACACGATGGGCGACAATGAACTCAAAGACATTTTTGTGCGGTTCAAAGACCTCGCCGATCGCAAGAAAGAGGTTTTCGACGAAGACCTGATCGCCCTGATTGAACTCAGCGACAGCGCCGAAGACCACCTGAAACTCAAGGACCTGACCGTGATCTGCGGCATGAACGGCCCGCAAAAAGCGACCATGGTGCTGGAAGTCGAAGGCACAGATCACACGGTGCAGGCCACCGGCGACGGCCCCGTCGATGCGACGTTCAATGCCGTCAAACAGCTGTTCCCCCACAACGCGCGCCTGCAACTTTATCAGGTGCACGCCGTCACAGAAGGCACCGATGCGCAGGCCACAGTGTCTGTGCGAATGGAAGAGGAAGGCCGCATCGCCACGGGCCAATCCGCCGACACCGACACCGTCGTGGCCTCTGCGAAGGCCTATATCAACGCACTCAACCGCCTGATCGTGCGGCGTCAGAAAATTGGCGCAGGGTCGGACAAAAAGGAAATCCGCTACACCGACGCCGGGGAATAGCATCCTTTGATGCTGGTTTATCGGCGCGCCGTGCAGCGGCGCGCCCTCCGCCCGCCGCAGGCGCAAGATAAACACCGGCGATCCGTCCCGCAGACGTGGCGGAATAACGCGCATCCTCACGGTTGACCCTCTTCCCCCCATCCGGCCAACACCCTATAAGCCAGCCAGTCTGCGCCCGTGGGGGAGTCGCGGATATAAGACACATGGGAACGGCACAATATGTTTGGCTTAGGCAGCATCTTTTCGTCTGATATGGCGATCGACCTCGGAACCGCGAACACGCTGGTGTATGTGAAGGGCAAAGGGGTTGTCCTGTCCGAACCATCGGTCGTGGCCTACCACATGAAAGACGGCCAGAAGAAAGTCCTGGCCGTGGGCGAAGACGCCAAGCTGATGCTGGGCCGCACACCGGGCAGCATTGAGGCCATCCGCCCCATGCGCGAAGGCGTGATTGCCGACTTTGACACCGCCGAAGAGATGATCAAACACTTCATCCGCAAGGTGCACCGCCGGTCCACTTTCTCCAAACCCAAGATCATCGTCTGCGTGCCCCACGGCGCGACCCCCGTTGAAAAACGTGCGATCCGTCAGTCCGTGCTGTCCGCCGGTGCCCGCCGCGCCGGTCTGATCGCAGAACCCATCGCGGCCGCCATTGGCGCAGGCATGCCGATCACCGACCCCACCGGCAACATGGTCGTCGACATCGGCGGTGGTACGACCGAGGTTGCCGTGCTGTCGCTGGGTGACATTGTGTACGCCCGCTCCGTGCGCGTCGGTGGCGACCGTATGGACGAGGCAATCATCAGCTATCTGCGCCGCCAGCATAACCTGTTGATCGGTGAATCGACTGCCGAACGTATCAAGACCTCCATCGGGACCGCCCGCATGCCCGACGACGGACGCGGACAGTCCATGATGATCCGCGGCCGCGACCTTTTGAACGGGGTGCCCAAGGAAACCGAGATCAGCCAGGCCCAGGTGGCCGAAGCCCTCGCCGAGCCTGTCCAGCAAATCTGTGAGGCTGTGATGACCGCGCTTGAGGCGACGCCACCCGATCTGGCGGCCGACATCGTGGACCGTGGCGTGATGCTGACCGGCGGTGGCGCGCTGCTGGGCCAGTTGGACCTTGCTTTGCGCGAACAAACCGGTCTGGCCATTTCAGTGGCGGACGAAAGCCTGAATTGCGTGGCCTTGGGCACCGGCAAGGCACTGGAATATGAAACCCAGTTGCGCCACGTTATTGATTACGACAGCTAACACTCGCGGGGGGAACCCCTTTGGCACGTAAGGATCAGACAGAGGATTTTGTGAACCCCGTCCGGCGGCTGCTGGTCGGCGTTCTTGTGCTGTTCATGCTGGCCACCTTCCTGATCTGGCGTATCGACAACCCGCGCGTGGAACGGTTCCGCATGATGGTGATCGACACGGTCGTGCCCAGCTTTGACTGGGCCATGGCGCCTGTGACGGGCATGGTTAACCTGCTGTCCGACTTTCAATCCTACCAACGACTTGCGCAGCAAAACTCCGATCTGCGCCGAGAATTGCAGGACATGAAAAGCTGGCGTGAGGCCGCAATCCAGCTCGATCAGGAAAACGCCCGTCTGCGCGACCTGATCAATGTCCAGCTTGACCCGCAACTGACCCGGATCACCGGCGTGGTCATGGCCGACAGCGGGTCACCCTTTCGTCAGTCTGTCCTTCTCAACGTGGGTGCCCGCGATGGTATTCTGGATGGCTGGCCTGCGATGGACGGCATCGGGTTGGTGGGCCGCATCTCCGGCGTGGGCGAAGTCACGGCGCGGGTCATTTTGGTGACCGACACGTCCAGCAAGATCCCCGTGACGATCCGTCCATCCGGCCAACGGGCCATTTTGTCCGGCGACAATACGATCAATCCAATCCTCAGCTTTATCGAGGACCCCGATCAGGTAAAACCTGGCGACCGGATCGTAACATCAGGCGATGGGGGCGTGTTCCCCGCTGATCTTCTTGTGGGACAGCTGGCGCGTGGTACCGATGGCCGCTTGCGGGCGCGCCTATCGGCAGACCTTGAACGCCTCGAATTCCTGCGCGTTCTGCGCAGCCAACCCACCGCGCGAATAGAAGAGGCCGGAACCCTTTTGGCCCCGATGACATTTCCCTCCGCCGAGGTCGAAGACGTCACAGCCGTGGTGGAGGAGCCGGACGATGGATGACAACGTCCTGCGTCGCAGGTGGATCGGGCGCATTACATTTACGCTGCTGGGTCTGGCGGTGATCTTTTCACACCTCATTCCCTTGGAAACAGTCCCGCCCAGCTTTGGCGGACAATGGTTGATGCCCATTGATGGGGTTGTCACCCTTAACGATCAGGCCAGCGCTGTCGCGCCCGAACCGATCAGCACACCATCGCGCTGGATTGCGCCGGACCTGCTGTTGCTGATCACGCTGGCATGGATCGCCCGCCGACCGTCCTTTGCGCCTGTGGCGATTATTGCTTTGGTCTTCTTTCTGTCCGACATGCTGTTTCAACGTCCGCCCGGCCTTTGGACGGCGCTTGTCCTCATCCTGTCGGAAGTCCTTCGAAAGCGGAACCGGTCCATGCGCACGTTACCATTTACCCTTGAATGGATCACCGTTGGGTCGGGGATCGCGCTGATCACGGGGCTGTATCATGTGATCCTGTCGGTGGCCTTGGTGCCACAGGCCGCGCTGGGGCTGACATTGGTTCAGCTTATCCTTACAATTGCCGCCTATCCGATTGTTGTTTTTGTCTCCTACGCGGCATTCGGCGTAAGCCGTCCCGCACCCGGAGAAGTGGATGCACTGGGGCACAGACTATGAGACGTGGACCAAAGGAAACCGCCGAAGGCGCACGCCGTCTGTCCAGACGCGCTGTTTTGCTGGGCACTGCGCAAATGGGGGTCGTGGCCATCCTCGGCGGTCGTATGGCGACCATGCAGGTCGAACAGGCCGATGAGTTCCGGATGCTGGCGGAAGAAAACCGCATCAACCTTGGCCTTATTCCACCCGCGCGCGGGCTGATCTATGACATCAACGGGGTCGTTCTGGCAGACAATGAACAGCACTACACCATCACGATGACCCGCGAAGGCGCCGGTGACGTGGACGAGGTTCTGGCCCGTCTCAGCCGCCTTGTCGCAATCGACCCCGAGCAACTTGAAAAGGCGCGCGAGGAACTGCGTGTGCGCTCCTCCTTCGTGCCCGTGACTGTGGCCGAACGGGTCAGTTGGGAAGACATCAGCCGCGTCACGGTAAACGCCCCTGCGCTGCCCGGCGTCGTGGCAGAACTTGGCCGCAGCCGCCACTATCCACAGGGCCCGGATATGGCTCACGTGGTCGGCTACGTCGGGCCTGTCTCCGACTATGACCTCAGCCGGATCGAAGATCAGGACCCGCTGTTGCAAATCCCCCGCTTCCAGATCGGCAAGACAATGGTTGAAAACAACCTTGAACAGGATTTGCGCGGATCGGCTGGAACCAAGCGCGTCGAAGTGAATGCCGCAGGCCGCGTCATGCGCGAACTTGACAGGGTCGAAGGGCTGCCCGGCTCCGACGTGCAACTGACCGTGGACGCCCGCCTGCAAAACTACATACAGGCCCGGTTGAGCGGTGAAAGTGCGGCGGCGATCGTGCTGGACGTGACCAATGGCGACATCAAGGGCATCGGTTCGGCCCCCAGCTATGACCCGAACCTTTTCGTGCAAGGCATTTCTGTCGCGCTTTGGGATGAACTGAACGAACGTGAAGTTGACCCGAAACTGCACCGCCGTCCCCTTGCCGCAAAAACCGTACAGGGTACCTATCCGCCCGGATCGACATTCAAGATGGTCACGGCATTGGCTGCACTTGAGGACGGTGTCGTGAACGCTGATGAAACTGTCCGTTGCGTCGGCCATTCGGATGTCTTTGACGTCCGCTTTCACTGCTGGAAACGTTCCGGCCATGGGAACATGAACCTCAACGAAAGCCTCAAACAGTCCTGCGACGTCTATTACTACGATATCTCCCAACGGGTCGGGATCGACAAAATCGCCGCTATGGGCCGCAAACTTGGTCTGGGCGAACGCCATGATCTGCCCATGTCTGCCGTTCGATCCGGCCTGATGCCGGACAAAGCGTGGAAACGGGAGGCCCGCGGAGAGGACTGGCGCGTGGGCGACACAGTCAATGCGTCAATCGGACAAGGGTATGTGGCCACCTCGCCCCTGCAACTGGCGGTGATGACGGCCCGGATCGCCACGGGCAATGCTGTAAAACCCCGTTTGGTCAAATCTATCGGCGGCGTCGAACAGCCCTCCGGCGCAGGTGAAAGCCTTGGCCTGAACGAAAACAATTTGCGCCGCATCCGCCGTGCGATGTTCGATGTGTCCAACAACAGCCGTGGCACAGCTTACCGGTCCCGCATTGCGGAAGAACGGTTCAAAATGGCCGGCAAAACCGGCACATCCCAGGTCCGCGCTATTGTCCGCGACGAGAATGGCCGCGTCATCACCCGCAACGAAGACCTGCCCTGGAACGCCCGCGACCACGCGCTGTATGTGGCCTATGCGCCCGCTGACAATCCCAAGTACGCTGTGGCTGTGGTTGTGGAACACGGTGGCGGCGGGTCCGTGGCTGCGGCCCCGATTGCCCGTGATGTGCTTTTGCAGGCCCTCTACGAAGGCACCCCGCCGCTTGAGGCTTATCCCGCGGCAGTCCGTGGGACCATCGCCAACCAGCAGCGCCAGATGGAGGCGATGTTGCGCGATATCCAGCCTGGCCGCGATACGGACCAGGCATAGCGTCATGTCCTATTTAGAATATCAGGTCAAATACGTCCCCAGCGGATTTCGCAAGTTGATGTACCTCAACTGGCCCGTGGTCTTTTTGATCACGGCTGTGTCGGGCTTTGGTTTTCTGATGCTCTATTCTGTTGCCGGCGGGTCGATGGACCCTTGGGTGACGGCCCAATCCCAACGTTTCGGGCTGGGCCTTGTGGTTATGATGGTCATGGCCCTGATCCCGATCTGGTTCTGGCGCAACATGGCGTTGGTCGCCTACGTGGTGGCACTTTTACTGCTGGTGGCCGTCGAATTTGTAGGCGTCGAACGCAATGGATCACAACGGTGGATCGACCTCGGCCCAATGGATCTGCAACCATCGGAGCTGATGAAGATATCGCTCGTTATGTTGCTCGCGGCCTATTATGACTGGTTGCCGCTAAACAAAGTCAGCAAACCCCTGTGGATTATCATTCCGCTGATTTTTATCGCTGCACCCGCTTATCTGGTGCTCAGCCAGCCCGACCTCGGCACCACAATCCTGCTTGTGACCGGCGGCGGGGCAATCATGTTTCTTGCGGGTGTCCACTGGGCCTATTTCGCGACCGTGATCGGTGCAGGCATTGCGCTTGTGACAGCCGTTTTTCAATCACGAGGGACGGCATGGCAAATCCTGAAAGACTATCAGTACCGGCGGATCGACACCTTCATTGATCCCACGCAAGACCCCTTGGGCGCGGGCTATCACATCACCCAGGCGAAAATCGCGCTCGGGTCCGGCGGCTGGACGGGCCGGGGCTTCATGCAAGGAACACAAAGCCGTCTGAACTTCCTGCCTGAAAAACACACCGACTTCATCTTTACCACGCTCGCCGAAGAATTCGGCTTTCTCGGGGCCTTCGGCCTTTTGATCCTTTACGCGCTCATCATCATCTTCTGCGTCATGTCCGCCGTGACCAACAAAGACAGGTTTGCATCGCTCGTGACAATGGGGGTGGCCGTGACGTTCTTTTTGTTCTTTGCCGTCAACATGGCAATGGTCATGGGGCTGGCCCCTGTGGTGGGCGTGCCGCTTCCGCTGGTCAGTTATGGCGGATCGGCCATGCTGGTCCTGATGGTTGCTTTCGGTCTGGTCCAGTCCGCCCATGTCCATAAACCGAGGTAACAGATGACGGTGAATGCCCTGTTTGTCGGGTCCGGTCGGGATTGGGATACATATGCGCCCGCCCTGATCGCGGCCTTCGCACGTCTGCCCCGGCATGTGGTCCTGAAGGCAGATCACGCGCCTGACACGGTCGACTACATCGTGATGGCAGGGTCACACATCATCGAGGATTTCTCCCCCTTTATCCGTTGCAAGGCGCTGTTGCGTTTGTGGGCGGGGGTCGAAGACATCGTCCACAATGAAACAATCACATTTCCGATTTGCCGGATGGTGGGCGGTGGTCTGGATCAGGGCATGGTGGAATGGGTCGTGGCCCATGTGATGCGCCACCATATCGGAATGGACAGGCACATCCTTGGACAAGACGGAATTTGGCGCGATGGATTTGTGCCACCCTTGGCAGAGGACCGGCCAATTACGATCCTTGGCCTCGGCGCTTTGGGCACAGCCTGCGCGCGGGCCCTGTCCGCTTTGGGGTTTCCCGTAACAGGGTGGAGCCGCACGACAAAGGATATAAGCGGCATCCGTTGCCTGTCCGGCCCCGTCGGGGACGCCCTGACACAGGCACAGGGCGTCATCTTGCTGTTGCCCAAAACCCCGGACACCGAACACATCCTGAACGCCGAAACCTTGGCAAAAACAGCCAAAGGTGCATTCGTATTGAACCCCGGACGGGGTCCGCTTATTGACGATGACGCCCTACTGGCCGCTTTGGACAGCGGACACATCGCACATGCCACGCTCGACACGTTTTGCACCGAACCGCTGCCGGACAGCCATCCGTATTGGGCGCATCCGTCTGTGACGGTGACACCGCATATCGCCTCCGCCACCCGCCCGAGACCCGCCGCCGATGTCATCGCCAACAATCTTCAGCGCGGCGAAGAGGGCCGCCCGTTTCTGCACACAGTTGATCGCACCGCCGGTTATTAAGGCCCCGTTTCTCTGGTTCGAAAATACCTCCGCCGGAGGCACCAAAATTCATGGAATTTTGGTAACCCGCCCCGCAGGGCCTAATGGAGCTTCGGCGGCTTGTCGGGATCCATGCCGGGGTTCAATCCCGGCTGTGCCGGCATCTGTGGCGTCGGCAAGTCGAAGCGCAGTCCGACTTTCGCCACCCGCTCCGCAATGCCGTCGCCCCCTTCAAGATGGGCAACATCCAGCATCCCCGCTTCAATTCCCGAGAATACCAAAGCTTCGTTAACCGCTGCCGTCAGCGCCCCTTCTGCCCCTTCGACCGTCCCGACAAACGCCAGCATATGGCCTCGTCCGCCACCCTCGTAGGTGACGCCGCACAAATATGCCTCAACGGCCAAACCTGCCGCTGTCGCGAGCTTGCGGTCCAACGCCTCCAACAGGCTTTCGGGCAGCCCTTGTGGTGGCGTCAGTTCGGTGATCTGGCCTTCGACCTCTTCGGGGTCGGACCCTAATGTTTGCGCCAACCAGTCCACGGCCTCAGCCGGGATAAGCATGGCGGAGGAGGCCACACCCATGTTCAACGCCATACCGATGCGCTGGTGTTCCAGCATCTGCGCCATGCCGCGACCGGACAAAGCCGCGTAGGGGGCGATTTTGCCATAAAATTCAACCATGCGGTCTTCACGATCAAAGATCAGAACGAACTGCTGGTCCTCGACCTCAAACAGGGCGGGTGTAATCTGGTCGCCGTCCGCCTCGCCCTCCAGCAACATGAACAGTTCACTGTCGGCCAGCCGTTCGTAAAACCGCAGCCGCGCCAGATCGTCTTCTTCATTGGCCATCATCGCCCCGTGGGCGGTGTCCAGTTCGGTCACTTCAGTCATTCAAAACCTCTCGTACACGCGCCTGAAGCGCAGGCAAAACGTCCTGCGCAAACCACGGATGTTTCTTGAGCCATCCGGTATTGCGCCAAGACGGATGGGGCAAGACAAAGATGTCAGGCGCATGATCGCGCCACCCCTCAACGGTTTGCGTCACTCCGGCTCTGCCGCCCAGATGATACCGATGTGCCGCGCCGCCGACCAGCACCTTCAGGCGGACGTGCGGAAGGCTGGCCATGACGCTCTCGTGCCAGGTCTGGCCACAAATACGTGGCGGAGGAAGATCGGCGCCCTTGCTGTCGTAGCCCGGAAAACAAAAGGCCATCGGCACGATCGCGACGCGGTCTTTGTCATAGAACGTTGTTTCATCCATCCCGAGCCAGTCACGCAAACGGTCGCCCGAAGGGTCCGTAAAGGGCCGCCCGCTTTTGTGGACACGTAAACCGGGGGCCTGACCTGCGATCAATATCCGCGCGGATGGTTTGAACCACACAACCGGTCGTGGGCTGTGCCCCGTTGCCGTCGCGGCGAACCGCGTGGCGCACAACCGGCACGCTTCGATCTGTGTTTGAAGACCCATACCTTCCCATCTACCTCAAGGTTCGGCAAAGACCAGCCTGACGGGGACATTCCGCGAAGGCTCCCCTCAAAATGCTGACATAGACATTGTAAACCAATCCTTAGCGCCGACATAATATAGCCAGATTGTTCACTTATCGAAGACAATAGCGGGCAAACGTGTAAACGATAGAATAGCCCGAACAGAGGTCGCACACAGCCGTATGCTTGAGTTTGTAAATGTCAGTAAGTCCTTTTGGACAGGCACCCAGCGCAAGGTGATCCTTGATCGCGCGTCGTTCCGTGTGGAACTGGGCAACTCCCTCGGGATTCTGGCCCCAAACGGCACCGGCAAGACGACGATCATCAACATGATGGCGGGCCTTGAGAAACCCGATGAGGGTGAAATTCACCGCATGTGCCGGATCTCCTTTCCGCTGGGGTTCATGGGTGGCGTTGTGGGCAAACACACCGCCCGCGAAAATTGCCGCTATATCGCGCGCCTGTATTCTCTTGATCCCGACTACGTCGAGGCATTCTGCCGCTGGATGACCGGCATCGAGGAATACTTTGACATGCCCATCGGAACCTACAGCTCGGGCATGAGGGCGCGGTTCACCTTCAGCCTGATGTTGGCGCTTGAATTCGATATGTACCTGATCGACGAAGGTATGCCGCAAACCACGGATGCAGAATTCAATCGCAAGGCAGGGGAAATCCTGCGCGAGCGTTTGTCCAGCACCACAGTTATCATCGTGTCCCACCAAGCCGCGACACTTGAAAAATTCGCCCGGTCAGCAGCCGTTCTGAACAACGGCCAACTGACCATGTTTGACACCTTGGAAGAAGCGAAACAGCTCTATGACTACGAAACCCAAGGCACAGAAATTCCGGATACGACGTTCGTCAACAGCGGCTGACCAAACCGCACCGACGACCCCCGATCCGGCACGCCCGCCCGCAGCCCCAGCGGCTGCGGCCACAGGCGTTGTGGACAGCGCCCAAACTGTCGCGGCGGA
This sequence comes from Pseudooctadecabacter sp., assembly GCF_020627745.1. Taxonomy (GTDB): domain Bacteria; phylum Pseudomonadota; class Alphaproteobacteria; order Rhodobacterales; family Rhodobacteraceae; genus Octadecabacter. Next base: position 54,752 of record NZ_JAHDGE010000016.1, read on the forward strand.
AACAAGTCTGGACGCCATCCGGCAGGAAGGGCTGACAGGACGTCAGCTGCGTATGGCGCGGCGGGTCGCACAGAAAAACGGTCTTGCTGTAACGTCCGATTTCGATGCTGTGCGGCAGTTACGCCAGCAAGGTATCGACCCTTTCCAGCGCGCAAATGTTCTGGAACTGGTGGCACCCACGGATCAGCAGGCCAAACCGGGCGGCAACCAGATGCAGGCCGCAACAGCCAAGGTTCCGGCCAATCAGGCCAAGGTGCAGCTTCCCCAAACCGTTCAACGACAGCAAAGCCTGCCATCGACCCAGTTGGGCGCTGGATCAAATCCGGCCGAACTTCGGGCCAACGAAATTCGCAGTATTCAAAGGGACATCGCCCGCCGCAGACGTCGCAATCTTGCGCTGCTTATGGTCCGGTTGGGCCTGTTTATTCTGCTGCCCACCATTGCCGCCGGATACTATTTTTACAATATCGCCACCCCGATGTATGGCACAAAATCCGAATTTGTCATTCAACAAGCCGAGGCACAGGGCGGCGGCGGACTTGGCAGCCTGTTTTCGGGCACGGGTCTTGCGACGCAGACAGACAGCACCACGGTGCAATCCTACATGACCTCGAGAGAGGCATTTTTGCGCCTTGATGCCGATCATGATTTTACTGCGCATTTTTCCGACCCCGGTATTGATCCGATCCAACGGCTGGAGGAAGACGCGACGGTTGAAGCGGCCTACAGCCTTTTTCAGGATCATGTGAAAATTGGCTATGACACGACCGAAGGCATCCTCAAGATGGAGGTTATTGCCGCCGATCCAGCAAAAAGTCAGGAATTTTCCGAAGCGCTGATCGGCTTTGCCGAGGAACAGGTCGACCAGCTGACCCAGCGTATTCGCGAAGACCAGATGGCCGGCGCCCGTATCACATTCGAAGAGGCCGCAGCCCGCCGCAATGAGGCGCTGGCCGAACTGGTGCGCATCCAGCAAGAAACCGAACAGGGACCCGTCGGCGCGGAAAGTGCTGCGTTGCAACAGCGGATCGTCAACCTGCAGGTCCAGCTTGATGATGAACGTCTGAACCTCGCGGCGTTGAACAACAACCGGCGCCCGAACGAGGCGCAGGTGCGACAGGTCGAAAGCCAGATTACCATTTTGCAAGACCAGATCGACATTCTGCGCAGCCAGTTGTCCGGTGATGGGACCATCGTATCGAACGATGCGCGGCTCAGGTTGGCCGAGGAAAACTATGCCTTTGAGGTCGGCAATGTTCAGGCGGCCCTGATGTCAATGGACAGCGCCCGGATCGAGGCCAACCGTCAAGTCCGCTATCTGTCCATTTCCGTGTCCCCTATTGCGCCGGATGAACCCACCTACCCGCGCGCTTTCGAAAACACGTTGTTGGCCTTTTTGATCCTGTCGGGAATCTATCTGATGATTTCGCTGACCGCATCCATCCTGCGCGAACAGGTCAGTTCATAGCGAAGGCCCCCCAGAAGATCCCGACATCACTCGGGATCTTTCTGGCGGGCTGTGCAGCGGTCATGTTGCTTGCCCGCACACTGTCAGCGCCCTAACATCATCGCATTCTTATGGGACGTATTTGACATGGTCTTCGTTCGCCTTCTGGCCGCTTTATTATTCTTTCTGCCGGCCAATATGGCCCTGTCCCAAGACACGGCATCCGGCCCCATCACAACCGAACAAAGCTTTCAGCAGGACGCGGATATCGCCAACCGCATCCGCGATATTCTCGGGGAGCTGGGAAATTACGATGATATTACCGTCACGGTCGCCGACGGGGTCGTCACGCTGCGGGGCACGACCAATTCACTTGTCGAACGTCAGGATCTTGATGTTTTGGTAAACCGGGTTGAGGGCGTGGTCGCTCTCAAGAACGAAGTGACGGAAACCACTGACATCGCCCGAAGGCTCGATCCGGCGGTGGACCGTTTCATGGGGCGGATCGAACAACTGCTGGTGCAGCTTCCTCTGGCGCTGATATCATTAACCGTCTTTTTGCTGATCAACTGGATCGGCGCTTGGGTCGGACGGTGGCACCAACCGTGGGACAGGCTTGCCCCGAACGCCTTTATTGCAGAATTGTTCAGAACGCTGGCGCGGATCGCTTTTCTGATCGCGGCCATTGTCATCGCGTTGGACATTATGAATGCCACCGCGTTGCTTTCAACGATCCTTGGGGCGGCCGGTCTGATCGGTTTGGCCATCGGTTTTGCTGTTCGCGATACCGTCGAAAACTTCATTGCTTCGGTCATGCTGTCGATCCGTCAGCCGTTTCGCCCCAACGACGTGGTTGAGATTAATGGGGACGAGGGTAAAGTCATCCGCCTGACTTCACGGGCCACGATCCTTCTCAGCTTTGATGGCAACCATATCCGTATCCCCAATGCGACCGTGTTCAAAAGCCGCATCATCAATTTCAGCCAGAACCGTGAGCGCAGGTTTACCTTTACGATTGGTGTGGAAAGCAGCGCCGACCTTGGCAGCACCCGTGAACTGGCCATCGACACCGTTCGCAATCTGCCCTTTGTTCTGGATGCACCAGCGGCGGATGCATGGATCGGCGAAATCACGGACGCGGGTATCGAAATTATTGTGGTCGGCTGGATCGACCAGACACAAACGTCCACCGTCCGCGCCCGGGGGGAGGCATTACGCCTTGTCAAACGCGCGATAGAAGCCTCGGGCGTCTCGTTGCCCAATACGACCTACACCATCGAAATGGCCGCGTCCGTGTCCGACGACGAAAATGACGCGGCATCGCCCGCATCGCAGGATGCACCGGTTGAAAGTGCTCAGGTCGCGGAGGTCCGGCCAGCATCGGATGAGGCCTTGGACAAACTGATTGACGCGGAACGACGCGGGGACGAAGCCGAAGATCTGCTGCGCGAAGACGCGGCTCAGGAATAACAAATAACGCCGATTCAGGGCTTGAACCCCGCAAATCTTTTTCGTATCCCATCCCTCGCTGCTGGGATGTAGCCAAGTGGTAAGGCAACTGTTTTTGGTACAGTGTACCGTAGGTTCGAATCCTACCATCCCAGCCAGCTTTCTCCTAACCCATTGAAATATTTAAGACGCGATGCGCGTTTTGGGATTTGAGTCCCAGCTGCATCTCGTAGGTGCATCTCGTCTATGCATCTCACTCGGTTTGCGACTGAAAGTTTCGACACCTTCGAGTCTGAGGGGAAGTTGAGATGACCGGCCTAAATTATGTCACCCGCCGCGGCGCAATCTATGTCTGGCGCAGGCGCCTGCCCGCCTGGGTGTCCAAGACTTCGTATCTGCAAATCAGTCTTCGGACGCCGAAGTTTTCCACAGCTAAGGTTCTCGCCAATCTTGTGAACGCCGGTTTCGCGACCTGTATAAACCGCATGAAGAGCCAGCAGATCACTCAAGCAGAGGTGCAGCGCGTCTTGTCTGATTTGGTCGTGCAGGAGCTCGAAAAAATCGAAGAGGACCGCTACTATGAGCCGGATGCCCCATCGCCAGAAGAGTGGCGTCA
>NZ_JAHDGE010000057.1 GCF_020627745.1 Pseudooctadecabacter sp.
ATACCTCGGGGGGTCCGAAGGACGGGGCAGAGCCCCCTTTGAGCGCGCACATTTCAACCTTGCGCAACGGCGTTGGTCTTGGTCTACGGACCCCATGAAAATATTGTTCCTCGGCGATGTCATGGGCCGCGCTGGCCGCACTGCAATTCTTGACCGGCTGCCCAAGCTGCGTGAGGCATGGCGGCTGGATTTCGTTGTGGTGAACGGCGAAAACGCCTCCAACGGGGCGGGGCTGACCGCGAAACACGCGCAGGCCCTGCTGGGGGCTGGGGCAGACGTTCTCACCTTGGGCGATCACGCCTTTGACCAAAAGGACATGATCCAGTTCTGCGAGGCCGAGCCGCGCATCATCCGTCCCCTGAACTTTTCCAAAGCCGCCCCCGGCAAGGGCGCGCGGGTGTTCGAAGCCACGCGGGGCCGGAAGGTACTGGTGGCCCAAGTGCTGGGGCAGGTGTTCATGAAACGCGCCTTTGATGATCCGTTTTCTGCCGTGGACACCGTTATGCGGGGCCACCCCATGGGCGGCGCTGTGCAGGCGTCTTTGATTGACATCCATTGCGAAGCCACGTCCGAGAAGATGGCCATGGGCCACTACTGCGACGGACGTGCGTCCATCGTGGTGGGCACCCACACCCATGTGCCGACCTCCGACACGATGATCCTGCCCGGCGGCACAGCCTTTCAGTCCGATGCGGGCATGTGTGGCGACTACAATTCCGTCATCGGCATGCAAAAGGAAGAACCCTTGCGCCGGTTCATCACCGGCATGCCAAAGGCCCGGTTTGAACCGGCCATGGGGGAGGCCACGCTCAGCGGGCTATACGTCGAAACCGATGACCGCACCGGCAAAGCCACGCGGGTTGAACCGGTCCGTCAGGGCGGACGGCTGGCCCAGCACGGGCCGGAATGACACCCTCCAACGTGCTGCCGTGGCTGGCCCTTGTGACCTTCGGGGCAGGCTGGGGCGCGATGCAGCCTGCCAACAAGATCGCCGTCGAGGGCGGGTTTGAACCTTTCGGGATCATGGTCTGGCAAGGCGTTGTGACGCTGATCCTTGCGGGGGCTTTGGCCGCGCGGATGGGCCGCCCGAAGGGACGTGCGCAATGGGCCATTTGTGCGCAGGTCGCGGTTTTGGGCACGTTGATCCCGCATTTCGCGTCCTTCACGGCGGTCACCCATCTGCCCGCTGGTCTGGTCGCGATCATATTGTCGACGATCCCGATTTTTGCCCTGTTGATGGGGCTGGCCCTGCGTCGCGAGGTCCTGACGACGGCACGCGCAGCGGGGCTTGCGCTGGGGTTCGTGGCCATGGTTCTGATCGCGACCTCACGCGGGGATGTAGGCGGCGGGGCGCTGTGGGCGGTGGCCGTGGGGCTGCTGGCGCCGCTGTGTTATGCGCTCAATTCCACCCTGCTGGCAGGACGCGGGATGGCGGGGCTGCACCCGTTGCAGGCCTTCGCGGGGGCGGCGGTGATCTTTCTTCCGGTGTCGATGATCGCCGCGATGCTGACGGGCCAGATCAAAGGCATCGGCGCAGACCTGCCCAGTCTGGCCGTGATCGCCACGGCGGTGGGCCATACCGTCATTTACACCGGCTTTTTGTGGCTGATTGGCGTGGCGGGCGCTGTCTTTGCCAGTCAAACCGCCTATTTGGTCACCGGATTCGGCATTGTGTGGTCGATGGTCCTGCTGGACGAACGCTATGCGGCGGGCGTGTGGATCGCGCTGGGCCTGATGTTTTTGGGGCTGACGCTGGTGCGTCCCGTGCGGTCACGACTTGCACCGGACAACGGGGCGCGCAACACTGTGCAGGGCGCAACTCCGCGTGGGTAAAATCTGACCAAGGGGCCAGAATGGTTGAGTATTTTGGACTGACACAAACGGGACAGGCGCTGCTGACGCTAGGCGTGGTCGCGGTGATGTTTGTGCTTTTTGTGCGCGAAACCTATCCCACAGAGGTCGTGGCGATGGCCGGCGTGTCGATCCTGCTGGCCTCGGGCGTGCTGCCCTATGACGTTGCCCTGACGGTGCTGTCGAACCCCGCGCCTTGGACCATTGCCGCGATGTTCATCGTCATGGGCGCGTTGGTGCGCACCGGATCGCTGGAAGCGCTGACAGGGCTGGCCGAACGCAACGCCAAGGAACGCCCCGTGCTGGCCTTGGCCGCGTTGATGGCCTTTGTCGTCGTGGCCTCGGCCATCGTGTCGAACACGCCTGTGGTCGTGGTGATGATCCCGATCTTTGTGCAACTGGCCAAAACCATGGGGATGAGCGCGTCAAAGCTGCTGATCCCGCTGTCCTACGGCGCGATTTTGGGGGGCACGCTGACCCTGATCGGGACCTCCACCAACCTGCTTGTTGACGGTGTGGCCCGCGCCGAAGGGTTGGAGCCGTTCACGATTTTCGAGGTCACGCCGCTGGGCATCGTGCTGGTGATCTGGGGCATGTTTTATCTGGGCGTGATCGCGCCGCGCCTGTTGCCGGACCGTGACAGCCTTGCGAACCTGCTGTCCGACCGGTCGAAAATGCGCTTTTTCACCGAGGCCGTGATCCCCCCCGACAGCAACCTGATCGGTCGTGAGGTGACAGGCGTGCAGTTGTTCAAACGCGAAGGTGTGCGGCTGGTGGACGTGGTGCGGGGCGATCTGTCCTTGCGGCGCGATCTCAAATCCGTGACCCTGCAGGTGGGCGACCGCGTGGTGTTGCGCACCGCCATGACGGAGCTGTTGTCCCTGCAACGCAACAAGGAACTGCGTCGCGTGGATCAGGTGTCGGCGGTGGAAACCCAGACGGTTGAGGTCCTGATCACGCCCGGTTGCAAGATGATCGGCCGGACGCTGGGGGCTTTGAGGCTGCGGCGGCGGTTTGGCGTCTATGTCTTGGCGGTGCACCGCCGCAACCAGAACATCGGGCGGCAGCTGGATGATCTGGTGGTGCGGGTCGGCGATACCTTGCTGCTGGAAGGATCGGGTGAAGACATCCAGCGGCTGGCGCTGGAGATGGATCTGGTGGATGTGTCCCATCCGTCGGCACGCGCGTTTCGCCGGTCGCACGCGCCGATTGCGCTGGCGGCACTGGTGGGGATCGTGGCATTGGCGGCCTTTGGCGCCGCCCCGATTTTCCTGTTGTCCATACTGGCGGTCACTGTTGTTTTGCTGACCCGCTGCATCGACGCGGAGGAGGCGTTCTCTTTTGTGGACGGACGGCTGCTTGCGCTGATCTTTTCCATGCTGGCCATTGGTGCCGCCCTGCAGGCCTCGGGCGCAGTGGCGCTGATCGTCGAGGCCGTCGCACCCGGACTGGCGCTGTTGCCGCCGTTTATGATCATCTGGGCGGTGTATCTGCTGACCTCGGTGTTGACCGAAACGGTCAGCAACAATGCGGTCGCGGTCGTGGTCACGCCCATTGCCATCGGGTTGGGTCAGGCGCTGGGGCTGGACCCGCGGCCTTTGGTGGTGGCGGTGATGGTCGCGGCGTCGGCCAGTTTCGCGACACCGATCGGGTATCAGACGAATACGTTGGTCTATGGACCTGGCGGGTATAAATTCAGCGATTTCATGCGGGTCGGCATCCCGCTGAACCTGAGCATCGGGATCTTGGCATCTGCGGTCATTCCGTTCATCTGGCCGCTTTAGCAGCACCAGAACACACACGACATTCAGGGGCGGTAGCGGCGCACGAAGGCGTGCAGGACGCGGGGCGCGTGGGACACATCTGCGGCGTGGACCAGTCTGGTCAACGCCTCAGCCTGATCGGGCGGGAAATAGCCTTTGGTGCGGTAGATGCGGATGCGGGTGGCAAAGCTGTGCGCGTCCGCTTCGGGGTGGAACTGCGTGGCGTAGACGTTGGATTTGTGCCGGATCATCTGGAAAGGGCAGACGGTGCCGGACAGAAGATGCGCGGTGTCGGGTGGCAGGTTTTGTACGGCTTCCTTGTGGCCGACAAAGGCATCAAAGCTGGGCGGCAGGTCCGCCAGAAGCGGATCAGCCTCACCCTGTGCCGTTTTCGTGCAGGTTGCGGCGGACACGCTTTCGCCAAAGCGCGCCTTGGACACATCGGCCCCCAGATGATGCGCCAGAATGCCGATGCCGTAGCAGCAGCCCATGAATGGCAGATCGTGGTCGGTGATCCGTGGCATCAGCGACAGGCAGGCGGCCTCGGCCCGGGCATCGGAGGGTGTTTTGTCGGCGGCCGCGTCGGACACGCAACCGGGGCCACCGCCCACGATGGTGCCGGCATAATCGCGCGGATCGAGATCGGGGAGGGGGTCACGATCCAGCCGGATGCGGTGGGTCTGATCCGCCTGCAACCCGCCCGCGCGCAAAATGGCCGCGTATTCGTCATCGCTTGCCTCGTCTTCGGGGCGCAATTGCAGGATGAGGAATTTGGTCATCGGACAGGACCCTCCGGGGGGAGTTTTCGGATCAGAAGAAAAGGGGCGTTGCGGCCTAAAGCGGCCAGAACACCAGGATTGCGGGGATGGAGACGGCGACCACAAGAAGTTCCAGCGGCAGGCCCATGCGCCAGTAATCCCCGAAGGAATAGCCGCCCGGACCGAGGATGAGGGTGTTGTTCTTGTGACCGATGGGTGTGAGGAAGGCGCTGGAGGCGGCCACAGCCACGGCCATCAGAAACGGGTCGGCCGAGACATTCAGGCTGTCGGCCATCTGGATGCCCACAGGGGCGGCCACGATGGTGGTTGCGGTGTTGTTAAGCACATCGGACAGGGTCATCGTCACCACCATCAGCACCGTCAGGATGATCCACGGAGCGAGGCCTTCGGTCAGGCCGACCAGCGCGCCCGCGATAAGTTCCGTGCCGCCAGAGGTTTCCAATGCGGCCCCCAGCGGGATCATCGACCCCAAGAGCACGACAACGGGCCATTCGATATGGGTATAGAGTTCGGACAGCGGCACGATTTTGGCCAGCACATAGGCCATCACCACAAGGCCCAGCGCGATGGGCAGATAGACCAGCCCGAAACTGGCCAGCGCCACAGCGCCTGCAAACAGGCCAATGGCCAGCCAAACCTTGGAATTGACCGTCACCGCCACGCCGCGATCTGCCAGAGGCAGGCAGCCCAGCCAGTCGGTCACGTCGGCGGCGGCATCATTGGGGGCCAGCAGCAACAGGATGTCGCCCGCCTGAATGACCGTCTTGCGCATTTGCGATTTGACCGGTTTGCCCTTGCGCGACAGCCCCATCAGCACGGTGCGCTGCCGCCATGCGAGGCCGATGGCGTCCGCGGTCTTGCCGGTGATACGGGAGGTTTCGGTGGCCACCACTTCGATCACCGTAAGGCCGTCTGAGGCCGCAGACAGAAGTTCTTCGCGCTTCGTGTCAGTGAAATCGAGGTTGAGGGCCGACCGGAATTCATCGAGCGCTTCTGGGGCGGCTTCGATGATGATGATGTCTTGCGCCTCAAGCGTCGAGTTCTGGGCAGTACCGTATCGGCGTTTGCCGTCCCGCATGAGACCCAGAATGGCGACATCGTTCTTTTCGGCGTCATCGTAGAGTTCGCGCAGGCGTTTGCCGATCAGTTTGCTGCCGTCAGGCACCGTCAGTTCGGCCAGATAATCGGTGTAGCTTTCCAAGGTGGCCCCGGCGGCCTTGCCGTCCGGGGTGGGGATCAGCCGCCAGCCGATCAGGGCCACAAAGATCAATCCCGCCAGTGCTGTGATCCCGCCCACCGGGGCGAAATCGAACATCGCGAAGGGTTCGCCGAAGGAGTCTTCGCGGATGGAGGCGATGATGATGTTGGGTGGTGTGCCGATGAGAGTGACCATGCCGCCAAGGATGGTCGCAAAGCTGAGCGGCATAAGGCTGAGCCCCGGTGAGCGGCCCGCCTTGCGGGCGGTCTGGATGTCCACAGGCATCAGCAACGCCAAGGCCGCGACGTTGTTCATGAACGCCGACAGCACGCCGCCGATGGCGCCCATGATAGCGATGTGGCCCCCCAGTTTGCGTGAGGCATCCACCAGTGTGCGGGTGATCAGATAGACAGCCCCCGAGCGCACCAGACCGGCGGAGACAACCAGCACCAGCGCCACGATGATCGTGGCAGGGTGGCCAAAGCCGGAAAACGCATCCTCGGTCGGGACCACGCCCAGAACGACGCCGACCAGCAAAGCGCCGAAGGCCACGATGTCATAGCGGAACCGGCCCCAAAGCAGCATGGCGAAGACCAGTCCGAACAGGGTGAAGAGGATGATTTGATCGGGTGTCATGGGGGGCGGCCTCTCGTTCACGAACAATCGCTGAGTGATTGCGCCTCGCACAACCTGTCGACATCCACAATGGTTCCTGTGGGCCGCTTTGCCAATGGGCGCCCGAACAAAGCGCCATTGCAGGCGGGGTATGCTGTGCCCTATAGAAGGCGCTGAAATCCAGATAAGACCGAACGGGAGACGACCCATGGCAGGCCATTCAAAATGGGCAAACATCCAGCACCGCAAAGGACGCCAGGACAAGATCCGCGGCAAGCTGTTCAGCAAGCTGTCCAAGGAGATCACGATTGCCGCCAAGATGGGCGATCCGGACCCGGACAAAAACCCCCGTCTGCGGCTGGCCGTCAAGGAAGCCAAGGGGCAATCCATGCCCAAGGACAACATCGAACGGGCCATCAAGAAGGCCACCGGGGGCGATGCCGAGGATTATGATGAAATCCGCTATGAAGGCTATGCCTCTGGCGGGGTGGCTGTGATTGTCGAGACGATGACGGACAACAAGAACCGCACGGCGTCGACGGTGCGGTCTACGTTCTCAAAGGCGGGCGGCAATCTGGGGGAGACCGGCTCCGTCGGGTTCATGTTCGACCGCAAGGGGCAGGTGGTCTATCCGGCCTCTGTGGGGGATGCGGAAACCGTGCTTGAGGCCGCGATTATGGCGGGTGCGGAGGACGTTCAAAGTGATGAGGAAAACCATGTCATCTTGTGTGCGGACACCGATCTGAACGAAGTGTCGAACGCGCTTGAGGCGGAATTGGGCGAATCTGAATCGACCAAGCTGATCTGGCAGCCCAACATCACATCGCCCGTTGATCTGGACGGTCTGACCAAGGTAATGAAGCTGGTCGAGGCGTTGGAAGACGATGATGACGTCCAGACCGTCACCACCAATCTGGATGCGCCCGACGACGTGATGCAGGCCTTTGCCGACAGCGAAGACTAGGCAGCGGGGGGCTAAATTTCTCGAAATTTAGCGCCTCCGGCGGAGGTATTTTTGAACCAGAGAGACGGGGCGGAGCGATGATCTGGGCGTTTGCGAACGGGTTCGGGCTGTCGTTGTCACTGATTGTGGCTGTGGGCGCGCAAAATGCCTTTGTCCTTAAACAGGGGCTGCGGCGCGAACATGTGGGGCCGCTGGTTTTGTTTTGCGCCGTTTCCGATGCGATTTTGATGGCGCTGGGCGTGTTTGGCTTCGGGGCTTTGACCCAAGCGGTGCCTGCGGTGGCCCCCGTCATGTTGTGGGTCGGGGCGGCGTTTGTGTTTGCGTACGGAATTCTCAGCTTTCGGCGCGCTTTTGCGGGGGGGGAGGCGTTGGACCCCACGGTTGCGCCCAAAGGATCCTTGCGCGCCGCTTTGGCGTTTTGTTTCGCGATTACGTGGCTGAACCCCCATGTTTATCTGGACACGGTGTTGTTGGTCGGGTCGGTGGCGTCCAAGTTTGAAGAGGCCCGCGTGGGCTTTTGGGCCGGGGCCAGCGCCGGGTCGGCGTTGTTTTTCGTGGCACTTGGATACGGCGCGCGGTTGCTTGCGCCGGTCATGATCAAGCCGCGTGCGTGGCAAATTCTGGAATTCATCATCGGCGTGGTGATGGTCGTGATCGCAATCGGTTTGGTCGTCAGCGCGGTTTAAGGTTGCGTCCGGCGCGTCGTGGGCGTTGAGTGCCGCCATGCCTGCGCAAGATCGTCCCCTCATTGGTGTGTTCTGGATGGCCCTGACGGGGCTGAATTTCGTCGCCGTTACGGCCATTGTGAAACATATAGGCGGGGATGTCCCTGCCGCCCAAGGGGCGTTTTTGCGGTATCTGCTGGGGCTGGTGTTTTTGATCCCCATGATCCGGCCCATTCTGGCGGCGCATTTAAGCGCCCGTCAGATCAAACTTTTTGCCGCACGCGGGGTCGTGCACACGCTGGCTGTCATCTTGTGGTTTTACGCCATGGCGCGCATTCCCATCGCGGATGTGACGGCCATGAATTATTTGTCGCCGGTTTATGTCACACTGGGCGCTGCCCTGCTGTTGGGCGAACGCCTTCCGCCGCGGCGGTTGATCGCGGTCATCTGTGCCTTGATCGGCGCGGTGATCATCCTGCGCCCCGGCTTTCGGGAGGTCGATGCAGGCCATATCGCCATGTTGGGAACGGCTGTGGGGTTTGCCGCCGGTTACCTGATCGCCAAGCAGCTGTCCGGTGAAGTGTCTGCGGCGGTCGTCGTGGGGATGTTGTCGATCACTGTCACGATTGGTCTTGCCCCCTTCGCCTACGCAGTCTGGGTGCCTGTCACCATGGGCGATCTGGGCTGGCTGTTTCTGGTCGCCTGTTTTGCCACCGCCGGACATTATTCCATGACGCTGGCCTTTGCGGCGGCCCCCTTGACGGTCACACAGCCGGTGACCTTTTTGCAGCTGATCTGGGCCGTGCTGCTGGGCTACTTCGTCTTTGACGAAGGCGTGGACATCTGGGTTGTGCTGGGCGGCACGGTGATCCTCGCCTCCGTAAGCTTCATCACATGGCGTGAAGCGCGGGCCAAACGGCAGGCCACGCCCGCGTCGTTTCAGACCAAGGGATAGACTCTGGAGGGGTGAGGCCCAATATAGGGGGCATGTCGCTGCCACCGGGATTCTTGGACGAATTGCGCAACCGGCTGTCCATCGGGCAGGTCGTCGGGCGCAAGGTCATGTGGGACCAGCGCAAGTCCAACCAGGGCAAGGGCGATTTGTGGGCGCCGTGCCCGTTCCATCAGGAAAAATCCGCCAGCTTCCACGTGGATGACCGCAAAGGGTATTACTATTGCTTTGGCTGCCACGCGAAGGGTGACGCGATCTCCTTCGTTCGTGAGACTGAGAATGTGGGCTTCATGGAGGCTGTGCAGATCCTTGCAGGCGAAGCGGGCATGACCATGCCCGCCCGTGACCCGCAGGCCCAGCAAAAGGCCGACCGCCGGACCCAACTGGCCGAAGTGATGGAAATGGCCGTGCAATTCTACCGGCTGCAGTTGCAAACCGGCGCGGGCGCACAGGCGCGTGACTATCTGGCAGGGCGCGGATTGGGCCCACAGGCGTTGGAGAGGTGGGAGATCGGATTTGCCCCACCGGGCTGGCAAAACCTGTGGGATCATCTGACCGGCAAAGGCGTGGCCGAAGACCTGATCCTCGGTTGTGGTTTGTCCAAGGCGTCGAACCAGGGCAAAAAGCCCTACGACACCTTCCGCCACCGGATCATGTTCCCGATCCGCGATGCCCGTGGGCGCGCGATTGCCTTTGGCGGCCGCGCGATGGACCCCGATGACAACGCCAAGTACCTGAACTCCCCCGAGACGGAGCTGTTTGATAAGGGCCGTAATCTGTTCAACCTCAAACCCGCGCGTGAAGCGGCGGGCAAAGGCCAGCCGCTGAT